>CAZKYC010000035.1:0-43594 GCA_964556895.1 uncultured bacterium | reverse complement strand
AATTCCAACTCCCGGAGGTTTTACCCCCTACCCACACTAAATAGCGAAGAGGCAATAAACTTAATGTTAATAAATCGGTAAAAATAATTGATGAAGAATACGTTGGTCAGTATGAAGTAGAAGAAATATCAATTGTAATTGGTAAAATAATTGTCAAAGTTACACCTGTTGGTCTAAATGTTATTGGGGCGAGTGGGCGAGTAGACCTTATAGGGCCAAGTGGCGTAAAAAGGTTAGTTCTCTTTAATGAAAAAGAATTTGGTCAAGAGAATGAAGAAGCGGTTAATCTTGAAGAAAGTATAAGTCAATGGAAAATTGTTTCTAATCCTCCCTACACCGATTTAACAACACTTGACGAAGAATCATTTTTTGCCGCTTTGGTTGATGTTTCAAAATAAAATCACGAATTACACCTTCTGATGAAGTTCTTCACCCAAACGAAATTGCTAAAATGCATTCCAATACTGAAGATGCGTTAAGAGCGTATTTTAAAAAACCCCTTAATTTAAACAAGTTCATTGGTTATACAAAAGAAGAATTAGACAATGAACTAAACAAAAGTTTGGCTGAAGAACAGCGCTTGGCTTCATTTTCTATCCTGTCATCTATCGAAGCACATTTTAAGTTAGATTTTTACCAACGGGTTTATATGAGAACCAAAGACAGTGTGTCACGAGTTTTCAGAGAAATACATAAACAAAAAGGCAACCTTATATCATTAGAAGATGATTTATTAGATACATGGAAAAGTCAAGACAATGAATACAAAACAATTATCCAAGACTTAAAGGGCGCCTTTAAGTATCGACATTGGTTAGCGCATGGACGTTTTTGGACGCCAAAGTTTGGGCGTAGATACGATTATTTTGGTATATATGACTTAGCAATAGAAGCGTTAAACGCTATTCCATTGATTGCAAAAAACAAATAATCAACTTAGCCTACTCAATGATCCCGCGCGTTATGAGCCAGTTGATACAGCGGTCGGGCCAGTCTCTCAGCGCAGGCTCGCTTTGAGCGAGGCCAAGGCCGTGCTTGCCCGGTTCGTAGATGTGCAACTCCGCCGGAATGCTTTTCTCTCTCAGCCCCATATAAAACAACACGCTGTTCTCAGGCGGGACGCCGGTATCGTTATTGGTGTGAAACAAAAACACAGGCGGGGTGTTTTCTTTGATCTGTTTATGATTTGAGAACAGGTCGATCATTTTCTGAGGCGGGTTTTTACCAAGCAAATTGTTGCGCGAACCGATGTGGGCGTATGGCCCGTCGAGCGCAACCACCGGATACACCAACACCCCAAAATCAGGACGGCAACTCGCCCGGTCGATAGCGTCTTTGGCGCCGGCCTTGCCCAGGTCGAAATGGGTCAGAGCGGTGGAGGCCAAATGGCCTCCCGCTGAGAACCCCAAGACGCCGATCTTGTCAGGGTTGATGTTGAATTCATCGGCGCGGCTGCGCACCGTTCGAATCGCGCGTTGGGCGTCGTGAATGGGCGCAGGGTGTTTGTAGCGCGGGGCGATGCGGTATTTCAAGATAAACGCCGCAACGCCGCGGTGGTTTAACCAATCGGCTACCTGTTGGCCTTCGTGGTCCATCGCTAGGTGACCGTAGCCGCCGCCAGGGCACACCACTATCGCCGCGCCCGTATTATTTCTCTCACCGGGAAGATGGGCCTCAATCGTAGGGATATCGGCGTCTTCGCTGCCGACCGCGCCGGGCGCGCCGCCCGGCCACAAGACAATTGTCTCTTGAGATGAAGCGAAATTAGACAGTAGACAAATACTACCCAAAATGAATATTGAATGTAGACGTTTCATGGTTTCTCCTGCTTTATCGCGTTGGGTTTTCATACCAGATAACGCCCAGGCCTTCGCGCTCTTCACAGGTCAACAGGTCGAGGTCGCCGTCTGAATCGAGATCAATCAATTCGATGCGGTCAAACTTGGTTCCTTCGAGGCCTGCGATGTCGTGCATTTGCCATTCGGTCTCTTTGATGGATTCTTTGTATGATAGCCACATTACGCCGTGTTTGTTTTTCGAATTCCCGCAGGTGAGGGCGAGGTCCATATCGCCGTCGAGGTCGATGTCGCCGACTCTTACGCTCTTTCCTGTGCCGGAGTTGGGCGGTTGTTTGATCGTCCAAGATTCGGTTTGAATTTTCCACCCATGTTTGCTGACCTGACGGTGGAAGTCAATCTCATCCGCATAGGTTGCGACAACAAAATCTAACAGGCCGTCTTGGTCGAGGTCGGCAGCGTCCATGAACATTGCTTCCTGGTTCTCAGAACCGATGACATGTTCGCCAAATGAGTGGGATGGTGATAAATGAAACTGTTTCGCCGCGCGGGTGTTGTTCTTTCGGTCGGTGACAAACAGGTCAGTCAATACACCGTGTTCATCTCCAAAAGGGATCAGCGACATGATCCAACCTGCATCGGTGATCTTTCGTAGTTTCCAGTCTTTAAGAATGGCAGGGTCAGGCGGTGATTGCAACCATGAGACCGAGCCGTTTTGACCCTTAGAGCCGATGATCAAGTCGGTTCCGTTCAATCCATCAACTTGCGCTGGGGTGCAGTACATCCACAGCTGAGTGTTTTTAAGTTGTGGGAACGGCTCAGATTTCCACTCGCCCAGCGGCCCACCGCTGGTGTTCCAATGCACCCACACCGAACGCTCTTTGCCCTCGGCGCAGGTGACAATTTCGTAGACGCCGTCGCCGTCGAGGTCGGCCCAGACGGCGTCTTCTGGCGCGGGCACACCCGCAATAATCTTCGTGGGCCAGGGTTGGCGCACATCTTCAACGCCGGGGTGAAGCGAGACGCTGATCGATCCGCCTTCTTCCCAGGGGGTGACAATATCCATCAGGCCGTCGTGGTTGGCGTCGGCCAGGCGAACGCCGTCGGCGCCTTCTGAGACATTGGCGACAGTGCGGCGCTTCCACAGAATTTCTTCATTCGCGCTTGAAGAGGTGCACGTTATGATTGCTGTTATGAATAGGGTGAATATAATAGTATACATATCGCCAGCCATTCTTTACGCTTTGGATTGGTTCAATATTACGGTTTTCTAACAAAAATGTGCTCATTCTTAAAAAAATTGCCTAGATTTCATCAATTTTAACAGTTTTAACGTCTTTCTAACACGCTGATATTACCTTAACTACACATTATTACATTCATGTTGGTGACACAATGAACCGGAAACGAATTCTTGTTGTTGATGATGAAGAAGACATATTAGATTTAGTTGAGTATAATTTGGCCAAGAACGGGTATGACGTGACCTGTGTTGCTTCGGGCGAAGAAGCCCTCGATACAGCGAGAAGCAACTCGCCCGATTTGATTTTACTCGACCTGATGTTGCCCGGCGTAGACGGCCTCGAAGTCTGTCGCCGCCTCAAGGGCGACGCCGCCGCCGCCAGCGTTCCTATCGTGATGTTGACCGCCAAGGGCGAAGAGAGCGATATCGTGACCGGCCTCGAACTGGGCGCCGACGATTATGTAACCAAACCGTTCAGCACGCGGGTGCTCATCGCGCGGGTGAACGCGGTATTGCGCCGTCAAGAAGAAGACCAAGACGACGATTCGACGATTCAGATTCATGACCTTCAGATTATTCCAGGCCGTCATGAGGCCTTGTTAGACAATAAACGGTTAGACCTGACCTTTACCGAGTTTTGTATTCTTCGCTTTTTGGCGCAGCGCCCGGGTTGGGTGTATACCCGCGATCAGATTATAGACGCGGTGCGCGGTTCTGATTACCCGGTGACAGAGCGTTCGGTGGATGTTCAAATTGTCGGGCTGCGCAAAAAACTCGGCTCGTTTGGCCACTACATTGAAACCGTTCGCGGCGTCGGGTATCGATTGAAGGAATAGGAATGCGCCGATTTCGGCTGCATTGGCAGCTGTATCCGACTTATGTCTTTCTTGTCCTGATTGCGTTGGCGGGCGTCGCTTGGTATACCACCGGGCTGTTTCGCAATAATTACGAGCAAAATATGGCCCGCCTGCTCGAAACCCGCGCCCGCCTAGTAGACGACTCGGTTCTATCAATCACACCCCTGCTTGACCCCGAACAGGTTGACGCCCTGTGTAAGCGCTTGGGCGACGCCTCACACAATGACGCCTCCTTTCATGAACTGGCGGTGTTTGATCTTCAAGGCGATTTGGTCGGCGCCTCCCGTCGCACTCTCAGTGAACACCAGTCAGGCGTCCCCACAGAAGTATCTGACGCGATCAATGGACGCACTGGGGCCAGCATTCGCGAGAGCGGGTTTCTCAAAATCAACACGCTGTTTGTCGCCGTCCCGCTTCGGGTAAACGGCGAGGTGGTGGGCGCATTGCGCGCCGCGCTCTCGCTCGAGGCCATCAACGAAACCATCTATGCGGTGTATCTCGAACTGACGGTGTGGTGTGTGGTGTTGTTGGTGGTCGGTTATGGCCTGAGCCATTACGCGTCGAGACGAATCAGCCAACCGTTGAGCGACCTCAAAGACTGGGCGAACCGCATCGAACACTACGAACTAGACGCGCGCGTTGACGATTCAGACGTTGATGAAATCAGCGCCGTCAACCTGTCGGTGAACCGGATGGCCGAACAACTCGAAGAACAAGTCAGCGCGATCACCCGCCAAAACAGCGAACAGCAAGCCATTCTCGCCAGTATGATCGAAGGGGTGGTCGCGGTAGATCAGAACGAACAAATCCTTTTGATCAACCAGGGCGCGGTTCAACTGTTGGACGTCACCATCCAACCCGCACATGGCCGCAAGCTGCACGAAGTAGTGCGAAACACGGGGCTGCTTCACGCCGTCAGCCGCGCCTTGTCAAACGAAGAACCGTTTGAAGATGAAATCATCGTGCCTGAAACCGAGCCGCGCTACTTGCGGATGAACGGCGCGCCGTTGTTGTCAGCCGACGGCGCCCGCATTGGGGCGGTGGTGGTCCTCAATGAGGTCACCCGGCTCAGGCGGTTAGAGAACATTCGCCGCGATTTTGTCGCCAATGTGTCACACGAACTCAAGACGCCCATCACCTCAATTAAAGGCTTTGTCGAAACCCTTCTTGACGGCGCCATGAACGACGCCGACGACGCCGTGCGCTTTTTGGGCATCATCGCCAAACAGTCCGACCGGCTTCACGCCATTATCGAAGACCTGCTCACTCTGTCGCGCATCGAACAAAGCACCGAAAAAGAAACGATTGAGTTAGAGCGCATTCGTCTCAAAGGCGTGTTGCGCTCGGCGATTGAGTCGTGCGAGCCTCGAGCGGTTGAAAAACTTATGACCATTGATTTGGCGTGCGGCGATGACGTGACCGCCCGAATCAACCCCGCCCTGATCGAACAAGCAATGGTCAACCTGATTGATAACGCGGTCAAATACAGCGATGAACACGGCCGCGTGTTGGTCGAGGTGAAAGAGAACCACGCCGAACTTCAAATTCTGGTCCAAGACTGGGGCAGCGGAATCGACGCCGACCACCTGCCGCGGCTGTTTGAACGCTTTTACCGCGTCGATAAAGCGCGCAGCCGCAAGATGGGCGGCACCGGCCTCGGCCTCGCCATCGTCAAACACATCGCCCAGGCCCACAATGGCCGCGTCACCGTCAACAGCATTCCCGACGAAGGCAGCCTGTTCACCATCCACCTGCAGAAGTAAGTTTTTCTGAATGTACGTTTTGGGGTGAACAATAAACTAATTAAAAGCAATCTCAAAAATAGAGATTGTTTTTTTGAAGCCTTGGAATTTCAATTATTGAAACCCCCAAATAGGCATGGGTGCAACTCTGGGAGCGCCTGTGCAAAGAGGCGGAGCAGCACTGAAGCGAGCAGAGTTGTACCCATGCCAAATACAACGATAAAAAAATCATCCTTGAGATCATGTCTGGAAATTTTAATTTAATTTGAGAGAACGTATCCAAATCCCGGATGAGCCCTAATTAAAAGCAATCTCAAAAATAGAGATTGTTTTTTTGAAGCCTTGGAATTTCAATTATTGAAACCCCCAAATAGGCATGGGTGCAACTCTGGGAGCGCCTGTGCAAAGAGGCGGAGCAGCACTGAAGCGAGCAGAGTTGTACCCATGCCAAATACAACGATAAAAAAATCATCCTTGAGATCATGTCTGGAAATTTTAATTTAATTTGAGAGAACGTATCCAAATCCCGGATGAGCCTGAAATGATGAACTCTGAAGGAAAACTTCTCCCCCCGTTGTGGGTTTATTCGAAACGCGTCTGTAAAACGGGGGGGGCGCTTCTTCCTTTGAGAAAACCTTGAATCCATGTAGGATACGCTTTTGTGACGCAATTTTGAAACAGGGCGTAAGAAACCAGCTCAATGACCGCGATTTTAGGCATATCCGCATTTTATCACGACAGCGCCGCCTGCCTCATCAAAGATGGGCGGATCGTCGCCGCCGCGCAAGAAGAGCGCTTTTCGCGGCGCAAAGGCGACGCCCGTTTTCCTGAGAAGGCCATCGAGTTTTGCCTGGCTGAGGGCGGCGTCGCGCCTGAGTCGCTTGACGCGGTCGCCTATTATGACAAACCCATTCAGACCTTCAGCCGTCTGTTGCAGTCTTATTTAGAATTTCCCTTTCAAAGTTACGCGTCATTTAAAGCGAGCATCCCGGTTTGGCTGAAAGAAAAGCTCAAAATCCCCAAACAAATCGACGCGCGGCTGCCGGGCTATCAGGGGCCGATCTATTTCTCGCGCCACCATGAGTCTCACGCGGCGTCGGCGTTTTTTTGCAGCCCGTTTGATAACGCCGCGCTGCTAGTCGTCGATGCGGTGGGCGAATGGGCGTGTACGTCTATCGGCGTGGGCGAGGGCGCCTCGATCACGTTACTCAAAGAACAACGCTTTCCCCATTCGTTGGGGCTGTTCTATAGCGCGATGACCCAATACCTGGGCTTCGCGGTCAATTTTGATGAATACAAAGTGATGGGGCTGGCGCCTTACGGCGAGCCGAAGTACGTCGATGCACTGCGCGATGAAGTGATCGACGTCAAAGACGACGGTTCGATTGCGCTCAACCAGAAATACTTTCGCTACGCCTTTGGCCTGACCATGATCGCCGCGCGGCTGGGGCGGCTGTTGGGAAAACCCAAGCGCCATTCGCGGGACCCGGTTGAACAGTTCCACATGGACGTCGCCGCGTCTGTCCAGGCGATTTGCACCGACGCCATGATACGCCTCGCCAGGACCGCGAAGGAGATAACCGGTAAGTCGAGGTTATGCCTGGCGGGCGGCGTAGCGCTCAATTGCGTCGCCAATGGCGCCATCTATCGCGAGAAACTCTTCGACGATATTTACATTCAACCCGCCGCCAATGACCCCGGCGGCGCGATTGGCGCGGCGCTGCAGGTTTGGCACCAGGTATTAAACAATCCGCGCAGCAATCCCGCCGACGCCATGAACGGCGCTTACCTTGGCCCGAAAGTCGAAGCCTCATCCGCCAAAACATACCTCGACGGCTTGGGGCGCGACTACACCCAAGAAGACGCCGCTGCCCTGCCAGGGCGCATCGCGCAATGGATCGGGGCGGGCCACATCGTCGGCCTCTGTCAGGGGCGTATGGAGTTTGGTCCGCGCGCGCTGGGCGCCCGCAGTATTCTCGGCGACCCGCGCGACCCCGAAAGCCAATCGCGCATTAACCGCAAGGTCAAATACCGCGAGTCGTTTCGCCCCTTCGCGCCGGCGGTGTTAGAGGAGCGCGTCAACGACTATTTTGATATCGATATCCCCAGCCCGTATATGTTGTTTGTCATGCCCATCAATGATAACAAGCGCGTGAATCAAGACGAAACCAAAAGCATGGCGGGCTTTGAAAAACTGGGCGTAGCGCGGTCAGACGTCCCCGCTGTCACTCACGTTGACTACTCGGTGCGGCTGCAGACGGTGAACCCTGAACGCAACCCGTTCTTCTACGACATCGTCTCCGAATTTAACAAACAGACGGGCTGCCCCATGATTGTGAACACCAGTTTTAACGTACGCGGCGAGCCAATCATCTGCGACCATGTCGACGCGTATCACTGTTTTTGTATGACCGACATCGACATTCTGGTAATTGACAACCTAGTGGTTGCCAAACCCGGCGTTGATCTCGACAAGCCGATGCGCGACTTCACCGCGATGGAGGCGACGCCATGAGCGCCAATCTGTTTTATCCGGGCGAACCTGCCGAAAAACACCGCCTGCTGACAGGCAGCCTGGGCATGCCTATCATGGCGGCGGTGATCTGGCTTTTCACAGGGTGGTGGGTGTTCCCGGCGATATTGGCGAGCATGGGCGGCGTTCAACTGTTGGGCTGGCTGGCCTACCCGCTGATTGGCCGCAGCGTGTTTTTGGTATTTGCGCTCATCGCCCATTGGCTCAGCCTGATCATCTCATGGCTGATGGTCTATCTGATGTATCTATTCGGCGTCATGTTGTTCGGCTTTTTCTTGCGCCTGTTTGGTATGAACCGCCTCGAACGAAATTTCGCCAAAACGAAACAGCAGAACACCATGTTTCACGACGCGCCGACGACCGATCTTGAGAGTTTTGGGAGACAGAGTTAATGAGTGACACCGCCCCCAAGCCGGCGCGCCGAGGCCTGTTGAGCGAGATGGTCTATTTCTTTTTGAAATACAAAATGTGGTGGCTTGTGCCTGTTGTTTGTATCGTGTTGCTGCTTGGCTTACTTGTCGTACTCAGCGGCGCCCAAGGCGTATTTTTGATCTACGCTTTGTTTTAGTTAATAGGAAACGATAATGCTCACGAACCATGCCTGGACGCTGGATGACTTGCTGCAATGCCCCAAGACGGGCGCGCCCATGCGCCTTGACGGCGAGAGTTATATCAGCGAGGGCGACGATAGCCTGCGCTTTCCTATCGAAGAGGGCTTTCTGCGCGCGTTCGTCCCTCACGAAGGCGCCGACCAAGACATCACCCAAACAATGAAGGCGTTTTATGAGAATCACCCGTTCCCCAATTATGACGACATCGACAGCGTGGGTTCGTTGATCGAAAAAAGCCTGGCGCGCGGTTTTCCCAATCTCTTTAACCGCAGCATCCCGCCCCATGCAAAAGTCCTCGAAGTGGGCTGCGGCACCGGACAGCTAGGCAATTTTTTGAGCGTGTTTCAACGCCGGGTGGTGTCAGTCGATTTGTGTTTAAACTCGCTGCGCCTGGCGACCAAATTCAAAACCGAAAACCAGCTCGACCGGGTGTCGTTCTGTCACATGAACCTGTTTCGCATCCCGCTGAAACCCGAGTCGTTTGATTATCTCATTTGTACGGGCGTGCTCCACTCCACCGACGACCCGGTGGGCGGCTTTCGCGGCTTCGTTCCGCTGGTGAAGCCGGGCGGGTACATGATCATTGGCCTCTACAACCGCTACGCCCGCATGAAAACCGTGATACGCCAATGGATGTACCCCTTCATGGGCGACAGCGTGGCGATGTTCGACCCCTACCTGCGCCAATACAAAGTGTCAGAAGAAAAACGCAAATCATGGATCATGGACCAATACGTCAACCCGCGCGAGTCGTTGCATACCATTGACGAAGTATTACAGTGGTTTGACGATAACGGCGTCGAGTTTGTCAGGGCGCTGCCCAGCGCGGTGTTTGGAACCCGCCCCGACTATGACTATCGCAAGTCGGTGTTTGAGCCGGAGCCGCGCGGCGCCGTACTCGACCACCTGCTGAGCCAGGGCAGCGAGATGATCTTCGACATCGACGGCGGCCTGTTTTTGATGATCGGTCGCAAAGTGTAGTTTCTCGCTTTTATAGTGGTTGCCAGAATTATGTGCGGATTGAGTTTACGTAACTGTATCTATCGCTGAGCCCTTCGGGCGCGCTTTACGCACATTTTTTTGACAACCGCTCTAGCATGGAGCCGCCTCATGCTGCAACGAACCAACCAAACCCTTCGTTCCGCCCTGCCGCCGATTGTGTTTTTCGGCGCATTGTTTCTATTGGCGGAACTGTTATTTTTCTTTCGCCCGCCTTTCAAACAGCCTGAGCCATACCATACTTCGTTTCATACTCACGACGGGCAGCCCATTTCGACCACCCAAGGCCCGGTCAAACTGGCGCTGTCGCCTTACCTGCTCTATCGCGCTATCCCCAATCAGCAAACCGAGCATTTCTCAATCAATTCGATTGGCCTGCGTGGAGATGAAGTCGGCGCGAAAGACCCCAACCAAACTCGCGTGTTGCTCTTGGGCGCATCCACCGCCTTCGGCTTTGGCGCCAGCAGCGACGATGATACCTTCGCCGCCATGCTTGACGCCGACCCGGCGCTCGACGTGATCAATGGCTCGGTGATTGGCTATAACTCGATGCAAGAGCTGCGTTACTTCGAGACCGAGTTGATTGACCTTGAGCCTGACTATGTCATCACCGTTGACGCCTACGCCGACATCTTCGACGCCTGGCACCGCCTGGTTTCACTCGGTAAAGAAAAGACCAGCCAGGAGATGAACTACAACATGCTGGTCTTGCCCCAGATTCAGGGCGAGCTGGCGGCCAATTATCATACTCAGGCCAGCGCGTTCTCCGCCCTGGGCCGCTTCATGCGGGTCACGCTGCGAAAGAGCGCTTGCGTTCGCCTGATTGACGACGCCGTCCAGGCGACCATTGAACGTTCCATCAAAAACCAGCGGCGCAGCCAGCCCTGCCCCGAAATGTCAGACTCGTATTTCAACAAAACGGTGAAGACGTATACCGACAACCTGCAGCGCATCGCGGAACGGTGCAAACAAAACGGCGCGCAATACACCGCCGTCTTTCAGCCCGAACTAGGTGGAAAAGAACCGCGAACCGATGAAGAAGAGGCGCTGCTAGAACTGATCGACCAGTTGGCGCCGCATTACAAAGACAACTACCCGGCGGTGTATCAGCGCTTTGTCGATGCCTCGAATGAGGTTCTCTCAAAGGCGGGCGTTGATACGCTCGACATCGGCGAAGTGGCAGCCTTCAGCCAGTCAACAGAGACGCTGTTTCTCGACTCGGCCCATTTCACCGCCCGCGGAAACGGAATCGTCGCTGACCTGCTTAACGAACACATCACTCAAACATTGAGTCATTACTAACATTGATTATTCAGGTTCTTACGATATTTGAGTACTTCCCTTGCTGCATGACCTGGAATTTGGTCAAAAAACGATATTCGTCCTATCAATAATAGACAATCCAACACAGACATGGGTGCAACTCAGGGAGCGCCTGTGCAAAAAGGCGCAGCCGCACTGAAGCGAGCAGAATTGTACCCATGCCAAATACAACGATAAAAAAAACATCCTTGAGATCGTGTCTGGGAATTTTAATTCAGTACCCAAATCCCGGATGAGCCACAATTGATAACTTCACAATGAAATGTTCACGCTCAGTTGAAACGAAACGTTGCTCTAAATGGGTGTGATAGAATGGGCAGCCGTCTAAAACCAGGCTGAAAATGCATGAATCTTACGATATACATTGGCGCTTGAATATTGTATGTTTGAGCTATATTCAATCTGGAGGCGCCTCATGACATCCGAGCCAATCAATCGTAGAGACCTTTTGAAACGTTCCAGCAAAACCGCCATCGCCGCAGGGGCCATCCACTCGTTTTACGTCCCCAAGAGTTCACATTCCGCCAATGACGCCATCCGCGTCGGGCTAATCGGCTGTGGGGGGCGCGGACGCCGACTCATGGTGTTGACCAAAGAAATTGACCCTTCGATCGAGTTTGTCGCCGTATCCGACGCCTACCAGCCCAAACGCGAAATGGGCAACGAAATCGCTGGTGAGCAAGCCAAGGCGTATGTTGACTATCGGGGCCTGCTCGATCGCAACGACATTGACGCCGTGTTTATCGCGACGCCCGAACACCTTCACGGGACCCAGCTGATCGCCGCCGTTGAGGCGGGCAAAGACGCCTATGTCGAAAAACCCATGGCGTTCTCGGTCGAAGAAGGCGTTACCATTATCAAAGCCGTCCGCAAGAGCGACCGCATCGTCCAGGTCGGGATGCAGCGCCGCAGCGCGCCGATGTGTATCGAAGCCAAACAACTCATCGACCAGGGCGTGTTAGGCGATGTCACCTTGGTGCGCGCCCAGTGGTATTGGCATGTCAATCCATTAAATCCCAACGTTAAAATGCAGGGGGAATTTGACTGGGACCTGTTTCTCGGCCCTGCGCCCAAACGCCCGTTCGACCCGCGCCGCGCCATACAGTGGAACTGGTATTGGGACTACTCGGCAGGCATGATCACCGGCCAGGGAGTGCACCTGCTTGACTTGATTCAATGGTTTATGGGTAAGGGAACTCCGCGCTCGGCGGTGATGCAGGGCGGCTCGTATCGCCTGGGCGGCGAGTGTCCGGATGTGTTCAGCGCCTCGTATGAATATGATGGATTCACCGCGTCGTGGATCTTGTCGTACAACAACAGTTTTGACAATGGATGGAAAGTCACCTTTCAGGGAACCAAGGGGACGCTTGTGATCGGTGAACCGATCTTCGCCGAAGGCGAGCGCGGCTACCGTATTTACAAAGAGCCGTGGCGCGATCTCGAAAACCGAAAGCCAACTCACAAAAACGAAGACGGCCTGCCGACTGAGCCGCACCTCACAAACTGGATCCATTGCATGCGCTCGCGCAAAGAGCCAAACGCGCCGGTCGAAGTCGGCCACTCCTCGTCGGCGGTGTGTCACCTCGCCAAACTGGCGTACTTAAATAAAACCGTCGCCAAACTCGACAAAGATTGCACCAAGGTAACGTTGTGATCAAATTCTGGGAGACGCGTCTTCGCCTTCAGGCCAGGGTTATATAGTGGTTGCCAGAATACTGTGCGGATTGAGTTTACATCACTGTATCTTTCGCTGTCCGCCGCGGCGGATACGGGCGCGCTTACCGCACCCAATTTTGTCAAACGCTCTAGAAGCCATCTCAAAGATGGAGATCGCCTTTTTATCGATTATCAACGTATCAATCATTGAAAACCTAATTTAGGCGTGGGTGCAATTCTGGGAGCGCCTGTGCTTCTAAGCGGAGCAGCACGGAAGCGAGCAGAGTTGTACACACGCCGTCCGCTGCAAAACAATAGTATGTTTGAGATGGCTTCTAGACACTATTTGACAGAAACCCCAATAAAAATTTGATAGGATTCATCAACAAGATACGGGCCAGAAATTTTGATGTCAGTTGACGTTTTGGGCTGGCAATAGAAAGGTGTTATTCAGAATGAAGATAAACAAACTATATGTTATTTTCGCCTTAGTTGCGCTCTCACATGGGTTTCAATGCGTCCACCTTCTGGCCGCCAATCAATCAGAAGAGATTACAATTACTTCTCACTCAAGAGGGCTTCATGGGTACATCGGTTATAGCGCAACACGCCCGCCGGAACGGTCTGAATACAACGCGGGCATGGGTTTTTACTCAGCGGTGTGGCCGTTGATTGACCAGCCAATCGCCAACTTTCAGATTGGATTGGCGGGCGCGTGGATCACGCCCGATAACTCTGATAATAAAGACAAGCCTCTCGCGCCTGTCGGCACCCTGGCGCGAGACAACTGGCCGAAGCGAGGGCCCACCTGGAGCAGCGTCTTTCAAACGGTCGAAGGCGGCCTGGGCTATTGGGCGAGAAACCACTTTCGCTACGGCCCGCCCAAGTTCAGCATGAACGCCACGCCCCAGTGTTACGACTATGAAGTCGGCTCTCCGGGCTGGTCGTTTTTTTATCACGACGCCGCCTTGCCTGACGACCAGCTGGGAATCGCTCAGCTAAGCAATCGCCTCTTAATCCCGCCCGACGCCCTCCCATTTCAAGGCACCCCAAACGGCGAGTTTTTTGGTTACACCTATATGGCGCTGCCGTTTACTGACCCGACTACGGGCGACCCGCCAACAGGAGACCAAAGTTGGACATGTTTTATTAGCGCGGCCAATTTTAAAGGCCCCATCGCCTATTACATTCCCGAAACCTGGAGCAAGATCGGCAAGCTGTTTGACTATCCATTCATTTATGGAAGGGGGCTTGATGCGCGACCGGGCAGAATGGGCGGCGGCGCCATGGAAATTAACACCGTTCCTCGTTTCGACGCAGCCGATCAAGACGGCAACCTGTTTTCAAAAATACCCAAACTTCAGTTTCCCGTTGATGAAGAAGGAAGAACCCTTCTGGTTCTGGATGTTACCTATTATTCAAAAGAATCTCTCTATCATTCATTCAAAACATGGCGCGATGGCGGCCCGGCCTGTACGGGCAGTTTCAACCAAGAAGCGTCTTGGAAATCGACGTTAACCACCCGCACAACAAACTACAATCAAGCCGAACAACAACTCAAAGACGTCGAAACTGTCTTTGACACTAAAGTGCATGGCGACGGCCTTTGGGGATTGCAGTGGTTTGAAAACGACCTAAGCCCGCAAGGCGTCTTCCCTCAATATTATAAACAGGTCGGTGATCAGCGCGTTGCGGTGTCGAGCGATGACGTCCCCCTAGCGTTGCTGCAAAAAGAATTTCCACTCGCTTCGCCTGGCCCTCAATACACTTCCCCCCAAGAAGGCGCTTGGACCAACCCAGGCCCAGCGCTTGGCCCGCATGACGTCGAGTTAATTGATGGCTCGGTGGTCACTTATTCATGGTATCGGTTTATCGACCAGCCCTCGTTTCAACAATATGACTGGAGCCGGGAAAAGAAAGAAAGGCTTCAGGCGTTTGTAGAAAAAATTCATACAGAATGGCCGATTGACCGCGATTACATGCCGCCGCCAAGCCGCGACATTACACTCGTATCTCTTGACCCGGCCTTGTTGGTTACGCCGCCAAAGGGGCTTGAATATGGGTACGTTCCCATCGTGACGTCACAAAGGGCCTCAGCCCGTTAGCTTGACCGGCTATGCCAAATTTGCGCTTGAGGTAGGATGGCAACGGCCAGTATGTTACAGTTGGTTGCATAGCGAATGAACCAATCAGCGCCGTTTTTAACAAAGGTATAGTTGAATTCAAAACGCACCGTTCAAGTGAGGAAAGCACTATCATGAAACGAAATCTCTATCGTCGCGACTTTATTGGAATGATGGGGGCAGGGATGGCCTCAGCCGCCTTTCCAGGCGCAAACGCCGCTGCGAAGAAACCAAATTTCATTGTCATTTTAGCCGACGACCTTGGCTATGGCGACATCGAAGGCTTTGGCAACAGTCAAATCAAATACCAGACCCCCGCGCTACAGCGCATGGCGTCTGAAGGCGTTAAACTGACTCATGTCTATGTGCCTGTGCCTTATTGCGCACCCTCGCGCGCTTCACTGTTAACGGGGCGCTACCCCTTCAGAAGCGGGGTCGTTCACAACCCCAGCCCTGACGCCGGCCTCAACAACATTGGCCTGCCGGAGTCAGAAATCACCATTGCCGAAGCGCTCAAACCTGTGGGCTACGCCACCAGTTGCATCGGCAAGTGGCACCTGGGCCACCGCCGCCGTTTCTTGCCAACCAACCAGGGGTTTGATGAATATTTCGGCATTCTCTATTCAAACGATATGCGCCCGGTTCAATTGGTCGAAAACGAATCCGTTTATGAATATCCCGCCTATCAACCCACCCTAACCAAGCGCTATACCGAACGCGCGCTTGATTTTATCGAACGCAGCCATAACGACGACAAACCGTTTTTCTTATATCTCCCTCACGCCATGCCTCACAAACCATTGGCGGCGTCTGAAGAGTTTTACACGCCTGAAACCCAAGACGATCTATACGCCGATGTGATTCGCGAACTCGACTGGTCAGTCGGCCAGGTTTTAGACAAAGTAAAACAACTTGGAATTGATGAAGACACGCTCATCCTCTTTCTGTCCGACAACGGCCCCTTTTATGGCGGCGACGCGGGCGGTTTGCGCGGGATGAAAGCCGCCACCTGGGACGGCGGAATTCGCGCGCCGTTTATCGCGCGCTGGCCGGGGCAAATTTCAGCCGGGACAGTCCACGACACCCCGGCGGGCACGATTGATATCTTCCCGACCCTGCTCAAACTCGCGGGGGCCAAGCCGCCAACAGACCGCGAGATTGACGGCGTCGATATCATGCCTCTGTTGAACGGGACGAACACAAAAGACCCGCATGAATACCTGTTCGCGTTAAAAGGCACAAACCTGGCGATGGTCAGAAGCGGTCCTTGGAAGCTGCACCTTCACAGTCCTGGTAAACTGTCCAACCGCGGCGATGATTGGGTAGACCCGCGCGGGCCTGACGGCGTGACTCTGATCGCCCAGTTTGAACAATCACGGCCTCATCAATACCCCGGCGAAACCGCTGGCGTCGAGCCCAAGTCGATGATGTTATTCAATCTGGATGTCGACCCCGCTGAGACGCGCGACGTCAGCGGGGATAACCCAGAGGTGGTAAAACGGCTGAAAGCATACGCAGATACAGTTCTGTCGAATTGGCCGGAGTTTGAGCCGCCTGACAGGTTCCCCGGCGGGATAAGGCGGATCAAAGGGGGGCGCATGGACTTCTTTGAGGAGTATCACCAATAAAGCGCTGATTGAGCGAGACCCTGCCCCATCTCCCCCCTGGGAGAGTTCGCCCCGGCGAAATCCTGATTCTGACGAAGAATACCGGATCCCCCCAGGCGCTAACGCGCCGTCCCCCCTTAATAAGGGGGGCTAAATAGATGAGAAACCAATAGCCTGGGTAGGGTGGGCTCGTCCGCCGCAGCGGACAGCCCACCGCGGCGGACTGACATAACACCCCACCTCTCTATAGAGAGGCGGGGTTCGTTTGTAGAAAAGTGGGCGGCGAATTAGTCGTCGAACAAGGTCAGTTCAACTGGCAAGCCTTTTCCGGGAGCGACCAGCAGGTTGGTCACTTCATACTTCAATGTTGCCTTGCCTGGTTCTCCCTCAGCCCGGCGGCGAATCTGAATTGAACTACGCGCCGGGATCTGGAACGACTCAGGGCCCGCGTCGCCGGTTCGCTCTAAATCAAAGTGAATGTCTGACGAATTAGACAGTTCGACATACATGGCGTTGTTCTCATTCAGGAATGGGGCGCCGATGGTGATTGATTGGGCGAAGATCTCTTTCAGATATTTTTCCAGGCCGATCACTTGGTTCTTGTTCCACGCCGCGGTGCGGCCCGCGAAAAGCGCATCCTTCACGCCCGCTAACGTGCGTTCTTTCACAAAGACAAAGGTCATAGTCCGGTGTTCGTCGGGTGTAGTTTCGGTGTGTAAAAAAGGCTTGTGGACATCGCTGGAGCCCAACATGGTCATTCCACGGTCGAGGCACCATTGATGGGCCGATGGATAGTAAGTCCCGCCGTTGGCGACTTCCATCCCGTGCAGCCATTTCTTGTCATAAATGGTTGTGTGAATGTCGCGCCACGAACCCCGTTCTTCGCCTTTCCACGCTTGGTGGTTCCAGAAGACAAAGGCGCCTTGTTGGTTGGCGATTTTTATTTGTGTGAGAAAGTCGTCGGTATCTAACGCGCTCGAGTCTTTCAAAAAGATCGCGTTGAAATGGCCCGGAGGCGTATCGCGCGTGATTTCAGAACCGCGCGGCATCAACAGGTTTAACAATTTCGCAGGGCCGACCGTGAGGTCATAGGCGCGGTTGTGGTTGGTGGGGATGTCGTCTTTGTGGGGTAGATATTCGATATGGTCTGAAATGGCGATGAAGTCGAGGTCTTCACGATAGGCTTCATCCACTCGAACTGTCGGCCAGACCATTCCGTCTGAAAAAACCGTGTGCATGTGTGGATCGCAAAGCAATGTTTGATAGTCCAAAATGTCGGGAACCTTCACATCATGCTTCGCCTTGCCGGTTAATCGCCAAGACACGCCCTCTTGAGTGAACCCTGGTTGTGGAGCAAACGCGACCAAAACGGATAAAATTAATGTCGTTACAAGAAACGTTCTCATGCTTTTTCCTTTCATGCCAGCCATCTTTTGTGTTTTTCGTCTCAGCAAACCCCGCCAAATAATCATGAGGGGATGCGCCTTGAGATTACGGGCTAATTCCAACTCATTCAAAGACAATTATCAATGCTTAAAACAGGGAGGCGTGAATTTGAAACACGATTCTAATAAAAGCGCTTAATTCAACCTTTGTTCTGTATAGAGTTGGAGAAAGCGGTTTTCGGCTTCGTCGGTTCCTATCAAAACAAGTTCTGAATTGGGTGTAAGAACGACATCGGCTTCAGGGTTGATGTGTGACTGGCCGTCGGTATGAACGGCAATGATATTGCAGCCTGTATCTTGGCGGATCGAGGTGTCGCGAATTACCATGCCAGTCAGCGTGGTGGGCGTTTTGATCCGAAAGACATCCAGGCCCTCAGCCACCATGAGGATGTCGCTTCGTTTGAGCGAGTTGAATATTTTTTCGGCTCCCATCGACGCATACGAGATGACAAAGTCGGCCCCTGCGCGGTGTAGCGTACTGATGTTTCGTTTCAGGCTGGTACGGCTGATGATTTGAATGTCAGAATACTGTTTCCGACAATAAATGGTGAGATAGATATTGGTGTCGTCATCACGGGTTGTGATGATGACCGCGGGGGCTTGTTCGATGCCCGCTGCTTTTAATACGTCTGGGTTCGCGGCGTTTCCGATCACAAATTTGTTCGATGATTGTTTCTTTTCGTTGTCCATATCAATGATTCGATAGTCAATGCCTCGTTTCTTCAGTGTGTTCGCCGCTGCTCTGCCGACCCGGCCGGCGCCGATGATGACAACGGGCGTTTCGGGCATGGTGTTGACCTGGCAGAGCTGTTCAAACCGGTCAAGTTGTGATCTCAGGCCCGACAAGACCAACACCATCTTTGACTCGATTCGGGTTAGGGCTTGGGCGTTTTCAAATTTTCCCCGCTCCCAGATGCCGACGATGTTGACCCCGGTTTTTTCGCGGACGTTGCTTTCCAGCAGAGTTTTGCCTACCAAGGGGGTAGTCTCTGCGTTTACTTCAGCGATCAATAAATCGTCAAAACGGCCGATGACATGAACCGCCTCTTTGCCTCCATGCAGGCGGCGTGCAAACGCTTGGCCTGTCATGTCGCCTAAATGCAACAACGTCGTGCAGCCTGCGCTTTTTAGAATGTCTACCGAATAATCATCGCGAACCGTCGCCACTATTGGGATGGTTTCACTGACGTCACGCACCGTAAACGCAATCGTTGTGTTGGCGATGTCGGTCCGGGTGGTTGCGACCAGGGTGGCGTTTTCTATGTGCGCTTTGCGGTAGGTTTCGGGGTCGTCATGGTCAGCATACATCACCTGAAAGCCTTCGTCATGAAAGCGCAATGCTTCATCAAAGTCGGGAATGATTAACACATATGGATAGTGATAGAGGGTGAGTTTTTCGATGAGCGCGCTGGTGATCTGGTCATATTGAAACAAGATCACATGGCCCTTCATATCATCGGGCGCATGGCGGGGGACGCGGGTGAAGGTTTGCGCCTTGATCCACGGTTCATAAAAAAATTCGATCAAGGTGAACGGAAGCATCACCAAGAGCAAGACAACCCCTGACATCAATACAACAATTGAGAAAATTTTTCCGATATCGGTGTGAAAGGTGATGTCGCCAAACCCCAGCGTCGACATGACGGTAAGCGTCCAATAAAAACCGGTGATCCAGGTGTATTCTTTGTCTTCCAACAACATGATGTAGTGAAACAAAATGCTGTATAGAAAAACCAAAAATCCTAAAATCATTAAAAAGTTAAAAATGATTTTGAGATTTCGCTGGCTGGTGCGAGTGCTCGTGTATTTCATCAAGAGCGTAGGCAGTAACTTCATCAGTCAAACACTCCAAATCGGTATTCTGTCTAGCGCGTTAAACAACAGATTCGCTTATTGTACAGGCAGCGGGGAAATCTATTTGGCCTGTTTTTTGAGCGCCGCTTTGATGAACGCCCTAAAGAGCGGGTGTGGAGTGCGCGGTCGTGACTTGAGTTCGGGGTGAAACTGACAGCCGACAAACCAGGGATGGTCTTTTAACTCGACAATCTCAACCAGTTTGCCGTCAGGCGACGAACCGCTGATGGTCAGTCCAGCTTGTTCAAACGCCTCGCGGTAATCGTTGTTAAATTCCCAACGGTGGCGGTGGCGTTCTGAGATTTCGTCTTCGCCATAGGCCTGTCGGGCTTTTGAGCCTTTCTTTAATATGCAGGGGTAGGCTCCCAGCCGCATGGTGCCGCCTTTGTCAACTATGCGGCTTTGCTCATCCATCAAACTGATCACAGGGAACTCAGTATCCGGATCAAATTCAGTGCTGGAGGCGCCAGTCATCTTGAGCTGGTTGCGGGCGAATTCAACTACGCTGCACTGCATGCCCAGACAAATGCCAAAGAAGGGGACCTGTTTTTTGCGAGCGTATTCAATGGTTTGCACCTTGCCCAACGTCCCGCGCTTTCCAAACCCCCAGGGTACCAGAATGCCATCGGCTTTTTTGAGAAGCGCATGCGCGCCTTTCTTCTCGATTTCTTCGGCGTGGACAGGGATGATCTCGACGCTGGAGTTATTGCCGATGCCGCCATGGATCAACGCGTCATAAATGGAGCGGTAGGCGTCTTGAAGGCGAATATATTTGCCCACTACGGCGATTTTCACCGGGCCTTTGCGCGGGTGTTTGATAATGGAGACAATCTTTTTCCATTCTTTCAGGTCGGGCGGGCCATTGCTTACGTTAAAATAGTTCACCACCAGTTTGTCGAGGCCCTCGTCTCGATAGGCAAGGGGGATTTCATAGATCGTCGACTGGATGTCACGCGCGCTGACTACCGCGTGAGGGGGGATGTTACAGAACAACGCGATCTTTTCTTTCATCTCACGGTTGAGCGCGACAGACGTTCGACACAACAAAATCGAGGGCTGGATGCCGATTTCGCGCAGTTTGTTGACACTGTGTTGGGTCGGTTTGGTTTTGACCTCTCCCGCGACAGAGATGACAGGGACTAGCGTCAAATGGACGAACAAGACCCGCTCGCGGCCCAGCTCCCACTCCACCTGGCGAATGGCTTCAAGAAAGGGGTAGCCCTCAATGTCGCCGACGGTTCCACCGATTTCACAGATTTGAAAGTCGGGCTTCTCTATGTCAGCGACTGCATAGATGCGGCGTTTAATCTCATCGGTTATATGAGGAACCAGCTGGACGGTCTTGCCTAAATAGCCGCCGCGGCGCTCGCGTTTGATGACCGAATCATAGATTTGTCCGGTAGATATACTCGATTTGCGAGAAATTTTAGAAGATGTGAATCGCTCGTAGTAGCCTAGATCAAGGTCGGTTTCGGCGCCGTCGTCGGTGACGTAGACCTCGCCGTGTTGATAGGGGCTCATGGTGCCCGGGTCGACGTTTATATAGGGGTCGTATTTTTGCAACGCGACGGTGTGACCCCGCGCTTCGAGAAGACAGCCCATCGAGGCGCAGGCGACGCCCTTACCCAACGAAGAGCAAACACCCCCCGTAACAAAAATAAATCGTGTGGATTTTGGGGGACGAATTTCGTCCACATTACCCTCCATTGGCGCAAAACCAAGCCGACTCGGCCAGTTCAGAAATTACTAACAGTATAATCTTAAAGCCTCTTTGGTTTTCGTCAATTCGTTTTCGCAAGAAAGTCGTCAAAATGCGATCTTTTCTCAAAAATACGCTGTTTTGGGCGACATTTTTTTTTGTGTTACTGTCGTCAATAAGTCAGAAGTGAGTTTACTTGATTGGTCGACTTTCAACATCATGCGTCATTGGCGCAAACATGACAGATTATTATCGTAATTTTTTGTTGGTGTTTAAACTTTGAAATTCGCTAAAGGATATCGCGGGGATGTCTCCGCTCAACTTGACACTTTAAATCGCCGCATTATATAGTTAAAGCAGCGTTTTTGTATTGACCGAAATGATTAACTGTCTGTATCTCAGACAGTTAGAAAAATCGGGCAGAAGCCTGCGGGGCGATGTGCGCCCTGGAGGCTGCTAAGTGTCTGTTATGAGGGCGCTTGATTGGGCTGTTTTGATGAGAATCAACGTCAAACGGTTCTCTGGGCGATACAAAAGGGTAAAGTTAGCGAACTAATTTCAAAGAGGTTTTTCCATGAGCAGCCAGATGAAGAAAAACTCCACTATTTTCCCCGCCGGTCTCATTTGGGGACTCGCACTAATCGTTATGGCAGCGTCATTCGCATTGCCGGCGCTTGCCCAAGACGGTGAAGATGAGATCATTCCGCTGGGTATCTCTCCGCTTTCAGTCCGAACAGCGGTTCTCAGCTTCCCGTTGTCAGCCATTGGCAACGAGGGCAGCCAAATTCCTGTTCCTCGGTTGCAAGAAATCGAAGAGTTGGTCGTTATCATCGAAGACCTGTCTGAAGGCGCGCCTTCGGTTGATATCGAAGAAGACTTTTTGCCCCTGTCTGCGTCTTCTCTCTCAAGCGGAATCTCTTTGTTCCAAGAATCGTCAGCCCAGCCCGACCGGTTTAGTTTTTTTGCCAACGACCCGGGCAGCGACATCCCGGTTGATTTGGTCGATGCGCCGACCGTTCAGGTCGACCCGACCAACCCCAAACGCTTCTTTATTACGTTTAAGCCTGTGCCGGGAACATCCACGGCCCGCGTGCCGCTGATTCAAGACAGCCATCCAGACTTTCACGTTGTCGTACAAACAACCTTAGACTGGCGCCAGGGCGACACTTTTGAAGCGTCGATCCCCGCCAACAGCATCACCATTCGCGACCGCAGAAACCCGCTGCCGGATAACACATTGTATGAAACGCCGTTTCCTGACGAAGCGTTTGTCGGCTTAAACCCCATTTTCGCAGAACGACAAGTGTTTGTCGGCGATATCGTTGAAATCGTTAACTTGGTTAAAGAAACCGACAATGCGTTCAGAATTGACGCGAAATCAGAAGCGCGCACGGTTCTGGGCTTTGATTTTGTTGGCCGTCCTGACGAAGACTATTTCATCAAAGAAGTCAAAGTCAATTTTGTCGGGCTTAACTTGGCCTCAGTCGCCCATTTAATTGGTCAAATTGGTTCGGGCTTTAGTTTTGGCGGCGTGACAGTTGGTGGAACCGCCCGCCCGACGTATTTCTATAATCCGTTCTTCTATAACTTCCCTGAAGACCCCGAAAACCCCGGCATGATCTGGATGGAACAACGCAACTTTGGCGGCGAAGAACCATTGTCATACGCCAAAACCATGCCGTTGGATTTCTTTGGTTTTCCACGGAATGTCTTCAGTATCGGGACAGATAATCTTAACGCTCATGTCATGAGTTATGTGCCCTATGGGCCGCGCCCGTTTGGTTCGTTCGGGTTAGAGCCATCACATACCGCTGGCCAAGACATTTTCTTAAAACCGTTAGAACGCGCGGCGGGCGGTATCTTCTTGTACCGCGAAATCGGCGGGCAACAAACGAAGTTCGACCCAGGCGTTGACCGTGTCATCGCGATGGACCCGTCAGAGTTAGAGATTAAACCGTTTGACATCACCGCCGATGACATTGCCGCCAACCCGGCGTTGGGCGCCGTGTTAGAGCGAATGCTGCCTGGCAGCATCGGCGGTACGGAAGCCAAGCGCGTCCTGCCTTGGTTGTTTAACGATTCTGATTTGTCCGGCGATTTGCTTGGCGTTCCCGCTGAGTTGTTGGGCGAAATTGACCCAGAATCATTAGACAACCCACGGCCTCCCCTTGGGTCGCTTGAGTGTCATCAAGACCCCAACTGTTCATTGTTTGACCAGTTGATTAATATTTCGCGGCCCTACTTGGGCCTCACCGAAGGCCAGGTTCGCTATTTGGCGTCGTTGTCAGGCAACGAAAAATCAAACTTGTTAGACCTCTACAACTTCCCGCTGCTTCAAGGCTTTACCGTGACATTGCCCGTGGCGAGAACCAACGCGGTTGGCGATTTGCGTACGCCAAACAGCCGCGTCGGCGCCAACGGCGGGTCGGATATATATTTGGCGGTCAAGACCAGCGACAAGATTCGCAACCTGGATGCGATTGTACCATTCATTCAGCCTCAAGACATTCAAGTCAGCGCTGGGTTGGCCTCATTTACCCAGGGCGCGACAGACGAAACCGTGTTTGATTCTGTTTCAAGCATCGGTTTGGGCCGCCCCAACTCAGACACGACTACGGCGTTGATTGGGCGCCCGCGTCCTCGCTTTAATCTTCAAGACCTCACTCAGCCGGGCGGCGGCGTTAACGCCAATAACACCAACATTATCTTTGACCGTACGTTGTCATCCCCGCCCAAAGCGGTGATCGGCATCGACGCCATCGACTTTGGTCAAAACCCGACCCTGTTGTTGAATGACGCCACGGTGAACTTTAACTTGCTCGACTCCTTCTTCACCGAAAGCACAGTTCTCGGCGAAATGCAAGTTGATATCCTGCCGGGCAGTTCATTGACAGCCTTGGCGGCGCTGTTCTCGGTGATTCCTCTTGAGTTGAGCGTCACCCAAACCGGGCCTTTTCTTGCGAGTGAGCATTCTATCGCGGTGTATGTTGACGATGACACGCCTACAGGAAACAACTCAGACGACGACGGCGACGGTTTGATCGATGAAGAAATGTATAACCTTCAAGACGACGACGGCGACGGCCTTATCGACGAAGACTTGGGCGACCGCACCCCCGCTGGCGTCAATGGCGCTTTTGATTCGAATGATACTTACATGCCGTTTACCGCCGATCAGTTTGGCTCAACAAACTCATTTGCTGAGGCGGCCTTTGTCTTCCCGCCAAACAACCAAACCAAGTTTGAAGAGTACATCACCGCGATTGAACCCGAAGACACCCCGTTTGATCTTCAAGACGGCCAGTTGTTGCCCTATCGGGTCGGTGAAGGCTCGTGGTTTGCCGAATTAGATTTTCGCGCTCTCCATTTCACTGCGTATGAAACCTTGCGTTTCTTGATTTACCCCGTTCGTGGTTCGCGTCCGTTCGATGGGACGCCGGGGCCTGACTTTGGCCAGCCGCGCTACAACCAGGGCATGTTCCCCAACCTTGATCCTCGTATGGGCTTGATTGATCTGTATCCTGTTGTTAATCCCGAAGCGCTGTATACCGAAGACCTAAAAGTGGTTGATCCGGTCAGCGGCGACGAGTTTTGGATGTTGACCTTCGGCGACATTGATGAAGATAACATTCCGGTTGTTCCTGACCCCGACGGCGACGTTCGCCGCTCGTTCTTGCTTTCACTCGCTTCGGCGCTGCGTTTCCCCAGCCAGTTTGGGTTTGTGAAAGTTGGCCAGGTTCCCATGGTGGTAGGCGTGGGGGCTGAATTTGCTGACAACGCCCAGGACCCGAACGGCCCCGACCAGCCTGATCCACCGACACACACCCAGTTTGGCCACTTTGTCTTCTTAGGCGACGACAACTCCATTGGCGATTATCTTGATGACTTCCTCGATACATTTGGCGACGCGGTGGAAAGCGCGCTTGAAAATATCGCCAACTTTGACCAAGAAGTCGCTGACGCCGAAGCCGAAGCGGCTGAATCGGGTGAAGACCCTGAATACCCAGAAGTTCCCGATCCGGTGGAGGTCACCTTCCAACACCCCTACAGCGCGATTGGCATTTCAAACTGGCATGAAACCGCTGACTACGATACGTCATACATGTATCAGATTCAGATTCCAGACGAAAACTTTGGCCCGCTGGCTGGCAACGACTTCTTTGTGACCATGCGCATGTCACAGTTGGCGACAGTTGGCGACTCGTTCCGTGTGCGCATGCGTTCCGGCGAGTTGGGCGCTCAGTTCTCGTTCTTTGACACCAACGACAACGAGTTTGTCACGGTCCAATCGCCTGAAGGCGGGTTGGCCTATCACTCATACTTAAACACCGACTATATTGAGTCTGAGCCGTTCCGCGGCATCAGCAAGTCACAAATCACTACCGACGAGATTGTGGTGCAAAGTCAGAACGTCTCGCCGCGCATCACCTTCCAGGCGCCTTCGTCGGGTTCAAACATCGCGACGTCTGACTTTACCTTCCAGATTTCGTACACGGTGCAAGACCCAGACAACTCGCCTCAAGTTGCTCTGTTTGTCGACGATAACGGCATCGGTTTTGACGGCGCGTTCCTCGGCGGGTCGTTGGTCCGTCCTCAAGTAGGGCTGGCCAATACGTTTACCGTGAACCTGCTTGATCAAGTGCCAAACTTTGACCCGACCCAACAATACTTCATCTACGCCCGCGTCGACGACGGCGTGAACCCGCTCGTCTTCACCTACGCCGATGGCCCCATCACAACCCCAGCGCGCATTGATGACGGAGGCGGAGGCGGTCTAATTGATGTCGAAGGCGACCTACCTAACAGCATTGACATCGTCAAGTTGACCAGCGATGGCCGCGCCTTCAGTCTGGGCGACCTGCCTTCGTTGGGCCAGCTGACCGAAACCGACGTCATCGTTGACATGGAACCGACTCTCTCGCTTACGGGGATGATCGGCGTTCAACGCAATGGCGTCGTGTTGGCCGCTGGCGACGTTGGCGTGTTTTTGACCAAGTTGCAAGCCAACGGCTCGTTGTTGTTCTCAGCCGCTGAAACCAAATTTTTGAAAAACTCTGTTGACGGCGCCGAGTTAATCAGCGCTCCGACAACCACCCAGATCACAATTGAAAACGCCCGCGACATCGAAGTTGATTTCGCCAAGGGCGCGATTTATGTTCTCGACGGCGACGGCGACATGCTCTACCTGGGCGCCAACGCCAACACCGAATTACGCCCCGCCGCTGTCGGGCTCGATATCTACCGCGATATGGAACTCACCCCGCGCGGCGATGATATCTACTTCCTCGCCGGCAACGGCATGTTGTCTCTGGGCAGCGACCCAGACGCTTTGGTTTGGAGCGACCTGCAAGAAAACGTCGACTTCTATACTGACATTGAGTTGGTGCGTCAAGACAACAACGCGACTAACGTTGTGATTGTTAATCAAGACGGCGGCATCCGCGTGACGGGCTCGGGTACAAGCCTTAGCTCTGCGACCTTCCAGCCCCAGCTGCCAAGCGAAGTGATTGACCCGGGCGCAGTCCGCCAGGTGAAGTTGTTCCCAGGCCAAACCGACCGTTACATTCTGATCGAAGGCGGCGGTGAAGTACACTACTTCGCGGTCGACCCGATTGCCCCAGATGAAATCCCGGTTGATCCGTTTGTGTTTGCCGATACGCCAGGCCTCGATGATGATATCGTGGTCGACGTCGAAACCGGCAATGTCAATCTTCAGTCAGTAGTTGAAACGGTGCGTGAGATTATTCAAGCGATGAATAATGAAGACGCCAGCACGATTGTCTCTCACGCCGCGCCCGATTACAAAGATAAAAACGGCGCTGATGTGAGAGGTCTGAAGAGGTCGCTGGATTCGTTGTTTGGCTTCTCTGAAATCATTTCGATCTCTGAGTCGCGCGCGAACCCCAACTCATTCACCATTTTGAATGAAGGCGACACCGTGCGCGCCAGTGTGTTATTAGACATGTCGTATTACACGCCGGAGGTTCAGTATGACGCAGTCGATATCGAAGACGGCGCTGTCGCCCCCGAAACCGTTGCGCGTATGTTGTTTACAGATCAGCGCCCTGCGACTGGCCAAGACTTGCGCATCCGTGAAGTTCTCGATGGCCGCGCCTGGTTGATTGATATTTACTTGATTGAAAACTTCGGCCGTATGTTCCAAGAAGTCTCCGACTCAGAAGACCCGGAATTTGAGGTCTTTAATGAATTGATTCGGCTGACGGGCAATACAAAAATTGGGACCTACGCGCCCAAGAAATTGGGCCCGGATAAGCCGAAATTCATCACGGTGCCAGACATCAATGCCTTTGAACAATTTGCGCTGTTGTTTGTCTATCGCGAACAGTTCCTACGCCGCAGCCGCACCCAGCCGATTCTTGAGATTACCTGGTTCCCCGGCGCGTTCTTGTCAACGGTCGCCTTTAATCGAGCCGAGTTTGTGTTCAAGCGCTCGTCAGACGGCGTGTTCCGCATGACCAGCATGAGCCAACGCATCTTAATCGGCGAAAACGACCGTGATTTTGACTTCTCAGACGGTATTGACGAACAGCTGCTTTCAGAAATTGTTGACCTTGAGGTTGAACAGCCATTTGGGTTCTCATTTATAGATCGCGGCCCCGTCATCGCCGTCTTCCCGGCAGACGCTGACTTGGTGTTGGGCGATGACGTCCTCCAGACAACCGACCCGCGTAGTTCGATCATGATGTTGCCTGAAAACACAGACATCTTTGCGCTAAACCCCGAGACCTTCATCAACACCATTTCGCGCTCGACTGTGTTGACCAACCCGTTTGACACGGGTGACGTAAACGCGCCCGGCCAAGAAGCGACGTATGAGCCCGGGCGTTCGTACTTCGTCATCACGCGCGACGGCAAGCATTATGGCTTTGTTCAGGTGCCTGACGACTTGGCCATTGACCAAGACGCGCTTGACTTTGGCATTGCCGTGTTTGACTACCGCTTTGAAGACAGTTTTGTTTTGCCTGACGATTTCTAGACGGTCACCGCGTTTCGCTTTCACACGGCGCCTCATTGCTGAGGCGCCGTTACTTTTTTCAGCGCAAATCGTGAAGGTAGGGGTGGTTGTGTTTGATTGGCTTGATCTTGAGCGAAGACTCTTATAGTGGTTGCCAGAATTATGTGCGGATTGAGTTTACGCAACTGTATCTATCGCTGTCCGCCGCGGCGGATACGGGCGCGCTTTACGCACATTTTTTGACAAACGCTCTATAACCTAGAAGGGATGTCCCGGCGCGGCGCTTGACTGTTGTATGCTGCGGCGCCCGTGATACACTACCCTTCGCGTAGCGGAACAAGGACCGTTCAGGTGGAGAAACCCAATGCGCATCATTCTCGTACTGTTTTCTTGCGTTATCGTCGCTGTGGTGGTGGCGGTCACCGTCTTTTTGCCGACCACTCCGGTCAAATCAACGGTCGAGGCGCCGCGGCTCGCTCTGGCCGAACAACCGCGTCCGTTGGCGCCCAGCGGGCGCAGCAGCGACGCGATTTTAGACCTGTTCCCCGAGTTGACCGACGCCAACATCATCATTCAAGATGACATCTATTCACCGCCGGTTTCAACCACCGCCAATGGGCCGTATGTTCCACCCAGCGATGAGATCAACGACAAGGCGCGCCTGTTGTCGCTAGTGAATGACTGGATCTACGTCAATTATTCTCAACTGGGGCAGAAAAAAAACGGCACCATCCAGAAAACCCGCACCAGCGAATACTTCGTCGTGTTTGAAGGCCAGCAGCTTGAGAACGGCGTCAGCGTCTATCAGGTGACCGAAAACCAAGTGACGCTTCATTTGGGCGAGGCGGCGTTTGCGCTTCGTCTGGCTAAAAAGCCGTCATTTTTTGATGAGGTCAGAAAAAACCCCCGCGCCCTGACCCGCGAAGAACAGGTCGAGGCGTATGAATATTACCTCAAGCGCTTCGGCGACAAATTTAAAGCGCTGAGCCAAAATTATGAGCCGCTGCCTGGCTATCAAATGCCGACCCGAATCACCCAAGAACAACAGCAAAAAGCCATGCAGGATTATCAACAACGCTTTGGCCGCCAGTTTCAGCGCGAACAAATGATGTATGGCAAGACCTCATCCAACATGACGCTGGACCAACAAAAGAAGAATTTCAGGACATACTGGGAAAAGTTTCACCCAGACGATCCGATGCCGAACTATGAAACCTATTTGAAAGCCAACGAAGTCGGCCCGGCAGACCGCTTTACCGACAGCGATGGTTCGAATTAATATTTGATATTTTGTAAGCAAGGGTAGGTAGACCGTCAGAATGAGAGCCATTTGTGTATTCGCCTTATCTGTTTTGCTGCCAATTGGATTGCTGTCGTGCGGCCCTGGCCAAGAAACAACGGGGCCTACTGCTGATACGACGGGCGAGCCGCTTCAACAGCCTGACCGGGCCAATGACCTGGCCGCCGCCGAGTGGAGCGGCGGAACCATCTATTTATCGGATATCGATAACATCGTCCGCCCTGAACAAATGATGGCGACCTACCGGCTTCAAGAAGATGTCCGCTGGGAAGACGTCATCGCCCAAAAGCGCGAGTCGATGGTCAACATGCTGCTTGATAATTACCTGTTAATCGAAGAAGCCAACACGCGCGGCCTCTCGCTAAGCGACGCTGACAAAGAAGCCTTGCTGCGCGAGTTTAAGGGCCAATTTGAAACCGAAGCCGAATATCAAAAACACATCGCCGAAGCCCAGCAAACCGAAGAACAACTGGTCAGAATTCTCAGTAACATTCAACTGGGGCGCCTCTGTATGGAAGACCAAAAACGCAGCGTCCGCGAGTCGCTTACCCCCGAGGTGCTACAAGAGTATTACAAAACTCAGATCGATAAATTCACGCCGCCCGCCCGTTCCGAAGTGAACCGGGTGGTGATTGAAGCCAAAGACGGCCAGGCGCTCGAACAGGCCAAAGAAAAAGCGCTCGACCTTCACGCTCAGGTTCAAGCGCTGATTGCGGCGGCGACCGATTTTGCGGGCAAGCGTAAAGTGATCCAACAATACGCGTACCAATATTCAGACACGCCAGACGGGTCCTACAACTATGGCTATTGCATTATTTATCACACCGAAGGCATCGAAAAAGCCTATGGCGAAGAATTTGTCGCCGAGGTGTTACAAACGCCCGAGGGCGAGTTGTCTCCAGTCGTTCCCGCCGTAAACGGGTATGGTTTCTTTTTGGTGAAAGTAAAACAGTCCGCAGGCGTCCAACCGTTTGAAGCGCCCCAGGTGCAGGCCATACTGCCGCAAATGTTGATGCAGGAAAAACTCGAAGCCTGGCGTGAATCCCTACGGCAAAAATATCAAGTCAAAATTAAAAAAGATGTTTTGCGTGAGCAACTGCCTGACCCGGCCAATGTAACTCCAGCGCCAGTTATGGCGTTGCCCACCCCCGTGTTGGGCGTATTAAAATCTTCCGCTGCAGAAAACAGGCTACCGATACGAAAGGCGCCGCAATGAGTGTTGACCGCGAAATTCAACTCGCATCGATCATTGAAGTCATCTGGCGGCGAGGCCGTATGATGGTGGTGATTTCGTTGATTTGTATGGTGGTTGCGGCGGGCTTTTCATTTCTGATTCACAATCGCTATCGCGCCGAAGTCGACCTGGTGGTGATAAATTCCAAGATCGGCGAACGGGCCATGATGTACCCTAATATAACGATGTCCACTTATACGGAACTATTCATCGCCGACTCGGTGCTTCAAGACATTATGGAAGAATTCAATCTTGATCAGGCGCCGTTTCATATGGAACACTTGGATGAGTTCGCGAACCGCATTCAAATCGACAACAACGCATGGTCATCAAAAATCCAGCTGACAGTAGAACTCGAAGACCCCGATATTGCGGCCTTGGTCGCCAACGAAATCGCCAACCGCGCCCTTCAACTCAATAGCGAAATTATTTTAGAAGAAAAAGATAATAGTCGGCGCTTGATTCAGCGGGAAGTAACGCCCGTTTTAGACCAAAGCCGGCGCTTTCAAGATACCTACCGCGACATGATAGTCGCTAATAAACTGCCGTTGCTTCAACAAGAATTAGATACCAACAACACCATTCTGGCGACGTTGCGCCAGCAGCGCGATACGCTGGTCCACTCGGCCAAAGAACTCGAAACGCGCAAACTCTATTTTAACGAAATTTTTTCGGCGACCGACGCGCCCGAACAAATTGTTAAACTCCGGCGCAATATAATGAGCAACAACACAATTTTAAACCAAGTAGAAGACGAAGAAGAACGCAGCATGAGTTTGGATGAAAAACTTAGTAAAGGCTACTCGGAAGAGACGTTGGGTATGATCTATCAACAACTCAGGACCGAATATCTCAAGTTGTTGATTGACCTGCCTGCCCTCAGGGCCAAACTTCAATCGATAGAGAACGAGATCGCCCGGCTTACACCGCTGGTTGAAGAACAACAAGAGCGCTTCTTTCGCCTGGACGTCGAAGAAACCGAGGCCAAGCGCTATTGGGACCAATCGCTGGAAGTCTTGGCGGGCATCGAAAAAAACTTTGACTGGGCGGGCACCACCGTCGCCTCTGAACGCCAAGACTTAAAGGTGGCGTATTACGCCGTGCCTGACGAAAAGAAAGTCTACCCGCGCCGCAGCCTGATCGTGCTCGCGACGGGCATGGTCTCGTTTTTGTTGATGTTAGTGTATTACTTGTTGCGCGACTTATACGGCCTGGTCGCGCCAGACCAACCCTCGGGAGCTTAGCTGGTTTCGATCAACGTGTTGTGAATGGCTTGCGCCGCCCGCTGGGCGGCGTTTTCTCCCCCCAGTTTTTGGCGAAGAGTTATTAAATCGTCAACCATTTCTTGATAGCGCGCCGGGTCGCTAAGAATCGCGTCGGCCTGGCGGGCCAGCTGTTCGGGGTGGCATTGTTCCTGAATGAACTCCGGGCAGATTCCTTTCTGCGCAATTAAATTCACCATGCCAATATACGGAACGCGAACCAGGCGGCGCGCCAGCAGCGCGTTCAATGCGCTGCTGCGGTAGACTACCGCCATCGGCAGGCCCAGCAGGGCGTTCTCCATGGTGGCGGTGCCCGACGCCGTCCAGGCGAAGGTCAGCCGCCTGCGGTGTTCATAATCAGGATCGCGGGCGACGTGAATCCAATCAGGAACATCAAACCGACGGAGGAACGATTCGGGCAGCGTTTCGGCCAGCGGTAGAAAAAACCGGGTTTTTGGTTTTGATTGCCTGAGTGTTCGCGCCGCCTCGATCAAGGTGGGCAATACCCGCTTGAGTTCGCTCTTGCGGCTGCCAGGCAGCAAGCCGACGACCGGGTTGGCTAGCGGGGCGCGGTCATCAGGGATGACAGTAGAAATTTGGTCTAACAAAGGGTGGCCGACAAATTCGGTTTCGACGCCGCGCGATTGAAAGAAGTGTTCCTCAAAAGGAAAGATGACAAACAGTTTTTTGATGGTCTCGCGCATGACCTTCACCCGCGTCTCGCGCCAGGCCCAGGCTTGGGGGGCGATGTAATACAACACGGGTATGCCGCGCTGTTGGGCGCGCCTGGCGAGATGAAGATGAAACCCGGGGTAGTCGATCAAGATGACTGCGTCGGGTTTTCGTTCTTGCCAGGCGGTTTCGGCGAGGGAACGAACATGAAACATGGTCGGCAACTTTTTAATGACTTCGACAAACCCGATCAGCGCCAGATCGGGCAGCGGGTATAAAATCTCGACGCCTTCCCGCTCCATCGCATTGCCGCCAAAGCCAAACCAGCGCGCGCCGGGCTGTAGTTGTTGAAACGCATGAATGACATGGGCCGCGTGACGGTCAGCCGATTCTTCACCGACAGAGATGAAAAGGTGTAGCGGTTTCTGCTCCATGACTGCTTATTCCCAATACATCGGCGTTGATTGTCCGGCGATGCGGTTTTTGACGTTGTCCAGGTTTTCAATCGCTGGTTCATATTCGGGGTCAAGTTTGACCGCCCGCTCAAAGTCGGCGGTCGCCTGGCCGTATTCTCTCATCAAGGTCAATACCACGCCGCGTTCATTGTATAGCATAGCCGTCGGGGCGCGGCGAATCTGGCGGTTGATTGATTTGAGATAAAAATTATAAAAGGTATTCGAGCGAGAGCCATGCTTCATCGCTTGTTTGAAATAGTGATGGGCGAGGGTGTGCATGGTGTGGTAATCGAGGGTAGCGCCGACATACATCCACGGCTGCGGGTGGCGCGGCTCGGCGATGGCGGCCGCGACCATGCTCTCCAGGCCATCGGTGAAGCGCTGGTTCTGCATCTCATAGAAGCCCTTTTCAAAATACACCACCCAGGTGAAGCGGTCGCGGGGGATGTACTCCTCAAGGTCTGTTGGGTCCACCGCGCTTGCGGTTCTCACCATCGACGCGCCTGACCACAGGCACAACCCCAACAGCCCCGCGAGGGTAAACACCGCCGAGCGTTTGAGGCTGGCGAACCTGACATGGCCCCAGGCGGCGATGAGCAAAACGAGGCAAATACTCAAAGCACCCACCAGCCTGAGCATGACGTGTTGGCTCCAATCGGTCCGGCTGAAGTGGGCTCTGGTTCCAGCCACGAAGCCTTCAGGGATAGCCGCGAAGATTTCCCGCCAGGTCATGTAATGGTCGAGCTGGATGGCGCCGCCCATCTCAGCGGCCAATAAGAGCCATGTCCACACCCCGCAGAGGACCGCAACCACTTTGAACCAGGCCTTGGGCATGGCTTGAAGCAGCCACGCCAGGCCGAGAATGAACATCGGGGCGCAGCTGACCATGCGGCGGTTGCCGAACGAGCCGCCCGCCCACCAGGCGAGGTTGCAGGAATAGAGATAAATCGTCAGCAGCATGGGCGCCAGGTAGGGCAAGGCGCGGCGCTGAGTGAACAGCCCAACCAGCCCCAGACCAAACAACGGCGCCCACGAAATCATGCCGTGAAAGTCAGAGAACAGCGTTTCATACAGTTTCGGCTCCAGCCACAACACGTCGCCTGAGCGGGGCAGCGCCAGCCACGAGCCATAGATGGCGTTCCACGCCATCATCTGAGGCAGAAACGCCAAGAACGCTGCACTCGCGAACGTAAGCGCATGAGCGGATTTGACCACGGGGCGGGTTTGACCGCCCGGGTTGAATGCCCAATCGAGAATGGGCGTCAGCCCCCACAAGAGGTTGTGAGGCCTCACCAGCCCGGCGGCGCCCAGCGCGGTCCCGGCGAACAAGGCGAGTTCGATGCGCGGCGATTGTTTGTATGACTGCCACATGAGCAGGCTCAAAACGATAAAAAACGCCGAGGGCGGGTGTGAATCGGCTGAATTTACGTATAAGTGATAGGTCAGCGAGCTGCCCGCCGCCATCAAGGCGCAGGCCCACAATGCGTTCTTGTGGCTGATCATGTGAGACCGCGCCAGTTTGTAAGATAGAAAAACAGTCCCTGCGCCAAAGACCAGCGAGGCGCCATAGGTGATGATCCATTGGTCAAACCAGGCGTATCCACCGGGTTCGATAGCGACGCCGACCAGTCCCAACCCGGCCCTCAAGATGAATGAAAGAAGTAAGAACGGCGCCCATGCCACGCCTGTCCCCATTGGCCAGTCATTGGCGGGCAGGCCGTGGCTGGTCAGGTAGAGTTCGTGGACGGCGAAGGGAAACGCAGCGTATTGAGAGGCGAAATAGAAGTCAACGTCAAACACCATTGAGTGAGCATAGGCGTAATAAAAAGCCAGGTCGGGTGGTGCGATTTTGACCGCGGCGAACACTAACAGAAACAGCCCAGCCGGCAGCCAGAAGCGCGTGACTTCTCGCGTTGAGAAAACGTTGATCTGGCGATGGTTGGAACCGGCCATGCGGGCGCCTTCGACTGCCTGTTTGCTTGATTTGCGAGCGTTGACTGACTATCTGGCTAAGGGTAAGGTACACTTTCGTGCGTTCTCTGAGAACGGTCTTGAACGCCCTATTTTTGTTCCTACGTTTTAAAGGAGTCTGAGTACAATGCAGAGGGTCCCCGTCTGGCGAATCGCCTTCACTGTTTTTATCGTATTAGTATCCCTCTGGCTGTTATTGCCTACCTACGAATTCTATTCGATTGATCCCTTGTTGCGCACCTCCGGTACGTCTCAAGAGATTCAAGAAATTGAGGCGAAGATTGAGTCCGGCCAGGGCAACATTGTTGAGAACCAAAAGGCGCTGGTGGCGTTGAAACGCGATTTGCGTGAATTGAAAGACAACAGTCTTCAATTGGGCCTCGACCTTCAGGGCGGCGTTCATTTGGTGATCGAAGTTGACGTCGAAGCCTACGAAGCCGAGCTGCGAGAGCAGGGCAAGACCGAAGACGAGATCTCTTACGCCAAAGAGATTGTGCTAGACAGCGCGGCGGCGGCCATCGAGAGCCGCGTCGACGCCTTTGGCGTCGCCGAAGCGGCCATCATCAAACAGGCCCCGCGCCGCATCGTGTTAGAGATGCCCGGCTTTAGCGATCCTGACGCGGTCAAGCAATTGGTCAACGCCGACTCAAAACTGAGTTTTCATATTGTCGCTGAACAGACGGATTTGGTGCGCATCATTTCAGACATTGATGCGGCCGCGCCCGAAGATTTCCAGAGCCTGCTGGCGGCCCAGATGCCCATGCGCAGCGTGGCGGCGGTGGCGGTGCAGACGCCTGAAAACTTCGAACTCGTGAATCAGATTCTTCAGCGTTCGACCGTCAATGCGATGGTTGACCGCGACTTGATGTTTGTGTGGGGCAACGAAGAACAGGCCAACCCGCCTTACTTTGATTTTACACACCGCTACTTATACCTGGTCCGAAAAAAGGTCGAAGTGTCGGGCGCCCAGTTAGACGACGCCTTCCCGACCATGGACCCGACCACCAATCAGCCGCGGGTCTCGTTAGATTTTGACAATGACGGCGCCAAGATGTTTCACCGCACTACCCGCGATAACAAAGGCAAATACCTTGCGGTGGTGTTGAATGACCGCGTGTATACCTCGCCCGTGATCCGCACCGAAATTCGCGGCGGCAGCGCCGTCATCGAAGGCATCGGCGACATTATGGAAGCGCGCCAGATCGCCGTGGTGCTTCGCGCGGGCGCCCTGCCGGCGCCGATGCAGGTCGAACAAAGCCGCGTGGTCGGCCCGTCGCTAGGCCAAGATTCGATTGAAAAAGGCATCTACGCCGGAATGGTGGGCGGCGTCATCGTATTGGTGTTTATGATCGGCTATTACATGTTTGTCGGCGTGGTCGCCAGTGTGGCGGTGGTGATGAACTTGATTCTTCTCATGGCGGGCATGGCGTTGTTTAACGCCACGCTCACCCTGCCGGGCATCGCCGGCCTGGTATTGATTATCGGTATGGCAGTCGACGCCAACGTTCTCATCTTTGAGCGCATGCGCGAAGAAATGAAATCCAAACGCGCCAAAAATCTGCCCCTGGTTCTCGATAAAGCCTACGGCCGCGCCTTTATGACCATCTTTGACGCCAACCTGACCACGCTGATTACCGCGTTGGTTCTGTTCCAGTTTGGTACGGGGCCGATCAAAGGGTTCGCTGTGACCTTGTCGCTGGGTATCATCGTCTCGATGTTCACCGCGATTTTTGTCACGCGGTTGATCTTTGACCTCATCGCCAACCAAGGCGCTGAGACCTTATCCATCGGCAAGTTTCGCATCTTTGAAAACGCCAACTTTAATTTCCTTAAACAAGGCAAGGCCTTTATGATGGCCAGCCTCGCCATTGGCCTGGCCGGGTTCATTTTGCTGGTTGCCAACTGGCAGAACTACCAGGGCATCGACTTTGCGGGCGGAAGCGAGGTCATTCTCGAATTTGAAGAAACCATCGCCGCTGATGAAATCCGCGTCAAGATGGCCGAGATCGGCCAGGCTGACGCCGTCATTCAAGAAGTCTTAGGCGGCGAAGGCAAGCAGATGCTGATTCGCGTGCGCGGCGGCGAAGACGCCATCATCAAGAGTTTTGACCAACTCGACGCCAAAATTCATGAGATCTACCCCGAACGCGAATTTATCACCCTTCAGGGTGACACGGTCGGCGCCAAGGTCGGCGGCGAGCTATTGCTCAAAGGGCTGAACTGTATTCTGTTCGCCAGCGTGGGCATCCTGCTTTACATTACCGCCCGCTTTGAGTTCCGTTTCGCGGTGGCGGCGGTGGCGGCGTTGTTCCACGACATTTTCTTTACGCTGTCGATGTTGGCGGTGACGGGAACGGAGTTTAACCTGCCTATCATTGCCGCGCTGTTGACCGTGTTAGGGTATTCGCTCAATGACACCATTGTTGTGTTTGACCGCATCCGCGAGAACTACACCTCCGGGCTGCAGAACTTCTCTGAAGTGGTCAACCACAGCATTAACCAGACCCTCTCACGGACGGTGTTGACATCAGTCACCACCTTGACGGTTATCGGTACGCTGCATGTCATCGGCGGCCCGGTCATTCACGACTTCGCGTTTACCTTGTTGGTCGGCGTGGTAGTAGGGACCTACTCGTCAATCTTTGTCGCCAGCCCCATCCTTTTGATGATGGGCAAGCATGAACCGAAGAAAGTCAAAGACGACGGCGAGGCGATTGACCCCAGCAGCCTGAGTTCCGCTGCATAAGAAAACGAAGCGGCCCTTCGAATGTTCGGCGAATGCCCGCCTTGGTGTGTATGAGGCGGGTTTCGCTTTTTTTCAGCGATACGCGCCAAAGCGGTTACAATAGATGGTTCATTGGTTGGCGCTTTTGTTTTCTCTGGTTTGGAGGTTGAGAGATGTTGAACCGGACGTTTTTTATTTACATTTTGATCTTGGTTTTTTTAGGCACACTGGGTGCGGCGGGCTATCTGCTCTACACCAAGCGCGTCGATGAAGGCCGCTGGAACCAGCTTCATCTGGCTGAGTCGCTGATTGAGTCGGGCGACATTAAGACCGCCATCCCGGCGTTGTTGCCGGTGGTTCAGGCGGGCGACCGCTTTGAAGGCGCCGACCGCGCCCTCTATCACCTCGCCGTGGCCTATGAAAAAGGAGACCACGACGAGGCCGAAGAAGTCTGGGGCCGCCTGGCGGGCGAATACCCCGACAGCGAGTTTTATCTGACTGCGCGCCATCGTCAGGCCAAGGCGATTGTCGAAGACAACCCGGCTGAGGCGCGCGCCATCTTCGGCGAAGTGGCCTCAGCGACCGACCCGGTCTTGCGCGGCGAGGCGCTGGTGGGCATCGCGACCACCTACGCCCAAGAAGGCAACGAACCGAAAGAGCGCGAATATCTGTATGAATTGCTAGACAGCGAAGCGCCCCAGAGCGTCATCTCCGCGGCCAAAGACAGGCTGACCGAGATGAACGCCGCCACGCTATGGTCGCCATCGCTGGACGAGTTTTCGCAGCTGCACACAGTCGAAAAAGGCGACTCGCCGATCAAGATCGGCAGCCTGTACGGCACCACCGCCTGGTATGTGAATGAAGCCAACAAGTTGCGCGGTTCTTTGCGAATTGGCAAGCGGCTAAAAGTGCCCAAAGAGCCGTTTCAGATTGTGGTTGACAAAGAACTCTGCCGCCTCAACTTGTTGACCGAGAGCGGGAAGTTCATCAAATGGTACCCGGTCGGCATCGGCGAACAGAGTTATAAGACCCCGGCGGGCGTGTATACCATCGAAACCAAACAAGAAAACCCGCGATGGTATAAACCCACGGGCGGAATCATTGAGCCGGGCGACCCCGAAAACGCCCTCGGTACGCGCTGGATGGGCATCGGCAGCAGCCTGGGCGTCCACGGTACCAATGATCCGGAAACCATCGGCTTTCGAAAGAGCGCCGGGTGTATTCGCATGTACAACCAAGATGTTGAAGAACTGTATAAAATCGTCCGTCTGGGTTCTCGATTGACGATTGTTGAATAGACACGAAAGTTGGAAAGGCGTCATGAGCGACAATGTATTGAAATTGGGCTTGCCCAAAGGCAGCCTGCAGGATTCAACCTTTGACCTGTTTCAACGCGCTGGCTACCGCATCAAAGTGCGCGACCGTTCCTATTACCCCAGCTGCGACGACCCGGAGCTGTCGATTGTGTTGCTGCGCGCCCAAGAGATGTCGCGCTACGTCGAAGACGGCGTGTTAGACGCGGGCATCACCGGACAGGACTGGGTGCGCGAGAACGACTCTGACGTTGAGACAATCACAACCTTGTGTTATTCAAAGTCGACCGCCAAGCCGGTGCGTTGGGTGTTGGCGGCGCCAGAAAAATCAGATATCCATCGCGTTAAAGACCTCGAAGGCAAGCGCATCGCCACCGAGCTGGTCAACGCCACCAAGCGCTATCTCGACGAACACGGCGTAAAGGCGTCCGTCGAGTTTTCGTGGGGCGCGACAGAGGTGAAATGCCCCGACCTGGTCGACGCCATCGTCGATGTGACCGAGACCGGTTCGTCATTGCGCGCCAACAACCTGCGTATCGTCGACACCTTGTTTGAGTCGCAAACAAACCTGATTGCCAACAAAGGCGCGCTGAAAAACGACTGGAAGCGCGACAAACTCGACCGCATGGCGCTCATGCTCGAAGGCGCGATCAACGCCAACGACAAAGTCGGCATCAAGATGAACGTGAAAGAATCTGACCTCGATGCGGTGATGGAAACGCTGCCCAGGGGCATCACCAACCCCACCGTATCCAGCTTGTATGAAGACGGCTGGAGCGCGTTGGAGATTATCGCCGACGAGCGCACCGTGCGCGAGATCATACCCAAACTCAAACGCGCCGGCGCGGTGGGCATTATTGAATATCCATTAAACAAGGTGATTTACTGACGAGGCGGCGACCGTGACTGACAACCGCGAACTCTTTTCTCAACATTTGATCGAAGCGCTTCCCTATATCAGGAAGTTCTACGCCAAAACCATTGTGATTAAGTATGGCGGCGCCGCGATGGCCAACGAGGCGCTCAAACAGGAATTTTGCCGCGACGTTGTCTTGCTTGATTATGTTGGTGTACGCCCCATCGTGGTCCACGGCGGCGGGCCTCAAGTGACCGCCCTGATGAAGCGCCTCGGCAAAGAAACCGAGTTTATCGACGGGCTGCGCATCACCGATAAAGAAACGGTTGACATCGCCGAAATGGTGTTGACTGGCGCAGTGGGGAAAGACATCGTGGCGCGCATCAACCTCGAAGGCGGCCGCGCCGTCGGCCTGTCAGGAAAAGACGGGCGCCTCATCGAAGCCAAGAAAAAAATGCACCGTCACAGTGAAGACCCGTCTCAAGAAACCGATATTGGGTATGTCGGTGATGTCGCCAAGATTACGCCCGATATTTTAAATACGCTTGAAGGCGGCGGGTTTATCCCGGTCATATCGACCGTCGGCATGGGCGAAGACGGCCATGCCTACAACATTAACGCTGACATCGCCGCGGGCGAAATCGCCCGCGCGCTCAAAGCCGAACGCCTGATTATGTTGACCGACATGAAAGGCGTCTTTGTCGACAAAGACCACCCCGACAGTTTTGTGTCGCAACTGTCTGCGACCAACGCCAAAGAGATGATTGATCAGGGCAATGCACAAGGCGGGATGATCCCCAAACTGACGGCCTGTTTAACGGCCATCGGCGGCGGGGTCAAAAACGCCCACATTATTGACGGGCGCGTACCGCACTCCATCTTGGTCGAATTGTTTACCAACACGGGCGTGGGCACGCTGGTGTATCCTGATCCTGCATAAATCGAAGGGAGGGCGGCGCCATGACAACGGCGTCTCAATCAGCGGCGGAGGCCGCTGCGGCTGTATTGAGCAATAACTATGGTTCCCGTGATTTGTGTCTGGTGCGCGGCGAAGGCGCATCGGTCTGGGACGACCGTGGGCGGCGATACACCGATCTCCTTTCCGGCTTGGGCGTCAACAATCTGGGCCACTGCCACCCCAACGTAGTGGCGGCGATTCAAAAACAGGCCGAGACGCTGATTCATGCGTCAAATCTCTATCTGATCGAACCACAAATAGAATTGGCGCGCCTATTGGTCGAACACAGCCCCGCTGACAAAGTCTTTTTCTGTAACAGCGGCGCCGAAGCGGTCGAAGCGGGAATCAAACTCGCCCGTCGTTACGCCCACGAGACGCGCGGCGCGGGGAAACACAAAATCGTTGCGCTCAACAATTCGTTCCATGGCCGAACCATGGGCGCGTTGACCGCGACTGGACAAACTCAATATCACCAAGGCTTCGGGCCGCTGCTTGAAGGCTTTATTCATATCGACATCAATGACATCGAAGCGCTTCGCAACGCGGTGGATGACTCGACGTGTCTGGTGGTGTTCGAGTCGGTCCAGGGCGAGGGAGGCATTCATCCCGTCTCAGTCGAGTTCGCCCGAGAAGCGCGAAAACTCTGCGACCAACACGGCGCCCTGTTGATGTTTGACCAGGTTCAATGCGGCTTGGGGCGTACCGGCGATCTCTTCGCCAGTGAAACCTTTGGAGTCGATCCTGACTTGATCTCGCTCGCCAAGAGCCTGGCGGGCGGCGCGGCGATGGGCGCGCTGCTCATGAAAGACCATGCCGCTGAACAACTCACGCCCGGGTCTCACGCCTCGACCTTTGGCGGCAACCCGTTGGCGGCGGCGGCGGGCGCGGCGGCGTTTTCAACCATCGTGAATGAACGCCTGCCCCAACGCAGCAAGCGCCTGGGCGAGGCCTTTCGTGAAAAACTAGACGAGTTAAAAGCCAAACACGCCTCTATCAAAGAAGTGCGCGGGCGTGGACTAATGATCGGGGTTGAGATGAACCGCCCGGCGGCTGATTTGGTATTGAAACTGCGCGAGCGCGGTTATCTTGCCGGTACGGCGGGCCCCAAGGTGCTGCGGTTTTTGCCGCCGCTGATGATTGATGACGATGTGTTATTCGCTGTATTGCCCGCGCTGGACGAAAGTCTGGCCGAACGGGGCTAACTTGGAGGACAACTCATGAAGAAACGCGACCTGAGGCTCATTTCTGATTTGACCCGCGACGATCTATTGGCGATTTTTCAGATATCCGCCGATTTAAAGACCGACCCCCGCGCCTTCGCCTTGGCGCTTGAAGGCAAGACCATGGCGATGATCAACGAGAAACAATCGCTGCGCACCAAGGTCACATTCGAGGCGGGCATCCAACAACTGGGCGGCTACTCGGTCTATCTGACCAATCAAGATATCAACCTGGGCAAGCGCGAGCCGGTCAAAGACGTGGCCCGCAACCTGGCGCGCTGGGTCGATTTGATCGTCGCCCGCGTCTACGCCCAACAGACGATAATGGATCTCGCCAAATACGCCGATATCCCCGTGATTAACGCGCTGTCTGACGAGGGCCACCCCTGTCAGGCGATCGCCGACCTGTTCACCGTGTGGGACAAACTGCGCGAGCGCGGCGACATGCAGGGCTTTAACATGACCTTCATCGGCGACGGCAACAACGTCTGTAACTCGCTGATTCTCATCGCCGGGCTGCTCGGCTTCCATTTGACGGTGTGTACGCCCAGCGGTTATGAGCCAGACCCGTCGATGACCTGGCAGGGGCGCGAAATGTCGCACGATTGGGGCGGGGCGATCACCTTTGAACTCGACCCGGTCAAGGCAGTGAAGAGCGCTGACGCGATTTACACCGACGTGTGGACTAGCATGGGGCAGGAAAAAGAAACCGACGAGCGCAAGCGCGTGTTTCAGGGCTATCAGGTGAACGAGGGCTTGCTGAGCCAGGCACCGAATCATGCGGTGGTGATGCACTGTCTGCCCGCCCATCGCGGCGAGGAGATCACCGATGGCGTGTTAGAATCCGACCGCTCGGTCGTCTTTGAGCAAGCCGAAAACCGCCTGCATACCCAAAAAGCGTTGATGAAATACCTCTTCGACCAATCAGCGTAAAAATCAATTCAATATGAAATATAAAGCCGCCTCGAAACCCGGGGCGGCTTGTTCATTTTTTAATGAAAATCCTATTAAAAACTAAATATAAAATGCTCATAAAGAAAATAACAAAAATAAAATAGAAATAATAAAATAGTTGTGTTGATTCTTCTCTCACAATAGTTTGCGTTATTATCATTGTATATGATATGGCAACAATGTAAAACCAATATGAACACCTATGGTAAA
>CAZKYC010000034.1:9676-44184 GCA_964556895.1 uncultured bacterium | reverse complement strand
ATGAACGCTCCGAAAACCGAAGCAAAGAAATTGGCTTGCAATGAATTCCCACCCACGGAAGCGCTTATCCATTCGGAAGGGATTAATCCTTCTTCACCGGGACGGCCCAGTAACACACCCGCAATCAAGACGCCAAATAACAACAAAGGCAAAATCTGTTTGGCGAATCCCCAGGATTGCTCGAACCAGTCTCCCAGTTCATCCTTTCGCGTGCTAATCAAGACGGATAGACCTAAAAACCCGGCGACAAAGGAGGCTATCGGGTTGGCGGGATATAAGAGCGCCAATATCAAGGCGGGAGCGCTGGCTATCAGTGTTTTCCACCATTCAAGTTTGAACCAAACCACTAACATGACGGCGAATGCGATAGAAAACAGGCCGGTTGCGATCCACTTCCAGGAATAAATTAAAAACCATATCCCGGTTTCACTTTCGGGCTTCGCCCAATTGGCAAACACCAGAATGGCAACCATCACCGCCATATACAGCGCGTTCTGCCAAAGCGGTCTGGATACGTCTGGCTCAGGCATCTGCGCCGCCGCATTGGCTTTCTGCATTTCTTCCTTACGAAAAATCAGGTGCATGGCGAGGCCGATGACCACACTGAAAATAACCGCTCCGACCGCGCGGGCGATGCCCATTTCGGCTCCGAGCACTGCCGCTGTGAGCACAATCGCTAGCACATTGATCGCGGGGCCGGAGTATAAAAACGCCGTAGCCGGGCCAAGCCCTGCGCCCATCCGGTAGATACCAGCAAATAACGGCAACACCGTACAGGAACACACCGCCAGGATGGTTCCCGAAACCGAAGCCACTCCATAGGCCATGACTTTAGGAGCCTTTGGCCCCAGATATTTCATCACGGCGGCTTGACTGATAAAAACAGCGATTGCGCCCGCGATAAAAAACGCAGGAACAAGGCACAACAAAACGTGCTCTTGTGCGTACCACTTCACCAGATAGAAGGATTCAAGCAACGCATTTTGAAACCGGGGCATATCAATAGGAAGATAAAAACAACCCAAAAATACCGCGATAATTCCCGCCAGTTTCTTCCACTCAGTTTTCCAGTTCATGATGCAAATCCTTGTTGGCAAGTTGGCTAAATGGCCAATAATGCGCCAAAAAATTATACGGCCTTCAATTGTTCCTGACGGGATTCCTCAACAACTCGCTCAACACATTTCAAAAAATTCATAACACAGGGGGTCTTGAGTTTGTAAAAAACTTTGTTCGATCTTTTTTCATCCTGGATAACCCCTGCATTCTTCAACAACGACAGGTGTTTTGAAACCGTTGACATATCCGATCCAATCAATTCGGTCAACTCACAAACGCAACGCTCCCCATCCAGTAAGGTCTGCACAACCAGTAAACGCGTAGGATGCGCAAGGGATTTTATGATTTTCGCCCGGAGTTCCAATTGTCTTCTCGTGATTTGGTTCAATGGATTCTTCCTTTTGCTTTTTCAGTATTTTCAAAAAGCAAATTTATTTATGGAGCATAGTAGCCAATTCCGCTACCCGAATGCCAAGATTTTGAGCCGTATCCTTCCCAAAGGAATCGGCTTCGATTGAATTATTCTGGCTCCAATAGGTTGCGCCAATTCGAGCAGTGGGTTTGCCATCTCCAACGATAATCATGTCCTGGCACATCAGAGCGGTTTGAATAGAACGAATCGTCAATTCCTGCCCCCCATTACGAGCGCCGCCCACCGCCAAAACGCCCGCGACTTTATTTCGGAGTTTGAAACCATCTTTACGAAACGCGATGCAGCGGTCCAAAAAGGCCTTACACAACGCGCTCATGTTTCCAAAATAGACGGGAGAGCCGACGATAACTCCAATGACATTTGGATCGCCAAGTTTTTCAACGATTTTACCGAAGTCATCGGTTTCGCCTTCTCGCAATGGTTGTCCAGCAGCCAATTGAGCAGGGATACTGTAGTCCGCTAATTCGATCAGTTCTGTTTTCAATTTCGAATCAAATACCTTAGCTGCTTGCAGGCAAACAGATAGCGCGGAAGAGGTTGTCATGCCCTTGCGAGGACTGCAACACAGGCCAATGATTTTTCGTGCGGATTGGTTCTCTTGTCCCAAAGCATCGACAGCAGCAACACTTGAAATTGCTACTGCACCAGCAGCACTGATCAACTTTCTTCGTCCAATATTTCTAGCCATGATTATTCTCCCATCTGAAATGAGTATAGAATGCTGAAACAGCATACTTGGCATTTTAGCCAAATAGCCAAGGATGTCAAGTGAAAATTTCCCCCCATGCTGGATATATTCCAACTTGGTTTCAAGTTCGAAGCGCAACATGAGTGATGTTTGAATCGTCTTTCTAGAATAACTCGTTTGGTCTTTTGTTATCAAGCGTTTTTTATGGGCGAGAATTTAGCCGATCCATGATTTCAGTCAATTTGACCTGAGAAATATTCCTTAAGTTAAATCACTAGTGTCCGGTTGTTTCAGTGGGATGAGGCGCCGCATACAAGAAAAAAAATATATGCACAACTCCAACACTTAACTATCCGTCAATTTCACCAATCGAATGTAGACCAACTAGCAGCAAATGCATAACGAAGGCTTATCCGCCGATTTTGACCATGGGTGTTGTTGAGGTTTGATTCAAATTATCAGGACGCGTCAATGACTTTAATTTAGTCGCAGAAAAAATTGCGTCGCGTAGGTCATCATCATCGTCGGTAGAACGTAACAATTGACGGATAATAAATTCAGGCGCCTTAAACAAGCACGTTTTAATCCCACCTTCCGCAGTCAGGCGAAGCCGATTGCAATCGTTGCAGAAATGTTCGCTCATGGTTGATATAAATCCGATGCGGAGTTGTTTCCCTTGAATTTTATTCATAACAGCCACTGATGACGTAGAGTCGCTGATTTTTTCTAAAGGATACTTGGTTTGGATGCGTTTAAGAATTTCAGCGCTTTTTATAACTCTTGATTCGTCCCACTGGTTTTTCAGAAACGGCATATATTCAATAAACCGAAGATCAATCGGCTCATCTTTGAAATAGTCGATAATAGTAAATACTTCATCGTCATTGACTCCACGAATAACGACTGTGTTTATCTTCAGTTTTTTAAAGCCCAGTTCAAGCGCAGTCTGTATGCCGGCCAGAACGTCTTCAAGGCGGTTTGTTCCGCTGATTTGTTCAAACCGTACAGGATCAACCGAATCAAGACTGATATTTAACAGTGATACGCCCGCTTGTTTGAGACCATGAGCATAGCGTTGTAAATAAAGCCCGTTGGTTGTGACGCCTATCGCATGAATGGCCGGAATTTGGTTGACGCGTTGGACTAATTGAATAAAGTTTTTTCGCACCAAGGGTTCGCCGCCCGTAAAGCGTACTTTGGTAATTCCTAGAGTTGAAAAGATGTGAATGACGCGAACGATTTCTTCTAAGGAGAGAATTTGATCTCGGGGGGCTAAATTGACGCCTTCTTTGGGCATGCAATACACGCAACGAAAGTTGCATCGGTCGGTCACCGATACGCGCAGATAGGTTTGTAGACGGCCATGTTCATCCACCAAAATTGAGCGTCCACAAGTGGTTGTCATCTTGCACCTTTCAGGGTCAACGGTATTGTTCAGATTATACATGAAACATCCGCTTCATCAATTTGATGCGGCCTTGTCATTCGATCTTTGCGGCGCCATCATCGTATCCATGAAGTAAGGAGACATCATCATGTTAGTAACTCACGAACAAGCGTTTCGGTCTGTGATGAGACGTGTAAAGCCTCTTAAATCCGAAACGATAGACCTTTTTCAATCGTCAGGAAAAACGCTGGCGCACCCTATCAAAGCAGACCGGGACCTTCCACCAACTAGATTATCTGCCATGGACGGCTATGCGGTACGAATTCAGGATATTCAAACCGATACGACTCTGCTATCAATCATAGGTGAATGCGCCGCAGGCATAAAGACAGACATGATGGTGCGAAGCGGCCAGACAGCGCGGATTTTTACAGGCGCGGCGCTTCCAAAAGGCGCAGACTCAATTGCCATTGTTGAACAAACGGTTGAACGGGGTGAACGTGTTGAAATTCGTGGCCCAGTGGTTAGACATGCGCATGTGCTCAATCGCGCTGAAATTGCGAAGAAGGGCCAAACGCTGTTGGCGGCTGGCGTGCGAATTGGGCCACAACAGATAGGCGTTTGCGCCGCAGTGGGCGCGGCGAAGATCAAAGTTGTTACGTCTCCCCGGATTTCGATTTTGTGTACCGGAGAGGAACTGCGCACTGTATATGACGCGGTAGGGCCTCATGAAACGCGCAACTCGAATGGCCCCATGCTGGAAGCGGTATTGCATGAAATGGGATTTGACTGTCGATATGAAACGCTGGCCGATCAGCTGAAGAAAATCCAAAAAAAAATCGAAACTCGCTTACAACAAAGCGACGTGATCGTGTTGACCGGCGGGGCGTCAAAAGGCCGCTATGATTTTGTTAGAGAAGCCATTGAGCGATGTGGCGCCAAGGTCCATTTTCACGGCGTTTCAATGAAACCCGGCAAACCACAGCTGTTTGCAACGATGCCGGATGGACGCTGCCTTTTTGGCCTTCCAGGCAACCCTCTTAGCGCGATGACGGGGATGCATGAGTTGGTCCTGCCCGCCCTACGTCGATTGTCAGGGCGTCCAGCGAACCAATGCCGCCCCTGCATTCAAGCAATTTTGACCAAGCCCGTTACAAATAAGGGCGACCGCCTCCGTATGATTTTGGGCCGTTTAACCATAAAAAATGCTCAGATATTCGTTCAACCGATCCAATCAAAAAATTCGGCTGACCTGGCCGCAGGCGGCCAGGCGGACGGCGCCTTATTAGTGCCTCTCGATGTTGATAAGTTAGAAAAAGGCGAAGTCGTTGATTTTCGGCCTTGGAGCAGTTTGGCATGGTAGGGGGTCTTCACAATCAAGCAAATCATAAAACGGGCAATTTGGTTTCTATTCAATCTGGTAAAACAAAAACGTTTCATACGGCTTCGCAACAGGGCCCTTCTCACACTTGGACGAGCGCCATTTTGAAAGGTCAAATCACTGGGCCCGTTCCATGTGACGTAAATGGGCTCATTGGCGACGAACAGGCTGACCGAAAACATCATGGCGGGCCTGAGAAGGCCATTCTCATGTACCCAGCGAAACATTATGAAGCATGGAAGAATGAGTATCCTGACATTGAGTGGCGTCATGGCGGGTTTGGAGAAAACTTTACCATTACAGGTTTTGATGAGTTTGAAACCCGAATTGGCGATGTATTTCAAGTCGGCAATCTGATTCTTCAAACATCTGAACCCCGCCAGCCTTGTTTTAAACTGGCCCGCCGCTGGGACCTGGATGAATTGCCCGATCAAATCATAGAAAACAATCGTTCTGGTTGGTATTGTCGCGTATTGCATCCGGGCGAAGCGAGACCCGGCGATCTACTCACTCTACTTGAAACGAGTTCTGAATGGACAATCGCTGAAGTCGCTTATATCATCCGCCACGTTGGTGATGATTTTGACCGGGCGGAACGGCTCTATCAATGCGATACATTAAGCCAGTTTATTCGCTCGTTTTTACGGAAAGCTATCGACGACCATGACCCGAGAAAGAAAAAAACTAATCGCAACGCGTTTTTTTCTTTCTTCGGCCGCCGATAGAAGATTGAGTTTCTGGGTGATAAATGACAATCAGTGAGATGATAGAAGCCAATGATTGAAACCAACGGAACGCTTGTTTTAGCAATTTGCGGCCAGCCAAGATCAGGAAAAACCGCCTTCATCCACTCCCTTCTTCCTCATCTTCAAAACTTGGGACTACAGACCGCCGTCATTCAAGACGCCCAACAGCCGCTTTGTGATGTTCGATTGGAAGAAAACCGCGGCGTCATAAATCATCAAAACTCTGACTGGGCGCCTCCGTTTTCTATCGGGCCGGGGTTCGATGCACAAAATCAGCTATTTTCGCTTCAGTCAGTGATTCGAGAATTCAGTCGGTATTATGATCTCATTCTAGTTGAAGGGCGCGCACAAACGCCCCTACAGAAATTCTGGTTAACCGATTCAAGCGACGATGTTCCACAAGAAGCAGATCAAATTGTACAAACCTTAGAGCCTAATTGTGATAAAGTAGGCCTAGTAATCAATTACATAAAAAACAGATTGCTTTCGCCCCAGGCGTTAGCGCCGCTTTATGGTTGCGTATTAATTGGTGGAAAAAGCCGCCGGATGGGTTCGCCAAAACATCTCATAAACCAAGACGGCGCCACCTGGCTTGAACACACCCTGGATCGGCTCAGCCGCCGCACTCAAGTAAATGTAATCGTGGGAGACGGTGAAACGCCTGACACCCTCCATTCAATCAAGCAGCTGCCTGATATTGAGAATTGTGAAGGCCCTTTAGCAGGCGTCCTTTCAGCGATGCGTTGGGCGCCGCACGCTTCATGGATCGTATGCGCATGTGATTTACCCTTAATGACCGCCGCCTCGCTCGATTGGCTCTGTCAACAACGCACGCCGGGTCGTTGGCTGGTGATGCCTTCGCTTTCATCTCGTGAACGAGTTGAACCGCTCTATGCCTGCTACGAATTTCGATTACACCGAGTCCTTGAGCGGATGGCGGACGAAAAACAATATAAATTGTCTACACTCGCGAATCATCCAAAAACCGCCGTCGTTCACCCGCCACCCAACATACAGTCATCGTGGTTTAACGCCAATTCGCCTGAAGACCTGTCTTCTCTCACTTCGGGCTGAAAATGGGCCATTTACATAGAGTGTCTTCGAGCAACCCTAGACCGCACTTGTTCATTTTTGCGTGACCAATAACATAATGACTAAATCAAGCGACGATGATGAATTGGACCATTTCTTTAAATGCAAGCACCAGAAGGCATCGTATGACAAACCCTTTTTCTCATCTATCAACCAGCGGCGCAGCGCAAATGGTCAATGTTGGCGCCAAAACCGCTACTCAGAGAACAGCAATCGCCGAAGCGTGGGTTAAAGCGACCCCCGCGATAATTGACGCGTTGGTTGAAACAGGCGGGTTGAGAAAGGGAAACGTAATTGAGACAGCGCGGATTGCTGGTATAGTCGGGGCAAAAAAAACGCATGATCTTATACCGATGTGCCACCCGCTGATGATTGACTGCATCGACCTCCAGGCGGAAATGTTGAACGATAAAATTCGATTTGTCTGTCGGGTCGAATGTGAGGGAAAAACCGGCGTCGAGATGGAAGCCATGACGGCTGTATCAATTGCAGCGCTGACATTTTATGACATGGTCAAATCAGAAGAAAAGGGCATTGAGATTGGCCCCATTCGGTTGATTGAAAAACGCGGCGGAAAATCAGGACACTGGCGACGAGAGGCCGATTGAAATGGGATCAATTAAAAACCTGTGCATCAGCGAAAAAAAGGGCACAACCAAAACAGACCGCGATTCGGTCGAACTTATCGCCGATTATGGAATTGTGGGCGACGCCCACGCAGGGGCTTGGCATCGGCAAGTCAGCCTATTGGCAGACGAAGACATCGAATCGTTCCGGCAAAAAGGCGCCCTCGACCTGTCGCCCGGCGCATTCGCTGAAAACATCATACTTTCTGGAATCGACCTAACCCAATTAGGGCTAGGGTCTGAACTTCGGGTAGGAAACGAAGCAACGCTAAGCATTACCCAGATTGGAAAAGAATGTCACTCTCGTTGTCAGATATTTTATCGGACAGGTGATTGCATCATGCCGCGACTGGGGTTGTTCGCGCGGGTCGTAACAGGCGGACGCATTGAGCGTGGGTCTCAAGCGGAGGTTGCGCGCGTCGTCAATCGGTCAACGTTTCAATGCGTCGTTATCACGATCAGCGACCGGTGTTCCATCGGCGCCGCTGAAGATACTGCAGGGCCAAATGCCGAATTAGTCTTGCTTGACTCAATCGATGCGAACATCTATCGGCGACTGATTATCCCTGATGAGCAAGAACAGATTGAATCCCGCTTGAAACACTATGCTGACGGTCACTCGATCGACTTGATTGTAACAGTAGGAGGGACGGGGTTTTCTCCACGAGACGTGACGCCCGAAGCGACCCGAAACGTAGTCGATCGGCTGACGCCGGGGCTGGATGAAGCCATGAGAGCCGCATCAATGAAAATCACTCAACGCGCGATGTTGTCGCGCTGCGTCTCCGGCGTCAGACGCTCAACTTTGATTGTTAATCTTCCTGGTTCAAAACGCGCAGCCGAAGAAAACCTCAAGACCATTGTTCCTGCGCTTTCACATGGCTTGATGAAACTGCGCGGCGACCCAAGCGACTGCGGCGTTTAAGCCGCGACCGTAAAACATCGATGAGAACTTCTTTATTGCGTTAGGTTTTTTTTATAAATCGGTTGGTGAGTGAGAGTCATCTTTTTGTTGATCTCAATTCCCTCCGTCATGTGTTCCTCGACCCCGTCAGGCCAAGTAATTTGTATTTCCTCTATATGAACATCTTGATCTAAGCCGAAATGAAGCGCTGCCTGGTTCTGTGATAGATATGAGCCTTGTGAGCCAACCTGCTGGGTTTGAACGCCGCCCGATGTGCGTATTGTTACCCGAGCGCCTAATGCGTAGGTGTTATAGGCCGTTTGTCTTAAATCCAATTGCACCCAATTGCGGCCACTATCCGAGTCATTTCGGAAGAGCAACGGAGTAGAGCCAAATCGTTGAATCGCAAAATCGACCTTGCCGTCGTTATTATAATCGGCGAAAGCGCCCCCTCTCGAAACAACTGGAGCGTCAAGATTTCCACCAACAGCGGCCGCGACATTTTGAAACCCTTTTGACGGAACCCGCCGAAATAAAAACACCCGTTGAGAAACCAGTAAATGAGGATCCTGCGGGTCTTCCATTGTGCTGCCGTTGGATATCCAAAGGTCTAGCCAGCCGTCGTTGTCAAAATCCACAAGAGACGTGCTCCACCCCACCATGTCTAGAGAGATTTGCCCCAAGCCATATTCATCTGCAACATCTGTGAAGAACAGTGATTGGTCTTCGTCTTGTTCTATTTTCATAAAATATTTCATATTTTGAAACAATGCGTTTTCTTGGGCGATCCAGTGGGTAATCAACAAATCAAAATCCAAGTCTCGGTCAAAATCTCCCACGGCAATTCCCATCGCGCCGCGATAATCAGCCGTCAGCGATGATGAACTGATATCATCAAAGCCTTCGCCGCTTTTATTTTGGTATAGCGCATTACTCGAAACATCGTTGGCAATATACAAATCCACAAAACCGTCTAAATTAAAGTCAGACCATGCCGCGCATAAACTGCGTCCTTCAGGGTTGTGCACCTTGAGCGCCTCGGCGACATCGGTGAAGGTTCCGTCGCCATTGTTTTGGTAGAGGCGATTGGGTTGAGGTTGAAATGATGAAGGATTAAGCGTGTACGGATAAACCACGCGCTTAAATTGCGAGCGCCGGGCCCGGTCTGATTCTCGATAGATAAAATTGACATAATTGCAGACATAGAGGTCAATCCAACCATCGCGGTTATAATCGCCCCACATAGAGCCGGTCCCAAATAAGGGGTCGTTGACCCCGGCGCGTTCTCCGATTTCGACAAACGATCCATCGCCTTTGTTTTCATACAAAAAATTGGGGCCGTAATTTGTGACGTAGAGGTCAAGGTCTCCATCGTTGTCATAATCGCCCCAGGCGGCGCCCATGCCTACAGACGGCGTGTTGATGTTTGCCTCTTCACTGACGTCGCGAAACAAACCATCTCCTTGATTTTGAAACAAGGCGTGCGTCGCCTCAGTCGACGCCAGCGAGGCCGAACCAAGCAACGGAGCGGCGATATTTACGAGAAAGAGATCACTGTCACCATCTTTGTCATAATCGCCCCAGGCCATCCCTGACCCCATGTCTTCGACAATGACGGAACTGCGTTTAAACGGGAAGTGCTGAAATTGAATGCCCGATTCTTCCGCTTGTTCAGTAAAAACAAATGGAGCATCTGTCGCAGCGCCTACACGGGCGTGGATATTCGTAACGCCTTCGATGGCGCCGCCGCTGGTTTGAAGGACAGAGTCAGTCGGGCGGTAATAGACAACGAATACCATCGCTGCAACGCCGACCACGCCAATCGTGTATACAATCCATTGCGCCACCCGCAAGCGGCGTTTGCCCAGACGCGGCTTCATTCTATTCATTAACCACAATGGTTTTTTCTGTTCTGGAAATCGCCGTAACTGGCGTCCGTATGGGCGTATCTTCGCCATAAATCCGTTTGAGAAAAGCCACGTTTGCCTTTCGGTACCACAAAACCGCTTCAATGTTGAGCGAACCAGAACGGGCCGATGGACTTGTAGGGGCCTCAAATTTTGCGGTACGCCTGGGAGCATGTATGGCGTTTCGTTCAGCGGTAGACGGACAAAGTACATCGAGATTTACTGTATCTGTAAATCCCGGAAACATCGAGCGTTTATACTTCGCGCCGACCAAGTCCCATAAATTATGGCGGTCGATGGGGCCGCCTTCGCGATCAAAACCATCGGCTTTAAAAATGATCGGCGCGCTTAACACTTCATCGCCTGAATCGAGTGAGCCGCCATGAAAAAGCACCTCTCCATCAGAATGGCGTATTTTCACTTCCAGCCAGGATTCGATCATATCCAACGGGCCAGTGGGAAAATCATGGCCGGTCTTGTTGTTGACCAACACAATTTGGACAGGGATGAGGTCTCCAGGCGCAACCGATTCTGGCGCGGCGATTTCTAACAGTACGACAGGGCCAGTCGTCCACCGATCCGCGATTTCGGGAACCTCATACTCGCCTCGCAGCCATTTCTCGGTCAATTGGGTATGCCGTTCGGCGCCGGGCAGATCATGAAATAGAGGGATGTGTTGGTTAGAAGCCAAAAAACTATGGCTTCGGTGTTTGCCGTCTTGTCGTTCGCGGTTAAAGTCATAGGGATCGCCTGCCGATGGGTCAAGGCTGTCTTGGAGCGGCATGTGACATTCACGGCATGACAATGAGCGTTCGGGGTTTGTTTCATCATACCAACGGCTTTTTCGCCAACTGTCATATTGGTTTTGGCCCTGGACTCGTCCGATATCGGTGTTGACTTCTTTATCAATGTATTGCTTGTGGCATGCGCCGCAATATTCCGCCGTTTTATAGAGCGGTCGTGAATAACTGTTAACGTGATGATGAGGATAGGCGCGGATGAGAAAATCGCTGATCCATTTCGTCGCAGCTGGGCCGTCGTATTCAAATAGATAGGGGACGGGTGGACGCAGGGTATAGTCGGCGTTGCCCTGAGTGTCTGTCGTGACGATGCTATGACAAACCACGCAAGAAGCGCCCTCGTCAGCGCCTTCTAGGCTCAACGTGATATTGGAGTGGTTTTTCGCGCCGCCAAACAACGAAATGGGGTCGTGGCAACCAGCGCAGTACCGCGTCTGTTCGGGGCTGGTTTCGACAGCCATCAACTCTTGTGTTTTTTGAAATAAGTGGTCAAGAGACGAATAGCGGTGCGCGCTAGGCAGCCATTCTTCATAAATTTGTTCATGACAGCCCGCGCTGCCGCAACTTTTTGAACCCGCCAACAATTGGGGCGGAACAGCGCCCATTTCTTGAATGCGGTTTGTGTACATTGCAAGCAGGGGTTCAGCGGCCCTACGGGCCGACTCAGGCGCGTTGATCTCAGCCAAGCCCGATTCGACCTGTTGAATAAACCCTTGGCGTTCTTTCTCATTCAGATGCAAGGCTTCAAGAAACGGTTGTCGTTTATCCACGTCTACAATTTCAAGGATGTTTTCGATTACTTCTTCTTGCCATTGTTGATAATCCAATCGCGCCAAACTGGGGGCGAAAGGCCGATCTTGGCCAAACCGCCAGTTATAATCATCTGAAAACGGTTGTCTGGACAGTGAGGAGGGATACAGCAATACGGCAGCCGCTGTAATCACTATCATCAGAATGCATGTTGAAACAGAAAGGCGATAAAACACGTTTTTGGCGGAGCGCAGATCCTGCATCCCATGCGAGTCTGATTTTCCGCGCCATTCAAGAATTGCGATATGGGCGATAATGAGAAAGAAAAAAGCAATGCCTGTTATCAGGTGTGTTATGTCCCAGAACGCAGTAATCCGCGGCCCCAAAAAAGACTGAATGGTCAATACAAGCCCGCTGATGATACAGACAAAAAGACATAAAAATGAAGCGTAACCAAGAAACTGGTAGTGATTCAAACTTCCATGCCGCCTGGTTTGCCAGTGATAAAAACAATAGAGGCCCGTTGGAACAAGAGCGGCGAGCCCAATGGCCGTATGAATCAAAACAGAAAATTGATTAAACAGACTAAACGGCAAAACTAATATCGAGAAGCCTGACAGGCTTTCATAAAGCAGAGCGCCAACCACAACCCCAGTCAAAGGCGATGACCATTCACGAGGAGTATTTACACTTTCAGTCAAATGATCTGTCGCCATCACAAAAAACTCCCTGGAAGATTATTCACTGAGACGGTTTTGACTTTTTAGGAATAGGGGGATTGTTGGGTTCTACAAAATGAAACCGTTTTGTTAACACGCAACCTGTCACGCCCGGCGCACATGTCTTTTTTTAATTTTTTCGCAAAACCCTTTGAGATCATATTTGCATCTCCAAGCCATCAGGTACATCCCTCGCCCGACAGCAGCTCAAGTTGTCGGGCGACGCATCGATCTAATATGCGCAACCAATATAAATAACAAGAGTCAGGCGCTGCGGTTTGGGCCGCAGCCGCCGCAAGCGGCGTCCAGGCCGCAAGGCGGCGCTGTAAGAAATCGTTTCGGGCCAGTTTTAATTGTTCGTATTGTTCTACCTTGTTTGCATCAGAAGCCGCATCTACCGACAGGGCCAACAGACGACGATAAAACTCTAATTGAAAGCGCAAGTGGTCGGAGGTTTCTTCTGCTTCTACTTTCAGCTTCAGGCCGAACGTGCGATAAAACAACAGATTCTCGTGCAAAACCGTAGAGGTCGGCTCTTGTTTGTTCCAGTGCGATTCAATCAATGGGCAAGGCGGATGAGGGACGCCGACTTCAAATAAAGAAATAAAAGATTGCTGGTAATCATCAAACCCAGATGGGCGATGGCTCTCGAGAGGACAACTGATTTCATGAGATTGAAACAATGCGATTAGGGCTTCTTCTGTTTCTGGGTGGTTCAGCCACGCCCACTGTTCATGGGTTGGATAACGAAACAAGTCATGAAGAAAGGCGAACGTATGCGAGTCTTCGATGAGCCGCTCTTGTTCAGTCAATTCAGTTTTTGTATTCATCGTTTCAATTCATACCAGAGGCTGTAATATTTGAGCCCATCGCGGTGTTGTTTGTTTCCCTGCCAAATGGCGAAGCACAGCGGGAGAGAATCAACCGAATCGGTCAAGACGAATATAACCTCCCACCCCTGAGCCGTACGAATGCTTTTTCCCTTCAGTTCGGTTTTTGTCGCCGCCGTCGAGGCGCGTCCATGCGCATTCAACAACGAAAAGCCTCTGCCTGCTTGCCAAAACAATAGATCGACGGGGTTAGCCGCATCTCCCATCATCATAGATGGATAACTGTCTATTGGCGCTCGCGTTGTTGGCGTCATTACGCAGGCGGCGTCGCCGAATGCGTCAGTATTACTTGTTTGGGCCTTGTATATATGGGTTTCGCCGCTGTTTGGGTATCGGGCGCCGCGCTCAAACAAGTCTTCGGAAGAATCGCTCCATTGTAATTTGAGATAGACTTCGCCCGTCTGACGCTGAACGATTCGAACAGACGCCTCCGGCCTCGCACCGTCATCAAACGGGCCGTCAGCGTAGAGCGGCGGTGTTCGATGGAAGCGAAGCGTCTGTTCGCTGGCCCGCGCCCAAGCCGGATGGTTTGGGTTCATCAGGTTTTCTTCACTCGTGTCAGATGGGGCCTGATAAAGTGTAAGCGGCAAAGCGCCCCGCTCATCAGCCGCGAAAGAAACGCTGCAGGTGAGAATGAGAAAAACAACTAAAGGTAAATTACGCGCCATGAGTCTTGCTCCATTCACATTATGAAGGTTGCTTCAATTTAGGCGATAGAACAGGTTGAACCCTGTGAACACCCTTTACATCCGTTCGTCGACAGACTGCCGCAAGGCGCAGAATTTGAAGAAACGGCTGAGCCGATCAGGCCGCTGCCTCCCATTATCGTTAAGGCGGGATTTATGGGACGCGCATCAAGTTGACTGCGCACCTCGTCTGGCGTTGCGGTTTTTATCGCATCTGGAACAACACGGTATCGAACATGGTCCGAACGCCCAATGAGCAATTGTAAAACGTCACTTCGCTCGCCGTTCTGTGTACGGGCGAGTTCTTGATGAAGATACTCGATAACCGTGATCACTTTTTTTCCAAACAAATAAACCAGATAATCTAGCGGCAACCGCGGATCATCGAGAATGTTGGAACCGGCCTTTCCGTCTTTTGGAGGATTGAAAGGCGGAACGTAATACACGTTGGGGTGCGTCCCTTTTTCGGGGAACAACCCAAGCGCGACTTTGTATGTATTCACTAATTTCGATACAGGCGATTCGGGGTCGTCTAAAAGACCAACAAATCGAATGCGGCCTGGACACTGCGCGGCGCAGGCGTTTACTTTGCCTTGTTCTAGGCGTGGATAGCAAAAAATGCACTTTTCACTCTTCCCGGTCACTTCGTTAAAATAAATCTTTTTATAGGGGCATGATTTAATGCAGTACCGGTAGCCGTTACAGCGATCTTGGTCGATAACGACGATGCCGTCTTCTTGGCGTTTATAGATCGCCTTTCGCGGACACGCCTCAAGACACGCCGGATGCGTACAATGATTGCAGATTCGCGGAAGATAGAAATAATACGGGTTGTCGACGTCCATACCGCCAACGTCTTCTTCCCAGTTTACTCCATAGGTCGGTTCTTTATGCGGCATGACGGGTTTGTTCTTGCCCTCGAACAACCGCTGTGAATAGTCATAGTCATAGGCTTCGCCATAGTCTTCTTTCGGCGGGAGGGGCGAGGGGCGCAAGTTACGCCGACTGTCAAATCCACCGCCGATCGAATGCCAGTCTTTTGGATACCCTTTGCCCGGTTGAGTTTCGACGTTGTTCCAATACATATAACTGGCCCCGTCACGATGGGTCCATTGTTTCTTACAAGCGACCGTACAGGTTTGACATCCGATGCACTTATTCAGGTCCATCACCATTGCGTATTGATGTTTAGACATAATGTCTCCTTTTCTTGGTGGAACAACGCCAGCCATTACGCCATGGGTTCATAACCGGCGACCGGACCGTCGTAGCGTTCAAAATCAACTTTGATATCTCGGTTGTTGCCCGTAGGGCCCCAATAGTTCAATTTAAAGTTTAAATGGCCATAGCCGCCAATGAGCTGAGTCGGTTTAATTTTGATATAAGTCAACGATTGCCACCCGCCGGATTGAAACCCGAGAAATTTTTCCCAGCCGTGATACATCGTTATTCGATGGCGTTTTTCGCCGGGCAGAATTTTGGCTTTTACTACGGCCTCTCCCTGGCTGTTAAAAATACGGACCCAGTCATTGTCTTGAATCTGTCGCTCTTGGGCGTCGTCAGGGTGAATATAAACGATGGGCAACCCACGCTGGAGCCTCAACATAAACCGGTTATCGCGCCAGGTAGAGTGAATCGACCAGCGTCCGTGGGGCGTGTTCCAATAGATAGGATATTCGGGATCGTCTTGAGGGTCTTTATGAATCGGGAGTTGTTCACCTAATTCAATATACCAAGGATGGTCAATATAGAATTGTTGACGGCCTGTGAGAGTGCGCCAGGGGCGTTTTTTTTCAATTTGGTGAGTAAAAGGCGCGTAGGCGCGTCCCTCTTCGATGTCGCTGTTCCAGGCTTCTTCATCGATTTCAACGAACCGCCTCGGCTTTTCTTGGATGTTTTGATAGGTCATGCCCTTGGTTTCGGGCGAATGAGACAAGATAAAATCACACGCGTCTTCATCGCTCTCAAGCGAACCGTCGCCTGACCAGTCTTCATATAAGCGGCCAAGATCGCGGCGCCAACCCAGCTCGGCGTCATCGAACGGCTGCATCCCATTTCGCTTCACGATTTCAGAAACCTTTTTAGACAAAGCAGCGAAGACGTCCCAATCGGTTTTTGACTCATATAAAGGGTCTAACACTTTAGAGAACGGATGCATAAACGAATGGCAGTCGGTCGAGTTGAGATCGGTTTTTTCATAATACGAAGAAGCGGGAAGCACCACATCGCTATAGAGCGCAGTGGTGTCCATTCGATAGTTAATATCAACAATCAGGTCGAGATCTTTCCACAACGAGCGAATAATGGCTTCATTGCCTTTCGCCTGGTTCAGGTAATTGGCGCGCCACACAAACAGCGCTCGCGGCTTTCGAGGCAAGTCGTGCATTTGTTCAGGCGCGAGAGCCTCCCAATCATTTTGGGGCCATAGCGGCATCCACTTATTCTTGACTGATTCTAAGATGTAGTGTTCAACCGGTTTTCCATTGATTGGATGTGGATCGTTTTGTTTAGAATGACAATACGACCAAAGGGTCATATTTTGCATGCGCTGTTTGGCTGCGCCTTCGGGAAAGGCCAGCATTTTAAATCCATGTTCGGGCCAGATTCTCTCTTGCCCGACATAGTGGTTAAATCCACCGCCGTTTTTCCCGACGTTGCCGGTCAACGCAACCATGAGTATCATCGCCCGGTTTAACAAATCGTTGTGATACCAGTGGTTTGTGCCAGCGCCGTGAATAATCATTGCGGGGTTGCGCGAGGCAAATTCATACATAAAGTGGTTGATGTCAGCCACCTGAATTCCACACGCTTCAGCTGCCCCTTCCGCTGAATATAAGGGGACGCTCAGTTGCTCGCGTATCAATTCATAAACCGTCGTCACTACACACGCCGAGCCATTGGCCAGCGTGACGGTCCATTCGCCCTCAAGCGCTGGGTCAATTGACTCAAGACGAAGATGGGCCTGTTGGCTGCCCATGCTGCCCGGAATTAACGCCAGTCTTTTCGCAGCCAGGTCCCACACATAAAACTGCGAGTCTGATTGTTCGCCTTCGACGCCCATGTCGCTGGCCCGTAAAAAGCGCCCGGTGTCTTTTTGCACCAGAATAGGCATATCGGTTTGTTCTTTCACATAGGGCGCGTCGATCAAATCATTTTCGATTAAGTAACGGCAGGCAGCCAACGCCAGTATTGCGTCGCTGCCGGGGTTGATTCGAATAAATTGGTCGCAGTGGATGGCGCTGCTGTTGTAGTCGGGCGAAATACAGACGACTTTGGCGCCGTTGTAGCGCGCCTCCCAAGCGTAATGCGCGTCAGGAATGCGGGTTTGGTTAATGTTGCTTCCCCACAAAATAATGTATTTCGAATTAAACCAGTCGGCGCATTCACACGATTCGGTTTGAACCCCCCATGTGATCGGCTCGCCTGGAGGAAGATCGCAATACCAATCGTAAAACGAACAAAATACGCCTCCGGTATAATGGGCAAAACGCGAGCCGGCGCTGAATGATACGGGCGACATGGCGGGGATGACTGAGAAAAATGTGTTCGTGTCAGGCCCATAGTTATAAATGTTATCAACAACTTTTTCGGCGATCAGTTCTAAGGCTTCATCCCAACTCGCCCGTCTCCATTTGCCTTCTCCGCGCTCACCGACGCGGATGAGCGGGTATTTCAAGCGCTGTGCGCCGTACACATATTCAACAAAACACGCGCCTTTTTGACAGCCGCGCGGATTATAATCTGGGATATCGTCATTGATGCGGGGATAGTCGGCGGCTTGTTCTTCGCGAAGCATGATTCCATCTTTGACGTAAACCTTCCAAGAACACGACCCCGTGCAATTGGCGGAATGAGTCGAACGCACGACCTTGTCCCAGGTAAATTGGTCGCGATACAGGTCTTCCCATCCGCGATAGGCGTAGGTTTTAAGGGGATCAGCGTCAATGATGTCAAACTCTTGCAACGTCTGTTGAGCGGCATGAGAAAGAAGAGCGCCCAGCCCGAGGCCGCCGCCGAGTTTCAGCATCCCTCTGCGGCTAATTGACATTCCTCCCGCGTTTTTTTCTTTCGTGTGATTCATGGTTGTTCCCCTTTTTCTTAGTGCACTGTCGTTGATGTGGTTGACTGGGCAAGCGTGGAGGTTGAATTCATTATGTATGCCGTAAGGTTTGTGATATCTTCGGGTTGAAGCCCACTACCGTTTGCGCCGTAAAACCCTGGCATGGGGGTGTTAATTCGCCCTTTCAAAATCGTTGTAAAAACAAACCCATCCGTGGCGACTGCCTGAAAGGTAGAATTAAAGAGGTCGGGCCCCAAGCCAGTTGAGTGGCAGGCGGCGCAATGTTTATTAAATAACAGCCCGCCTCTAGTCACATCGCCTCGAATATCGAGCGACGGGTCTTGAGCGCCTTGCACCATTTTGGCGTCAAGTCTCTCATGGGCCGGCGTCTCAACATCTAACAAATAGTCAGCCAATTTTTCGATTTCCTCTTCAGACAGTCCGCCAGCCGCTTCACCCCACGCGGGCATGATCGTTCCGGGATGGCCTAACCGTATATTTTCGATCAGATAGTCTTTCGACGCGATCTGAACATAAGAAGCGCCGCGAATCGCGGGAACAAACTTGCGATAAAACCCGTCGTACCGGGCGTATTCGCCCGTATCATGACAGGAGGCGCAGAACCGTTCATACAACTCCTGTCCACTCAGCGGGTCTGGCTTTAAACGCTTATGTAGTTCTAATAATTTGCCCGCAGATAAAAATTCTTGAGGGATTTCGCTGTTTTGAAGTGAAAGCATGTAATTCGTCAGCGCGATGATTTCTTCTTGGCTCAACTGAGGAGGTTTCATTTGGCTGTCGGCGACGATTTTTTGTGGATCTTCAAAATGCTCCATCAACCACTGCGGCAAGGTATGAGGGCCTTCGACATGGGCCATAGGCAACACCTGTTTGACTTTTAAGCCAACCGAGTCTAACACAGGCCCCATGCTTCCACCGCGCCCATGTAATTTGTGACAAGAGTAACAGCCTTTGGTTTCAAATAGTTCTTTGCCCAACGCATACATGTCTCCGCCAGCCTGGGCCACTTCGTCGGCGGAATGACACAAGCCGCAGGAAGACTGAGCTAAATTATTGGGCAGCAATGGGTAGTCCCAATGATATCCGATGGCTTTTGCTTCTTCAAAAACCAAAGAGCGCCCTTGTCCACGATGACAAATGGTGCAGCCAAACTGTTCAGCCGGATGGTGCGCCAGATAGTCGCCTGGATGCGTGCGAAACGGCTGCGGTTCATTTTTCATCCGGGGATCGTCAATGCCTGGGTGGCATGTCACACAGCGGTCGGCCGCTTCTAGAGTTGGTACATAACTTTGAACGATACGGACCTCAAATTGGTCAGCAATAGCACGCCCTCGCGGGTCGGTCGCCTTTTCTTCCAACATCCCCGCGTATTTCATGCGTATCATTTTCCATGGCGCAAAGACGTTTTCCGTCAAAGCGGCGAACGTTAATGCGGCCAATGTAAGAAGACTGACAACGACCAGCCAGATTTTCACTTTGCGGTCAATGGTTTTAATGGATTCAACTGTCATGTCGCGTCCTCGAGTCAAAGTTGGTTATGGGTTAACGTCTTCGCCGATTGAAAGGTTGTTGTCAGAAGCGTGGTCAGTTACCCACTTCTCAGGTTTTTTCAATTTGGAAGGCGGGCGGTCTTTCTCGACGCAACCTCTAAATGAAGCCGTTGGGCCTTGGTTGTTTTTTGATTCGTCTCGAAACGATATGCCTTCTTGGTCTGGTTGGTTAAGGCGTTCACAATCTTCATTCGATAAAACCAACCAAATCCCATTTGAGGATATCTCACACCAACTGTTCTGTGTGGATTCATCCACTCGAACACCGTAAGACAAACTCCCGTCAGGCTGCCTTGCATCTTGATAACTGGTTTCAACACATGATTCGATTTTTTTCTCGACCAGTAGGCGTTCGACTTCTTTTAGCGAAAGCCGAATTCGTACGACATTATCTTGCAGGTGCATTTTCATTTCGACCTCCTAGTGCACGGGCCACTGTGACATGCTCCAATAGAAATCCCAATTGGGGCCGCGTAAATACGTTCCCACATACGTCAAAATCAAAAACCCCACGATGAAACAGGTAAACAACGCAATTGCGCTAAGACGCGTAGACCGGGTTGTGTGTAAGACATACAACGACCACGCCATGTAGAAACCGGTTAGAATACTGCCCGGATTGATCACAATAATAAAAATCTGAGGAATCGAAGGAAACCAATTTCTCAGCCATCCAAACGAAACCGGAAACGCAACGCAGGCAACCGCGCACAACGCGCCGACTACCACAGACAGCCAGGCAATTCGCTTGCCATGTTCATTGCTAAACCATACGCCGCTGCGTTCTTTTTCACGGTCGAGAAACGGAATCAATGCCAGCCCAAGCACAACGATGGAGGGAATCACAACGCCGCCGACGAACGCAGAGTAAGACACCATTTCTTGTAAACCAAGAAAATACCATGGCGCCTTAGCCGGGTTCTCAGGAACGCTGGGGTTTGCGGGCTCGGTGAGAGGCGCGTCAAACAAAATCCCCAATAAAACACACGCGAACATCGTCACCATAAAGACCAACAGCTCGGCTCGAAGAAGGTATGGCCAACTGGGCGCTGTTTCGTCTGGGTTTGCATCTGTCTGGGGAGACTTATCTTTCACTAGGCACATCAAACCATAGGTTTTTGTTGGGGCGGAACTAGGCGGCGTCAATTCAGGAGCGCTTGATCCGACTCCCTTGCCCGTGGCCATTGGCGTTCCTTCAGGCCGGGCCAACCCTCCGTCCTTTCGAATGCGCCAGATGTGTACCGCCGCCACCACCGACAATACAATCGGCAACACGATTACATGAAGCATATAGAAACGGGTCAATGCGTCTTGCCCCACCGTTGATGCGCCTAATAATAATTCCTTTTGAATGTCGCCGACATTGAAAAGCGGCGGTAAGCCCAAGGCGTGCACTAACTCATTGGGCGACGCGGCAATGTTGGCGCCGATGGTAATCGCCCAGTAAGCCAATTGGTCCCAAGGCAAAAGATAACCCGTAAACGATAAGGCAAGCGTAAGAATGAACAACACCATTCCAAGTAACCAATTAAACTCTCGAGGCGCTTTATAGGCGGACGTATAAAAGACGCGCGCCATGTGCAGAATGACAGTAATCACCATCAAATGGGCTGCCCAACGATGGATGTTTCTGATGAAGCGCCCCGTCGGGACAACGTAATGGATGTCTTTCATCGACGCATACGCCATATCAATTGAAGGCTTGTAATACACCATTAACAGTACGCCCGTCACGGTTAAAATGACAAACTGGGCGATTAACGAAACGCCCAACCCCCATGTGGTCGTGAGTTTTAGTGAGTGAGGATGAACCCGGGCGGAATGTATGTGTAAAAAGAAATTGGCGAACACCGCCTGCGACCGGGTGCGGTCTGACGTCGGAGCATCATGGCGAAACACCGCATGCCGAACCGTTTGAGGCAGAGAGAGAATATTGTCCCAGAAAATCGAGAGTCCAGAGGCTTTCATTGGTTCAGGTCTCCTATACCACTTGAAAGAATTGGTCAGGTTGCACTTCGATTGAGGTATCAACGACCAGTTCGCCGTCCGCCGCTTGCGAAACTTGAATCCATTGCAATGGACGAGGCGCGGGGCCTCCTTCGACAATTCCTTCTGGGTCGAATTTAGACCCATGACACGGGCAAATGTACCCTTCATTGGCCGCTTGAACGATGCATCCTAAATGGGTGCATACCAATGACATGGCAGCAATGCCTTTTGTAGTAGCAACAATGCGCAAATTATGTTCCGGCAAGATTGTTTCGCCGCCCAGCGCATATTCGGAGGGGTTTCCAATGCGTATCTTGCTAGATGCTTCTGGAGTAATGCGCGGCTTGGGTAATTGCGCCATTCCAGCAACAGAACCTAATATGGCAATTCCTGCGCTCCAAAGTCCGGCGAGGCCCAGCCAATCGCGTCGCGGGGTGGGTTTTGGCGTTAAACGGTCAGACATGTCGGCGTCACCTCAAAATGAAATCGTTCCATTGTGATTGCGCCAGTCGGACAACGCTCGGCGCATAATGCACAACGGATGCATATTGTCTCGTCTTTAATAATGGCAGACGCTTCAGTAAGCGGATGCTCGTTCAAGTGTGCGTCAAACAAGGGCTGGAGCTCTGACTGGTTTTCTAGACGGGAAGCCGTTACGATCCGCAGACAACGTTCAGGGCAAACATCGACGCACCCACCACACAAAACACATTTTTCCCCATCAAAAATGGTGTTGATCCCACAATCCAAACAGCGCCTTGCTTCAATGCGGGCTTGGGTTTCAGAATAGGCCTGCTCAACTAATTTCGATTGGGACTGTAACCGTTCTTCGACTTCAATTTTGGGAGGTTCAAGGCGTTTTTGTTTTTCGTACCCTTCTTCGCGGTAATAATTCGTCAGAGGAAAGTGGAGTTCTGATTGCTGTAAGGATAGTTTTTGGCCTGTAGCCGCTTCATAAATCGATCGGGCGACCGCTTTGCCAGATGCAACGGCATGGATCAATAATTTTGTTCCGTACGCGAGATCGCCAGCGACAAATATAGTCGGGTTATTTGTCGCGCCCGTATCAGGGTCGCAAACTAAAGCGCCATTGGGCCGAAAATCCAATCGGTCGCGTTCGCCGTCAAGAAAGGATAAATCGAACGTCTGCCCAATTGAAACAATCACATTGTCGCATTCAATAAAAGTCAGATCATTGTCGTCAAAAATTGGATCAAACTGGCGATTTTCATTAAACACGCGAGCACAGCGCGTCATTTGTATTCCTGTAACGTTACCCTCTTCATCTGAAATGATTTCTTGAGGCCCCAGGCTGTTTTTTCTTATGATGCCTTCTTCGTCGCCTTCAATGATTTCGACGTCGTCAGCCGGCATTTCATCCAGCGATTCAAGCGAACACAGATACACTTCTCTAACGCCGGTAGAGCGGCGAGCTGAGCGCGCTGCATCTACACTAATTTGACGAAGAACCGTGCGGCCCACGTCATAGGCGACATTGCCGCCGCCAATAACAACCACACGCTCACCCAAAGGCGGAGACACACCCAGCGATATATCACGAAGAAATTCAACACCGCCAATCACGCCTTTCGATTCAGAACCCGGTATAGGGACTTTTCTTGACCGCTTTGCTCCAACCGCGACTACTAAAAAATTGTGTTTTAGCTGCAATTCAGGAAACGTAATATCGCGGCCTATTTGACATTGAGTAACGGCTTTCACGCCCATTTCAAGAATGACGTCAATTTCAGCTTGGATAACACTCCTGGGCAGCCGGTATTCTGGAACGCCCACCGCCAACATACCAGACAAAACGGGTTCCATCTCATAAATTGTCACATGAAAGCCATACAGGGCCAAATCATGCGCCGCAGACAGGCCCGCAGGACCACTGCCAATAACGCCTACGCTTATACCACTCACTGGCTCAATACTTGAATTAAGCAGTGATTGCATAAGTGGAAGAAGCTCTTCTTGGTCTTGCGACTGACGGGGAGAATATCGTTGAGCAGATTCTCTTAAAAAATTGATAAGAGATTTTGACGACGCAGGGCCCGATTCTGGGCCAAATTTTTCGCATACATAATTCTTTAACCGACGGATTGCAATCGGATCATCATAGTCCCCTCGCCTGCATGCTTTTTCGCAAGGAGCCCCGCAAATCTTCCCGCAAATTGACGCTAGAGGATTAGGCCCGCGAGCGATTAGATAAGCCAGCTCATCATTTCCTTCAGCTATCGCTCGAATATACCCTCTAGAATCAGTGCGAACCGGACAGGCAAACTGACACTTGACCTGCTCTCTCCAGTAGTCAACACTTGGCGCTTTAACGCATCCAACCCATTCGCCGTTCATTTTCATTCCACCTCGATAAACCTGGGCTCATAATGAGGCCCGCTACTTCACGATTTCCTTGGGACACACGCTCTTCATCTTGCATGTAGAGCCGATAGAAATTAGCCCGTATCTATCGGAAGTATCGGTTAACGCAGAAAGCGTCCATTTTTTCATGATCAAGGTTGTCGCTTGGTGTATCTCATGCATGGCTTTATGAAAACTACACACTTCATGAAGCGAAGCAGAATCTTGACAATAATCCCCAAGTATCTTGCCCTGACAGGCTTCAACTATCTCAAAAAGAGTTATATCTTTAGACATTCTCACTAACGTGACGCCGCCGCCAACACCACGATGAGCGCGCAAGATACCAGCCTTAACTAATAGTCCTGTCACTTTTGCCATATATGAGGGCGACTCCTTTAACTCCTCGGCTAATCGCTTGGGAGAAACAGGATGCTCCATATCCATTAAGGATAAATAAATCAATACTTTAATTGCACACTCAGTCGTTTGATTTAACATAGCCAAATAACTCGGACAAGTATTGTCCTGATTATCTTCAATTGGCTCAAATTGTCAAGAGGTTTTTTTTAATTGACTACTTTTTTCTGCCGTGCAGGATGAGGCGCCCCATTGTCTAGACCAAAATGCAGAACATTTAAGGTGAACATCATTCTATGTTTCTATTCAAAACAAATCCACAATCCGTCTCTCATGCCCTTGGCTTGTAGAGTCAGTGGGCCCGACGGCGCAGCGGCGGCTCATCAAGGAAGCCGTTCCGATTTACCAGCGCAAGGCGACCGCCTCGCTTGGACGCCGTCTTGCATCATTTCTTGTTGCCAAAATTCGGGAAGCCGAGGCGCTTTTATCTCAACCCTATCGCCTGAGTTTCATAACGGTTCGCCTTAGAATTTCACAGGTCGGAGAATCGTTCTATGTTTAATGGACGATAGAATCTTCTTTTTGTAGACTCACTAAGTCTTCCTGTAATAACAATCTGGTTATATCACAAAGTGAAGTATAGAACTTGCTTTTTGAGTTCGATTGAACCTTTTCAACAAAAGGGGCTATCCATTTTGTGAGATGAGCTTCGAGAAACCCCAATTGTGTATCTTTAATCTTAAAAACCAACTCATCATCACCATTGGTTTTCGCTTCCAATTCTTTTTCACAAAGGTGAGCCATGAAACGTAACTCAATGCCGATATGGTCAGGCAATTCTTTGGCATCGCCTGATATTTCCATACCGGCTTGGCGATACCATTTTTTAACATCAATCACTGAGGGGCCCATCAAAAGCCCTGAGACTTTTTTGTTGCCTAACACTCTTTCATCTAAGAAGACCGATTCATAGGGAGCTACATATCCACCAACCGGAATGAGGAACAGGTTGTTATATTCACGGGTCAGCATCTCTGCATCCGTCATGCGGCAGGCGGTAATAAATTTCTTCAATGCTTGATCGAGAGATTCATGAATGTCGCCTTTTGCCGCGTTGTCAAAATCGCTGTGAATGATCTGCAACAAGGAATGAGTCGGAGGCCCAAGAAATAAACTCGAAAGAAGAGAGTAAATTGTCTTGCGGGCCTCTACATTTTGTATGTTCATCTCGTTTACTTTCATTGCATCATTTTTGCAAGACAAACCCGATTGACGGTTCGGTCAATTTCGGGCTGGCAAACCCTTCTGGATAGCCCGTGTTTGCAACAAAATCTTCGTCCATTTCGATCGCTTCTCCAAGACAGGTCGTCTTGCAAGCAGGTTCAAGGCCGACGTCGATTCGGTGAACACAAAACGTGCATTTTTCCATTTTATTTGTTTCATCGTTGAAACGCGGCGCTCCATAAGGACAAACAAATGCGCAATTCTGGCAACCGACGCATAGTTCATGGTCGAGTAATACGATACCGTCGCTCTCACGCTTGCTAATTGCTTGTTTGGGGCATGCTTTCATACACGCAGGTTGTGCGCAATGGTTGCATGTGGTGGTGATGAATTCACGTCTGACATTTGGAAATACGCCGCTTTCTTTGAAAACGACCGTGCGATAATCCACGCCAATCGGCGTGTTTAATTCAGATTTACACGCAACGGTGCATGAATGGCAGCCGATACATTTATTTAAGTCTATTCTCCAGCCTCGTTGAGCCATGATTATTTCTCCCTTACGATTTCACAACTTCGACGTTGGTATTTGAAAACGCGCAACTCCCGCCTATTTTGTCCTGCAGCGTGACGTTGGAGTGTACAGGATCTGATCGCATGATGGGATTTGCTGCAATTCCTGCCGCCCGTGTTTCTTCAAAACTACTGTCGACACCGCCAATTGTATGAGGCTTTGAAAACATTTCCCAATGCCCAAAACTATGAGCGACAGCCACAACGCCTGGTCTGATAGTTTCCGTAACATAGGCGCGCCCCTGCGCTCCATCCGGTGATGTGGCCGATTTCACGATGACTACGTCGCCAGTCCTGATTCCGCGGGCTGCGGCGTCTGAAGTATGCATTTCAACAAAGTTTTCCGGTTGAAGAGAGACTAGCCATGGATTATTTATGGTTCGCGCCATGGAGTGCCACGCCTGCTTGTAAGTAACAAGGGTAAGCGGTAATCCTTCATCTTGAATGGGGCGGTCTAAATGGTCTTTGATTGGTTCATACAGGGGGTGCCCATTGAAGTATTGACCGGTCATTGAATCTCGCGCTGTCGCCATGACTTCAGAGAAAAAGAAGAGTTGTTTCCCGAACCGGTGAGCCAGCCGCCCATCGTCTTCGTATTTACCTTCTGGCCCTTCAAACCGGCCGCCACGCGCCAATACATAATCGATTTTTTCGTCGAGTGTGGATCCTGGTACGCCGTCCCCTTCTGAAGCAATATTTCCGATTAGCTGACGGTGCCAGTCCCAGGCATGATCTATCGAGATCGGAGTTCCATCATCTGCGACTGACGCATTCTCGCCAAAACCAGGAAGATTCATATACTTCCCTAGCGCAATATGGATATCTTCCATCGTCTTGGTTTCAGGCAGGAAGGGGATATAGTCTCCCGTTTCCCGGTTGAAATCACCGACGACAGGTTGTCGCACTCCACTAATTTGCATAATCATGGCTGAACCGACATGAGGAGTGCTCCACCGTTCTAAATACGTTGTGTCAGGTAGGATATAGTCAGAAAAAACGGTGGTTTCCCCCATTTCAATATCAATGTTGACAATTAGTGGGATTTTTGATTCATCCTTCAGTACGCGGGCGGTTGTCTCTTTCGCCGCGGGAGTACTGTAGGCAATATCATTCCAATAGAGAAATAATGCACCTGCGGGATAGGGATATTGATCGTCAATACTGGGAATGATTTCTTGATAATTGAAGAGAAACGCAAAAGGAAACCACGGCCTTTTGGCAGGATATTTTTCCCCTTCTGGCTTGGAAGCAAATTCGGAGGAATCTTCATACTTTTTTTTCACCCGGGTGATCATGGTTCCGCTGTCTTTCACACCATTGGGAACATTGGCCGGGCTAAATAAATTTCCATCTTTGCCGCCCATTTCATGCCAATGGCTGCCGCCAAACGTTTGCCCGCCTTGCCAGTCGATATTGCCCACCAGTAGATTTAACGCAATGATCGACATGCCGTTGTAGGTGCCATTTGTATGTTGAACCGCTCCTCGGTAATGTTCGGCGTTTGACCGTTTTCCATGTGCGCCATATTCGGTGGCAACATCAATCAACATCTGAGGTTCAACGCCTGAAATCGTCGCATATTCATCAAGAGATTTTTCTATCGTCCGGTCGCGATAGAGTTCTAAAGATGTCTTGCATTGAATTCCATTGACGGTGACAACGCCAGGAAACAGGTCAGCCGAATCGACGCTGGTGTTCGCATTGGCTTGACCGTTGCTCCAGACAATAAAATCATCGGCTGCGCCGATACCCGCTTCTGAACCGCGAAGATATCCACTGCCTTCTTCCAATTTGACGAGGTGAGTCGCGTCTGTGAATGTCGATTCGTTGTTCGGGTTCACAGCATCTTTATGAGGACGAGACAAATACGCTGTATCGATTTTGTTGTTTTCGAACAGAAAACGGGCGATTCCTAACGCAAATGCAGCATCGGCGCCGGGTTTAATCGGAACCCATATATCCGCTTTTGAGGCTGCGACGTTAAAGCGGGGATCAACGACGATTAACTTTCCGCCTCTTTCTTTAAAGCGAACCAATTTTCTTGATTGGGCGACAAAGGGAAAATTCGCGGCGCAGGGGTCCGTGCCAAAGAAAATAATACACTCTGCGTTTTCAAAGTCGGTGCTGCTCTTTGTTTTCCCTTTGATGCCAATACTGTCTCCTGTCATCATTGAATACGCGATGTGATGACTGGTTTCACATATACTTGTGTGATCATGGCGTTTATTGACTGTTCCATAGCAATTTCCCCAAAAGCGGTCGGTAAACTCTTTTTGACCATGTTCATTCCGCCCGCCAGAGAATACGACTTTGTTGGCGACTGGCCCTAATTCTGGAGCATTGGGATCGATAGGCGTATCGAGATCTCTTAACTCAAGCAATTTATCGCCAATTTCTTTTACTGCTTGATCCCAACTGATAGGCTCCCATTCACCACTGCCACGGGGGCCAATTCTCTTCAGGGGTTGTTTAATTCGGTGTGGATCATACAAAACCTGAACGCCCGATTGACCTTTGGCGCAGGCGCGTCCCGGAAGCAACTTGGCTTCTTCAGGGTCTGTGTCATAGGGAAGCCATTCTTCCAATGTGTTTGGATGATATGGGTTGCCTTCGACTTTCATCAAGACGCCATCAACAACTTTGCAACGAATGCCGCAAGCGCTGTGACAGGCAAGACAAACGCTATATTTAATTTCAACATTACTTTCTGTTTCGAGCGGGTCGGGCCGGCCATACACGGCGGCATAGGATTTGGACGGCGCGAAAACCGATGGGCCAACGATAGCAGCAGACCCAAGCATGCTTGCGAATTTTAGAAAGCCACGACGATTGACAGTAGTTGATTTGAACGATTGACGTTTCATTATTCTTTATTCCTTCCCTGAGAACCGGTAACAGGACACAATTCAAAGATTGCCCAATCATGCACAGCGGTTTCATCCGAATTGACCGCATAAAATGGAAGCGGGCCGCTTCTTCCATGACATGAACTCGCAGAGCAAGAAATCTTATCTACGTTCTGTCTTATGCCCACCGCTGATTGGTTAATGAAATCTGGAGCACCATGACATATCTTGCATCGATCTGAACCTGTTCCTAAAAACGTCATTGTTGAGTGAGCTTTTTTTATGTTTGGATCAAGAGAGACTTCATTTGTCCGCTCACCATGACAAGCGGTACAATTTTCTATGTACATTGGCGATTCTGGATCGTGAAAAGGGATCCATTGGTACTGTGTTAAGAACAAGCCATTACTCATCTGCGCGTAGGCGACAAATACACATGCCGCAACAGAACAAAATAGAATCACGAAACTAAGAGTTTTTTTTGGGTTCATGACTACCTCCCACTTAATTACAGCAAACGGTTTAGTCAGCTGTTGTTACAATCCCTAGTATGCACATACTGACGTAACATGACAATAACCAAAGACTTATGAAAATCGGTAAAACCTAGCAGTTTCTGGTAAAATGGGGGGGGGGAATGGATAAGAGAGGGTGAGGGAGAGGGACGATTGTAAAGTAGCCGCGCTTTTCTCGTGATATGAAACTAGTGGGATGTATTGCTTGACATTTTATTCTTATATTGACTTGGCCTGATACCGAATGATTCCACAAAAACTCGAGTGAAATACGAGGGGTTTGTATATCCACATTCGTCAGATATCTGTTTAATGGACAAATATGGATTACTCTTTAGCAACATTTTTGCTTCATTCAAGCGAATTCTTTTCAAAAAAGCATTAAAGCCTTCACCATTGAATTTTTTAAATTCCTTTGAAAAATACGAGGGTTCAAACCCCAAAGCATTTGCCATCACGTTAGCTGAAAAATCAAGATGATAGTTCCTGACTACAAAATCGGTAATTACTGTAATCAACTCTTTTGAGAGTCCAGTACTTTTGTTTGATCTCCATAATGGCAATGGGCGCTGTTGAGCAATTCTGCTTCTAATTTTGTATTCAATAGACGAAGTGTGAATGATCTCTACGGTAGAATAAATACGGCTGTTTTTGTTTTCCTCATGTTCGGCGGAACGCTCATGCATATAAGTGACAATCAATTCAAGCCAATGTTGAATTTTTTCAATCATCATTTTCGAAACTTTAGGAAAATCTTGGATGGATTGAGATAATTGTTCTGTGGGAATATCGTATCTATTTGAAATGTCTTTCAGGTTAGAATCTAACATGGTATCTTTTTGGTATGATATACAACACGTTGTTTGAATATTGGCGCAATCGGAATGTTTAATTTTAATTGGATAATGAACTGTAATAAATCCATTGTGGCAAAGCATGCAGGTTGCACTCCCAATTTTGATCGCTTTTTTTGTCATTATTTTATGAGATAGTTTACAATCATGGTTGCCTTGTTCTTGCTGGTTCACCAATTGACAGAATTCGGGTGTATGAAATGTATTAGAAAATGTAATCTCAGTCTCTTTATTCTCTTCATCTAAAACAAGAAATAAATCCAATCCAGTCGTTGAACGAAACAGCTGAATCATCATCGCAAGAGTTGCGGTGGGTCTGATTAACACATCCAGATCAATCTCAGGGAGATTGTTGGCCTTTTTGATCTGAGTTTTTTTCATTTTTCATTTCGTTCGTTACAAAGATGCTTTACCGGCTGTACGCATCTTTGGATTCTGGGATTGGGAGGCTTGAGATGTCACCATAAGAACAATAAAGGCAACAATCGCCTCCGACTCTTGTTGACACATAACGCTTCCACTACCGGGCGGCGGCGCGCCGTACGGTTCAGTGGGTTGTTCACGTCCTTATCTAAACCTGTCGTCTGACTGTTGTTTGCTTACGGTCTTACGGGCTTGCGCAAGCCATCCAGTACGGACGTCGGTATGGCTGTCAAACTCAAGCACATACGGCTTTATGTCGAGCAAAGGAGTTCCATCAAGCATGTCCACATTCTGTATGTGAAGCACGCCGTTCTCGATTCTGTCTAGCTGGACAACGGAAAGGCCGATCGGATTCGGTCGTTTGGGGGCGCGTGTCGCGAAGAGACCTCGCGGCTCTGTATCCATGAAGGGGACTATCTTAAGATTGTACCCTTCGCTGCGGTGAAAAACATAGAGCAATACGACATGAGAAAATCCATCGAGATCCTGTAATCCACCTTTATACTCATCAAACACTTCAACTCTGCCATCCACGCCGATTGCACCGGCAGGTTGGATCGGCATTCCCGCGAGGTCGGTGAACGGGGTGTGGATCGTTCCTATGGGGTTCATTTCCATATTCTTCTCTCGCGAGCGTCGCAAACACCCGGCGCGGGCATGCCGCCTCCGGTTCTTCTTTATTATACGCTTTATTCGCAGCAACTATTAGATGATTGACGGTGGACATGGCACAGAACCATACGAACAGAAAACGCAACAATCTCCTTCTTTCGGTTTTAGTTTTTCTTTACAGTTTTCGCAAACATAGAAATGCTGACAGGCATCTGTTGGCATTGCCTCTTCTTTTTCATGTCTACATCTCGGGCATGTAATGATTGATTCAAGTTTCATTCCTAAGTCGCTATTCATTAATTTTCATCTTCGCTGTTTGGTATGGGTGGCGGATTCTACTCCCAAGTAAAACAGCGGTGATTGAAAGATGGTGAGCAGGCATACTAGTTAGTTCGCCAGAACAACCACGCCCCATGACAAGGCGCTGCCAATGGGAGCGAAGTACACCCAACTCACCAAAAGAGAGCGTAACTAAATCTACGCCTTATTGCAAGCAAAAAAATCCGTTCGCGCGATAGCAGGCATTCTTGATCGAGATTCATCCACGATTTCTCACGAACGGAAGAGAAATCGTGGTCTGCGAGGATATCGCCTCAAACAAGCGCATCGAAAAACGATGGGGCGCCGACCACAGCCACACTCGCGCCAAGATATCCCTTGGATGGTTGCTCTCCAGCCGAGCCGTCCTCTGTTTCTCTTGACCGTAAAAGTATCGGAGGGATCGATAAAAACGTAAGGGATGGTGAATAAAGAAGGGAGTTCACCACGGAGGCTCCCCGGAAAAAAAGCCGTAAAAATCGAATGGAAACCTACTTTAAAAAGTGGCAATATTTATCTTGGTAATTGGGTTGACTCCTTGGTATAATAAAGTTAACCCCTTGCGAATGTATAACCATTTGGGTACATTTAAATAATGAACACAATCATTCGATCGCTCATAATCTACTTTTGTCTTCTAAATCCAATACCCGAATTGGATTTATGTTGGGGTGAAGACGGCCATTTTGCAATCGAATCCACCTACGTTTCAGTTGTTTGTTGCGATACCACTGATTCAGAACACAAGTATGATCACAATCAGCATACCATTCTAAATAATGATGACTCCGAACATGCTGATTGTATTCATTGCTTTGATATCACATTTTCATTCGAATCATCTATTGATATCACATTGCTGTCATCCTCGAGTTTTGATTCATGTTCTCCCTCAATAGAACCACAAAATCACATTCCATTTCATCTTAATCGGCTTGCATCTCATTCATCCAATCTCAATCCTTCGTTTGTTCCGCCCGTTTTGCTGTCTATCCAATCCACTCGTTTGTTGATTTAATCCAATCACCGTCGTCCCTCGTTTTATGTTCCCAGCGTTAGTGTGTCTGTCAAACGGTTGATTTTCTCTATAAATCTCGATGTGGATTAAAACCATGAACAACGTTTCATTTATAGCATTGCTATTTGTTTCAGCGACTATCGTTTGCCAATCAAACGAGTTCATTGATTTAACCGAATGTCAAAGAAGGGCGCTGGATAATAATCCTGCGTTATTGCCACTTGAGAGTGAGTTGAAATCTCATGACGGCCTGATTGAGCAAGCGGGGCTATCTCCGAATCCTGAACTTGAATTTGAAGCGGAGAATTTTCTTGGATCAGGGGAATTTCAAAGCGTTGATGGCATCGAAACAACTTTGGCAGTCAGTCAAACATTCGAGACGGCTGACAAGCGTCGTCACCGAATAAATCTGGCCAACAACCAAAAAAGAACAATCGAAGATCAACTTGAGATTGAACGTCTCACCATTCTTTATCAAACCACAGAGGCGTTTATCAACACGTTGTTCACACAAGAACGGTTAGAGGTTGAGCGATCATTTTATGAGATCAGCCAAAAAACCTATCAAACCATTCGCGCCAGTGTTGAAGCCGGACGCAGTTCGCCCCTCGAAGAAGTCAGGGCGAATGTTATGGCCTCTTCATCTCAAATCAGTATGGAGCGAATACAAAAACACCACGAAAAAAACAAATTGAACCTTTCGTCTCAATGGGCTAGCGTTTCACCTTCATTCAACCAACTCAAAGGTTCTCTTTTGCCTATCCCGAATATCGATGATATCGAAACCAAACTCTCTTTGTTGTCTGATCATCCAGAAATGGAAAAAGCAAGAAATGAAATTCGCGCGCAGGAATCGTTTTATGACTTACAACAATCAAACGCGACTCCTGATTTTGAGATCGCGGCTGGAGTTCGATATCTATCTGAAGTGGATGATGGCGCATTCGTAGTCGGCTTTTCGATTCCATTACCGCTACGAAATCGAAATCAAGGCGCGATTCGAGCGGCCAAAGAGAGAACCGTCCGCTTTGAAAAAGAAAAAGCCAAAACAGAGTTTGCGATGCACTCTCAACTTCACCTAGCCTATGTTGATTATCAGCAAGCGAATCAGGAAGTTTCTCTTCTTCAAAATGATGTCATCCCAAGCGCACAGATCGCTTTCGATTCGGCGCTCGAAGGATACCGTCAAGGCAAATTTGCCTATTTGACTGTGTTGGATGCTCAGCGTTCATTGTTTGAACTGAAAGTAAGAGTATTAGAATCTGCTTTGGACGTTCATAAAGCCATTAACAAGATTAACCACCTTACAGCAAGTTACGATGTCTTAAACACGCAAGGCTTGGAGGCCGCTCATGAATAAAATTGTCTTGAATTTCATCCTCATTGCATTGATTACATGTGGAGCCATTTATGCGTTTAACTTAATGCAACCACAAAATGAAACTACTCAAAGCGACTCAAATGCAGGACGCGATCTTGCCAACCATGACAAGGAAGGCGTTTCTTTAATCAAACCGCCTATTCCTCCCAGCGAGCGCGACCCAAACCGCTTATGGTGTAATGAACACAGCCTCTATGAAGATCAATGCCTAATCTGTCACCCCGAACTGGCAAATCAGAAGGACGAACAGACAGTCCAAAAACGCGACCCAAACCGATTGTGGTGTAATGAACACAGCCTCTATGAAGATCAATGCCTAATCTGTCACCCCGAAC
>CAZKYC010000034.1:0-9576 GCA_964556895.1 uncultured bacterium | reverse complement strand
TGGCAAATCAGAAGGACGAACAGACAGTCCAAAAACGCGACCCAAACCGCTTGTGGTGTAAAGAGCATAGTGTGTATGAAGATGAATGCACCATCTGCCAGCCTGAAATTATTGGAGTGATGCAACCGGAAAAACAGCTGGTTGAATCGTATACTTTTCCTACGGGATTATTTTGCAATGAACATCAAGTATCGGAAATTGAATGTGGAATCTGTCAGCCTCAACTGGCGGCAAAGTTACAGCCCGGCAAAGGGATGAAAATTCGTTTTGCATCGTCTGACTCAAGCCGTATGGCAGGAGTTCGAACCGGAAAACCTAAAATGGGGGCAGCGCTGCAAGAACTTTCTTTTCCGTGTGAAGTGAGTTTCAATCAAAATCAGGTTGCTCATATTTCCCCGCTGGCTGACGGTGTCATCCGGCGTGTTCATGTTGAATTGGGAGATACCGTCACTGAGGGGCAACTGTTAGTGGAAGTGGCCTCCAATGACATCGCTAAAGCAAAAAGTGAATACCTGAAAGCCATTGATCAAGAAAACCTGAGAAAACTAACTTTTGATCGGGAAAAAAATCTCAGTGAAAAAAACATCACTGCAAAGCAAGAGTTTCAACAAGCCGAGGCGGAATATCAAGTAGCAAAAACAGAGACGTTAACCGCACGCCAACAACTTCTGAATTATGGATTAACCGAAGAAGACATCGAACAAGTACGCACACAACGTTCAACATCCTCTACGTTAAACGTACGGGCTCCATTTAATGGAACCATCGTTGAAAAAGAAGCGGTATTGGGAGAGTCTGTTTCAGTAGGGCAGTCTGTCATTGAATTGGTTAATTTATCCAGCATGTGGATTGATCTCTCCATATCTGAATCACACATTTCTCATTTTCAGCTGGGAAGTTCAGTGCAAGCCGAGTTTACATCTTTACCGGAAAAACAAATTGTCGGCCGCGTTATATGGATATCCCCTCAAATTGATGCACAGTCCCGTATGCTGAAAATTCGTGCGGAAGTGGACAATCCAAACCATTTCTTAAAGCAGGGTCTATTTGGTCAAGCACGGTTGTTGAGCGGAGATGAAAGTCTTCGAGTATTGGTTCCTGGTGAAGCGGTGCAGAAAGTGGATGGCAATCCATTTGTGTTTGCGCGGCGCGAAGACGATTTGTATGAATTGCGGCGTGTGGCTTTGGGAAGTAAAGCCAATCAGATGGTAGAGATTCTACAAGGCTTGTCCTCTGAAGATGAGATTGTCATCGACAACAGCTTTGTCTTGAAATCCGAACTCTTGAAGTCACGCATGGGCGCTGGCTGTGTGCATTAAAGGGTGAAAAAAAGCAGTAGTACCTAAATCGTATCTGTCTGTATTGGATACATCATACATACCATCAGACAAATCGGATGAGCCATCCGTTTTGATTAAAAGGAAATTGATTCCATGCTTCATAGATTTGTTGAATTCACGCTTAAAAACCGCTTGGTCATTCTATTGGTTTTTGGATTGATCATTGGCGCAGGCGTATGGGTGATGACCCAATTACCGATTGACGCTTTTCCAGACACAACTCCCGTTCAAGTGCAAGTCAATACAGCGGCTCCGGCATTGAATCCACTGGAAATTGAACAACAGGTGACGGTAAAAGTTGAACTTGCCATTGCCGGAATCCCGGGATTGGTGGAAGTACGTTCTATTTCTAAGTTCGGGTTATCACAGATTGTTGCCACATTTTCAGACGATACATCCATCTACGATGCCCGGCAATTTATTATGGAACGTCTAACTGGAATTAAACTGCCGGAAGGGATTAACACACCCGCATTAGGCCCAATCTCAACAGGATTGGGAGAAGTCTTCCACTACACTCTTGAATCGACTGACCCAAACCGCCGATTGGATGAACTTCGGATCATACAGGATTGGATAATTAAGCCGGAACTCAGCAAAATATCCGGTGTAGCGGAAATCAATTCGTGGGGCGGGTTAGAGCGACAATACCATGTGATTGTATCACCCGAAGCATTGGTGAAATTCAATCTTACCTTTGATGATGTATATGAAGCCTTAGAAAAGAACAACCGGAACGTAGGCGGCGGTAAAATCGTCACTTCAGGTGAAGCGCAATTGGTACACGGTTTGGGGCAGGTCAAAACGCTGGAAGAGATTGGGAACATTGTCTTAACAGCATACGACGGTTCACCCGTTTATATCAATGATGTGGCCACAGTCGCAATCGGTCATGAAATTCGCCGGGGTGGAGTAACAGCACAAGGCAAGGGGCAAGTGGTCCTCGGCTTGGGATTCATGTTGTTGGGAGAAAATAGCCAAACAGTTACAGTGGATTTGCGGGAACGATTGTTAGATATCAAGTCGGTTTTGCCGAATGACGTAAAGGTCAACATCGTCTATGACCGCACCGATTTGGTGGAAGCGGTGATTACAACCGTCCAACACAACCTGACCGCAGGAGCCATACTGGTGATTGTGGTTTTGTTTGTGTTGTTAGGCAAAGCCAGAGCGGGAATTCTGGTTGCAATCGCTATCCCCATTTCCATGATCTTCGCTGTATTAGGTATGTATCAGATGTCCATTGCGGCAAGCCTGTTAAGTTTGGGGGCAATTGATTTTGGGATATTGGTTGATGGTTCAGTCGTTGTAACCGAACGCAATATGCACAAACTTGCTGAGAGTCAAAGAAAATTGGGGCGTGTCTTAACTCCTTCTGAGCGTATCGGTTCGATTGTTCAATCCACACAAGAAGTTGTACGCCCCATTCTGTTTGGAATGGGAATCATTATTTTGGTTTTCTTGCCAATCCTGACTTTAGAGGGCGTAGAAGGCAAGATGTTTCGGCCAATGGCTTGGACTTTTATATTTGCTTTGATCGGTGGATTGCTGACTGCCATATTTCTTTCACCCGTTCTTTCTTATTACTTTTTACCGAAACGGTATTCAGAAAAACCCAATTGGTTTGACCGGCTTCTGCATGGAATCTACGGTGCAGTTCTTCACACAGCATTTCAAGTAAAATCGGTGCTACTGTATGGAGTGGCCCTGCTATTGGCAATGACATTGTATATGGCATTTATGCTGGGTGGAGAATTTATTCCACGGTTAAGTGAAGGGACGGTTGTCATCAATGTTGTTCGGCTGTCGGGAATTGATATTGATGAAGTGATGGAATCCAACTCCCGCCTTGAACAAATCTTATTAGAGAATTTCTCGGATGAAATTCGTTATGTGTGGAGCCGGGTTGGTTCCGCCGAAACTGCGACAGACCCAATGGGGATCGAATTAACCGATATCTTTTTCGACTTATATCCCCGTGAGCATTGGACGAAAGCCAGCACGCAGAACGAATTGGTAGAACAAATGCAGTCCGTGATTTCAAATTACCCAGGGATTAGTCCATCATTCACTCAACCGATTGAAATGCGCTTCAATGAAATGATCACTGGAATCCGTTCTGACATCGGCGTCAAGATATTCGGAGACGACTTGGACGAGCTGGTGCGCTTGAGTGATGAAGTGCAAGGGATTTTATTAGAAATCGAAGGTGCAGCAGATATTTCAGGAGAGCAAGTAACGGGACAACCCAATTTGAAAATCCAGGTCAATCAAGATCAAATCGCCCGATACGGTATACCCGCTAAAAATGTATTGGATGTCATTGAATCTGTTGGATACCGCCAAACAGGCGTGATTTATGAAGGACAGCGCGATTTCCCATTGGTCATGCGTTTGCCGGATGATCAGCGAAGGGAAGTTGGTGCACTGGAGAATACGTTAATTCCAACGAACACCGGGCCAGTCGTCCCGTTGAAATCAGTAGCAACCTTTAAAGAAGTGGCGGGGCCTGCTCAAATTAACCGGGAATGGGGACGGCGGTTGATCCGTGTGCAATGCAACGTGCGGGAGCGTGATGTCGCATCGTTTGTAACTGAAGCGCAACAAGCAATCGATAACCGGCTAACACTGCCGGAAGGGTATGTCATCAATTGGAGCGGGCAGTTTGAAAATCTTCAACGCTCCAAACTTCGGTTTATGATTGTGGTTCCGCTAACCCTGTTTCTCATTTTTGTTTTGCTATATTTCAGCCTAAACCGGTTTCGGGATGTTATGATCATTTATACAGGCATACCGTTTGCAGCGATTGGCGGCGTCTACGCATTATGGCTAAGAGATATTCCGTTTAGCGTAAGCGCAGCGGTTGGGTTTATCGCATTAAGCGGCATCGCCGTTTTGAATGGACAGGTATTAGTCGCAGCGATTCAATCCAACCTAAAAGAAGGAATCAAATTGAAGGATGCTGTATTTAGCGCCGCACAACAACGGTTACGTCCTGTTTTGGCAACTGCCATTACCGATGCTGTCGGCTTTATCCCGATGGCGATTTCAACTGGAGTGGGTGCAGAGGTGCAACGACCGCTTGCCACGGTCGTTATTGGTGGGGTCATTACATCAACAATACTCACACTCGTGATTTTACCTGTGCTCTATTCAATTTTTGGAGCAACACCTTCTCAACCTGATGGGCAATCAAACGCTTAAGTTAACAAGGCATTGTAAAAAACCCATGCCTGAACAGCCTTATCAATGGTTGATATACTTAAACGCTGTTCGTTATCTTTATTTTTGAGATGGCTTCTAGTATTTTGAGACGATCTATTGATTGGAGACTTTTATGAATATGTTTCGAGTTTTCTCAGCGGCTACGCTTTGTATTCTTCTTGTTGGTTGCGCGACCACGCCGGTCACCCAGACCCCATACACCGAAACGCCGATTGACGATGAAGGCTACGCGGTCTTATTTGACGGCACGGGCCTTCAACATTGGGACATCGTGGGCAGCCCGGCGGGCTGGACCATTCTCGACGATGGCGTCCTTCACAGCGACGGCGGCAAGGGCGGCAACTGGATCCGCTCGAAGAAACAATACAGCGACTTTATTCTCGAACTGGATTACATGATTTCAGAAGGCGGCAACAGCGGCGTGTTTATCCGCTGCGCGCGCACCGGCCGCTCGTCCGTCACCGGAATGGAATGTCAAATCTCAAATGCACCGCGCGACGACAAACACTGCACAGGCGCGCTCTATCGCTATGTCGCGGTTAACCCGCGCCCCGATGAGTCGGCCAACGTCTGGCGCCATTATAAAATCTCATGCATCGGCAAACAGATTACCGTCTCCATCGACGGCGTCACTTGCGTCGACGTCAACCTCGACGATGTCGAGGCGATCAAAGACAAACCGTTGAGCGGCTATATCGGCCTTCAAGATTCACACACTGGCCCGGGCAAGTGGGTCAAGTTTAAACATATTCGAATTAAAGAAGTATAGAGACTGCCTAGAGAATTAAAGCTATGAATCTCTCGTGCTGCTGTTTGGTCGCAATTAGTTTATCGGCTGTTCTGCAAACTATTGCGGCGCAACCAGCCAAACTTTCCGTCGCGGCGATTCAGATCGAAGCGAGAGGCAGCATTGAGAAAAACACCGATGCGATTTTAGAGTATTTAAAAACCTGTGAGAAAGAAAACGTTCGCATTGCTGTGTTTCAAGAGTGTGTGACTACGGGGTATGACAAAAGCGTAATCAACGCGGCCAGCGAAGAACAACTCGTGAACGCAGAACAAAAGATTGCCGAGGCCTGCAAACAATTTGGCCTCTACGCCGTGATCGGAACGCCATATTTCAACGGCGACAAACGGCTTAACACTGCGGTCGTCTTTAATCCGGAAGGTGAAATCGTAGTCCGCTACGCAAAGATTCAACTGGTGGGCGGCGACGACTGGGCTGAACCGGGTGAACAGATGATGGTGTTCGCTATCGACGGCGTCCCGTGTTCCATCATTATCTGCCACGACGAACGCTACCCTGAGCTGGTGAAACTGCCTGTCATGGCGGGAGCGCGGCTGGTGTTTTACGTTTCGAGCGAGTCAAGCGTCGCCGCTGAGCACAAGTTAGTCCCCTACCGGGCGCAGATTGCGGCGCGGGCGGATGAAAACGATGTGTTTATCATCCAGGCCAATGAACCCGCGATGGCGTCTCACGGCCAAAGCCGAATCATCGGCCCCGACGGCAACATCATCGCCGAAGCGGGCATGTTTGGCGATGAAATGATCACCGCCGCGCTAGACATGAGTAAGGCGACTGGCTCAACCGCCAATAAAAGCCTTCGCTACGGCCTTCTCAAAGACTGGTGGCAGGAAGGAATCAAACGGGTAAAGGTGTTGGAGTGAAGGGCTGTTAACGAACACTTGAGACGGGCGAAGCGATCCTGTAATCATCATGGGAATCAAAATTTAGTGACAAACGCTTATACATCTACGGAGAGGTATCAGGATAATGAAACTCTGGGGAACCCTACTTGTCAGTCTTTTTCTACTCACCGCAGGATTTGCTTTTGCCAATAATCCTGCCGCCATAGAAGTAAATACGTTACAAGCCTTGCGCGAAAGATTTAATGACCCGCCCGCCGCCTATCGCCCCGCTCCGCTTTATGTGTGGAACGACGATATGCAAGAAGAAGAGATCGCGCGCCAGCTCGATGAATTTAAAGCGGGCGGGTTTGGCGGGGTCTTTGTTCATCCGCGGCCAGGCTTGGTGACCCCCTACCTGTCAGACCGTTGGCTTGAACTCTGGCGGTTTACCGCTGAAGAAGCCAAAAAGCGCGGCATGGTTACCTATATTTATGATGAAAACAGTTACCCCTCTGGTTTTGCGGGCGGCTTCGTCCCCGATGCCATGCCAGATGCAGCCCAGGTTTCGTTACGCAAACAAAAGTTTACTCCGTCACAAATAAACGACATACTGGTTACGTCTGACACGCTAGCGCTATATCGCATCGTTGACGGTTTAAGCGACGGCTATGAACGCATCTCCATCCCCAAGCCAGAATCAGGAAAAACAATCGGCGCAGACCAACTTGGCCTCAAACCCGCCCACTATATCGTATACAGCGTTCAGTGGCCCAACTCTTCACCATGGTATGGCGGCAAGACCTTCGTTGATTTGATGAACCCGAATGTGACAGAAAAATTTCTAGACGTGACCTTCGGCGCCTATGACCAATCGTTGTCTGATCTATACGGCAAACAAGTTTTAGCCTGCTTCACTGATGAGCCTCAGGTCGCTGGCTGTTGGTCGCCCTATTTACCGCCAGCATTCGAAAAACAATGGGGCTATGACATTCTTGACCACCTCCCGTCGATTCATTCAGACATCGGCGACTGGCGCAAGGTTCGCCATGATTATTCATACACCATCCTGAAATTGTTTATGGAAAATTTTGTTCAGCCGTATTCAGAGGCGTGCGCAAAACGCGAGCTGTCTTTCACCGGTCATGTTTGGGAGCACGGTTGGCCGGGCATCAATCACAACCCCGACATCATGAGTTTTTATCGCTGGCAACATTGGCCGGGAATTGATTGTTTAATGAACAACTACAGCGAAGGGCCTAACGCCCAATTTGGCAACTATCGTGCGAACAAAGAACTCGACAGCACTGCCAACCAGTTTGGGCGCATCCGCCGGCTTTGTGAAACCTATGGAGCCGGCGGTTGGGAACTGACGATGGAAGACGTGAAACGCATTGGCGACCATCTCTATGCGGGCGGCGTCAACTTACTGAATCCCCATTTGAGCTACTATACCATTCGCGGCGCGAGAAAGCGCGACCATCCCCAATCGTTTTCGTACCACTCCCCGTATTGGCAGGCGTTTCATGTTCCGATGGATTATTTCTCGCGCCTGTCTTGGGCCTTATCGGGCGGCGAAAGCAATAACCCCATTCTCATCATCGAACCAACCGTCACGATGTGGATGTATAACTGGAGCGCTTCACAGTCTAAAACCCTAACCCGGCTCGGTTCTGATTTTCAGCGATATATTACCGAACTAGGGGCCGACCAGGTTGCGTTTGACCTCGGCAGCGAGCCAATCATGGCCAACCACGCAAACGTGACACAAACTCAACTCATTGTCGGTGAACGAGCCTACGACGCCGTTGTGCTGCCGCCGGGGTTGGATTGTCTCGCCCAAACGACGGTTGACCTGTTGATCAAATTCGCCCAAAACGGCGGAACCATTTACAGCGCGGTGGGCGTTCCTCCGTACGTCAACGGCAGAGCCAGCGACGCAGCGGCGGCAATCAAACAAGCGGCTGGCGACCGCTGGATTGATGCGGCTCCATCATCACAACAGCTGGCTCGCTTTGGCAACGGCGGTCTAACGATCAACGCCAGTGAACCGAACCAGGGGCGCGTTTATCACTTCAACCGTGAATTTGACGACGGCAGGCTGGTCTTTCTCTGTAACACCAGCCTTAATGAGGCTTCAACTGGATCAGCGGTTGTGAAAGGCAAATGGGCTGAACGATGGAACGCTGAGACAGGCGCCTTTGAACTCGTCGACTTTAACTCCACTCAAGACGGCCACGTTTCATTCGATTTTCAACTGCCCACTACTGGCAGCGCTCTGTTCGCAATTTATGATAAGAAACCCGCATACAAACCAGTCGCTGCACCTCTGTGGAACGCAGACCGCAAGCCTCTCAAACCAATCAATGAGATGAGCGTTTCACAAGAACATCCAAATATTGCCACCCTGGATTATGTGGATTTAGACCTTGATGGGGTTACTTATAAAAACCTCTATTTCTATGACGCCCAAACACGAATCTATCAAGCGCATGGATTTAACAAAAACCCGTGGGACAGCGCCGTTCAATTCAAAGATGAGCTCATTCGCCAAGACAACTTCCCGCCTGACTCAGGGTTTACCCTACATTACCCGTTCATCATCAATGGCTTTGACGACATGCCGTCATTGCAGGCCGTCATAGAGCAAACTCGCTTTTATGACGTTTTTGTGAATGGCCATCCTATCAAGCCTCTGGAAGGCGAATGGCAAATCGACCGCGCCTTTGGACTGTTTGATATTCAGCCCGAATGGCTAAGGCCCGGCGAGAACATGATTACAACCCGGTCGCGCGCTTTTTCGATACACATGGAACCTGAGCCAATTTATCTTCAAGGCGAGTTTGCTCTCAAAAACGCGACGAACGGTTTTGTTATTGCACCTCAATCTGAATTAACAGTAGGCTCATGGCGAAAACAAGAACGGCCGTTTTATTCGAATTCGGTCAAATATACTCAGGCTTATAGGCTCGACGGCGACGACGCAAACACCCATTGGGTCGAATTGAAAGACTGGGCCGGAACCGCCGCGCGGGTAGACGTCAATGGTGAAACCACCGGATATATCGTTTGGAGCCCATGGAGAATTGAAATCAGCGACTGGGTCAAAGCAGGTGAGAATGAAATATCGATAACCGTTTTCGGCAGTTTGAAGAACTTGCTTGGCCCGCATCATGCGGGGAATTTACGGGGTTCAGCGTGGCCAGGCTCGTTTCATAAACACCCAAAAGGCGGCCAGCCGTCTGGCGAAGATTATGATTTTATCGACTATGGATTGTTCGAGCCGTTTGTGGTGTATTGATAAATACACGCTGCAAGGGTGGCTTAATTTGGTTCTTCCGATATTTGAGTACTTCCCTTGCTGGATGACCTGGAATTGGGGCAA
>CAZKYC010000033.1:0-44434 GCA_964556895.1 uncultured bacterium | reverse complement strand
ATAGACTGGAGAAAGCGGCGTGACAGACAGACGGGAAGTGTCGCGAAGAATTTCTAGTTCGCTATTGAATCGGTTGGCTTGAGCCGATGATCCAGAATGAGACGGTTTTGTGGCTTGTACAACCATGGCTTCTGCAGCCGCGGCGTCGCCCATGAGGTTAACAGGTAACATGATATCACCTCAACATGCCTCACTTTCGGTTACCTTCTATGTAGATTATCTACCTGGTTATAGTATATCGCAATTATTTGAACAATGGCGAATTCAGGTAGGAACAAACAATATAAAACCAACAATTAAAGATACTTACAGAATAAACACTCCCGAAAAAAAAGGCTTGGGGGGGCTGTTTAAGCGTCTGTGAACCAGGGCTATAAAGCCCGCACTGAAGCGAAAAAAGTTTCACCCAAGCCTTTTTTATACTAATTCGTCATTGCGATTGATGATTCGTCGATGATTTCGATGCCACACAGAAGAGACTGCATGCCTGGCTTAGTTGGCGCGAGTTCAATCACCAATTCACCATCGATTTTTATGCTTTCAATTGTTTTCATCAGGCTGGCTCGGTTTGCGCCTGTTTCTTTGACGATATCAAAGTCATCTAAAACCAACTGGCCCTGAACAGTAACATCAAACACGCGCTCGCCGGGTTTCACATCATCCGGCTCCATAAAAATAAGCCGAACGGTATATCGCGAATCGGCAATCGGGGCCTTAGACAAGCGAACGCGAATTTCTCGCGCTCCTTTGACGCCGGAGGCAGCAATCCATTTCATCTCGCCGCCGTTCATACGCAGCGAATGATGGCGAAACCACTCAGCGCTTTCAGGTTTGGCTGAGATATCGAGTTCGGGGGTTGGGCCGCCCTCGAAAGGATATTCCAGCCAGAGCGTTCCATTGTCAGCGCGGCGGTCGCCCGGCGCGCCCAGGTTCAGACCAAGCCGTTTAATCACGCCATCAGAAGCATCGATTTGGTTGTAGGTCCATAACTCGACTTCAGGGTTGTGAATCATCGCCAATGAGGTCTGATTTTGATAGGCGCAGGAACAGGTTCTAGTATAGTCAGGCGCGTTGAGCACGCCATTGGCAGCGATCAGGGTGTTGGTGCATCCCGATTTGAAACCGCCAAAGTTGCCTACCCCGCCGTCGTTGGCGAGATCAAAGAAGCCCGCCGCCGCCGAGCGAAACGTCAACAGGTTTTCACTTGCGATTGAATAGTTGCAACCATGTTGTCGTTTGTACATCCACGGTTCTTCAGCGCCAGTCAGCGCGTTTTGGCGGTTGAGCTGTTCTCCTGTCAGTAAATCAAAAGCGAACGGGTCGGTGATAATCGTCTTGCCGTGAAGGATGCAAGGCCCGCCGTATTCGGCTTCTGGATTTCGCCAGATCACCTCGCCGTCTGTGGCGCGGTAGGCGGTCAGGCCTTCAGGCTCGCCATAGAGCATGTCGCGCGATGGGCGCCCCGCTTCAAGTAAGACGCCGTATTCATGCGAATAGCCCAACCAAGAGCCAAACACTTTTTCGGTCGCGCTCCATTTGATGTCGCCGGTTTCGAGATCAAACGCGATCAGGCGCGGCGTGCCGAAGAATTTCTTGCCGCGGCGTTTCAGCGCTTCCATGACGGGGTCGGGCATTTTGTCAATGCAGTAGACCACGCCGTCGCCGACCACGATGGCGTGGTGGCGCAGGCCAAGGTCTGCTTGAAACGTCCATTTCACTTCGCCGTTGGTACGGTCCATCACGACCAAGCGGCGGCTGGAAGTCATATCAAAATTCACAAACGGTTTTCGCTTGTCTTGCAACTCATCGCCGATTGAAATGAAATTGGTATACTGAACAAAGCCCGCACCAGCAATGAGAAAATCGCCTTCGACGCCGATGTAGCCCCAGTCGTCGGGTTCATCCTGCCCGGCGAACGGCGGCATCTCAATCACGCCTTTGTCTTTGCCCGTTGCGGGGTCTAACAGACGGCAGGTTGAACCTTCGATAATGTAGACCGTATCCTCTGCGACCACATAGTTTGTGCCTCGCGCGTTGGCGCCGGGAATATGAATTTGGTTGTAGGCGGTGTCCAGCGGGGTGTCTTTGTAGGTATCGTCATAATAGACCCCGTAGTTGCCCAGGCCGCTGAGTTTCCGCTTCCATAACACGCGGCCGGTATAGACATCGCGGGCCGAGAGTTCATCCATACCTTGAATAAACAAGCGCCCATTGACCACTTGTTGGGGAGGCCCGTGGCCATGGCGCGGCAGCACGTCCATATTTGAACTGCCGCCAAACCACAACAATCCCAACGGCAGTTTGACCAGTTCGTCGTCTGATTTGAGCGTGTTGGCGATACTACCATACTGGTGGGTCCAATCATCGGATCCGGGCAGCGCGCCGTCACGTTGAAGCAAGACATAGCCGTCTGATTGCATGATTTTTGCATTCGGCAAATCAAGCGAGTGGAGCGTTTTAATCAACTCGACGCTGGCCGCTTCGTTGACTTCAAAACAGGCTGTTCCGCCGTAGGGGCGCAGCATGGAGTAAACCGCTTGAAGCGGCTCTTTTTCAACATGCTCTTCATCGTTTGTTACGACGATAAGGCTCGCCAAGTAGGGCGGCGCTTGAACTGATACGGGATCACCTTGCAGCCCACCGACGCGCTTGCCATATAAGCCCGCAGAGATAAACCGTTCGCGCAATTTCGCGACTTCATCCTTTTGTTGGTCGACTGCCACAAACCGCAAGCCTGAATTGTTAATTAACGCGTGCAAAAACTCGCCATCGCTCGCGCCAAAACAGAAGGCATAGCCGTCAGTTACCCCAACTGAGTCGAGTAATTGTTTTGCTTTTTCGACGACATTCTCATTCAGGGTGATGGTGTTACCAGGCATTTGATGGCGCGTCACTTCTTTTTTCCCTGCGCCGAACGCATAGATTCGCCCTTCAAGCGTAACGGCGAACAAGCGCCCGTCAGCAGCGAGTAAGCGTTTAACGGTTCCATCAATGTCTTTTGTCCATGCGAGTTTGGGCTTGCCGTCGTTCATTCGCACTGCGCGAATGCTTCCGGCGCCGCCTGCGTATAGCGTGTCGCCAACCAGTATCAGGTCGCCGGTCGCGTCAACGTCTATCCCCCAAACCGGGTTCAGGCTCCAACGCTTCTCTTTCTTTATATGTACTTCTTTTGTTTTTTTGCCTATGACTTTTCGTTCGATGGTCAATGGTTCAAAGCGAGCGTAGTCAAAGGCTTCGACGGTTTCGCCGCTGCCGATAATGGAGTCATTGGTCCACACCGGCATTTTCGTAAACGTCGATACGACGCGCTCGCCGTTCGTGATGTCATACAAACTAACGACTGAGTCGCGATGATAATTCACAAAAAAATCACCCACGCTAGCGACGAATGCGCCGCCGGTCTTGCCCGATTCTTCCAGCATGTAATATAAAAACTTCCCCGTTTTCTTGTCAAAACAGGCTGGCACAGACCGCCCGCCGGGAACAAGCAACATATCGCCCGAAACGACCATCAAACCTTGAGGGGCGATGCTGGCGAACGAGGGCGAGTTGTGAGGCTGTTTCATCCATTTGGCGCTGGCGCCGTCGTTGACCCAAATTTCTTGGCCCGTCTTGGCGTCGAGCGCATAGATAAACACCCCCATCATCGGCCAAATTCCGCTGGCGGCGTAGACCACACCGTCTTCGATGACCGGGGCGCCGCGCGCGGGCCAAGACGAAATCAATCGCTCGTTGCCCAGAACTTTTTGGTCATTGTTGACGGGGCGATAGCGCCACACTTCTTCGCCGCTGGTTCCATCGACGCAATAGAGAAAACCGTCGTCGCTGACAAAATACACATTGCCGTTATTCGCCGCTGGCGCGAAGCGAACCGGCCCATCAGTTTGAAAGCGCCATTGCTCTTCGCCAGTTTCTGCATCCAGCGCAGTGACATTATCAAATGCGTTCGAACCAAAATATAACATGCCATTCGCGGCGACGGGTTCGTAGATGGTGTCGAACTGCATCAAGTCGCGGTTGAGTGGATCGTCCCACACGGGCTTCAGGGGCGCGTTTTCACAATACCATTGAAGATGCAACTCCGCCGGTAATTCATGAGGCGACGCGGCGCTGCGGTTGGCGTCATAGCGCCACATCGGCCAGTCAGCCGCGAATGAAGAAATAGAAAACGTTGCAATCAGAAAAAGATGAGTTAAAACACGCATGACAAAATAACCTCGTTAATTAGTCTCGACTTCGTAAAGCAAGTATGGCTGAAACCGCCACGCTAATCGCGAGCAAAGCCCCTACAGCATAAAACGAATTGATTAGGACCAGATTAGTTTTTTGGGGGGGGGGCATTTCAACGGGCTGAGTTGCGACCAACTCGCCGGTCGCGTTCACGCCGCCCAACGCGGGGATCGGCGCCGGCAGCGGGCGGTCGCGCACCATCTGAATATCCAGATGGTTAGCCCACACAATCGGCGTCATCAAATCAAGCCCAGGGTTGTCGTCTTTAATCTGACAGCTGCAGGGCCCCACCATAAATTGCCCGGCGGTCTGCATGGTGTCGCGGTTGATACCGTCGCCAATCAGAGCGTATAACAAGCGCCCCTGACCGAAGATGGGGAACACCATCGGCTGGTCGGCGTATAACGGCAGATCTGGTTCGCTGCCCAACATCATCGCCGTTAGGATTTGCTCTTCCGGGTCGTCGCGAGACATTCGCACAATAGAAAACGAGATCGCGAGTTGGCTCTTTAGTTCTTCATCAAGATAGATGCTTTCCCGCTCCGCGTTTTCTTTAAGCTGGGGCAAAGTCAAATCATCTTGCAGCCATTGCATGTCTTTCTGAAATTGTTGAAATACTTGGTCGTCGCGCTCTTTGTTCCCTGAATCAAGAAACACCCATACCGCCGAAACATGGTTCACCAGTTGCTGGCAGATCGTCTCTAGGTTCGAAGACGACAACAACAATTGAATTGATTCGTTGGTGAGCGGGCCTGTCCAAAGCGACTGAGGGCGGGATGCGGTTAGGGGGTATTGCAACACCAAGGCGGGAAAAGATTCGGGTTTTTCGGCCAGATGGCGAACCACCGGGGCGCCTGGCTCTTCGCGAAGGTCAATCAGACGAATGACATAGTTAAACCCCTCCGGCTTCGACGCTTCTTTCTCTAAAAGCGGCTCAAGCAGGGTAATCTGTTTTTCGCTCAAATCTTGATCATACAACACGCTGATCTCATAGAGGTCGGGCGCCCAGCGCTCTAGTGCATAACGAAACACAGGCACGTCACACGGAAAAGCGGAAAGTGAAATCGACAAAATCAACAGAACGGTATACGGATACCTCATCATTTAGCCTACATCCCTATTCGAGTATTTTTTGTATACTCACATGTATATTGTCAATAAATTACAACCAAAATGGTAGGGATTGAACGGAAATGAGCTGTTAGAGTTTGGTTAACTAGTTTTCGCGTCTCTACGCATGTTTTAGAGACTTCAATCTTGCTAAAATAGTGTAACACAATGAATGAAAGCACGCTCCATGACGACCAGCAGAGACAGAATCGTACAAACTCTTAATCACCAACAGCCTGATATTTTACCGATTGATTTTGGCGGGACCAACACAACCGGGATGCACGTCAGTTGTGTGGCGGCATTGCGCGAGCATTTCAGATTAGAGAAACGCCCCGTCAAAGTGTATGAACCCAGCCAGATGCTAGGCTGGTTGGATGATGACCTAAAATCGGTCGTCAACGTCGATGTTGAACAAGCGCGCCCCGCAAAAACCAACTTTGGCTTCCCAACTGGCGATTGGAAAGAATGGCGCATGCCCGACGGGCTGGAGGTTCTTGTCCCTGGCCAGTTCAACACCACCACCGATGATGAAGGCAACATCTATATACACCCCCAGGGCGACCTCTCCGCCCCGCCCTGCGCCAAGATGCCCAACGACGGGTATTTCTTCGACGCCATCATTCGCCAAGAGCCGATTGATGAAGATAAGTTAAATCCCGAAGACAATCTTGAAGAGTTCCAACCAATCTCTGACGCATCTATCGACGCGATCAAATCCGCCGCCGTTGATGCTCAACAAACAGGCCGCGCGGTATCGGCCTCGCTGGGCGGCACGTCTCTAGGCGATATCGCCCGCGTACCCGGCCCGGCGCTGAAGCACCCCAAGGGCATCCGTGACATCAGCGAATGGTATATGTCAATCGCGACCCGGCCTGACTACATCCATGCGATTTTTGAGAAGCAAACTGATATCGCCTTAAATAATCTTGATCGAATCTCAACTGCGGTTGGCGATGCCATCGACATTGTCTTCGTCTGTGGCACTGACTTCGGCGCCCAAAGAGGGACGTTCTGCTCGCGAAAGACCTTCCAATCGCTGTGGGCGCCCTATTACAAACAGATCAATGGTTGGATTCACCAAAACACCAACTGGAAGACGTTCAAACACTCATGCGGCTCGGTCATCAACTTCATAGATGATTTTATTGAATGCGGGTTCGACATCTACAATCCAGTGCAATGCTCCGCCGCCAATATGGACGCCAACGAATTGAAAGAGCGCTTCGGCGCCCGCGTTACCTTCTGGGGAGGCGGCGTCGACACTCAAAAGACGCTGCCGTTTGGAACACCCGAAGAGGTTAGGCGAGAAGTGCTCGAACGTTGCGAAACCTTCGCCCCCGGCGGCGGGTTTGTATTCAACACCGTCCATAACATTCAAGCGCGTACGCCGATTGAAAACATTGTTGCCATGCTGGATGCGCTTCGAGAATTCAATGGTTCGTCATAGAATAGGTAAGCCGAAAGTTATTCTAGACTTTCATCGGATCATCGTGTAGATTAACGATACATCACAGAAATAATCAACTTTGGGGGGAGAACCGCCATGCCTGATCTGTCCGCCCTGCATACCGCCATTGTCGAAGGCGACGCAAAAGCCTCGAAATCACTCACCGAACAAGCCCTGTCTGAAAACATGGACCCGCTCGAAATCGTGACAGCATATTTGGTTCCGGCGATGGACGAAGTCGGGACCCTGTTTGAAGAAGAAGAGTATTTTATCCCTGAGATGTTGCTCTCCGCCCGCGCCATGAAAGAGTCGATGGAACTGATTCGCCCCAAATTGGCCGAACAAGGCTCCGAGCCAATAGGCCGCGCCGCAATCGGCACCGTCAAAGGCGACCTGCATGACATCGGCAAAAACCTGGTCGCGTCGATGCTCGAAGGCGGCGGGTTTGAAGTGATTGACCTTGGCGTTGATGTGAAGCCAGAAGACTTCATCCAGGCGATAAAAGACAAAAACGCCGACTTAATCTGCCTCTCGACGTTATTGACGACAACCATGCCATCCATTAAAAACACTCTCGACGCTCTTTGTGAAGCGGGCGTTCGCGACAAGGTCAAAGTCATGATCGGCGGCGCGCCCGTTACCCAAGACTATGCCGATGAAGTGGGCGCCGATGGATATGGCGAAACCGCCCGCACTGCGGTGTTGAAAGCCCGCGAACTGGCAGCGAATTAAATGATTGGGGAATGTGGATGAATGCTCTGATTGCTGAACTATTGTTGAATGGCCCTGTAGTGACTGACGGCGCTTGGGGAACGCAAATGCAGGCGCAAGGTTTGCCCATCGGTGAAGCGCCTGACCCGTGGAACTTATCAAACCCCGGCAAAGTTGAGAGCGTGGCCCGCGCCTATGTCGACGCGGGCAGCCAAATCATTCTGACTAACACCTTCGGCGCCAGCAGCGTCTGTCTAGACCGCCATGGGCTGGCTGACAAAGCGACAAAAATCAATCGCGAAGGCGCGGCGATTTCAAAACGCGCCGCCCAAGGCCAAGCCAAGGTGTTCGGCTCGATTGGCCCGTCGGGCAAAATGCTGATGATGGGCCAAACCAGCGAAGACGAACTTAAGGCCTCATTCGAACAACAAGCCAACGCCCTCAAAGAAGGCGGCGCAGACGCCATTGTGATTGAAACCATGTCTGATCCCAACGAAGCCCACATCGCCGTCGCCGCCGCGAAACAAACGGGCCTGCCCGTCGTCGCCTGCATGGTATTTGATGCAGGAAAGAACAAAGACCGCACCATGATGGGCACGACCCCCGAAGAAGCCGCCGAACTCATGAGCAAAGCGGGCGCCGACGTGATCGGCTCCAACTGCGGCCAGGGCGTCGAAGGGTTTGTCAGCCTCTGCCGCCGCTTGAAGGCGGCCTGCGACAAACCCATTTGGATCAAAGCCAACGCCGGGCTGCCCGAATTGGTTAACGGCGAGGCCGTCTATCAAACCACGCCCGATGAATTCGCCCAGCATGTTCAGGTCTTGGTCAACGCTGGCGCGTCGTTCATCGGCGGATGCTGCGGCACCACACCCGATTTTATTCGCGCCGTGCGCAACCAGTTGGTATGAAGATCAAACTGATCGCCTGTGAAATTTTTTACCGCGAAGTTTGCGCTGTTGCGTCGCGTTCCACCAACCAGATTGATATTGAATTTCTGCCCAAGCGGCTGCATGACATCGGCGCGAAGTCGATGAGCGCAACCCTGCAAGAAACCATTGACCACGTCGATGAAAACCAATACGACGCCATTGCGCTGGCCTACGCCCTCTGTAATAACGGCATCGTTGGCCTCAAAGCCAATTTGGTCCAGCTCGTCGTCCCCCGCGCGCATGATTGCATCACCATTTTTCTCGGCGACAAAAAGCGCTATCAAGACTACTTTGAGTCAAACCCCGGAACCTATTACAAAACCACCGGCTGGATGGAGCGCGGCGAAAGCAACGGCCAATGGGGCCCGCTATCTCTCCAAGGCCTGGGCGCGTCGTATGAAGCGCTGGTCGAAAAATACGGCGAAGACAATGCGCAGTATCTAAAAGACGCCATTGGCGACTTGACGCCGAATTACTCGCAATGCGCGTTCATCCGAATGGGGGTTGAACCAGGCGACCGTTTTGAAACAACGGCAAAACAAGACGCTGAAAAAAAAGGCTGGACATTTGAAACGCTCAAAGGCGACCTGTCATTGTTACAGCGCCTGGTTGACGGCGCTTGGAACGAAGATGACTTTCTCATCACGCCGCCGGGGCGCCGCATTGCGCCAAGTTTTACCGAAACCATTATTCAACTTGAGGAGCCGCAACCATGAATGGACGTGAACGCGTTTTGGCCATGATCGCCGGCAAAAAAATCGACCGACTGCCATTGATGCCGATTACCATGATGTTCGCCGCCGACCAGATCGGCGTAAAATACGGCGAATACGCCAGCGACCACCGCGTCTTGGCCGAAGCCCAGATCGCTACAGCACAGCGCTTTGGGTTTGATTCCGTCACGGTCATATCCGACCCGGCGCGCGAAGCCGCCGACCTGGGCGCTGAAATCGAAATCTTTGACGACCAGCCCCCCGCGCTCAATGAACAACGGGCGTTACTCACTGAAAAATCCAAATTAAATGAACTCGACTTCCCTTCTCCAACACAGGGCCGCCTAAAAGACCGGGTCGAGGCCGTCGTCTTGTTAAAGAAGCGCGCCGGCGACACGCTCTTGGTCGAAGGCTGGGTCGAAGGGCCATGCGCACAGGCGTCCGACCTGCGCGGCATCAACGCCCTGATGATGGATTTTTATGACGACCCCGAGTTTGTCAATGCGCTGTTTGATTTTGTTATTGAGATGGAGCTCATCTTTGCGGTCGCCCAGATCGAAGCAGGCGCCGATCTCATCGGCGTGGGCGACGCCGCCGCCTCATTGGTCGGCCCCAAACTCTATAACCAGTTCGTCTTGCCTGCGCAAAAACGCATGATCGACGGCCTCCATTCACTCGGCGCAAAGGTGCGGCTTCACATCTGCGGCAAGACGAGAAAACTCTATGAAGGCATTGGGTCGCTTGGCTGTGAAATCGTTGATCTTGACTCGATGAACCCGATGGACGAAGCCCGGTCGGTCATGGGCAAGAAACAAGTCTTGCTGGGAAACATTTCGCCCGTTGATGTGTTGAAAAATGGAACGCCTGAAGGAGTGACCAAAGCAATAGCCGAATGCCACAAGCAATGCTCGCCGCGTTATATCGTGGGCGCGGGCTGTGAAGTGCCGCGCGGGACGCCAGCCGAAAATGTAGACGCGCTGGCCGCATACGCCCACAATAATAAACCCTAATGCCGTCAAAGCCCCGGGTTGACATTTCACTCCACCCTCAAGGCGTAACCTTGCGCGTTGAGCGAGGCGCGTCTCTGCGAGAAGCCTTGTTTTTATCTGGCGTCGAGTTTCCCTGCGGTGGACGAGGCCGCTGCCGCGGGTGCCGTATCAAGGCGCTTCAAGGCGGCCTGCCAGTCACTCCAATCCAACAAGAGAAGTTATCTGCCGACGAACTCGCCCAAGGCTGGCGGCTGGCCTGTCAATGCAACGCTGACGTTGACCTGACGCTTGAAGTCGCCCAGTGGGACATGGACATCCTCAGCGACGACCAGCCGTTTTCGTATGTTGCCCGCCCCGGCTTCGGCGTCGCAGTCGATCTTGGAACGACCACCATCGCCGCACAAGCCGTTGACCTTCGTCTGGGCCGCGTTGTAGGCGTAACGTCGTGTTTAAATCCACAGGCTGAGTTTGGCGCGGACTTGATCAGCCGCGTTTATTTCGCGATTCAAGAAAACGGCGCTTCCATCTTAACTGCGCGGATACGCGAGTGTGTTTATCACGCCATTCAAACCCTGGTCAATTCTGCGAAAATTAACGCGGCTGAAATCAATGAGGTTGTATTGAGCGGCAACACGGTCATGCACCATTTCTTCTGCGGTCTTGATACAACCCCGCTCTCACAGGCGCCGTTTCTCTCTCCCCATGACGGGCAAATTATTCTTACTGCAGAAGACGTGCAATGGGATGATTTACCAAACGCAACCGTTGTTTGTTTGCCTTCACTCGGCAGTTTCGTCGGCGGAGACCTGCTGGCGGGCATTCTCGCTACGGGCATTCATCAGAATGACGCGCCAAGCGCCTTGATTGACCTCGGCACCAACGGGGAAATCGTCATCGCAAACAACGAACGGGCCGTCTGCACCTCCACCGCCGTTGGCCCGGCGTTTGAGGGAGGCCGCATCCAATATGGCATGCGCGCTTCAACTGGCGCGGTCAACCAGGTTCGCCTCAATGGCGGCGCGCTTGAATGTTCTGTCATTGGCAACCAAACAGCGAAGGGAATCTGCGGCAGCGGGCTGGTCGAGGCGGTCGCCGCCTGTCTCGATTTAGGATGGATCGATCCGAGCGGCCGTATCACATTAGACGAAAAACAGATTCACCTTGTTGACGGCGTCTTGATTACCCAACAAGACATCCGCCAGCTACAACTCGCCAAGGCGGCGGTCGCAGCGGGGCTACAAATTCTCGTAGACGAATGGGGAACCTCATACGATGAATTAAACACAATCTATCTGGCGGGGGCCTTCGGCAATTATGTCAGCCTGGATGCGATTGAGCGCATCGGCCTCACTCCACTTCCCGCCAAACGTCTGACCCCGACCGGCAACTCGTCGTTGCGCGGCGCCAAATACGCCCTGGGTCTCCAAGACAAAAATTGGCGCCAACCCGTACTTCAAACCACAACGCATTTCACCCTATCAGAACATCCTTCATTTGAAGAGCTCTACATCAACTCAATGGCGTTTCAGCCGTAACACGATTTCACGAATTTTATTCCCATAGGGATTGACCGCCGCCCCGTTCTTGGGTAATACTAATCCAATAATCGTAACACCAAATGGAGAATTCAATATGAAACGATTATCGTTCACCCTCTGTATTGGATTGCTATTCGTCCCTGGCGCCGTCCAGTCTCAAACAATCCTCACAACAGCTGAAATCAATGAATGTGATGAACAAGGCAGACCTACGTTTGAAGGCATTTTGACTCAGGCCCGATATTCCATAGAAGGCGTCGCACTAAACGATGCAGACATTTTTAACGCCTGGAATGAATCAACAGGCGAGCAAAGCGCCTCGTTTATTTTGTTTGTCCAAGACCAAACGGGGGGCATTCAAATCTATTCAGGCTCTTGGTATGACGGCGGGCTGTCAATCTATCCCACAATCAAACAAGGCGAGCGAGTTCGAATCACAGGCCTTACCGGCTTTTTTGGCGGAAAAACCAATATAAACGACCGTCACAACAAAGACCAAACATTCACCATCGAACGGCTTGGCCAAGAGACGCTGCCAGAACCCATTGGCATAGACGATCTTGACTCGGCCAAACCGTTTGACCCCACCCGCGCCAGCGGTGGAGAATATTATCAAGGCCGACTCGTCAAGCTCAGAAACGTTCATATCGTTGAAGGCAACTGGGGCCATGACGAAATCATCACGGTTGAGAACGCCGCGGGCCAAACCTTTCCCGTTCAGCTGCACTTTGGGACCAACATCGCTGACCATCCTCGACCTGACGAGTGGTTTGATTTGATTGGAGTATTCAATCAAGAAGATACAACCGAACCCTACACAAGTGATTACATCCTATGGCCGCGAAGCATCAATGATTTTCAGGCGATACAGAGTCACATAAATGATTGGCGCGAATATCAATAAAAACGGCTTTACATTACTTGAATTGTTGGCGGTGGTCGCGATCATCGGCCTCCTCGTTTTGGTCGCCGCGCCCAACTGGTCGAATGCGCTCGTGCGTTCAAAAATCTCTGCGGCAAAAGCCAAGATCGATGCGTGCGCGACAGCGCTGGAACTCTATTGTTTAGACGGTAACGCCTATCCCCCATCTCGCTACTTTTGTCTCGCATCGGGTGAAGACAAAATGCGGAGTTACTACGAATTGCCCTTCGAACTAACTACGCCATTGGCGTATTTATCCGAGCGTCCGTTCGATCCCTTCTATACATTCACGGGCGCTTCATCAGAAGCCCCCGGCCAAACCATTAAATACCGCTCTCCCGGCTTTGGCTTTTTTAACGGCATGCCAACCGAAGAGGGCGTTTGGATACCTAAATCGTTCCCTCACGATGACGGCGAATATGTTTTTTTTAATAATGCCAGCGCCACTCATCCCGCTGGTTCATCGCCGGTGAAATTTGGTCTTTGGAGCATAGGGCCGGTGATTCGAAATGATATCAGTTCACATTCTCTTGAACCCGTCCCATCCCATACATGGTATTCACCCAGCAACGGTACAATCAGCGCTGGAATCATTGTACGGCTCAATACGGGCCACAGCGCCCCTTGAGAAAAGGAAAACGGATGAAACCCACAACCACGTTAATGATTTTGTCAGGATTGTTCATTGTATTAGCCGCCACGGCCTTCGCACACATGCAGACCAGCGTACCGTTCAAACCCGTCACTCTTAACCAACTGGAACGCTTTCACGGCCATGTCGGCCCCTTCGTTGCAGTGGGAGCCTTGATCGGAGAACACGCAGTCACCCAGTTTGATATCCCACGGTATTTCGGGCTATCGGTTACGGTTGAGTGTCCGAATCAACCGCCTCAATCATGCATTGTTGACGGACTCATGGTTTCTACCGGGGCGACAATGGGCAAGAGAAACATTGTATTAAAAGACGCTGATACCATCCGTGTGGTTGTTCAAAATGATGAAACGAATGAAAAAGCAGCTTACACCTTGAGCCCAGAGTTTTTAGAATTGCTTTCAGAATGGGAGACCAACAATATACCAATTACCCAGCGAGGCGAAGACACATTTCATCTTCCAATCGAGAAAATTGTGAATATAAAACACGATGAATAATTTCAGTCGCCTGAAACAATTACCGAGTTCATATCAATAAACATATTTGCTTCTTCCTGATGATATCATCACGCAGATAACCCTCTCCACCTTGGCGTAAAACTTGCATTACATTTTTGTAGCATGTTGAGCAGAAACCAATTCAATCTGCTCATGTTCAAGAACTTACGCTCTCTAGAACAATCTGTTTTCCCATACATTTTTGAACGGCTGTTGTTGAAATTTTTACAAACCAATGGGATCTGTTGGTAAACAGACAGCCCCACGAAAACAGTCGAAACGCTATGAACGAACCCACGCCAACCTCACACGCATCTCCGTCGCTTTCTCACGAAATGTTTGGCGCCTTTGAGACCATCGCGTCGAAAGCGGTCCAATGCGCAGAAGTGTCTGAATTCGCTAACGATTCACTTGCACAATTACGCGAACAAATTACATTTGAACATCTTGTAATTGGTTGGAAGGACCAACCGCAGCGACCATATCAATTCGTCTCTCATCCAAATCAACATGAACAGCTTCTAACAGATAAACTCACTATTCGGTCTAACCATACTCAAAGCGCTGACGGTATTTTCTTTGAAGAGAGTAATAACGAGACATCTGTGTCAATCACTCTAGACGGCGACAGCGCAGCGGTCTTAGTGGTTCAATCAACCACGCCGCTTCAGTCAGATGAGATTGGGCTGCTGCGTTCGTTCTGCATCATCCTGCGATCATTGCTTCGAAACGCCTGGCTGCAATATGAATTGCAAACCCAACTCGCGGTCGAACGAAAACGCATCAAACACCTATTCGGCGATCGCAAAACGCCCAACCTGTTCAGAGGCCATTCTCAAACGATGGTCTCGCTTCAAGAACAGATCAAACGCGCTAGCGAAACAGACGCGCCAATTTTTATTTCAGGCGAGCCCGGGACGGAAACCGAACGGGTTGCGGCGGCGGTGCATGCAACCAGCGCCCGGGCGCAACACCCTTATGTCAGCATCCACTGTAGCGCCCACTCTGACGAAGGACTCCAACAGCGCTTGTTTGAACACCAAGACAATCTGTTCACTCAAGCTCAGTACGGTTCATTATTTTTAAATGAAATCCATTCTCTGTCAGCGAATTTACAAATTAAACTTCAATCGGCAATCGATCAAATAGACAGCGTTCGTTTGTTTGTAGCGTCTACAGCAAACTTAGACGAGTTGGTCAAGAACAGAAGGTTTCGCGAAGACCTCTTTTACCAGTTAAACCTCTCACCAATTCGCATCCCGCCGCTGAGAGAGCGCAACGAAGACATTTTGACCCTGGCCGAACAGTTCGCCCACCAGGCGGCGCGCCAACGTGGAACGACCATCGAACGGTTTGGCGTAGGCGCGGTGGAAGCGATTCTTCACTACCATTGGCCGGGCAATGTAGCCGAGTTGGAGTCAAGCATGTATTCCGCAGTCAAACAGGCTGACTCCAGCGTGATTCACGCCCGCCACCTGCCATTGGCAGTACGTTCGCCGTCAACAAAAGAAAAGACCGTCGATTTTGAAGAGAGTGTCAAACAACTTGAAGCCGACCTGCTATACGACGCCTTACAACGCTCAAAAGGCAACATCAGCGCCGCCGCCCGCGACCTGGGAATCACCGCCCGCATGGTGAGATACAAAGTCGAAAAACTCAACATCCCTTACGAAGAACTGTTTAAACGAAAAGCCTGATGATGTGTGTTTTGGGGGAGGGCGAACCTCCGGTGAGCCGCAATCAATGGATTCGTTTCTCATTTTCGAGGCTCGTCGGGAGACTCGCCCTCTCCGTGAACAAATTCAAAAAAAACGGGGGCTTAAACCCCCGTTTTCGTTTCGGTATGAACGGTGCTTATTAGTACAACATAAAGCCTTCAACGCCTGTACCGCCTTGAACCGCGCCAATGTCAGTGCCGTCAGTCGCCGCGCCCGAGGCCGGGCTGCCGTCGCTGAGAGCATAGGTCGTATCGTCTACAAACATTGGGTCAGCGGTGATGGTTCCGGCGTCAGTTCCCGCGTCAAAGTCAACGCCGTTGTCGAAGAACAAGCAGTTGGTAATGGTTACGTCTAAGAATGAAACCGAATCAGGAACATAGCTGAGGTTGGTTCCATCGTTGCCGTCGCCTGTGATCGCGGCGGCGATGTTGTTGGTAAAGATGCTGTTGGTGATGGTCGCGCTGCGGTCGCGAATTTCTGGATCAAAGAAGCGAATCGCGGTCCCGTTAGCGTCAAAGGTGCAGTGATCAATAGTGATGTCGCCTTGGCCTTCGTTGCCGTTCTTAATCAAGATTGCGGCGCGTTGTTCTCCGCCCGGGTCGGCGGCGGCAACATCTGTCGAGCCATTGTTCTTGAAGATCGAATTTTTAATGGTCACGCCCGGAACATGCTGAGAACGCTCACGAATGAAGACCACCGAATCGTCGCCCAATGGATTCACATCAGCGCCGTTCACATTGTTTTCGAAAAAACTACCTTCGATTGTGTTATTGCCGGCGCCCTGGAAGTAAAGCACTTTGCTGTCATTGTCAACAAACCGACAATCCTTGATGTTGACATCAATGCTGCCTTGAGTCGCTTGGCGCCCGCGCAGGCGAGTCACTTCTTCGTTGGTGTTTTTGAACTCACACCCAGTGAAGTTAAAGACGCTGGTCATTGGGGTTGCAAGGTCATTGATTCCGTGGAAGTAAATCTTAGCGTTGGCCTTGGCGCCATTCTCATTTTCACCGTCAAAGACGCAATCTTCGAAGGTATACGTTCCACCATTGCCAAACAGAGTAACAACGCCATCGCTGTTATTGACATTGATGAAGTCTTCGCCTTGGTCGCTGGTGGTCGGCTTAAACAAAATGTCTTTAAACGTGAGTTTGTTGGCTTGGCCGTTTAAACCATAGGCGCTGTTGCCATCTGGTTGACGAATTTCGACGTTCTCTAAGGTAATATCGTCGCCAAAGAAGGCGATGCCCGCGTTAAAGTTGTCGCCAGCATCGTTCTCAAACACGCCATAGGCAACAATGTTTGCTGAATCTGGCCAAATCACCGGCTTGGCGCCAACGCCGCGCACAATAAGCGGGTCGCGATTTTGGTTGACCAGGTCAGTGATAAATGAGCCAATCGCCGCTTGGTCGATTGGAGGCAGGCCGCCCAGAACAATCTGTTCGGTGTAGGTGGCGCCGTCTTGAATCTCGATGATATCTGCTTCGCCATTGGTCGGATTGATTGAATCAATCGCCGCCTGGATGCTGGTAAAATCAGCGCCCCCAGACGAGTTCACTGTTACGGTCTGGGCTTGCGCGGTGAAGCCAGCGGCGACAACCAGCGCAATCGGACATAAAATACGACTCAGTTTCATTTGTAAATCTCCTTCTTTTAGTAGGGCTATTTATAAAAATCGATCAAACGAAGTTTCAACTATAACAAATTTAATTAACTTATGCAATCAGAATTTTCATAAAATCCAAGAAAAAAATCATTCGGATCATATATAAGTCTATAATTAATAGCATATTACATCGCGAATTAGCGGAAACATTAAGTTTACGTTAGTTGTCAACAATAGATATTCTATAAATACCCCAGACTTTTTAAGCGCTCGCTTTGAGTAGGGTCGATCATGGTAGGAAATGGTATTTCTCCAGGAGGAGTTCTAAGCCATTGTTCAATTTCTTCGCCAAGTATTAGAGCATCCCTTGGAATCGCTTGTTGGTTTTCTTGGATTCGGTTGTTCTCTTCGATTGGAGCCAACGGATTCGTGTATTGATAAAATTCGGATCCGTTCCAGATGTTGGCGTTCTCCGAAAACCTGGCCGAAACTCGCAGGCCGTTGGTTCCACGCATTCCATTGCCTTTTTCAATTCGGCTGGCGGCTTGGTGGCGCGGGCCGGCGCCAGCGTCTTGGTAAACCCTGGCAGAAGACGTGTCAAAGGCGTCTAAGACTGTGGTTTGCTCTCCGACCAGAAGAACATCGTCGACATAGACATCTAATTGGCGCCGCGACGGCGAGCCAGCCATATCGACCGCGATACTCTCAAGCATGATTGCTTCGGCCGGCCAGCCTTGAGCATTAGCGTACGAAACAGCGCGATCGTATAAATCCGGCGAGGCGACCGGGCTCCAGCCAGGAGAGGGGGCAGCGTCTTCGGGCATGGGGAACTCGGTATGAATCGTCTCTAAGCCAAACCGGCTGGTTCTCACCAAAATGGTCGGCTGTTTAGCATGTTGGCTTGGGTTCTGGAGCGACTGGGCGGTATGAAAGCGAATGTGAGCAACCAAATTCACACTCGAGTCGCCGCGCAACCAAGCCGCGAGGTAACAGGGCTTGTCGAGCCTCTTGCCGATAAAGCGTCCTACCAATACCGGATCGCGCAGGCTAAAGCGGCGGTCAATCAATTTGTGGTTGAGTGTTTCGGCTGCGAACTCTTTATCAGCGTCGCTACGGTATTCGTTTTCAGTTTCCATTAATGCGGTACGCTCAGACACTGATTTGCCGATGACTTTGGTTAAATCTTGCCCTTCTACTTCAAAGTAATCGCCAAACCCGCAAGCCGCCGCCACCGTTGGCATCACATCGATTCCCTGCACCAAAGACTCAACACGCTTGCCAGCATGATTGCCGCCAGGCCAGCGAACCATAAATGGAACCTGCATACACTGCGAATACAGATCGGCGCCATGAAAGAAGCGCCCGCCTTCACCAAGGTTTTCGCCATGATCAGAGAGGGCGACCACCATACTCGGATTTTTGTTCGCCTGTTGGTCGAATGCGTTTACCAAGCGCCCAACCTGGTCGTCCATAAACTCGACTTCGCCGAGATAGAGTGAGCGCAAGCGCTGTTGGTCAATTTCGCTCAATTGTTCTTTGCTGGCAACAAACCGGGTAATTTGGTCTGCGCTGCCGTCGATGCGCCCCTGATAGTTTTCTGGCCCGTATGTGTCATATTCTGGTTTTGGATGATAAGGCGAGTGGGCGTCATAATAATGCACCCATAAGAAAAACGGTTCATCGGCTTCGCGTTGGCTTAACCACTCAATGGCCCGATCAGTCGTCAGGTCGCCTGAACGCTCGGCCTCGGTGACGGTCGAATCGCTCAGGTCGTCATAGACGTCGAAACCCTGATTCAAGCCATAGGCCTGGTTTAACACTGCCGCGCTGAGAAACGCCGCAGTCGAAAAGCCATTTGACTTTAACACTTCAGCCAGCGTCACCGCTGACTCTGGAACCTGGTCTTTAGCGAAGCGCACGCCCGACGTTCGGGGCAAGTTGCCCGTCATGATGGCGGTATGAGACGTCAACGTGGCGGGGATATTACAATTCGACCGCAGAAATAGCGTCCCGTCAGCAGCCAGGGCGTCGAGGTTGTCTGTCTTGGCAGCGGGCAGTGGGAGTTGGTAACAACGGAGCGCGTCCGCCCTCACCGTATCAAGAGTAATCAACAAAACACGATTGGCGAGTTTGGATTGCTCTTGGGGGCGGCAACTAAGAAAACAAATGGCGACGAGGAGATGAAAGCAAAGGGAACGAGACATAGAAACTATATTTTCCTGATCAATTGAGATGCAGATAAGTATGAGCGATTCTCAATGAAACACAATAAGAAAGAAAAATGAGAAGAGAACGGACAGTTCATAAAATCAAACTTAGTCAAGTCTAGTCTGTTAAAAAAAGAGATAAGCCTGTCGTTCTCAATAGGTAAATACAGTGATAAATTGTTTCATAAAGAGTTAAATAAAAGTGTGTTAACTATATATATAATAGGCCTATACAAAAACGGGCGAACCATTATGGTTCGCCCGTTGGGTAAGTAACCTACCTCAGTTTATTCTTGAGCAGTGACGACTTGAGTGGTTTCACCAGCGTCAGCCGTCTGAACTGCGGTTTTGGCTTGATCATAAGGCTTATCACACTTGGTGCAGTCGCTGCAATCCTTGGCAGCGACTTGCTTGGCTTCGGCGCTGCAGGATGTTTTGGTTGAACAACCGCCCGCTGTGGTCATCGCGGCAAACTCTTCGGCAGAACCTTCAACATAAGCGGCTGTCTGAACAGCAGCGCTTGAAGAGCAGGCGCCTGTTTTTTCAACAGCAGCTGTCTGAACAGCAGCATTCGCTGAACAAACTCCCGCTTTTTCGGCGGCCAAGGCAGCAGTCTGAGCGGCGGCTTTCACCGGGCAACAACCATCAGCGACGGCAGTCACGGCCGCTTGTTTCTCAGACGAACATCCGCTGGCGACTTGCGCAGCTGTTAGAGAAGACGAACAACTGGCTTGTGAACCAAAGATTGCCTGGGTGACTTGTTTCGGCGCATCGAAGTTGCTGCTGAGAGCGAAGACGGTCATGGCGCCTACGAGAACAACAGGTAAGGCGAGTAACAGTTTCTTTTTCATTTCTTTTCTCCTATTAGAACAAATTAGTAATGTTTACCACAAGATTGTCTTATTATATAGAAAACGGTTTGTATTGCAAAGAAATACCGGCCGTTTTTTTTACGATTTCATTGGGGCTTGCCTGGTATTACTATTTACTGTTTATCCAGGCGGGATTATGTCGTAATTTAAGTCGTGGCTGGCTTCCCACTCATCGGCGAGAAGAGCATAAAAAATGTGGTCTTCATAGTGGTCATAGAGCCACTCCGCCTGTTTTAAGCGGCCTTCGATGCTGAAATTCAGCCGTTCCGGGATACCGCGGCTTCGCAGGTTACCCGGCGCGCAGCGGATTTCAAGGCGGTTGAGTTTGAGTTCGCGAAAGGCAAATTCGACCAGAAAACGGCAACACCGGGTCACGAGGCCTTTTCCCTCAAACCCCTTGCCAATCCAATAGCCGATTTCAGCGGTCTTATTGGGCCAGTCGATGCGGTCCATGCCGACAACGCCAGCGAGTTGGCCATCTTGCCAGACGCCGCAGTGCATGGCTTTGTTGTTGGCGAAGTGTTCTTCGAGGCTTTTGAGAAACGCCTGGCAATCTTCAAGGGATTTCTGGCGGTCGACCCAGGGCAGCCACTCCTGCAGATGCTCCCGGTTCGAATCGACCAAAGCAAACAACGCCTGATCGTGTTCGGGCTTCATCACCTTGAGTTCGGTTCCGTCACCGAGAGCAAATAGATGCATAGTCAAACCCTGTTTCGTTATGCGCCGCAGGCCGGACAGGCGTCACAGGCCTGAATTGTTGGACGATGATGATAGAGTCGGCCCCGGGCGCCAATATACTTACCATTTTCGGCGGCTTCTGACTGCGCCTGAGCCAATATCTTATCTAAGTCAATGTTTTCAAGATCAGGCATTTGTTTCGTAGAACCGATTTGATTGAGTACCGTCGCACTAACCCAGTCGCCTGACCCTGCGGCGTCGATAAATAAATCAACCTGCGGCGCGGTAATCTGGCGCCATTCGCCATTGGATAATCGATAGCGTAGGCCGTCTTTGCCTTGGGTTTCGATTTCGATTGGAACGCCTGGCGTCATGTCTTGAGGCGGCAGGAGGCCGCAGCGGTCGCGGGCGTATTTGTAGACATGCGCTTGATCAATGAGTTCCAAGCATTGCGTTTCGCTGCTCATGCGGTTGAGTTCGACATACACCAGCGCGCCCCGCTCCCGGCACTCCCTGGCCAGAAGAACCGACGCGGGATCATCCCGCTCAATGACAGCGGCGGTTATTTCGCCTGGCAATGTTTCAATGCGCTGTTGCATTACTTCGAGAGATAAAGGCGCCACCGTCGGTGAAGGAGCGCCGCACTGTAAGCATTTTCGTTGAAAGACATGCCCAGATTCATCAAACGTTTGAGAATAGATCGGCGTATCAATACACGGGTCTTGAATTATGCCGCTTGTGTTTACATTGAAGGCGCTTAGGTCTTTGAGAAGGTAGCGGCCCGCCTGGTCGTCGCCAATACGGCCAATCAGGCTGGCGCTCCATCCCCAATCACTGAGAATGGTCGCGATGTTTAATGAACTACCGCCTGCATATAACAGCGGAGTTTCTTCACCTGGTGGGTAGACCACATCAAGGCATAGCAAGCCTGTTCCAACGACAAATTGGTTCATTTGTCGAGCCCAATGTTCTTAGCCAAGACCCAATCTTGAAAGCGGGTGGGAAACAGTTTCAAAAACAAGCGTAGGCGGGCGTCGTTGCCCACCACATAGCGGTCGCGCGGCGGTTCGTCGTTGAGCGCCTTCCAGACGGCTTGGACGACCAGTTCAACCGGCGCGGCGCGCCTGGCGGCGTCTTTTAAAATCGTGTTGAATTGATTAAGCGCTTTGCCGTAGAGCTGCATGGCAGGTGAATTGGAGGCCGCTTCGATCTCATCGGTTTGCTTGGTCGCCTTGTCCCAGATGGGCGTCTCAATGGCGCCAGGTTCGATGAGGATGGTTTGAATGCCCCACTCCAGCAATTCTAGCCGCAGCGAATCAGACAACGCCTCCATGGCGTGTTTCGACGCACAATAAGGGGCGGTAAACGGCATCGAACTGCGCCCCGCGATCGAACTGACGTTGATAATTCGCCCCTTGGTCTTTCTTAGAAGCGGCAGGCAACCTTGCGTAAGTTCGATGGCGCCGAACAGGTTGATTTCAAATTGCTGGCGCCACTGGTCGCGGGCCACGAATTCCACCGGGCCGCCGACCGCGACGCCCGCATTGTTGATGAGCGAATCAAGGCCATGCCCGCCAATGGAACTCGTCACGGTCTCCACCGCGCCGGCGATGGAATCTGAGTCTGCGACATCGAATTTGACGGGAGTCAGTTGTCCGACGGCTTCACTCTTGAGTGATTCCGCATCGGCGTCTTTGCGATACCCCGCAAACACGCGCCAACCCTTGCTGTCTAGGTGAAGCGCACAGGCGCGGCCTATGCCGGTCGACGCGCCGCTAATCAAAACGCACTTTGGCGGTTGTTGGTTCATAGATAAAGCTCCAGCGTTAAAGTAAATCCAATACTAGCATGACTGGTTCTTATTGATACATCTCTTAGCGCCCCCAAAACCTTGACTCTTTCGGTCAATTCCATGACATTAAACAGGTATAACCACAAGCCGTCACAACAAGGACAACACCCATGATTTCCTGTAAAAAACGCGAAGACAACCTGAACCTCATTCTCGAAAGCGGCATCGTCGCCGTCATCCGCGCCGACGACAGCAGCCAGCTGCTGCGCGCTTGTGAAGCGCTCAGCCAGGGCGGCGTCAAAGCGATGGAAGTCACCATGACCACGCCCAACGCGCTCGAGGTGATTCACGAAGTCGCCGAGAAAATGAAAGACGAAGTGTTGATCGGCGTCGGCACCGTTCTCGACCCTGAGACCGCGCGCGCCGCGATTCTCGCCGGGGCGGAATTTGTCGTCTCGCCGACCCTCAACCTTGATACCGTCAAAATGGCGAAGCGCTACACCGCGCTAATGTTTCCCGGCGCGTATACCCCGACTGAAATTCTCACCGCCTGGGAAGCGGGGGCCGACGTGGTCAAAGTGTTCCCGGCGACTTCGCTGGGGCCAAAATACTTTAGCGACGTGTTGGGGCCGCTGCCCCAGGTACGCCTGACGCCGACCGGCGGGGTCAACATCGACACCGTCGGCGATTTTATCAAGGCGGGCGCGGCCTGCGTCGCGGCGGGCGGCAACCTGTGCGGCAAGGCGGTGTTGAATGCGCAAAACTGGGATGCGATCACCGAGACCGCCAAGCAGTTCATTGAAAAGATTCAAGAAGCGCGTAATTCGTGAATAAGCACTGTCTTAGCACGCCCGAAGCCTGTTCAGGGGCGTGCTCAACGTTAAACACAGAGAACAGAACTTAAACGAAATCTGATTCTAGATACAACGTAAAAAGGGGAAACCAACATGGCCGATATTGTCACCTTTGGAGAAGTTATGGTGCGGCTCTCGCCGCCCGATTACCTGCGCCTCGAACAAACCCACAGTTTTAACGTCTGCTGCGGCGGCGGCGAATATAACGTCGCGGTAGCGGCGGCGCGTATGAAACTCGACAGTTGTTTTGTCACCCGCCTGCCCAAGAACTCGCTGGGCCGCATGGCCGCCAACAAGGCCCGCGAACACGGCGTCGACGTCTCAAAGATCGTCTGGAGCGACAGCGACCGCATGGGCCTCTATTTCGCCGAGTTTGGCGCCAAGCCCCGCGCCAGCAGCGTCGTCTATGACCGCAAAGACTCAGCCGTCGCCAACATCGAACCCGGCATGGTCGATTGGGACGCCGCCTTCGAAGGCGCCAAATTTTTCCACGTCAGCGGAATCACGCCCGCTCTGTCAACCAGCGCCGCCGACACCACCAAAGAGTCGATGCAGAAAGCCAAAGAACACGGCGTCAAAATCAGCGTCGACCTCAACTACCGCGCCAAACTTTGGTCCCAAGACGAAGCCAACCAATGCATGACCGACCTCATGCAATACACCGACATTCTCATCACCACCGAAGAAGACTGCGACCGCGTGTTTGGCATCAAAGGCGACAACTATGAAGAAGTCGCCAAACAACTGGCTGACCAGTTTGGTTTTGAAGTGGTGGCGATCACCCTGCGCGAAAACGTTTCAGTGTGGCGCAACAACTGGACGGCGATTGTGTTGCACGGCGGCAAAATTTATGATGCGCCGACGTATGATGTTGAGATCGTTGACCGTGTAGGCGGCGGCGACTCGTTCTCGGCGGGCTTTTTGACCGGCTACCTCGCCAAGAGCGACCCTGAGTACGCCTGCAAGTTGGGCGTTGCCTTCTCGGCGCTGAAGCATTCCGTCCCTGGCGACCTCAATTGGTGCACCAAAGACGAAGCCGAAAAACTCATGGCCGGCGGCGGCAACTTGAGGATTGTAAGATAATAAACACTTTCAAAATTATTGAATCCCCCCGGCGCCTGCGGCTCCACGCCCCCTTACACAAGGGGGCGTATCCGCCAATGTCCATCAATTTCAATCACTTGGGGGAATCAAGCCTGTAGGCTGGTTAGGCTTGTTCTTGCCTTAGGCGCCCAAAAGCGAATTCACCCTGGATTCGTACCATAGATGTCCATGTCGCGAATCATGGTGCGGCCGGGCAGGCAGGCGAGGTGGACGATGGTGTCGGCAATGTCGGCGGCGTGAAGGTAAATCCCGGGGCCGGACTCGGCGCCCGGCGGGTCGTTGACGTCAACGCTGCTGGGGTTTAACACCATCACGCGGATATTGCTCTTTCTGACTTCATACATCAGCGCTTGAGAGAATCCCTGCAGGCCAAATTTACTGGCTGCGTAGGCGGCGGCGCCCGGGTCGCCTTTTTTTCCACTCATGGATGAAATCATCACGATGTCGGCGCGGTCTTTTTCGAGCATCGACGGCAAAAACGCTTTGGTGGTGAGAAACACGCCCGTCAAGTTGGTCTCAATAATTTCGTTCCAATTGTCGAGCGTGGTATTGAGTGTCTTCAACAAGCGAAACAGCCCGGCGTTATTGACCAACAGATCGGGCGCGCCCATGCGCTCGATGACGGCGTTCGCCATTTTCTCAATCGCGAAGGGGTTTCGCTGGTCGCAGATAAAATACTTACAGCGCTCGCCAACTTGTTCGGAGGCTTCGACCAGGGTCTGTTCGTTGCGCCCTGTTATCGCCACTTGGGCGCCCGCCCTATGCAGCGCCCTAGCGATGTGAAAGCCGATGCCCCGGCTGGCGCCAGTGACGACGCAGGCCTTGTCGGTCAAATCGTGTTTCATGGTTGTCCTCGAGGGTTCTAAAAAATATGAAGCCCATGCTAGTGTAAAATCGTTTTTTCTTGTAGATTGTTGAACAATAATTAAATTGTACATCCGGAAGGAAATGACGATATGAAAAGTTTACCTAATCTGTTAATCTGGCTGTCGGTTTTATCCATCATCATCGGCATCGTGTTTAAAGTCGCCCAAATCGACTTGGGTGGAACGTTTGGCATGTATCCGGTGCGTCCGCTGAGTTTTGTGAATTTCGCTGAAGTAATCTTGTTGTTATCGATTGCGTTGTTTTTAAAAGATAGACGGAACGTGTAGCACAGCCCTGCCTGGCGCCTGACGGCGCTTTCCACCGTAACAAAAAAGGGGGAGGGCAGTTGACCAATAAAATCTAAACGCAGGATGCAGCGTGCTGCGCCCTGCGTTTTACTTGGCGGCGCGCTCTTGGATGAGCGGCCACAGAAGGTCGTCTTCATAGCGGTGGGCCGGGTCAGGCTTGGCGCATGGGTTAAAGCGGTTGCGCAGGTCAGCCAAGTCGTCGGGCGATACGCCGCGCAACACCGCTTCGTCTATCGCGAGGATTAGATCGATCCAGGCGCCGCGGTGAAACGCGGTGATCGTGAGTTCTTCGTTAATGGGGGCGCTGCGAAGCAACACTTCTCGTTCTTTTGACCCTTGCAATGCGCGTCGAAACACGACCAGCGCGCCTTCGTCTGTACATTCGATGCGCAGATCGCCATACACATATTCATCTTTTTCGCTGAGTTCAAGAATGCGGTTTGCGGCTTCGACGATTTCGGTGAGGCGGTCGCCGTCAATAAAAACGCCGATGGTTTCGAGTTGAGTTCGGTCTAGGTGGTTGATATTCATTGCTCACCGCCAAGTTGATTTGTCCTGTGTCTTTACATTTCTTCGTGGTCGTCGGGGACAGAAATAATTTCTTGAACGCCGATAAACACTTTCAGCGAGTTGACCACGTCCGACAGTGCGTCTTCGGGGTCGACGCCAAGAATCATACGGTTTTTGGCGTTTGACAAATCGACCAACAACGCTTCCGCCCAATTTTTATAGCGTGAAAACGTCGCGCAAAACTGGTCGCGAGAATGGCCGCGGATGCTCTTCCACAATTCGAGTTGGTCGATTGAGGCCTTTTCGAGCCGTTTGACCTGTTCGGGCCTGGGGTCAAGCGCCATCACCCGTTCAATTTGTTCGGCGTATTCGTCACGTGTTGTCATTATATTCTCCATTGCCATCCGGGCTTAAATTTACACAAGCATACACCAAAAAAGTCTATCACATAATGTTACAACAAAACCCTACTTTTTTTTGAAAGAAAGTGAATCTCTATGAAGTATTTTTACACGAACAGTTTTTCTAGCAACCGACACTGTCTTGCTGGAATTTAGAACTCAATTGAACTAGTTTAATTCAAGCCTTGCCATTAGCCTGACAGTGGATTAAACGAATGAGCAAACGAGAACAAACCGCGAAATCCAGCGATTGGATGAACAACGTCGCCGTGCGCGTGCACCCGCGCGCGAAACGAATCTCAATCAAAATGACCTTGCGCGGTGGGATCACGGTGGTCTCTCCCCGGCGGCTTCGCCCGACAACGCTTCGCGCCATATTAGAAGAAAACCGCGAATGGGTAGAACGCACGCGGGAGAGGGTTCTTTTTGATTTGGCCAACAGCGATGACAGCCCTTACGGTCAGCCGCCGAGAAAGCTGCACCTTCGCGCCCTGCGTGAAGAATGGCGGCTTCGCTATCGCCCGCCAATGAATGGCGCAACCGATGTTCGGACCATCTACCCAGGGCTGTTGGCCGTAATCGCAGACAAGCATGACATCAATAGTTTTGAACCCGCCTTGAGACAGTGGCTGCGGATGAAAGCGCAGCGCCGGTTGGTTCTGTGGCTGCAGCGAATCTCGGACGAATTTGGTCTGCCATTTAACAAAGTGACAATACGAAACCAACGTTCGCGGTGGGGCAGCTGTTCTCGCGGCAAGTCAATCAGTTTGAATTTGAAACTGCTGTTTTTTCCGCCGTCGTTGGTGCGCTATATTATGATTCACGAGTTATGCCACACCGTTCACCTCAATCATTCCAGCCGGTTTTGGACCAAAGTCGCCCAATGCGACCCGCTCTATCGAAAACACGAGCGGGAATTGCGCACCGCTTGGCGGTATGTTCCCGCATGGTGTGACCCCGAATAAACAACCGCTTGCCGCATTGTAGTTTTACGCTTTTCTTGCATAATGAAATTATCAATCCTTTGAGGAGGCCCTCATGAACCAACCGGCGCAAAATTCAGATTTTGGGTTTGCTTTGCGAAAGATACTGGTCATGATGATGTTACGCGACGATAAGATCAAACTCGAAGAGATTTATGAGATCAAATCTGTGATAAAACAACTCACCGGAAAAGAGGCGACTGACATTGAGGTCCAAGAAGTGGTCGACGCCGTCTCGGATACGGACGAATCGATTGAGGACTATCTAACAACCACGGCGATCCAGCTCGACAAGAATGAAAAAACAATGTTGCTTCGCGCGGCGATTCTTCTATCATCGTCAGACGGCGAGATTCATGATGAAGAGATGACACTGCTCCACCAATTCACCGAATCGTTTGGGTTTTCAAACTCCGAACTTAAAGCCCTCATCGAAAAAACCATTCATCCCAATTGATTGGGAATCGGGCTATACTAGAACAAAACAAACAGGAGCATTTGGTTTGCCTTCAACCGACGCTGAGTCGCCCTATAACGTGATCAATGATGGCGTGTTAAACAAACTCAAAGTCATCTTTGGGCCAGACCGCGCCTCAAAACAACCCGAAGATTTATTCACCTATTCATTTGACGCCACCCGACAGGAGTTCCCCCCGCAAGCGGTGGTTTGGGCGCGGAGTGAAGACGAGATATGCGCGTTGATGCGGTTAGCGAATGAACACCGCTTTCCGGTTTACCCACGCGGGGGAGGTACGGGGTTCACTGGAGGCGCACTGCCGATCCACGGCGGCGTTGTTCTCTCTCTTGAACATATGACTGAAGTGATCGAAATCGACCAGGCCAACCGTTTTGTGAATGCTCAATCGGGCATCGCGTTGGGCGATCTCAAAAGCCAGCTGGTCGCCAAAGGGCTGTTTTATCCCCCCGACCCATCCAGCGCGAAGACGGCGACATTGGGCGGTTCGCTAGCGGAATGCGCAGGCGGCCTGAATTGCGTCAAATATGGCGTGACTAAAGATTGGGTGCAATCGGTTCGCGCTGTCTTGCCCAATGGAGAAGCCATCTCGGTTGGCACCAAAGCGCGAAAAAACGTGGTGGGCTATAACCTGCTGCCGTTATTGATCGGCAGCGAAGGTACCTTGGCCATAATTACAGAAGCGACCCTGCGGCTGGTTCCCTACCCGCCCCACCGCCAGGCGTTTGTGGCGTTGTTTGATTCGGTGACGGCTTCGATTGAGTCCGTCCAACAGATGTTAATGAGCGGCGTGACGCCTTCTGCGCTTGAATTTATAGACAGGCGCTGTCTTGAAGCCGCCAACCAATTTCTCAAAGACAAACGCATGCCGGTGGCGGAAGGGCTGTTGTTGGTTGAATGCGACGGGTTTGAGCCAAGCCGCATACAAAGCGAACTCGACTTGTTAATCAATTCATGCAAACAATGCGGCGCGCAAGAAATTCATCACGCGTCATCAGAAGAAGAGCGCGTTGCGCTGTGGTCGATCCGCAAAAACCTTAGTCCGGCCATGCACGCCATCGCGCCGTTTAAAACCAATGAAGATATCTGTGTGCCCATATCTGAGATACAGGGAATCTTGAAAGACGCTTACGAGATTGGCGACAAATACAAAATCGCCACGCTCTGTTTTGGCCATGCGGGCGACGGCAACATCCATGTCAATTTCATGACGCAAACCGAACATCACCCACACATTGAAGCCGCCGTTGCTGAACTATTTGACGCAACCATCAAGCGCCAAGGGTCAATCTCTGGCGAACATGGCATCGGCGTCACCAAAGCGCCCTACCTCGAAATGGAACTCGGAAAAACCGTTAAAACCTTGTTGGGCGAATTTAAAAAAATGTTTGATCCAAACAATATTCTAAATCCCAATAAAATTGTGGTTGAGACAAACTAGGTTCGATGCGGGTACAAACTCGATACACATTACTCATAGCGCTCCTCATTGCTGCTCCATCGGCGACCGCGCAAGACATGCCGTCGCTGCCGCCGCTTTCAGGCGAAGAGTCAAACGACGGCGCCAAGTCGTTTATGGACATGTTGCGCACCGACTTAATGAAGCGCCTCGAAGAAGCGCGGCAATCAACCACCAACTTAAACAAACGCGTCACTCGTCCCAAACCCGACTTGGGCAAGAACTCTCCCTCCAACCAGCCGATTGATATTTCAAACTATTTAGGGACGGACGGCGATCCGAATAAAACCATGGAAGCGTTGATTGAAAAGGGACTGGTTCCGCCCGCCGCATCGTCGTCAATTCCCCAACACGCGTCCGCCGCCTCGAAACATTGGAAAGACGTTCCATTGAATAAGCGTATGGATTACGCCGAAGACCTGGTGCGCCGCCGAAAACCCAACGCCGCGCTGGATGAACTGGGCGGCATCCTGGATGAAAAAGGCCTAGGCGAAGACGACAAGATACGGGCGCTGGTCATGCGCGAAAAGGCCCTGTTGCTACTCAAAAAATACAAGGCCGTTCAAGAAGATTTTTATCGCTTAAAAACCTACTACCCTGAACGCAAAGAGATCGACGATTTGCGCTCGTATATCGAAGAACAAACCGGGTTGAAGCCATTACAGGAGCGGGTAGTCAAAACCCCTGAAGACGAACCGGCCCAACAAGACCTCATGCGCCACTATGTGAAACTGGGCATGTTAGACTTCGCCGAAGAATTTTTTGGCGCAACCTTAAAAGACTCATCAGCGGCGACCATCAAAAGCCTGAGCGAGATTTATTACCGCAAGAAAGATAACGAGATGTTGATTAACCTTTCGCGCCTGGCTCAAGACCTTCACCCCAAGACGGCTGACTTCTACTACAACGAGGGCGTAGGCCTCTACGCCCAGGGCGACCGCCGCAGTGCGCGAGAATCATTTCTCAAATCGTTAGCCCATTCACGCAACCCCGCGCTCAATACGAAAATCAACTGGTACATACATCGGCTGCCGTCGAGATAAAAAAACCGGCGGTAAAATAGAGGCCAGTCAATCCATACATTCCATATCCGCTGGGCCGCAATACAAACGCGTTTGGCAAGCGTTTCATTTTGGCTCATCCAGGATTTGGATACGTTCTCTCAAATTGAATTAAAATTTCCAGACATGATCTCAAGGATGATTTTTTATCGTTGTATTTGGCATGAGTACAACTCGGCTCGCTTCGGCGCCGCTCCGCTTTGTTGCACAGGCGCTCCCTGAGTTGCACCCATGCCTGAGTTGGATTGTCTATTATTGATAGGACGAAAAACGTTTTTTGACCCAATTCCAGGTCATCCAGCAAGGGAAGGACTCAAATATCGGAAGAACCAGATTTTTTTTACGGGCTTAAAGTCGATGAATTCACAAAAAATTTCATTCCATTGGTTTAAGGCTTTCCAGCGGGATCAATCAACCGTATAGTTAGTTTGAACTTGACTGAGGGAGTGAGGGGCGATGGAAGTTGTTCCAATTCAACAAGCGATTGTAAGCGTATACGAAAAAAGTGGAGTGGTTGATTTGGCCCGCGCCCTCAAAGCGCATGGGGCCCATATACTCTCGACCGGCGGCACTGGCCGCGCGTTGTCAGACTCGGGCATCGATTATCAAGAAGTCAGCGATTACACCGGTTCGCCTGAAATGTTAGGCGGCCGCGTCAAGACACTGCACCCGATGATTCATGGCGGCATCCTGTTCAAACGCAGCGATCCAGAACAAGTCGAAGAAGCGGGCGAATTTGATGTGAAACCCATCGACTTGGTCGCTGTCAATTTATACCCCTTTCAACAAACAATCGCCAAACCAGGCGTCACCCTGGATGAAGCCCTGGAGAATATCGACATAGGCGGGCCAACCATGATTCGCGCCGCTGCAAAAAACTTCAAGGCCGTGACTGTCATCACCGAACCTGACGACTACCCGCTGGTTGTCGATGAAATCAAGAAGCACAATGGCGTCACCCTTGAAACACGAAAGAAACTGGCCGCGAAAGCCTTCATGCACACCCATCAATACGACCGGGCGATTACGGGGTATTTACAAAGGGTCAATCTCTAAGCCTAAACCTTCTCTCCACATTTGGTCAACAATAATTCACAAAATTGGGGTATTTAACTCACAAGTTATCCACAGCAGGTCAAAATATCCACCATTATTATAAACCTATATTTATAAAAGCGTTACATAACATCGAATGTTTCGTTATCCAATTGGTTTGGGTTTCATGTAACGTTCTGTGGATAAGTAATCTAAAATATGGCTCATCCGGGATTTGGATACTTTTTCTCAAATTGAATTAAAATTTCCAGACATGATCTCAAGGATGATTTTTTTATCGTTGTATTTGGCATGGGTACAACTCTGCTCGCTTCAGTGCGGCTCCGCCTTTTTGCACAGGCGCTCCCTGAGTTGCACCCATGCCTGAGTTGGATTGTCTATTATTGAAAGGACGAATATCGTTTTTTGACCAAATTTCAGGTCATCCAGCAGGGGAAGTACTCAAATATCGGAAGAACCATAAATCTGTTCAATTTTCAGGCTCTTAAGTATCCAAACCATTTCTTCACATCATTAAGCTATTTTGGCACACTGAATAATCCGAATATTTCGTATCGCGCCATTCTGGCTCGATTGTCGACAAAAAACCAATCTTTCCAACCCTATTAGTCTTTTATTATCAATAGTTTAATTTACATTCTTGCTGATGGAATGTTTATTGCAACTATGTAAGGAAAAATTTAATACTAATGAGTCATATACGTATGAGCGAGAGAGATAAAACACAACAAAACATTGATTTGACTGCGGATGAAAATGTAGCAGAGATTGAATCGGCTGCCTCAGTCGCTGAAGAAACAGACGCCGTCGAAGAGAATCTAGAAACAAGCGATCAAGAACAATCAGATTCTCAAGACGATGATGACGTAACGTCAATCTGTAAAGAACGCGACGAATATCTTCATGATCTACAGCGGCTACAGGCAGAATTTGATAACTTTCGCAAACGCACGATTCGCGAACGCTCTGAGATGCGCGAATTTTTGCTTCAGGAATTCATTGGCCGTTTGTTGGATGTCAACGACAACCTAGACCGCGCCCTCAATACCGACGCCAATGATGAAAGCCACGAATCGTTTCGCGACGGCGTGAAGATGATTCAACAACAAATGATGACGATTCTCACTGACTACGGTCTCGAACGAATCAAAACCGACGGCGAAATGTTTGACCCATCGTTTCATGAAGCGATGATGCAAATCGAAAGCGACGAGCACGAGCCGGGCCAAATTGTCAGCGAGTTCATGCCAGGATACATGTTGAAAGAGCGCGTGCTGCGCGCCGCGAAAGTTCAAGTCGCCCAGGCGCCAGAAGGCGCAGCGGCAGACGCAAACAACGACGAAACCAATAACGAAAAAGAAACTGAATAAAAGGAGCAAACGCCATGGGAAAGGTCATCGGAATCGACTTAGGAACGACGAACTCTGTGGTCGCCGTGATCGAAGGCGGCGAACCTGCAGTCATAACCAACGCCGAAGGCGCGCGCACCACGCCGTCCGTCGTCGCCTTCACTGACGGCGGCGAGCGACTGGTCGGCCAAGTGGCGAAACGCCAGGCCATTACCAACCCGACGCGCACGGTCTTTTCATCCAAGCGCTTCATCGGCCGTAAATTTGAAGAACTGGAAGGCGAGAAAGAGCGCATTCCCTATAAGATTGTCAAAGCGCCTGACGGTTCCGCCGCGTTTGAAGTAGACGGCAAGACCTACAAGCCGGAAGAAATTTCGGCGCGCGTTCTACAAAAAATGAAACAAACCGCTGAAGACTATCTCGGCCAAGAAGTCACCCAGGCGGTCATTACCGTCCCGGCCTATTTTGACGATAGCCAGCGCCAGTCGACCAAAGATGCAGGCAAGATCGCCGGCCTGGAAGTCTTGCGTATCATCAACGAACCCACGGCGGCGGCGCTCGCCTATGGCATGGACAAAAAGACCGACCAGAAGATCGCGGTCTATGACTTTGGCGGCGGCACGTTTGACATTTCGATTCTCGAACTGGGCGACGGCGTCTTTGAAGTCAAATCCACCAACGGCGACACTCACCTGGGCGGCGACGATGTCGACCATATTCTGATTGACTACATCGCCGATGAGTTTCAAAAAGAAGCGGGCATTGATGTGCGCAAAGACCCGATGGCGCTTCAGCGTTTGAAAGACGCGGCTGAAAAAGCCAAGTGTGAATTGTCGAGCGCGATGGAAACATCAATCGACATTCCCTTCATCACCGCCGACGCCAGCGGCCCGAAACACTTACAGATGAAACTCTCCCGCTCAAAGTTTGAGCAGATTACCGGCCCGTTGCTCGACCGCACCATTGAGCCATGCAAAAAAGCGTTAACAGACGCTAACTTGAGCGCATCAGAGATTGACGAAGTCATCCTTGTCGGCGGTTCGACGCGAATCCCGTATGTTCAAGCCATCGTCAAGAAGTTGTTTGAGCGCGAACCCAACAGGGGAGTGAACCCTGACGAAGTGGTCGCCATTGGCGCGGCGATTCAGGGCGGCGTGTTAAACAAAGAGGTCAAAGACGTGTTGTTGCTCGATGTGACGCCATTGTCACTAGGCATCGAGACTCTCGGCGATGTGTTCACCCGCTTGATTGAGCGCAACACGACAATCCCCTGCCGCAAGAGCCAGGTGTTTTCGACTGCGTCAGACAATCAGCCTGCGGTGTCGATTCAAGTTCTGCAGGGGGAGCGCGAAATCGCGTCTCAAAACAAAACCATTGGACGCTTTGACCTGGTCGGCTTGCCGCCCGCTCCGCGCGGTATGCCGCAAATTGAAGTGGCGTTTGATATTGACGCGAACGGCATCCTTCACGTCTCCGCCAAAGACCTCGGCACAGGCAAAGAACAGAAGATTCGCATCGAACAATCAAGCGGCCTGTCTGAAGACGAAATCGAAAAGATGGTCAAAGACGCGGAGTTGCACGCTGACGAAGACCAGAAAAAGAAAGAAGAAGCCACCACCCGAAACGAAGCCGACAATCTTGTTTATTCGACTGAAAAGTCACTGCAAGAATATGGCGACAAACTGGATGCCGAAGACAAGGCCAAAATCGAAGACGCGATTCAAGAATTGAAAACCGCGTTAGAATCAGGCCCAATTGACAGCGTTAAACAAAAGAAAGAAGCCCTTGAGCAAGCCGCGCAAACGCTTGGACAAAAGATTTATGAAGAAGTCCAGAAACAACAAACGGCTGGCGCGGCTGACGCGGGCGCAGCGGGCGCAGGCCCTGATGTTGAGACGCCGGGCGATGAAGCCGCTTCTAGCGAGTCAACCGTCGACAAAGATGATGTAGTCGACGCCGAATTTACTGTAGAGAAATAATCGGCTACTCTACAGCGGCCAGCAACAATCGTTGGCCGCTGTTTGTATTTGGAGAAAACCGCCATGCCGACCTATGACTATGTGTGTGATAAATGTCAACATGAGTTTGAACTGTTTCAATCCATGAAAGACGATCCCATTAAGACATGTCCGAAATGTAAATCCAAAAAAGCCCGGCGGCTGATCGGCGGCGGATCCGGCATCATCTTCAAAGGCTCTGGCTTTTACGAAACGGATTACAAACGCAAGGAACAGCCAAAAAGCGAGAACAAGACGGAGCCAAAAGCTGACTCAAAGCCAAACGAGTCAAAAAAATCATCGGACAGCAAGAAAGAAACCAAGAAAACCGCTGCTGCGTAACTCATGGGTGATTTAACTAGTCGAGCGACGATACACCAGACTCTCATAACGACGCTACTCATTAGCGTCGTTTTCGTTTTGGTTCTCGGCGTTCGGTTGACTTGGCTGTCTTCAAGCCATGTCAAACAAGCGTACGCCGCATTTGACCAAGAAAATATTACGCAAGGCTTAGACTCACTGAACCGTGCGGTTCGTAATTATTTTCCCGGCAATCCATACTCGAAGCAGGCGGTGGAAGTTGCGCTTTATATTATTGATACTGACTCACAAAATGTGAATGAAGATTTACACCAATTACGGGGTTCGATTCTGTCGGTTCGTTCGTTCTATCAACCGTATTCAGGCCCTCTTGAGACGATCGAACAAAAGTTAAAGGACAACCCCTAACTAGAGATATACTCAGCGTTACTGAATGACAAAATAATCGTACCGAATTACTGTAAGAAATACGAAACCTATTCATAAAACGAACAGATTATTGTTGAAGGAGGCTGTGTCTGTGGACGCTTCAACCACTTCCAGCGCTGACATTCGCGCCATTTCCGAACGCATTCAGCAAGAGAGCGCATTCATCCCGCCGCTGCTTGAGCAAATTGAGAAAGTGATTGTTGGCCAACAATATATGGTCGAGCGATTGTTGATTGGCATGTTGACCGGCGGCCATGTCTTGCTTGAAGGCGTCCCGGGTCTTGCCAAGACGTTAACGGTTTCGACGCTGGCGAAGACCATTCGCGCGTCGTTTCAACGCATCCAATTCACGCCTGATCTGTTGCCCGCCGACCTGGTGGGGACAATGATTTACAACCAACAAACTGGCGAGTTTGTCCCAAAAAAAGGGCCGATCTTCGCCCAGATTATTCTGGCCGATGAAATCAACCGTGCGCCCGCCAAAGTTCAAAGCGCCCTGTTGGAGTGTATGCAGGAACGCCAGGTCACCATCGGCAATGACACCTATCCAATGGATTCGCCCTTCTTGGTCTTAGCAACCCAAAACCCGATTGAGCAGGAAGGCACATATCCCCTGCCCGAGGCGCAAATCGACCGCTTTATGTTGAAGTTAAAAGTCGGCTATCCCACAAAAACTGAAGAGCGGACCATTCTCGACCGCATGACCGGCGAAGAACTGCATACGCCTCAAATCGTGGTAGACCCAGAGGCGATTCTTAAAGCCCAAGAAGCGGTCAAAGCGGTGTATGTCGACAGTAAAGTGCGCGACTATATCGTTGAATTGGTTTTTGCCACGCGCGAACCAAAAAATTACAACATTGATATTCACGACCTGATCGAGTTTGGCGCCTCGCCGCGCGCGACCATCTTCTTGACCGTCGCCGCCAAGGCCCATGCCTTCTTACGCGGACGCGGCTATGTCACCCCTGAAGACGTTAAATCAATCGGTATGGACGTCTTACGCCATCGCGTCATTTTGAGTTACGAAGCCGAAGCCGAAGAGATGACGCCCGAACAAGTCATTCAGCGTGTGTTTGACCAGATCGAAGTGCCCTAAGCCAGGTAAGCCATGAGCAATCCGTTTGTTTCGACCATTGTCAGGACCTATAACCGCCCGCAACGTTTGCGCGAGTGTCTTCAGACGCTCGCGGCGCAGACGTTTGATTCATTCGAAGTGGTCGTGGTCAATGACGCAGGCGAAGATGTAAGCGAAATCGTCGCCGAAGAACTCAACGGCGTTGAGCATCACTATATCTGCAACCCCGAAAACCGCGGGCGTACCGCCAACCTTAACATCGGCGTCAACGCAGCGCGGGGCGAGTATGTCAGCTTCGTCGATGACGATGACGGCGTGTTGCCTCATTTTCTTCAAACATTGGCCAACGCCGCCAGGCCGCAACACCTGCCAATGGTGTATTCAGACGTGCTGAATGTCACCTTTCAACAAGACCCTCAAACCCATGAATGGAAGCGCGTTCATGAGCAACTGGTCTATTCATTTGATTTTGAACGAGACAATTTTCTGCTGGCCAATTACATCCCCATCAATTGTTGGCTGGTGAAAAAAGATTGCTTTGACGCAGTCGGCCCGTTTGATGAATCGCTGATGGTATATGAAGATTGGGAATTTCTCATCCGTTTGTCGCGCAAGTTTGATTTCAGACACATACGAGAAGTAACCGGCGAATACCGCCGCCGCGACGACAATAGTAATATTCTCGAACAAGAGTCATACAAAGCCAACGACCACGCGGTAAAGCGCCGTTACCGCCGCGACCGCGACGCGGTATTTGACCCGATATTTAAACGCACGTTTCAACACCAGCGCGAGACGCGCCAGGCGACTCAACAGGCCCAGCAACTCGCCCAACAGAATGCCGTATTGAAACAACAAATGGCCGAAGCCCAACGCGTAATTCAAGACTTGCAGGGACAAGTTCGCCAGTTGCGGGAGGGCAAGCCATGATCCCGCGCGAGCTGATTAAGAAAATCCGGCGTATTGAGATTCGCACCAACCGCATGGTGAACGATGTGCTGGCGGGCGAGTATCACTCGGTGTTTAAGGGCCAAGGCGTTGAGTTTGAAGAAGTGCGCGAATACCAGCATGGCGACGATATCCGCACCATCGACTGGAACGTCACCGCGCGTATGGGCGAACCCTTCGTGAAACGCTACCGCGAAGAACGCGAATTGACCGTCATGATGGTGGTCGACGCCTCATCATCAAGTTTGTTTGGCACGACAGAAAAACAAAAAGCCGAACTGGCGGCTGAACTCTCGGCGGTGTTGGCCTTCTCGGCAATCAAAAACAACGACCGGGTCGGGCTGGTTCTCTTCACCGATGAGGTAGAGACGTTCATCCCCCCCAAAAAAGGCAAGAGGCATGTCTTGCGCCTCATACGCGAATTGCTCTTGTTCGAACCAAAAGGCGGCGCCACCAACATTCAAAACGCGTTGGATTTTATGGGGCGGCTCACCACCCGCAAGAGCGTGGTGTTTTTGATCTCAGACTTTATGAGCGAAAACTACCAGGACTCCTTACGCGTCGCCAACAAAAAACACGACCTGGTAACGATCAGCATCACCGATCCGCGCGAAGTCGACATGCCGCCGATCGGGCTGCTTGAACTCGAAGACGCTGAAACAGGCGAAGTGGTTGTGATCGACACCTATGACAACCGGGTGCGTTCATTGTTCACCGATGAAGCCGTTAAAGACATCGAACGCTTGTCAAACCAATTTAAGCGAATGAACGTCGACCATGTGCCGATTCGCACCGACAAACCGTATGTAGATCCGTTAATTCACTTTTTCCAAAAACGAGCGAGACGGTATTAGTTTAAGATTGATGAAACGCTATTTTGTATTGACATATTTTGTGTTGTTTGGGTTTGCTTGTCTGACAGCGATGGGGCAAGTGGTCGGCTTGCCGCGTTTTGAGTTGTCGACTAGCCCCGAAATCGTCGCGGCGGGCGAGCCGTTTCAATTCTCCGTCAAAATTATTTATAACTCCAGTATCACCATTCAGCCGCGCACGCAGCCTGTCGACCTGTCGCCGTTTGTAATTCAAGACGCGTCAAAACAAGAACACATGGATTATGAATCCGGCCCGCCGGCCCAGGTTGACCCCAAGACCCATCCGGGGCTGATGTATGACGAGTATCTGTTTACGCTCCTGATTGACGAGCCGGGCGTTCAACAGATTCCGTCCATCCAATTTACTTATGGCCTCGCCAATGGACAAACCGCCAGCGTCTCAACCGAGCCTTACCCAATTGGAATAGAAGGCGCGATTGGCGGCGATGACGAGTTGAGAGACATCAAGCCGCCGATGGAGATGGAAGGCAAGAGTTATCTCTGGGTGGTTTTTCTGGTTTTGGCCGTTCTAATCGCTGCGCTGCTTCTTGCGTATTCCCTATGGAAGCGGTTCAAAAAAGAACCTGAAGTCGCGCCCGCGCCGCTGGTTCCGCCCCACATCAAAGCGCTTGAGGCGCTCAAAGCAGTCCGGGAAGACGAAACGCTGTTTCGTGAGCGCCGCCTAGAAGAACTGACCATTCGCGTAACCGAGATTGTGCGGGTCTATCTCTATGATCAGTTTGGCATCCTGGCGATGGATTACACCAGTGAAGAAATTATCGCCGCGCTCAAAACGCGAAATACACCATACGAAACTCACAAGGCGTTTCGCGTTTTCTTCGAAGAATGCGACTTGATCAAATTCGCCAAACACGAACTGGCTGGCGAAGCCATGCACAATCTGGTCGACATTGCTGAGCAGTTAATCATCATCACCCAAAACGAGATGACGGCGGCGCTCGCCGGTTCGAGTGAGACGAACGAATGATGATTCGCTTTGCCTATGTAGGCGTTTTGTTTTTGCTCTTGATTGTCCCGCTGCTTTTGCTTCGCTACATGAAGGGCGGGGGCGCGGCGCCGTTGGTGTATTCAGACATCAGCCGCGTTAAAAGCGCAATGAATCTCGCCAGGCGAGGCGGGCGCTTGGTGTGGGCGCGGCGCGGGTTGTTCGGCTTACGGCTGGCGGCGTTGGCGCTAATCATTCTCGCGCTGGCGCGTCCCCAGTCTGAGCTAGTCACCAGCCAGGTTTATAGCGAAGGCGTCGACATTATGATGACGCTCGACATCTCTGGCAGCATGAACCTGATCGACCTCGACGTCCAAAACCGGCGCACGCGCATGCAGGTCACTCAGGAGGCGGTCAAAACCTTTGTTGGTGGCCGCCGCAACGACCGCATCGGCATGACCGTGTTCGCCACTGACGCGTTTCTTCAATGTCCGCTGACCATTGACTATGCCATCGTCAATAATTTCATCGACCAGATATTCATCGGCATGGTGCCCGAAAAAAGCACCGCCATCGGCAATGCGCTGGCGTCGTCGCTCAACCGCCTGCGCTACAGCGAGGCCAAGAGCAAGGTAATTGTCCTCATCACCGACGGCGCCAACAACGACGGCCAGATTGACCCGTTCACCGCCGCCGAATTGGCGCAGACGTTGGGCGTGAAGATATACACCATCGGCGTCGGCGGACTGGGCGCGCCCTATGTCATGGTCGAGACCATCTTGGGCCGCCAGCTGCGCCCCTACCCCGAAGCGGAGCGCATCGACGAAGAAAGTTTAAGGAAAATTGCGGCTTTGACCAATGGACAATATTTTCGCGCGGTCGACACCGAGCGCTTCAAAGAGATTTTTGACGAAATTGACCAACTTGAAAAAACCGAAATCGTTTCTGAAGCCCATCGCCGCTTTGAAGAACGGTTTCCCTATTTTCTGGTTCCAGGGCTAGTGTTGTTGTTCATCGAAGTGGTGTTATCACAAACCCGGTATAGAAAGTTGCCGTAGACATGCAGTTTGGTTCGCCTGAGTCGCTCAATCTATTCTGGCTGTTGCTGCCGCTAGCGTTGTTCTTACGCTGGGCGTGGAAGAAGCGCTTGTCTGCGCTGGAACGCTTTGGCGAAATCGAGTTGGTCGAACGCCTGTTGGCGGGCGTCAGCCGCGAAAAACAAAAAACCAAACTCTGGTTGATCTTTGGCGTGTTTACGCTGTCGCTGTTCGCCCTGGCGCGCCCGATGTGGGGCCAGAAAGACCAAACGCTCATTTCGCGCGGCAATGACATCTTCATCGCGTTAGACGTATCTAAAAGTATGTTGGCCGAAGACATCAAACCCAACCGCCTGGACCGGGCCAAGTTTGAAATCGCCAAACTCATTGACCGCATGAAAGGCCACCGCATCGGCCTGATTCCGTTCGCGGGCGAAGGGTTTATTCAATGCCCGCTCACCCTTGATTACGCGGCGGCGAAAATCCTGCTGAGTGAAGTCAACCAAAACACGATCCCAACTGGCGGCACGGCGATTGGCAGCGCGATTGAAAAAGCGCTGGCGTCGTTCCCGCCCGGCGAACGCGAATCGCGCGTCATCATTTTGATCACGGACGGCGAAGACACCGTCGGCGACCCCAAAGACGCCGCGGAGAAAGCCAAAGAAGAAGGCGTCTTGGTGTATGCGATCGGCATTGGCGACGCGGTCGGCGGCCCTATCCCCCAGCGCAGCGAGTCGGGCAATTTAGAAGAATATGTCAAAGACAAAGACGGCAACGTGGTGTATAGCAAACTCAATGAAGACGCCCTGCTCTCTATCTGCCGCATCACGGGCGGCGAATACTTCCCCGTGCGTTCGGCTGATTTCGGCTTAAACTCTATCTATGAACACATGGAACAACGCCGCCAACAACGCTTTTTAGAGTCGCGCTTTATCTCGCAGTTTGAAGAACGCTATCATTGGTTCTTGTTTCCGGCGTTGTTGTTACTCATTGTTGAAATGGTGTTGTCAGACAAAAAACACGCCAAGCGGCGCACAGTCGGCGGCTTTAACCCAAACGACGCGCCCGAACGCCAGCGAGCCGAGTAAAACAGTTGGAGACGATGGAATGAAAGCTCAATTTCAATTGTATAGTCTAGCGCTCACGATCGTGTTGCTCTCATCCGTCCATTATGGGTTTTTGAACCCAATCCGGGACGGCATTCTGAACGCCAACCGCCTCTATGAACAAGGCAAGTACCAGGAAGCGGTTCAGGCCTATACCGACCTGGCGGCGCGCTACGCGCCTGAGGCGAGCGAGTTGCGGTACAACATCGGCAATTCGTGGTATCGCCAGGGCGACTATGAGAAGGCGATCACCGAATACCAACAGGCGTTAGGCGCCGAAGACGAGGCCATCAACGCGCGGGCGCATTATTCAATCGGCAACTCACAGTTTCAGATGAAAAATTACCAAGGCGCGATTGAGTCGTATGAGAAGACATTAGAATTATTCCCTGACGACGAAGACGCCAAACATAACCTTGAACTGGCCAAGAAAAAATTAGAGCAACCAGAACAGCAGCAACAGCAACAACAAAATCAAGACAACCAAGACCAACAAGACGAGCAAGAACAACAAGAACAACAGCCTCAACAAGGCGAACAAGACCAGGAACAACAAGACCAGCAGCAGCAACAAGACCAGCCGCAAGATAACCAGAACCAGGAACAGCAAGACCAGCAAAACGAAGAACAGAGCGAGCAACAAAATGATCAACAAAACCAAGAGTCTCAAACCGATCAGAAACAGAGCCCTCAAAAGAACGACAAAGAACTGACCAAAGAACAAGCGGAACAACTGTTAAAAAACTTTGAAGAAGATGAAAAAGACCGGCGCAAACAAATCAAGCGCCAACCCATGAAAGCCAACATCGTCATCGAAAAAGATTGGTAATGGTGAAACCGAATACCGGGCAGCCTGTTTTAGGATCATTGTTTCACTGCCGCATCGCAGTGTGGCTGGTGGTGTGCATGTTGTGCGCTGCGCCTGCGTTTTCCGCTGTCACGGTCGAGGTCTCAGTGTCGAAAAACGTGTTGCGCATCAACGAAACTTCGCGCATGCAAGTGACTGTGCGTTCAGACGGCAACGACGCCCTCAATTCGCCGACCCTGCCAGAGATCAACGGGCTGACTTTTTCGTTTCGTGGAACCAGCAACAAAACCAATTGGTCTATGGTCAATGGCCGCACCTCGGTCGAACGCGCCGCCGTCCATGAATATGACGTCATCGCGCTGGCGGCGGGACAATATTCATTGAAAGACATTCGCGTCCAAACCGAAAATGGCTTCGTCGCGCCCAAACCCGTTTCTATCACCGTTCTCGACCAGAGCGCGCCCGCCCCGACGCCGACCAAACAGCCGGTTCCGACGGTTGAAAACCAAACCTGGCCGTATTATTTGGGCCAGCTCAACAAGCAAAACCCCTATGTCGGCGAGGAGACCATCCTTGATTATTACCTGTTGGTCCCGCGCGAATTTGAACGCAGCATCTCCATCGACAAAATCATCGATAAACAGGGCCAGTTTCAATCGTTTTGGGTAGAAAAAGATGAGATTGGCCGCGACCTCGAAAAAGAATATGTCAAAATCGAAAACCAGATTTTCGCCAAGTTCACCATCACCCGCTACATTCTCTACCCATTAAAACCGGGCAAGATTGAGATCAGCCCGCTCGAAGTTCAAGGCCGACGCGCCATCTCAACCGGCATCAGCGTCTTTCGCCGCCAAGAAAATTTCACCAAACAATCAAACCTGGTCACGCTGAACGTCAAACCGTTGCCCGAAGAAAGCAAGCCGGAGGGCTTCAAAGGCGCGGTCGGGCGCTTTCAACTAAATAGCACAGCGGACGAAATTGAGTTAGACGAAGGCGACCCGGTTACGCTTAGCATTACGCTGGAGGGGTTCGGCAACCTGCGTAACGCGCCGTCTCCCATTTTGCCTGACTTGACTAATTTCGACCAGTTTGACCCGACCACTTCGCAAGAAATCAAAGTCTCACGTTCCGGCGTCAGCGGCCGAGTTGAATACACCCATGTCTTGATTCCCCATGACATTAACGCCAACGAAATCGGCCCAGTCAAATACGCCTACTTCGACCCTGAGGCTGAGGCATACGTCACGCTTGAAACCCCGCCCATCGAGCTCGACATCACCGCTGCGTTAGGCGGATTGCGAAATGGGTCCGCCTCCAGCTCGCCAAGGCGAATTCCGATACGCATCGGCGATGACTTTCGCTATATTCACACGTCGATGCTGGGGCTGGCGTCAATCAACCTCGTCCCGCATCGCAGCGTGGTGTTCTGGCTGTTTGGATTGCTGCCTCTGATCGTGTTGGGCGCAACGGGATACGCCAAACTTCGGCGCGACTATCTGTTGGCGAACCCCGAGGCCGCCAAGCGGCTCAAGGCGCCGTTGGCCGCGCGCGCATGTCTCAGCCAAGCCCAAGAGGCGATCTCTCAAGGCGACCTGCAAACGACTTACGCCGCCATCGGGCGGGCCATTCATCAGACGGTCGACCATTGCTGGAACCTGGCGGCGGCGGGACTCACAATCAACGAACTCAAACAAGCGCTGATCGAAAAAGGCGTCGACACAGACTCCATCGAACAAACGGTGTTGATTTTAGAAACCGTTGACGGCGCGCGATTCTCAGGCGGTTCATTGGACGCCCAGTCGGCGCAATTTGATTTAAATAAAACCGAACAAATTGTTCAAGCATTGATGAAAC
>CAZKYC010000032.1:0-45238 GCA_964556895.1 uncultured bacterium | reverse complement strand
AGAGTTGTACCCATACCAAATACAACGATAAAAAAATCATCCTTGAGATCGTGTCTGGAAATTTTAATTCAATTTGAGAGAACGTATCTAAGTTCCGGATGAGCCAAAAATGGTGAGAGGTCAACATTCGTCTCGAATGCATGTGGATTGAATGAATAAGTGTAACGTATTGCTAATACTAAACTTGTGGTTATAGCTTATTTTTCGCCCATTTTTCGGCGCTTGTTATCTAAGTTCTTATTTTCAAATAATTTAGTTGCCAAAAAACAAAAATACCCATATAATTCAGAAAGTATTGAACCTACAATTACTACTACGTTACCCACTGAAGGATCGTGTCGTTTAATGGATGGTAAATCTAACTTTTTATCCCTACGAAAGGGCCGTAAGGCGACTGAGCCTGGCGGCGATTCTGATACGATGGTGGGTGTAGCCAACACACAAGCAGCCGCATGGCCCACGTCCAATACGGGAGTGATTGAGGGTTCCGTTACGGACAATCAGGAGGGGCGTTCTACTTGTCTCGAAGACGGCGTCAGTGACGAACAACTGATGCTTGATTGTCAGAAGGGCAAAGAAGAGGCGCTAGAACAACTATACGCAAGATATTACCAGCCGATCTTTTTGTTTGTTCTTCGCATGGTGCAACGGCGCGATCTGGCTGAAGACCTGGCTCAGGAGACGTTCTTGCGGGTGTATAACAACCGGATGTCATGGCAGCCCAAGTCAAAATTCACATCATGGTTGTACCGAATCGCCCGCAACTTAAGCATCGATGAAAAACGACGCTATTGGAACCGCATGGTTTATGCTGACTCAAGTTTTCACGACGCCAGCGGTGAAAATCAAGGCTCATTTTTAGAGAACGTAAAAGACAAGGGCGGTGACGCCCGAGACGCATTCGCCAGCAAGATCGATGAAGAAGCGATTAAAAACGCGATCAACCAACTTTCAGATGAACAACGTGAAGTGATCGTGTTGAACAAATACCAAGGCCTCTCGTATGTTGAGATTGCTGAAATCTTAGAGGCGACGCCAGAATCAATTAAACAACGGGCGTACCGCGCCCATTTAAAGTTGCGGGAAATCTTACAACCGATGTTAGGCGAATACGCCTAGAGACTATCGAAGGATTTGTTGGATAGAAAGACGATGACAAACCTGAAATGCCCATTTAATCATGAACTGCTCTCAACCTACGCGTCGGGCAACGGCAGCCCGCAAGACCGAAGCGTGGTTGAGCGCCATTTGGCCAATTGCGTCCATTGCCGGAAAGAAGTGTTAGAACTCGAAAAATCATGGTGGGCGCTGGATGTCTGGCGCGACCAAGACATCTCGGTCCACCCTCGTTTTGATCTACTCAAAAGCCGAATCGAAACCAGCTACGAACCGGTCTCGCTGATTCAGCGCGCCAAACCCTATGTTCACCAAGCCAACCAGTGGTTTGCGAAGTCATCAAAATTCGCCGCAGCGGCGGCGCTGGCTGCTTTCATGGCGGCCGCGGTCTTCCAAGGCGGGCAATCGACCGGTTCCAATCCTGGCATGGCGGCCCAGTTGGCTGACGCAAAAAAGCCTTTTGTTCAAACCGGGCCCAAACTGGTCGAATTTGCTGACCCAATTGATGACGCCCTGAAAGAGAATTTAGATGACGTCGAGCGCCTTCAAACCTTTGTCGCATTCGGCGACCGCAGCAGAGAATTGGCGTCTTTAGATGGTTACACGCCCCGCAGCGTTGTCCCCGCGAGTAACAATATGGTTACAATTACCTTTCAACCGTCCGCAATGAGCGACGGGGTCTACCTCGGTCAGTAAATTCAGTAGTTGAGCATGACGACTTGTTCACTCCACAGGTTTCAGGGTGCGAATCCACTCCGCCATGAGTTTGGCGTCTTCGGGTTCGAGCGCGAATGAAGCCATCGCGCCTGTGGGGAAGTCAGAGATTTCATACTCTATGGCTTTTTCGAGGGTTGGCTCAATCAACCAGTTGGTGAGTGTGTCTAATTCCATTGGTGCGGCTTTTTCGAGCGGCCCGCCGATGCCGCCGTCAGGGGCGCCTTCGCCGTTGAGGGTGTGACAGGCCATACAGGTTTTTTCTTCTAACAAGACTTCAACTCGCTCAAAGCCTGCGCCCAGGTCGGACGGCGCCTGGACTTCAAACAGTTCTGCCATCGCTTCGGTCAACAGAACGGCTTCTTCATTGGTCAATGTGACACCCGCCATTTCGCCGGTCGGGTTATCGCGAATGCCCAATTCTTTGGCGGTGGCGGCGTCGGGTTGTTTCATAAACGCGAGAACGACGTCTTGGGTGCGGCTGGCGACTGATTCCAACCCGCCGCCTGGTTCAGGAAAGCCAATCCCGTCCATGGTGTGGCATGACAGGCAACCCATGTCTTTGATGCGAGCCTCTGCGCCCAGGTTTTCAAGCGGCAGCGGTCTCTGCGCCATGTCATACCCCGTTATAAGAAGAACACTGAGGATAGAGACCAGCCCCGCCAATCCTGAAAGAGGGAATTGAACGAATTGTAAATAGTCTTTTAGACGTAAAAAGGTAAACACAGAAACGATCGAGCCTCCAACCACCAACACAAACCAAACCAGTTTGTCTTGCCACGGTTCCATTGGGACGTAATGGGGCGTCGGGTGGAGGTAAATGATGTACCACAGTGAAGCAAAAAAAACGGCGCCGCTAAACACAGGGAACGAACGCTTGTTGAGTGAAAGCCCGCCCAGCGCCAGGCCGGAGCCTGCGATAACGCCTAGCGAACCATACGAGAGCAACTGCTTCAGGTCGCCTGCCATCAGGCGCGACCAGAAGATAGCGTCTTCGGCGCGAAACATGAGTTGCATTTGCCAGCAGACCGCCATCCCAATCGGCCCGGTGATGGTCATCAGCCACAACCCGGTGAGCCGCCAGCGGTCATTCTGGCGGGCCAGCCCAATTAACGAGGCCAGTCCGCCCATTAGAAACAGGATGGTAAATACTTGCACGACCCACAACAGGACGTGTTTCATGCAATAAACTCCTTACGGAAGTTTTGGTTCGTTCACGACAGGGTACTCGCCAGTCAACGCTTCGATGAAGGCGACCAGTTGTTTGATTTCTTCGTCGCTGAAGGTTTGCGCTTTGATGGCGCGGAACAGGGGATGAAGGTTTGGGTTCTCACGTCCGCCGCCCGCCATGACGCGCACCGCTTCTTCGAGCGTTTCGACGCTGCCGTCATGGAAGTACGGCGCGGTGTCGGTTGCGTTACGAAGGTGGGGAACGCGAAACGCGCCTTTGTCGGCTTCGATGCCTGAGACTTCCATGCGTCCAATGTCGGGGGTTTCTTTGTCAACGTCGATGCCTGCGTTATAGAAGCCCCAGTTTGAGAAGATGGGAGGCGTATGGCAGGTCGCACAAAGGCCTTTGCCTTTAAACAACGTTTCGCCTTTTTTGGCCTCTTCGCTCATCGTCCCTTTGTCGTAGGGCGAGTTGCCGCTCAGGAGGGTGCGTTCAAACGCGGCGATGGCTTTGGTGATGGTGTCTTTGCTGGGGCCGGCGCCAAACACGTCTTGAAAGCGCTTGCTATACTCGGGGACCTCGGCGATCTTTTTGGCGACGACTTTCATATCAGCGCCCATCTCAATCGGGTTTTCAACTGGGCCGGCGGCCTGGGCTTCGAGGTGTTCCATGCGGCCGTCCCAAAACATTGAGGTCGCATACGCGGAATTCAAAACCGGAGGCGCGTTGCGGCCGCCTACTTGTTCTTTGATACCGACTGAAGTAGCGCGCGGTTCGGCGTAGCCATGGTCTGGAATGTGGCAGCTGGCGCATGAAACGGTGTCATCAATACTCAAACGCTTGTCGAAGTAAAGCATCTTGCCCAATTCAACCTTTTCGACGGTCATCGGGTTGTCGCTGGGAACAGGCAGCGGCGGTAAGCCTTTGGGCTGTTCGATGGTTAAGGGCGTTGCGGCGAATGTTGCAGCACAGAAACAAACCACAACAAGTGAACAAACAGAAATACCGGCGAGGGGATTGGCGATATTGGCTTTCATTGGCCTATGCTCCTTTATGAGCGAATGCTAATTGGTGATTGGAGACATACTACCAAAAGCCGAAGCCTATGTCATGTCTTAGAAGCGGTTTCTGTTGAGGAATTGTCAATTTTAACAGTTCCTGAATACCATTTATAAAAGAAGTAAATGGTTTCTAAAATCAGCCCAATCGCCAACGCCATGATGACGCCGCCAACGATGATGCGGTCGCGCTGGCCCTGGGCGATGTAGCCCTGCATGTTGATGGTCATCGCGTATAGCGTGACGATTAACATGAATATCATCGGCAGCGCCGTAACCCAGATGTTCCTGCCGAGACGTAAGAGGTAAACTGTACCGACCAACAATCCAAGCCCGGCCAACAGCTGGTTGACTGTACCGAAGAGAATCCATAGGTTTGAGCCAAAGGCTGACGTGGCGAAATACCACACCGTGACGACTGCTAGAAATGAAGAGAGAAAGCGGTTGTTCAACCCTGGGACGCCAAAGGTGGCGCCGATTTCTTCGAGGTTGTAGCGAAGCAGGCGCGTGCCTGAATCAAGCGTCGTCAGTGCAAATGAAACAATCAACAGCGCGACAAAGGTTGACGCGAGTTCATAGGGGACGCCCAGTTTGGTAATAAAATTCGCCCCGCCCATGACAAAGAAGGTGATGCTGCCATACAGGCCGCCCTGGCTCCAGGCGCCATAGTGTTCGTTCCAGTCGGCGGCGCTGACGCCGGCGCAACACGCGACCACTGCGATCAGGCCCAGGCAACATTCGGCGATCATGCCGCCATAGCCGACCGTGCGCGCGTCGGTTTCTTTTTCGAGTTGTTTGGCGGTGGTCCCTGATGACACCACGCTGTGAAAACCCGACACCGCGCCGCAGGCGATGGTGACAAATAACAGCGGGAACATGTTGGGCAGGTTTTCGGCGCCATGGTTGATCGCGGGCGCGCTGAATGTTGGCGCGAAGGCGAACACACAGAAATACAATAGTCCCAGGCCGATATAGAGCGACAAGGTGTTAATGAAGTCGCGCGGCTGTAGCAATAACCAGACGGGCAGCACTGAAGCGGTGAGGGCGTATCCCAACAGCAAGTAGACCCATGTCATCATATCGAGTTTAATGGGGAACAGGGTTCCCAGCCAAATAAAAATGAAAGTCAAGATGATGCCGATAATGCTGACAGACAACAAGCCGATGAGGTTCTTTCGCATCAAAACGCCGAAGATGAGCGCAACGACCATGAGTAAAATCGCCGGCAATGAGGCTTCGGGATACGTTTGAAAACTGTCAGATTGGGCTTGCAGCAGGTTGGCGACGATTGATGTGAAGGCGCCCATCGCTAACGCGAGGGCGATATAAATAATAAACAAGAACAAGATTCGGGCGCGCTTGCCAATCAGTTGTTGACAGACATCGCCAATCGAGCGCCCTTGATGGCGAATCGAAACCACGAGGGCGGAGAAATCATGCACCGCGCCCATGATGACTGCGCCAAGAACCAGCCAGATGACGGCGGGCAACCATCCCCAGATGACCGCGATCGCCGGGCCGACGATGGGCGACAGGCCTGCGATGGAGGCGAAGTGGTGGCTGAATACGACCGATTTTCGTGTAGGGACGTAGTCGATCCCGTCTTGCATCGAAACCGCCGGGGTAATGTTCGAATCGTCGAGTTTGAATACATGGTTCGCCAGGTATTTTGAGTAAAAGCGATAGCCAATAAACATCGCAATAAATGATGCAATGACGGGAAACAAGACATTCATACTCGGTTCTCCCCGAAATTCAGTGGAATCAAATCGATAGCCTAATGTGTTACTTTACCACACCGGCTCGCCGCTATCAATCAATTCTGATGATGACGATTAGACGCCATTCGCGCCAGACGATTGGCCGCTACATTCGTTATACTGTATACAAAGACTTGGTACGAATTGTTGAGGCATGATGAGACCCTTTTTATTGTTCTCCGTATTTTTCATTACTCAGTTGGGCGCGATTGATGGATATTCGCAAGCGCTAGAAGTCCCTCGACGTCCAAACCCGATGGCGATGTTGAAGACTGGGCATCCCGAAGCGTTTGTGCAGTTCACTCAACCTAAAGTGGCCTTTGGCCTGGGCTTGGCCCTGCCGCCGGGCTATGAGGCCGAAACGCGCAAGGAGAAAGGCTTCATTGGGGTTGTCCCTGCTGACGGTTCGCCTCAACCCGCGTTGTATTTCAAAACCGACAGCGAAAAAATCGCATCTGCGACTGGGACCTTCTTTGTGTCCGTCCACTATTACGATGAAGGCCAGGGCGCGCTCGAACTCGAATACATCATGGGCGACGGCGAGTCGGCCCAGCGCAGGCGCGACCGTATTTTTCTTGGCGATAGCGGCTATTGGCAGCAGCATATCTTTACGATCTCAAACGCCAACCTCAACCACCCAATGGAGGGGGAGGCGGATTTTCGTTTGTTGTGCCCTGATATACCCGTCCGGCGAGTCGGCTTGTCTAAACTGCCTCCCCGGCAGCTGATCGCTCAGGGCAAGTCAGTCAGCCGCCAGTTTTACCAACAACAGGTGAATGTTCCAAACACCGTTTGGGTCGGAGTGAAAACCGACGATGCAATTTCGCGGGCCGATTGGTTGGACAAGTCATTGGTGGAAGAAAAAGCCCAACTCTATCAATCGTGGGGCGCGCCCAATCTAATCGACGCCATAGATTTGTCGAAGACGCCTGATGACGCCGCTCGCTTTGATTTCAGCCAATATGCGCAGCGCTTGGAACAATGCGAAACATTGCGAGTGAACTGGGTCCCCCGCTTTAAGATTGGTCACTTGCCCCATCTGCCCGCTGGCTACGCACAGTCGATGCAACGGGCGATGGCGACTTCGCGCAATGGCGTCGGGCCGATGCTGTCGCTGTGGGAACCGAAATTCGCCGATCTCTATGCGCGCATCTTTTCAGATTTAAAGCGCTCGATTAAAGCGGCGCGCGTTCCGGCGATTGTGTTGTCGTTCGCTGGCGACTGGGGGCCATTGCTTTTGTCAAGCGAGCGCGGCTCGTGGAGCGGCTGGCCTGACCTGTGGGCGGGCGACCCCATCGCACGGGCCAGTTTTCTTGAGTATGTTCAATCGCTTTACCCGTCGGTTAAGGCTCTAAACGCTTCGTGGAAGACCGACTTCGCCCATTGGAACCTGGTCAAACCAGAGTGGAGCGAAGAATTAGAACCGCGAAGAAATCTTGAAACACTGACCTGGTATCGCAGACGCATGACCACGCTGGCGGGCAGCATTATGGCGCTCGCCAATGGAATGTTTCCTGGCGCTACACTGATCGTCGAAGTTGGCGACGACGCCGTTCATTCGGCGATTGATTTTCGCGACTTCTCACAATTGGCCGCCGCCCAGGGCGCGACCTTGCTGTTTGTCACTGGAGACGAATTGCCCGCTGCGCAATGGCAATGGCGTATGTTCTCAACCCAAAACCGCAGCCGAAACATCTCTTTCGGCCTCCGCTTTCAGGGCAACGCTGGCGGACGCAATTTATTGGGCGGTATGTATTCACTCATCGCCGATGGCGGAAACACGCTAATTGTCACAGAAGACGACCTCGCTCAAGAAGGCGGCTGGGGGTTCTACGCCCAGGCGATGGAAACCTGGCGAAGCGGACGCCCTCAACCGCGAATCGCCGTGGCGGCGCCGCGCGCCGCGATTGCGAATGGCCAGTCGCTTGATTTCGACCGCATCATTCGTGAGATGCGCGAAGATTTCGCCTTTGATGTGATTGATGAAGCCGAACTGTCGAGAATCTCATCAAACCAGTATCCACTCATTTTCGTCCCTTGGGGCGAAGTCTGGACCAACGACGGCCTCGCGGCGATGGAACAGGCGGCGAGAAGCGGGGCTGCATTACTTGCTTATGCAGTCAGCCCCTGGCAGGCGCTCAATGGCGACGTGAGTGTGAACGAGCGTATGTTCGCCGTGAAACTCGAACGGCGCGGCGATGAGTGGGTGTTTACGCCGCGCGGCAGCCGGGTCGAACCCCAGAACCGAAACCCCTACACCGTGTCTGACCGCCGTATCGTGAATATCGGCGAACAGGGCGACCAGCAGTTTATCTCCGGCAAGTGGGGGCGCCCTCTAAGCGAAGGCGCCTATGGCCTTGAACTCGGTTCGTTTCGTTGGATGGGCGAGCGCGGGCAAGTGTTACTGCCTGTTCTTCCAAGAAAGAACTACACGTTGCATATTGAAGGGTTTGTCCCGCAGGGCAGGACAATCAAAGTGTTTTTGAACCGGGAGTTTTTCGGCGAGATCGAAGGCAAAGGCGAGACCCGCTGGTCAAAAGATTTATCGGGCGATTTTAAGCCGACCAAACCAGACGTTGAACTAATGATGCGCGGTCAATTGTGGAAGACCGGCGAAGTCTTAGGTGCGACGCGCTCGTTTCGCGTCAGCATGGCGCTGAGCAAGGCGGCCTTGGCGCCGCGCGGAGAATCGATCGACGCCCAGCCGGCGCAACAAGACGACCCACGATCTCTAGGCTTTGGCCGCGAATCACTGCGCAGCTCATGGATGCGCGAACTGGGGCAGGGAACAACCATCATTGCTCCGGCTGAGTATGTGACCGAGTGGGTGTTTGTGAATCTGGTAAAGACGGTGGTGGAAAACCCATCCCTGATTGATTCACGCTTTCGTTTCTCGCTGCCGCCGGATGGACAGGCCAACCGTGTGTTTGTGTCTCCCCACGGCGGCTACAGCGTTTATCTCAACCTCAGCGAAGAGGCCAAAGAGGTCGGCAACGACAAGCGAAAACTTACAATCCCGCCGCTGTCGATCTATTACGCGAATTGATGGCTGCGACTAGTTTCGATAAAGATGAATTTCCTGCTGACCTGTTTTTTTATTACTTTGTATTTTATAAATGGAACCTCCTGAGAATCGGGGCAAGGAATAAGGCCAATTTAGAATGTCTTTGGACAGCAATGATAACCGCTTTAATGCTCATGGAGATTGAGTGTGCAATTTAATTGCTGCAAATCATAATAGGGAAACGTGATATGAATCAATCAACAAGTCATGGGATCGATCTTCTTAAATTCAAACCTATCCGCCAACTCATCAACTGGAGTGGTTTCCCCTATGTATTTCAGGGCGCAATGTTGGCCGTATTCGTCTATTTGGCGGTCACAGGCTGGTCTATGCAGGTTCCTGAAGCAGTAAACGGAAAACTATACGCCAAAACCAACTTGGTCAATCTGATGATCTGGGGGCTATGGTGGCCAATGATGATCTGGGCTACGGTTCTGTTTGGACGGCTCTGGTGTATGGTTTGCCCAATGGAACTGGTGTCGAACGCAACCGAACGTTTAGGACGTTTCTTTGGGGTTCGACAAGCAATACTGCATTCATGGCTTCGTTCGGGATATCTCGTTCTCCTTCTGTACCTGGCCATTCAGTTATTGGTTGCCGGATTCCAGATCCATCGCGTCCCGTTCTACACATCGTTGTTTTTGTGGGGGATGTTGGCTTTGGCTGCCCTATCGGGCTTTTTATTGAAGGACCGCGCCTTCTGCCGAGGATTTTGTCCTGTTGCACTTTTATTAAGCGCGTATGGGCGCGGTGGTATGCTTGCAGTCCGGGCGGAGGGTGACGAAAAATGCCAGTCATGCACCGGCAAGGATTGCGTCCGGTCCTGCAACCGTAGCCAACTGGATTCGCGTAGCTGCCCAACCTTACTCAATCCGCCCAAATTGAACAGCAACCGTGATTGTTTGGTTTGCGGACAATGTCTCAAGGCTTGCCAACCGGACAATATGAAATTGTTACTCCGTAGACCCTTTGATCCTTCTGATACACGAGAACCGCTTGCATCCTGGCCAACCACGTTATTCATTATGCTGGCATCCGGCTTTGTTACATATGAACTCAGCACAGAATGGTCAAAAGCGGCAGAAGTCTTTTTATGGCTGCCGAATGCCATTACACAGAGTTTTGAACTTGAACCGCTTGCCGGTTGGGTGAAAGGTTTTTGGATGCTCCTGGTATATCCTGCAATTCTGTGGGTTTTGATGGGGGGTATCGTGAAATGCATGACGCCCAAGATGTCCATTGCAAACATCTGGCGCAGAATCGCATTGCCGTTTGCCGTGATTGTAGCTGCTGGTCACATGACAAAGGCATTGGCAAAATTCACTTCGTGGATTGGCTACTTGCCCTATGCGCTCAAAGAGCCTTCAGGAACACAAACCGTTCAACAATTCACAGACAAAGTGATCGGAAGTCCATCGCCGATCGTATCCTTGACATTTATCAGCATTACCGGTTTGGCGTTGATGGTTTTGGGAACGTTCTATGCCTGGAAGGAATTAGGTTACGTCGACCCGCCCACTCACCGATATTTTGCGGCGCCAATGTTGGTCGTTGCTTCTTTGTGGAGTTTCATCATTTTTGGGATTGCGTTTGCACCATAATTAGCATTTTTGATTTTTAGTTTGCCATGCCGGTTTAATGGGCGGTTTTCTGGCTCATAGTTGGATTTTTTTTACTTATTGTCAGTTTTCGCGCTTTCGTTTTTTACTGCCGCCGGATGGACAGGCCAACCGCGTGTTTGTGTCTCCCCACGGAGGCTACAGCGTCTATCTCAACCTCAGCGAAGAGGCCAACGAAGTCGGCAACGACAATCGAAAACGAACAATCCCGCCGCTGTCGATCTATTACGCGAATTGACCGTTCGTTGCGTTATCGGCTATAAAATTTTTGATTGTATGAAACTTGGGGAAGTGAACAAGCCAAAGCCTCCTGATTCTTTTTTTTGCAAACAATAGATTCGGCGTATCAAAATTTGATCTACTGATTTTGGCCTGGGTGCAATTCAGGGAGCGCCTGTGCACATGGGCCTGAAAGCCCGCACTGAAGTGAGCAGAGTTGTACACAGGTCTGTCACAAGAACAATTAAAACGTTTAAAAAGATGGCTTGTTCACCTTCAATTCAAACTCAAGAATCGCCTTTGCGGCGTCGGGCAGGGTCTGGCTGTTTTCATCGATGGTGTGAGTCACGCGAATCAGTTCAGCCAGGCTCAAGCCCATATACACCCCCTCTTCGGGCATGACCTCTAACGAGATGCTGATAAACCCCCGCCGCGCGCATTTGCAGAGCGTGTGTACGCCGTGAATGCGCCCTTCCAGCGCTTTGACGCCGACCGCGGTGAATTGAATCAATGCTTTCAAAAACCGTCCGGGGTGAGTGTGGTGGCCAGAGGCGTGCCAGGCGTCTTCCCAGGCTTCGTGCGCTTCCCAATAGTAGCCGTGGTTGAACAGGTCGATGCCAAACAGGTAATGTTGGTTCTGGCTCCAATGGTCAGGGCCAAGCGCATCGGCTGGTTCAGGCTCATGCCCATAGCTATGCCCTTCGGGGCTTCGGGTCGGGTGTGGCAGTTTTCCCGGAATAAACGCATACGCAGGGAAGGGAATTTTAGGCGCCAAGCGGGTAATCGTGTTCATGGTAGTGATCGGTCGTTCCTTGAATCCACCAAATGGCTTCGTATACTGATCGTCAACTCAAATCGCTGAATCAGGAGCATTTCTTTGAACCATACAAGCCCGAATTCGCCTACCGATCAATCCAACCAATGGGCCAAACTCGTCGAGATATTCGAACGGATGCACCGCTATGTGATTTCAAGCCATATTCATCCCGACGGTGACGCAATCGGCTCGGCGTTGGCGCTGAGGCGTATGTTAGAAAGTTACGGCAAAGACGCCATCTGCTATTTTAGCCATCCCGCCGGGCGCCAGTTGGAGCCGTTTTGCAAGCCGGGTGAACTCCTTCAACTCGACAAAGACGAGGTTGACCTCTCAGACCGCGACTTGGTGGTGATGACCGACGCCAGCGGTTGGGACCGCCTTGGCAAGGTCGGCGCGATTCTGGAGCAACACCCCGCGCCCAGTGTATGTATCGACCACCACCCCGAGGTCGGCGAGTTCCCTGGATTGCGCATCGTCGATACCAATGCGTCTTCAACGACTGTGTTGATATACCGCCTTCTGAAATATATGCAGCTGCCGCTGACCAAAGAGATTGCCGAAGCGATCTATCTTGGCATGATCGTCGATACCATCAACTTTCACTTGCCCAATACCAATTCTGAAACTCATTTGATTGCGGCTGACTGCATCGCCGCTGGCGTAAAACCCGCCGAAGTGTACGAACCCGTTTTTGGAACCATGCGCTTTTCACGAATGAGGCTGATGGCCGAAGCGTTTTCTCATGCGTCTGTCATGTTTGACCGGACCGTCGGAGTGATGTACACCGATTTAGACATGGTTGCGCGCTGTCAGTCTGATGAAGACGACGACGACGGATTTTCAGACCTCTCCCGTAATATTGAAGGCGTCAAAGTGGGTATCTATCTACGCCAGATTGACGCTGACCGAGTCAAAGTCAGCTGGCGCGCCAAAGAACCCTATAGCATCGTCGAAAGCGCGCGTAAATTCGGCGGCGGCGGCCACCTACGCGCTGCAGGGGCCTTGATTCACGCCCCCATTGATGAAGCCAAAAAACTCGTACTGGCTGATATGGAAGAACGCGTCAACGCGGGCGACTACGCCTAGCCGCCGTTCTCCGCCGATAGCGGGTCGTCGTCTTTCGCCCATTTGACCCCGCCAATGACGATGAATGACACGCTCTTGGTTCGATGCCAGGGGACATGCCGCGCATCAACAATAAACGGCTTCATGGTTTTGGGGTACACGTCAAACACTTCGGCTTGGTGGCGATACAGCGGAAACGCCTGGTCGCCGTAATATTTGATTTCGACTTTAAGTTGCTGATAGCCCGTCTCGCTTTGGTTGACCAGATATCCGCGCAGATACCGTTCTGATTCCATCCAGAAATGCGACCGCTTCGGGTGGAGTTCAAGATGGCTGGCCTCAGCGGGTGAAAAGGAAGTGACGCTGACCGTAAAGCCCGATATAGTATTCATACCAATGGGCGGGTAGGTGTCGAGGTCGTCTTGTGAGACCAATTCATCGACGTTTTGTTCGATCTTCTTGACCCACCAGGTCGGCGTGACGCTTTTAAAGCCAAAGCGTTCGATGGTATAACGGTAGTTGAAGGTTGATTCGATCTCGCCCAAAAAAATATCGCCATGATAAAGAGTGATTCGGTCAAGCGCCTTGGCGTTTTGGCCGCTGGCGCAGGCGAGAAACACACTGACGACGAATAGATAGAAAGCGTTCTTCATACCATTATGTTTCGGTATCTTTCAGCGCGAGGTTTAGCGCTCTATTTCATATTGGCGATATTGTTGTCTACTGCATCGCCTGCGTCTTCTGCTACCTTTCTTATTTTAGACCGTTGGGGCGGTGTGATTGGCGCGTCGAGAACCGCATCGGGCGAGTCGGGCGAACCTGAAATCGTACGCCCTTGGATGGAGTCGTCTGATCCGGTGATGTTTATCGATTTTGAAGTCAATGATCTGGGCGGCTATCAGTTGACTCAAGACGGCGCTCTTTTGCCGATGGGCCAAGCGCCGCCGCTTCAGATCGCCCTGAACGCCAAATTCAACGCTGCTGCTCTTTCAATCACACCCAATAGCGCGGGCGGGTGGATCGCCGTCGATGACTATATCAAACGAATCGGGCGCCAACCCGAACTGGTGTTATATCGTGGTTTGAACCAAGGCAAATTGTTGGTTGACATTGAGTATGATTCAGCAAAAAGACGGATGGCAATACTTTTTGAAGATGGCTCGCTGGTTGTTTGCAGCCAACAAGCGCCGCTGGTGTTTCCTCAAGTTCGTTCAGGTGAAGATCAACCAGTGGATATTGAATTCTACGATGACAAATTGGTTGTGTTGACCCAAAGGGGAACGGTGTATCGCGTTGATCAAACAACCTCTAAGGTAGATCAAAGCGCGCCAACCCTGTCTAATTCAGGCGCTGTTGATTTAGAATTTTCTCCCTTCGGCGACGGGTATTACGTTTTAGACAATTTTGGCGTGATTCATGCCTGCGGCGGCGCGCCTGCGATAGAGACCGAACGGCTGGAACGACCTGACGCCGTTGATTTGGAATGGATCTCTTCCGATGAACCGCCGCGGTGGTATCCAACCGGTTGGAGCACTCAAGTTGACTTAGACCCTGATATGATTCGGCTCGACCCTGAGGGCCAGTCAAAATATCTCTCGTTACGAATTAACGGCGCCGAAAACATGCGGCGTTTTGTCGCCGAACTCAGATTTGACCCGGCCCTTTTGATGATTGAGCCCAATCGAGTGTCTATCGGCCCCTGGTGGAGCCGAAGCATCAATACACCAAACATTACCGCCTCTGTTGATGAAGACGACCAAGGGCTATTGCGCTTGCATGCTACTGGTTCGGCGACCATCGTCGGCGGCGCCAATGGCGGCGGCGTTGCTGCGGTTGTCCCGGTCGCTCCCGCGCCAGGGGTTAAGTCGTCAACAGCTACTGTGAGCATTGACCAGTTCTTTTTTGAAGATGCAGCGTTAAGTTATCCATACCGACTCAACACTGAGACCGCTCCGACCCTCATACAGTTTCAAAGCATGGCGCCGTTGCTTGGATTAGAATGGACCATGCAAACACCTGCTGAGTCAGGCTTTCCTACAGTCGGGTCGGTCATCCGCGTTGATTTGTTTGTCCAACATGGGGGGCGGGTCCAAACAGCAGTATTCGACATGAAGTTTGACAACCAGTCGTTGCGTTTGTTAGGAGTGACGCCGGGCGAGGTATGGGCGCCGTATGTTCCCCTAGATGTTCAACTTGCTACGCCGTCGCTAGCGAACCCGGCTGGTGAGATCAACAACCAAACCATTCAAGCGCTTGAGTCAGGCGCCTGCCAGGATGCCCGTTTATCTCTGATTACGATGTTTTTTGAGGTGCAACAACCGGGACGTGCAACAGTGGCAATTAAGAATTTAAATTTGTATGATGAGAAAAAAGAGGCCTTGGCTAGCCAATTTACTGAAAATACATTGTATTGGACAGTGCAAGACCAAAAAGCCCGTTCGAGTTCGGAGCTCGAGAACGGTTGAACATTGCTTGAATCCCGATAAGATAATAGCGCTTTGAATGAAAGTATGTAGGATGTTTTATGAATACGGATCAAGAAAACCAACAACGGTATAAAATTGACGAAGACATGCCCAAAGAGGACGTCAAAATCCTCAGCGAGGCCCAGTCTCACTCTCTTCAGAAACTCATTCAAAACGCTGGACATATTCTCTCTGGCGAAGAGCGTGAAGTCGTCATGAAACTGGTTGAGAAACTCGACCTTGAAACAGGACGCTTTAAGTCGCTTCGCAAAATGACTGTTGGCGATAAACCACTCGATTCATATCTGAAAAAAGAGACCCCAAAATCCAAAGGCAAATTAAAAGTAAGTTCAGTCGTCAGCAGCGATGATTCTCAAGGCGTCAACGTCGAGATTATTGAAGGCGAAGAGGGCGACAATGGCGACGAAGAGCGCCGCCCCGAACCCAAAGTCACTCACATCGTCGGTTTCAAACCCGAAGAAGTCGTCAAGCGGTATATTGATTGTTGGAACCAACAAAAATTCGGCGCCGAATTTGACTGCTTCAGCCCCGATTTTATGCAGATCAGCCGCGAGCAATATATTGACGCGCGCCATGCTTCGTATAAAAACAGCCTCGCCAATGGCGGCATGCGGGTTGACTTTCAAGGCATTGAGTCGAGCGATGTCATCGGCGGCGAAGCCGAGGTCATCGCGTCAAAGAAAGTCAAAGAAGGCAATAAATCAGAAAAACACGAAACCGACCTCTATCGCCTTAAACTCGACCACGGGCGTTGGGTAATCTATACCGTCCAACCACAGTGACCGATGAATCTAGGCGATGACTTTCTAACGAAAGAAATCGCCTGGTTGTACTAGGTTTTTGTCGTAAGCCGCGTTGTGTTTTTTTAGCTCTTTATAAAAATAAACAGGCTCACGCTGATTTTACACCTGCTTTAGTCTACAATGGCTACCACTTGCGCCACAACCAAATCTTGTACAATAAACCTATTATGGCCTATCGAAACTTAAGAGATTTTGTCTCAAGACTGATTCGTGAAAATGAGCTGGTTGAGATCAATCAGCCCATCTCGCCCGTTCTTGAAATGACCGAAATCGCCGACCGCGTCATGAAATCAGGCGGCCCGGCGTTGTTGTTTACCAACCCTGAAGGCTCTGACATCCCCCTGTTGATCAACGCCTATGGGTCTGAGAAACGCATGGCGATGGCGCTGGGCGTCGACCATATAGACGAGATCGCCGAGCGCATCCGCAAACTCACCAAAACCAAACCGCCCGGAACCCTGTGGGAAAAGCTGGCCATGTTGATGCAGCTCAAAGAGGTCGCCGGGTTTGCGCCAAAAAAAGTCAACACCGGCCGCTGTAAAGAGGTCATTCGAAAAGGCGACCAGGCGAGCCTGTATGATATCCCCGTTCAGACCTGCTGGCCCAAAGACGGCGGCCCCTACATTACGCTGGGGCAGGTCTATACCCGCGACCCTATCACCGGCATCCGCAATGTCGGCCTCTATCGCATCCAGGTGTTTGACGCCCACACCACCGGCATGCACTGGCAGATTCACAAAGTCGGCGCCTCTCACTTTCGCGAGTTTTATAAGAAAAACCAGCGCATGCCGGTCGCGGTGGCGTTGGGTGGAGACCCTGCCTTGTTGTATGGGGCCTCGGCTCCCTTGCCGCCCAATATTGACGAGATTTTGTTTACAGGGTTTCTTCGCCAACAATCTGTCGAAATGGTGAAGTGTGAAACCAGTGATGTTGAGGCGCCCGCCGACGCTGACATCGTGATTGAAGGGTGGATCGACCCGATGGAACAGCGAATGGAAGGCCCATTCGGCGACCATACGGGCTACTATTCGCTGGCGGATATGTACCCCGTCTTTCATGTGGAATGCATCACCCGCGCCAAAGACGCGATTTACCCGTCCACCATTGTCGGCATCCCGCCGATGGAAGACGCCTACCTGGGCCAGGCCACTGAGCGCATCTTCATGCCGTTGATTCAGATGACGTTCCCTGAGATTGTCGATATGAGCCTTCCAGTCGAGGGCGGGTTCCACAGCCTGGCGATTGTGGCGATCAACAAATCATACCCCGGCCAAGGCTTCAAGGTCGCCCACGCCTTTTGGGGAACGGGCCTCTTGTCGTTGACCAAAAACATCATCGTGGTTGACGGCCATGTGAACGTCCATAACCCCGGCGAGGTGTTGTGGCGCGTCGCCAACAACTTCGCGGCGGAACGCGACCTGCAGGTCGTGCGCGGCCCGGTGGATGTGTTAGACAATTCATCAGAATACCCGGGCTTTGGCTCAAAGATGGTGATTGACGCTACGCGAAAACTGCCTCAGGAAGGCTTTGAGCGCGAGTGGCCGCCTGACATCGACATGTTGAGCAGCGTGAAAACCAAAATTGACGAACTCTGGAACCAGTTGGGCATCCCCATTTCGCTGGAAGATTCGAAGCGCAAGCAATTTAAAATCTGGCCCGAAGACCGGGCTGAGTAAATTGGTTTCCATAGCCCCCCCTTTTTAAGGGGGGTGGCGTCGAAGACGCCGGGGGATCAAACCGAGTGTCTTATGCCATCTCACGAACACGTTTTAGTCATCCCACGTTTAGCGCTCGACGGCTTCTTGCCGTTTCGCGGGTTCCGTTTAGCCGAGAGCACTGACCTCGCCGCCTGGGCGCCGCAATGCTCATTCAAACTGCGCGCGCCGATGGAGAACGACAAATCATACAAGCAGATCATCCCCTATATCGTCTTGCGCAGCCAAGGCCAGGCCTTTCGCTATTGGCGAACCAAACGCGGCGGCGAAGACCGGCTGCATCACATGTATTCCATTGGCGTCGGCGGGCATATTAATCCGAGAGATGAAAATCTATTTACCGATCAACACGAGCGGCTAGAAGAAGCGGCCATGCGCGAGTTGCGTGAAGAGATCGAGTTCGACCAGCCTGTCGAATTGTCGCTGGTGGGCCTTCTCAATGACGATGAGGTCGAGGTCGGCCAATATCACCTGGGCGTTGTCTATGAAGCCCACTTACCAGAGCCAGAAGTCAAACTGCGCGAGTCAGCATTAGGCCGCGGCGAGTGGAAGCCTCTTGACCAGCTCAACGACGGCGTTGACTATGAAACCTGGTCGCAATTTGTCATTGATGATTATCTTTTGAAATCATGAAGCGCTTTCGTAAGCGTTCAATTGAAATTGCGTTTGTTTTGGTTACGCTGTGTGGTATTCTCTCCATCACTATACCTGCTTTTTTTAGAAGCCAAGACGCGCAAACGCCCGCATTGGTCTATGACGGCCTGGCGAGAGTTCTCAACGCCATTCAACGCTATCAGAATGAACATCAACACTATCCCGCGCCTGTCTCAGAAGGCCGCCAGGACACGATCTGGAACAAAGACGGCGTCATTCTGTTTAACAATTTGAACTATGACTACATGCAGTTCTTTCTCCATCCCGCCGCGCCTGACGGTCTCGATTTGCCCAGTGATTGGGTGGATTTGCAGTACAGCCAGCGTTGTTCGTTTGATGTGATTTCGGTTTTTCCAACCTCGTCCTACAAATCGGTGGTGGTCGCGGTCGTCGCCAATTTAGATAACATCACGCCCTCTGAAGATGTCTTGGTCAAACGGTATCATTTCGAAGCGGGCCAGGCGATGATGAAGCCCGAGTTTTATTATGCTCCATCGAATGGGCTAATTAGCGGCGGCTTTTTTTACCTCGACATTTTTGGCAACCACTCGCCGTGGACGCGCCCGCCAACCGTTGAGTTGGTTGGGCCGGAAATAGAGATTGAAAGATTGTAATGTAGTGTATTATTGAATGGTTTCTCCTCCCTCCAAATTTTGGGGGTGGGTGAGTATCAAGGATGAATCAAAATAATAACCAACCACTTTTTGACGAAGACCCCAACCTTCAATTTTGGCTGCTTGTTTTTTTGACGCTGGGGTTGTCGATCACCTTCGCCGGGCATGGCTCTTTCGTCGACGAAAACCTCATCATGCAGGTGGTGGACTCAATCGCCCAACGAGGCAGCCTGGAGGCCATGCCGGGCTTCCAGGCGCTCGAAGGCCCTGACGGGAAATACTACAGCCGCTATGGAATCGCGTTCCCGTTGATGATGGCGCCCTGGTATTACTTGGGCGAAGTGTTGTATTGGGTGTTTGGTCATCATCCGGTGTTTTTTAAGGGCGCCCATTTCTTCGCCTGCCTGTGGGGCAGCCTGTGTATCACAGCGCTAACGGGCGTGTTATTTTATCGCAACTGCCGCTTGATCGGCGGCGAGCAGGCGCCGTCTGTCTTGCTGTCGATTGCGTTGATTTGGGGAACCTCATTCTGGCCCTACAGCCAGACGCTGTTTCGCTTGACTGCGACCACCGCGGTGTTATTGATTTTACTTGAGTGTATTCTTCGCCATCAAAGCCGCAAAAAGCGTTCATGCCTCATTGGAATCGCTAGCTGTACAGTGGTTGGAATCAATCTGCGCGAAGATATCGTCATCGCGTTTGCGTTGTTGGGGCTGTTCGCGATTGCAACCGGCGCCATGAAAGACCGCGCCTTGCGGGCGGGCGCGTTTTTTGTTGGTGGGGTAATCGGCGTCGTCATATGGGGATGGCATAACTACATTCGTTTTGGCGTCTTCTTCTTAGAAAACTACGCTGATCTGGAATTTAATTACCCCTTGATTGTCAGTATTCCCAATTTGCTTTGGGGGTGGGGCAAGGGATTAATACCCTACTCGCCGCTATGCCTGTTATTCGTATTTTCAGTGTCTGTTTCAAGAAAAAAAAGCCTGATCGTGTTTTGGGTTATGTGCTTCGCCATTCTTGCCGCCTATCTGGTTCTCTATGGGAAATCACACATGTGGCATGGCGGGCGTTGTTGGGGCCCAAGGCATATGTATTTCTTGCTGCCGTTTTGCCTCTTGCCGGGCGTGCACTTACTATCCAGAGACACCCATTGGGGTTGGAAAGCCTTCACACTCGCCGCGTTTTTGTGGGGCATGGTGTATAACTGGCCGGGAGTGTACGCCCATACCGGCGCCTATCAAACCTTCACATCAGCCCCGGGCTTTTTTGAGTTGCTCGCGAAACCGATAGGCCATCCTGACTATATTACATTTGATGATCTTGATTTGTGGTGGGTGCGAATGATGCGTCAGTATCCTCTCTCGCTATGGCCGGCCGCGTTTGTCTCGTTGGTCGGCGCGACCCTCTTCAGCGGCTGGCGGCTTTGGCATATTACCAATGTGGGAGGCGCTTGGGTGGGGGTGGATCATGACTAAATAATCAATAGAACAAAAACCGGGGCGTGAAACCCACGCCCCGATCAAATAGATTTCTGAGTGGTATTCGTTTATACGCCGTTGGTGATGGTGCAGTCTACGTTTTGATGGCCGTCTTTGGGGCCGACCCAAAGAATGTCGCCCACACTGACAAGACCATTTGAGGTGTGATAAACAAAGTCAGGCTTGCCGTTTGGGCATTTGCCTGTGCGTTGACCGCCCCAGCCGTTTACGCCGTCGGGGCCCCACGCATTGAGGCGCCACATATAGCCCCAGGCGCCAGATGCGCGCCAGCTGCCAGAATCAGCATCTTGATATGAATTGACGTAGTCATATCCATTGCCCCATTGTGCAAAGTCACTGAGGTTCTCACCAGCAAACGGATCTAATGGGATCGATGACAAGTAAGATACTGGAGTCGTCAAACGATAGAGACGAATATCGTTTGGGTGAAAGTAGTCGCCGCTTCCCGCAACCCGAGCCTTGTTGCATGGCGGCAATGCGTTGTTGTCCATTTCATACATTTGCAACGATGTGGCGATCGTCTTCATGTCTGAAACGGTGCGGGCGACTTTTGCGCGGATTTGGGCATTCAAGAAGTTGGGTACGGCGATTGCCGCCAGAATGCCGATAATGGCTACGACGATGAGTAGTTCAATGAGAGTAAACCCTTTTTTCATTTCCCCGATGTCTCCTGTTGTTTTTTTCTTTGTTGAGCTGTCTGAAACCTATGTTCAAAACAATAAAAAAATTGATTGATGGATATATTATTGTCGCTTCTAGCGTATCTTCAAGTGAACAGACAAAAAAAACAGGCGCATTGTTGCTAACGCGCCTGTCTGATTTTGGGTTAATAAACAAAACGGTTTATTAAAGATTGTTTGTTATATCACAATTCACATGAGAGAAGCGCCCGCCCTTAGAGCCAACTCTGACGATGTCGCCAATGCTGGTGAGCCCGTTTGAGGAAGCGTATAAGAACAGCGCCTTTCCGTTGGGGCAGCCCGGGCCGCCGTTGCATGTCCCCGCGCAATGGTTAATCATATCCGGCCCCCAGCTGTTGATGCGCCAGGTATAGCCGTAGGCATTGGAATGCCCGCCGTCGTCTTCGTCCATATTGTCGACATAGTCATAAGCAGTGCCCCATTTTTCATAGCCCGCTGCATCGTGGAACGAGACGTATGGGTCTTGGGGAATCGACGACATATAGGAGACTGGTGTGGTGAGGCGATAAAAGCGAATCTGGTTGGGGTGAATCGCGTCGCTGCCAGTAACGCGGTTCTTTCTCCACGGCGGCGTCTTGTTGTTGTCGAGACGGTACATCTCGATTGAGGTGCCCATGCTGCGCATGTCAGATTGTACACGGGCGATCTTTGCGCGGATTTGGGCATTCAAGAAATTGGGTACAGCGATTGCCGCCAGAATGCCGATGATGGCTACAACAATGAGAAGTTCAATTAAGGTAAACGCATGTTCTCTTTCTTTTCGGTTCATCATAATCCTACCCCTAAAGTAATTAAATAAAGTAATATATCAACTAATATATCAAAGTTGACTTGATTTGTCCAACGCCTGGCGTTAGGTTCTGAGACATAACTAGAACAAAACATACTAAGGGGTCACAACAAAATGGATCGCTTTTTCGCCATAACTGGCGCTATCTTTGGCTTTCTCGGCGTGGGGTTGGGCGCGTTTGGCGCGCACGCGCTTAAAGACAAACTCGACCCCTACCTATTAGACGTCTTTGAGGTGGGCGTGCGCTATCAGATGTATCACACACTCGCCCTGCTCTTTGTCGCCTGGGCGGCGTCGCGGGCTCCCGGCATGGCGACCCAAATCGCTGGCTGGGGTTTCATTGTAGGGACGATCATCTTTTCGGGCAGCTTATACATTCTGGCGTTGACCGGAATTCGCTGGCTGGGGGCGATTACGCCAATTGGCGGCGTGGCATTTTTGGTAGGCTGGGCGGCGTTGGCGATTGCATTTCTAAAAATGAAGTAATGTGTTCTCGCCGTAATTTTTTTTGAACGAAACGTAAATGAATTGCGTACTGATAATTAGAAGTTGTCTCAGAAATAATGATTACAAAAGAGACGCCGACCCACCAATATTTGACCAGATGCTTTTGACATGGGTGCAACTCTGGGAGCGCCAATGCCTTATTCGGCGATAGATTAAATTTTTTGAGACGCCTTCTATCTCTTTCATGTTTTAAATTAACAGAGGGCTTACCGCGTGAACGATCAAACGGTTTCTTCCTCCACTCCCGTCTTAGCAAGCGAACGCTATCAATCCATTGATGTGTTGCGCGGCTTTGCGCTGCTCGGCATATTGATTATGAACATCCAATCGTTCTCAATGCCCGGCAGCGCCTATCTCAACCCCAATTCCTATGGAGACTTGAGTGGCTTGAATGGTTGGGTATGGGGCGTGGGCGACCTGTTCGCCAATACGAAATTCATGACGCTATTCACGCTGCTCTTTGGCGCCGGGATCATAATCTTCACCGAACGGGCGGAGCAAAAAACTGGCGGCGCCTTTTGGCTGTATTACCGCAGAATATTTATTCTATTATTGATTGGCGTGGTTCACGCCTACTGTTTTTGGAATGGCGACATTCTGGTCTGGTATAGTTTTACCGCGATTGTGATCTACCCGTTTCGGAAACTCGCTCCTGGTTGGCAATTCACTCTTACCAACATGTGGGTGAAGCGCTTTCGCTTCGGCCCAATGGAGTGGCTGTGGCGCCGCCTGACCTACGGCATAATTCAGCCAATTACGCGTGGCTGAAATACAGAAAAAAATACCAATTTATGTTTGATTTTTTCCTCATTTCTCGTCTACAATACCCTCTCTTATGAATCCATATGTCTAATCCAATGAGATGAAGGGGAACATGAATTTAAATCCACCTTCAATTGAACGTGATCGCCAGCAAATTGTCGAAGCGCGAAAACAAGGCGCGCTGAGCTTATTTGGCGTCTACGCCAAACTCTCCGGCCCGGGGTGGCTGCAAAGCGCTATGACCCTCGGCGGCGGTTCGCTAGCCAGCAGTTTATATCTGGGCGTCTTGGGCGGCTTCAGCCTTTTGTGGCTACAACCGATGGCGGTGTTTTTGGGCATCGTTATGCTGGGCGCGATTGGTTATGTCACGCTGTCAATCGGCGAACGCCCCTTCGGCGCCATCAAAAACCATATCAACCCGGTTCTGGCCTGGGGATGGGCGTTGGCGGCGCTTGTCGCCAACATGGTGTGGGCCATGCCTCAATATTCACTCGCCAACGCGGTCGTTCAACAAAACCTCTTGCCAGAAATCTTCGGCGCAGACGGCGCCCTGGGCGACTTTTGGGGCAAACTGGCGATCACACTGTTTGTACTGGCCGCAACAACCCTAATCACGTTTTTATATGACAACAAAGGCCTGGGCGTCAAACTCTATGAGTGGATGCTGAAGGGAATGGTGGTGATGATCGTCGCCTGTTTCTTGGGCGTGGTGTTGCGCTTGACGTTTTCTGACGAAGGTCTCGACTGGGGCGGCGTGTTCGCCGGGTTTTTCCCTACCTTCAATCATTTATGGAAACCCGATTACAGTTTCTCGCCGTTGCTTGACCCGTTGGGCGAGTCGGCGCGCGCCTATTGGAGCGCCATCATCGTCAGCAAACAACAAGACGTCATGATCGCCGCCACCGCCAACGCGGTCGGGATTAACATGACGTTTTTGCTTCCTTACTCGATGTTGTCGCGCGGATGGGACAAAGACTTTCGCGGCCTATCAATCTTCGACCTGTTCACTGGCATGATGATTCCATTTATCGTGGTGACGGGCTTTGTGATTATCGCATCTTCCAGCCAGTTTCACATGAAGCCCGCCGCTGGGTTATTAGACGACCAAGGCAACCTGATTGCAGATTCCAATCATCGCCAATTTGGGCAATATGACGATTTGTTGAAAGACCGAGTCGCCCAAGTCCCGGAAACCCAACTCGAAATCGCCCCCGCCGAGCGCTTGTTGGCGGCGACCCTGGTCAAGCGCGACGCGGCTGATTTGTCGCAGGCGTTGTCACCCTTAACAGGCGACGCCATCGCCAACTGGGTGTTTGGGCTGGGCGTGTTGGGCATGACGCTGTCATCAATCACGTTGATGATGTTGATCTCAGGGTTTGTTATTTGTGAGATATTCAACTTTCCTCACGGCGGCTGGCAGCACCGCCTGGGCTGTATGGCGGCCGCAACCGGTACGCTGGGGCCGTTCATCTGGTCAGGAAAGACGCTGTTCTGGCTGGCTGTTCCGACTTCGGTGTTTAACTATACGCTGCTGCCGCTGGCGTATATCACCTTCTTTATCATGATGAATTCCAAACGCCTGTTGGGCGATAACATCCCCAAAGGCCTCAACCGCGTTGTCTGGAACGTCTTGATGGGAACCGCTACCCTGTTAACCACCATCGGCGCCATTTGGCAGGTTTCGGCGAAGGCGGGAGTCTATGGCATCTTCGCGATCAGTATTTTAACCATTCTGGTCTTGTTTGGCTTCACGTTGAGAAAGCCGCATGATGAAAGTTCTGCGCCGAATGTGGGTGAAACAAAGTCGTATTGATGACTGATCCCCCCTAGCCCCCCTTAATAAGGGGATGGCGTCGAAGGCGCCGGGGGGATATATGAAGCGAGCAGAGATAGACCATACCGCTTTATTCGTTTCTTCCATCCAACGCATGGGCGGTAATGAGATACTCTTCCACAATTCGGCCATTGATCAGATGGTCTTGGATGATGCGTTCAAGCACATCAGGCGTGCAGGAGTGGTACCAGGCGCCTTCAGGGTACACCACCGCCACCGGGCCTTTTAAGCAAAACCTCAAACAATTGGCCTTGGTTCGAAACACGCCGCCGTTTCCGGTCAAGTTCAGTTCGTCCAGCCGCGCCTTGAGATAGTTCCACGACTCCAGGCTTGTTTCTTTTTTGCAGCACTTTGGCTTGGTTTGGTCAGCGCACAAAAAGATATGCCGCTTGATTTTCGGAATACCGAGTTGGTGTGCTTGTTTTCTTAAGACATCTACCATTGTGTTGTCTTTCTGGTTCAATGACCAAAACTTCATAAATACATATGAATCCATTATTTTTTGATTAAGTCACGCTTGTGGACTTTTCCATCAAGGCATGAGAGATAGACTAATTATAGCTAATAGTAACTCATAGATCGTCATCCGAGGCCGTGTTTGCATGAAACAATCCACTTCTCTCGCCGCATCAGTTGTAATCACTCTCATTGTGCTTGTCTTGCCCGAATCCATGCTGCCATTCGAAGGCATCAGCGTGATTGAACAACGAGTGATGGCCTTGTTTGTCTTGGCGGCGCTGTTTTGGATTTTAGAACCCATCCCGGTCTATGCGACGTCGGTTTTGATCATTGTTTTAGAACTGGTCATGATTTCAGACAAGTCGTTCATTTTGTTCGCCGGGCCTAAAGACGACCCCGGTTTTGGGACCGTGTTGAGTTACAAAGCCATTATGTCGACCTTCGCCCACCCGATTATTCTTCTCTTTTTAGGCGGGTTTTTTCTCGCCATGGCGACCAGCAAATACCGCCTAGACCTTAACCTGGCGCGCGTCATGTTAAAGCCTTTTGGCCACAGCCCCAAGTTAATTTTGTTGGGGCTGATGACCATTACCGCGCTGTTCTCAATGTTTATGAGCAACACCGCCACCACCGCGATGATGTTCGCCATTTTGACTCCTGTATTGGGAGCGTTCGCCATCGAAGACAAGGGCCGCATCGCCTTTATCTTGGGCATCCCCTTCGCCGCCAACATCGGCGGGCTGGGTACGCCGATCGGTACGCCGCCCAACGCCATCGCGATACGCTACCTGACGGGCGACATGGCGATTACCTTCGCAGGCTGGATGGTGTTCGCCGTGCCGTTTGTCATTGTTCTGCTGTTGTTCGCGTGGGCCCTGCTGCTGTTTTTGTTCCCGCCCCAAACAGATTCAATCGAAGTGAAAATCAAAAGCAAATTTCTCACTCACTGGCGCGCGGTAACGATGTACGTTACCTTCGCGGTGACTGTTTTGATGTGGATGATCGGCTCCGCCCATGGCATGAATTCCTACATTGTTGCGTTGATCCCGGTTGCGGTCTTTTCGGTGACCCAAATTATCACTAAAGAAGACCTCAAAAACCTTAGTTGGGACGTCTTATGGCTGGTCGCGGGCGGATTCGCTCTCGGTCTTGCGCTTGAAGAATCGGGCCTATCAAAACGCCTGATAGAGAGTGTTCCATTTGAAACCTTTTCACCGCTTTTCATCGTATTCATTTGCACATTCATTACGATCACATTGGCGACGTTTATGTCGAACACGGCGACAGCGAATTTGTTGATGCCTGTCATCGTTGTATTGGGGGCCACGCTGACATCGCTTGAGCCGTTAGGCGGCGCTAAAATGTTAATCTTGGCAGCTACGCTATCCGCTTCGCTGGCGATGGCCCTGCCGGTCAGCACGCCGCCCAACGCAATCGCCTACGCCAGCGGGATGATCGAAACCAAACACATGATGAAAGCGGGCGTGTTAATCAGCGCGATGGGCCTGCTCTCAGTCTATGTGTTGATGTTCATCCTTCGCATGGTGGGAATTATCTAAGCCAATGAACGACGTTCTTCACGGCGCCTATAACGATACCACGGCCAATTTTCAGTGGCTGAAAGACACCTATTTTTCAAACCCGTCGCGAATTCTGAAATTGCAAAAGGGCGATGTATTGCTTAGCGAAGGCGAACGCAACGAGCGCTTGTTTTTGGTTGTGTCTGGTTCACTACGCGGAACCACAAAAGACGACAGGGGCAACCCATTCGAAATCCTAAAAGCGCGTAAAAACGCCTTTGTCGGCGGCCCCAGTTATTTCTCAAAAAGTTATATCAGCCTCAGCACCGTCGTCGCCGAAGAAGAATCTGAGATCGCTTACATCGATGCATCTCAACAAGCCGTCTTTGATGGACGGACGGATTCGCTCGCCGAACAATTTCTTCCTCACATGATGGTAGAGCTGATTCACCGCCAGCGGCGCGTTCATCGAATCGCCCTCGCCAATGAAAAAGCCCTGCGGGCGTTGATTCGGTCTGAAAAAATGGTGTCGATGGGAAAGATCGCCGCCTGGATCGCCCACGAACTCAACAACGCGGTCGCTGTTCTGAAGCGAAACTGCGACTGGCTGGGCCCCAACCTGGCCGAGATGTACAAGCGCGACCCCAACGCGCCGTATTCGTTCTTTGAAAAAGGCTGGCAGGAAGGCCGCCGCCTATCGAGCCGTGAAGCGCGCCAACGCTCAAAAGAACTCAAAACCAAATATCATATCGGCGATGTTGAATCTCAGCGGCTCGCCCATACGGGGATGGACGACGCTCAACTTCAAGACTACCAATCCCAACTGTCAAACCGCGCCGCAGAATACGCCCACTATTGGGAGATCGGCGCCACCCTGAACGATATGAAAGCCGCGGGCGAACACGCGATCCATGTAGTCAAATCCGTTCGCGAATTGGGCGCGCAACATTCAGACCGCGCGCCGGGCTTGTTCATTGACGACTGCGTCCGCGAAGCGGTTACGCTCTTGGCCAGCCCGCTCAGAAAAGTGAACGTCGAACACCAGTTGGGCGCCCCAAAGCCCATCGTCGGCAACAAAGGCGAGGTCGTTCAGATATTGATAAACCTGTTACAAAACGCCTGCGACAGCTTGTTTTCCGCCAAGACGCCCGCCCCCTCGCTTCGCATCGTGACGCATGACGGCGATAAAGATGTCAGTTTAACGATTATTGATAACGGCCCTGGCATCCCGCCGGATATTTTGCCGCATATTTTCGAGCCGCATTTGACTACTAAGTCTGACAACCAAACCTCAGGCCTAGGATTAGGCCTGATGATTGTCGAACGCATCATTGATAGTTATGGCGGAAAGATTAACGTCGAAAGCGCGCCTGGCGAAACCACATTTGTATTGAAGATTCCTAGGGGAGGCGAGAATGTCTAAACCCACAATTGTATTAGTTGACGATCAACGCGATGTCTTGACCACAGTGTTAAAAGACTTAGAAGAGTTTTCAGGCTACTTCGCCTTCGAGTCATGCGAATCCGCTGAAGAAGCGTTTGAAGTGATGGAAGACATTGACGCCGAAGGCGGCGCGCCGGCGTTGATTGTCTGCGACCATATCATGCCAGAAAAAAATGGCGTCGAGCTGTTGGTTGACCTCAATAGCGACCGCCGGTTTCGCGACACGAAAAAACTGTTGTTAACCGGCCTCGCCACTCATCAAGACACGATCATCGCGATTAACGCGGCCCGCATCGACCAATACATCGAAAAACCGTGGGAAAAAGACAAACTGGTCGAGACCGTCAAACAACTGGTCACTGAATACCTTCTCGACAAGGGAATCGACTACAACCCGTTCCTGCCCATTCTTGACCAAGAGGCGCTGTACCGAAAACTGCGCATGGAAACCTAAGCGCTATCCGCTGGTTTTGCCCAGTACCGGCCACGGCCAGGTGGGCACAGGCGCGGCGGGTTTATACGGCGCCTGTTTCTGGCGGATGCCAATCGCGTCTTTGCCTTCCCAGCGAATGAGCGTATCGTCTTCGCGTAAGTAGCCGCGGCAGTCGATATGAACATACGGCGTCTGGACCACCACGCCCCGCTCATAGTAGTCATGATGAGGGTAAGGCCCGGCGCCGCCCACCAGTTCGCTGTTCATATCGCGTAACGCTTTGTCTAAGGTATTCACCGACTTCATCAATTCTCTGGCGTCGTCCATGGTGATGCGTCCATCACTGTTGAGGTCGTCTAACACCAGGTCGTCGTCTTCGTCGATAATGAAGTCGATGGCCAGGCCGTACATATGCATCGAAAACGGCGACTTCAGCGTCAACTCGCCGTCTTTGTTGCGGCGGCCAATGTTATAGTCGGGGCTGCGGAACCCATAAAAGATTTTCAATTTGCTGACAGGATGCCCGTCCGCCGCCAGCTGTTGTTCTAACAAATCAATCTTTCTCAATAAGTAGGGATGAATGGCAATGTATCTCGGATAGCGCATCGCCAAAAAACGCGGGTCGAGATCAAAGTCGCCCAGGGTGTAGTCGTTGAATATCTTGATGAAATAGGTGTCTTGGTCGACCTCATAAAACAACCTGGGCGGAGTATAAATCTCTGCGTTATCTATGATGCGCTGTTGGACGACCGCGTCGCCGACGTATTGAAGATGGGCCGGGCTTTTCGGGTCGGGATACTCGCCAACCACAAATCCATTCACGCGCCCGTTTTGAATTTCAGGGGCGTAGTAGGGAACAATACACACCGTTTCTACTATAAATTTGGCTTTGACTTCAGGCGGGTTTGAGAACGAGAGCAACCCCTGCTTCGGCGGGGCGTATCGAACTTCGCCTTCAACCCGAATGGTCTGCTTGCCTGGCGCCGGGGACTTCCAAATACAAGTATTCCCATTCGCTTCAAGGGTTCCAGATGAAGCGCTCCATCGCCATTCACCAGGAATAGGGGTATAACCCTTTGGCGGGGCGGGCGACAGGTTGGCCTGAAGGCGAAACGCTAGCGGCAGGTTATGGGTTGTGACCAAAACCGCATCGCTTTGAAAGGGCTGGTTGGTGCACTCAAGCCGGGTTTGGGCCGTATACTTGACCGCCTCTTGAGCGGCGTCAGACGATGGGTCTACTAAGAAAAACGCAATTGTGAATAGCGCTATACATGCGCATAGCAAAAAAGTCCGTACGTTCATAAAACCTCAACCAACGAATAAGATGAATTGCTTGACTTCAACCGGTTCGCTTGCATAGTATCACGGGAGTTGTGGTTTCTGACAAGAGCGAATTTGGAGCCTTGATTATGCCGTGGGCTGACGCGCCGTGCCGTGACACCGTTCGCAAGATGATCATTCGGTCGTCTGAGAAAGACATGTTATCGGGCACGCACCTGATCTATGGGCCGCCCGGGGCGGGGCAGTATGAAGTGGGCCGCGCCATGGCGATGACCTTGTTGTGCCCTGAGGTTGAGAACGACTTCTGCGGCGCATGCGCCGTCTGTCAGCGCATTCTCGCCAAAACCCACCCAGACTATATCGAACTGCGCCCCGAAGACGATTGGGAGAAGCCCGACCGCAAAGGCCGCGATTATTCGGTCGGACACATGCGCCAGGTGATGGAATTCGCCCGCATCGAACCGCACGAAGCCGAGCGAAAAATCTTTCTCATGCACGACGCCCACCGCATGACCATCGCCGCCGCGAACAGTTTGTTAAAACTGCTCGAAGAGCCTCACGCGCGCTTGCTGTTCATCTTGTTGAGCGACAATGAGTCGGCGGTCTTGCCTACCATTCGTTCTCGATGTCGGCGTCTACGCCTGGCGCCACTAGATGCCCAAGGCTTGGTTAACCGCCTCGCAGGCCTGTCTAACGCTGAGGCCGAAACCGTCGCTCGCGCGGCGGGCGGCCTTCCCGAACGGGCGCAAACGCTGGTCGAAGACGGTTACCTGCAAGAGCGTGATGAGATATTCAAAGCGCTTCAAGCCGTTCTCAAACAAGAAGCCGCAGTCACTGAAGCCTCAGAATGGCTTGCCAAAGACGGCGATAAAATGCGCGCCCGCCTACAGATTCTCGCTGGGTTGTTGCGCGACGCGTCATTGGCGGCCTGCGGCGCGTCAGGCGGGCCGTTTGTGAACTCCGATTGCCAGGCTGACATCCAAACAATGAGCCAGGGCGTGGCGCCTGAGCGCTGGGTCGCGAAAACAGAGGCCGTCTTAGAGGCCATCGAAGGACTCGACCGAAATTGGAACCCGGTCTTGTTATTTTCTCAACTTTTTCTCGAAATTCGGGGCGCATAACTCGCGCCACTAGCCTAATCGCCTTGGTTTGGGTTTATAATGCGCTAATTCTGAATGACTGTTAAGAAAATCAATCCCGCCGAATGAGGAGCCAGTAATGAGCGTTAGTGTATGGATTCGTCTTAGTTTCATGATGATGTTGCAGTATTGGGTTTGGGGCGCCTGGTATTCTTACCTGCCGATCTACATGGACGACACGCTCAACTTTACCGCGTTTCAGGGCGGCGTGATGATGAGTATGCTCTATTTTGCTTCCATGATCGCCCCATTCATCGGCGGCCAGATCGCTGACCGGTACATGGCCAGCGAGCGCTTTTTGGCGATATCACAAATTTTGGCTGGCGTGATGATGTTGTTGCTCGCCGGACAGACTGAATATTGGCCCTTCTTGATACTCATGTTTCTCTGGTCGATGTTTTATGCGCCGACGATTCCATTAACCAACGTAATTTGCTTTCAAAACTTAAAGAACGTAGAACGCGACTTTGGTTGGATTCGTATCTGGGGAACCATCGGCTGGATCTTATCAGGCTTCGCCTTGACCTATTGGCTGCGCATTAACCCTGACGGCGCCAATTGTATGAGACTGGCCGGATACGCAGGCGTCATCTATGGTGTGTTTAGTTTCTTCCTGCCTCACACGCCGCCTAAGAAAGAGGCCGAAAACCCGGTCGCTTTTATTGAAGCGCTGAAACTTCTGAAAGACCCGACGTTTTTGACCTTCATGATTATCTCATTTGTTGTGGCGACCGAACTGCAATTCTACTATTACTTGACTGGCCCATTTTTAGTCGACTTAGGCATGGTTCCTGAAGACATCCCCGCTTGGATGACGCTGGCCCAGATCGCAGAAATCATTTCGCTGATTGTATTGCTGCCAATTGTATTGCCGCGCGCAGGCGTCAAGATGTCAATCGCGATTGGCATCATCGCCTGGCCAGTGCGCTATATCATCTTTGCGATAGGCGGGCCGTTGTGGTTGATTCTCGCATCGCTGCCGCTTCATGGCCTCTGTTATGTGTTCTTCTTTATCGTCGGTCAGATTTATGTTGACAAGGCGTCGCCCAAAGACATTCGAAACTCGGCCCAGGCGCTTCTCACCTTCGTTACGTTTGGTATGGGAATGACCTTGGGCGGTGTGTTCGCGGGCTGGGTGCGCACCATCTTTACCACAGCTGCCGTTGGCGGCGGCGACCCAATGGTCAACTGGACATATGTCTTTATCGTCCCCGTTGTGCTGACCATTCTGTGCGCCATCGTGTTTCTTGCGGTCTTCAAAGAGCCAGAGGTCAAAGACAACGAGAAAGACCTGGCGGCTGCATAACCATAACGTTATATGTTTCAATCAACCGCCCTCTTATGCTACAATCAGTGTAACTTGAACGTAGCGTAAGAGGGCTTTTGTTTGGAGCAACCGAACTCATGAAAACGACTCAACCTAAAACGGCCTCAAAAATTAGTCGTCGCAGGGCAATTCAAGCATTCGGCGCAGCCATGGGGGGCGCCGCATTATCGGGTTGCAATATAACGATTCCAAACCCTGACATTCTCACGCCTCGCGACTCGTTTTTGAATGCGCCTACCATGATTGACTCGCGCCGTGAGTTTGGCTATTTAGGAACCTACACGCTGTTTGTCCCCGCAACGACCAACATCTTTCTGGCGGGCGCCAAAGACGGCGTTGCGCTCGAAAGCCCAGATGGGCACATGCAAGACGTCGCGCCCGATAATAGCCCCATCCGCGCGTTATTAGATATTATTCGCGGTGGAGAAACGCTGGATGTCTACGCCAGCGGCGTCGCTCGACACATCCCCAATCGCAATATCGAATTTGGCCCTAGCGGTTGGACAACCCAGATCGAAGCCGGGCCTGTGAGAAAGATCAACGCCATCCAAGCGCCAATTGGCGCCTTAATTGGACTGTTTAACAACAGCCCAACGCCCTTTATCATTGGCCAGCGCCGCCAGGTGGTTGTGCCCCGGGATGCGCGATCGCTCTATCTTGCTTTGATGGATTTTCCTGGCGCTTCATCCAATAACGAGTTGGGCTACCAGGTTTCTATCGAAGTCATTCGTCGTTGATATCTAAATCAGACGCAGCGCCAATTTTTTACTTACCCTCTATCGCTCTTGGCTCCGCATCATCCTCAGCCTTCTTGCATATGAATATTACTGGTTTTGTAAGGTTTATTTATAACTGACAATCACGTCTTGACGTGATACCTATTCGTATAGGAACATGCAAATTATGCGCATGTTCACTTAAACATCACATCTTGGAGGAGGCAACTTGATTATGAGTAAATGGTTTGTTTTTGCATCTTTGGTTATTGCAGGAGCGGCGTTCGCCGCAGAAGATCAACGGGTCGATATCAATAATTTTGAAACCGATATCGACATCACCATTACTGGCGGGACAATTGTTTATTCATTGGTCGACGACCCTGAATTTGACGATGTCCCACGTCACGAGGGTATAAACGCACTGTATGGCGAATATGACACCAATTCAGGCGCTTGGACCCAAACTACCATTAACTTTCCCAATCCAGTTGACTTGACCGGTATGAGGGAACTTCATTTCTGGATTTACTTCCTGGATGGATCCGTCCCTCATCAGAACGGCGATTTCACAATGCGCGTCATGTCGGGCAACGGAAACGAATTAAGCTCCCCTGCGGTTTCGACTACGGGTGAATGGCATCACATCGTCTTGCCGATCGACCGCATTAGCGCCGAGAGCAATTCATCATTTGGGCAGTTGCAATTCATCTGGAACCCGGGCGCCAACAACGGCGCGACAGGGAAGTTCTACATCGACGAGATTTACGGCTTCCGTCCGGGCAACACCTCTGGCGTTCAAGAAGTTCTCGCCTATGGATTCAATGAACCTGATCCTGACACAGGGTATCCGCAAGGCTGGACGATTCGCGAATCAGACGCCGTCGACTTAATGATGGGCGACGCCATCGTAGAACCGGCCGAAGGCGACGACTATCTCGAATCAATCATGCCGGGCGGCTGGGTTCGTCCCATTCAAACTGTTAGCGCGATGGATGATTTTGATCAATGGGACAAACTGGTCGATATCACCGTCGACGTTCGCATGAGCGCCGACTTCGCGGGGACTTGGCATAACTTCCAACTGGTCTTTGAATCATCCAGCGGCGGCTATGTCGGCCATGGCATCCGCGGCATCACAAACCAAGACGATTGGCGTACGGTATCGTGGGTTGTTGACGTGCTGCCTCACCTAGCGTCATTAGAAGACCCCAATGGTTGGATGACGCTCAGCTTCATCACCCAAATGGACGCCAACGCGACAGGCAGTGTCTATATTGATAACCTGCGCTATGGTCTCGCTACTACGTTTGTCTTGGGTGAGCGCTCAATTTCAAGCACCGCCTTCCAGGGCGGCGAAACCTTTGACGTCGAATTGACCGTCACCGCCGAAGGCGATGAGCAAGAGTATGAAGTGATTGAAAACGCGCCCGCTGGCTGGGACGTCAGCGAAATCTCTGATGGCGGCTTACTAGCGGATGGCGTGATTACATGGACTGTTGACCTCGCCAACGGTTCAAAGACTGTGTCTTACAAAATCACAGCGCCGCAATCCGCGAATGAATCCGTTTCGTTCTCTGGTACGGTTGGCGGCATTAACACGCGTGGAACCGACTCGTTGTTCTATGTGTATCCAGAATTATGGGATTTACGCGTCGAAACGCCGTTTCTCAACAATACCGTTCAACTTGACGGCGTGATTAACGATGATGAATACGCGGGCGCAAATTCATACTATTTTGACCATGACGCCTCTGACGGCAACGAAGCGCCTGGCGTCCATATCTTCGGCAATGAATATCCCGCCGACGATCAAAATGTGACCTTCTATGTGTTCCATGACAGTGAGTCGATCTATGTCGGCTGCGACGTGACCGATTCAAACCTGGCCTATTTTGAAAACCCTGACCAGGCGTGGAACACCGACAGCATCGAAGTCTTCTTAGACGGAAACCTGTCACGCACCACCGACCGCGAAGACGGCCCGTTTGGCATTCAATGCACCGTCGTTGGCGACGGCCACCAGATTGGCGGCAACAACCAACCGACGCCTGTTGAAGGCGACGGCTTCTTCTATTCTGAAGACGGCAGCGTCTGGAACTATGGCGCCCGCGAGCGCGCTGATGGGACGGGCTATGTGGTTGAATATCAATTCGCCAAAGACAGCGTGTTGTCGCCTGTTGATCGTGACGTTCTTGGGTTTGAAATCTTGATGAACGACAGCGAAGTCGGCGCAGGCGAACGCACGGGTAAATGGGGCTTCTATACGACCAAAGATGATGGAACCATCGTCGAAGCTCACCAGGATGAATCGGCCTGGGCGTTGATGCAGCTGCTGCCCAATGACTCGCCCGTTTCAAATTGGGGTTTGTATTAACAGTATTCAGATCGTTCTTAGAAGTTCAACCGGGGCGGTAATCTTCCGCCCCGGTTTTTGTTTGTGCGCCCGGCAGGGCGCATCGACTTGGAGGTGAAAGTCCTCTGCAGGCCCGGCAAGGGGAACTGCTAGCCGGACGGCAAGGGCGTTCACCGCGAAGCGAGGCAATCTCGCATTTCATGATGTCCGCCGCGGCGGATTGCTTTGGTCGTTTCACTCCCTCACAATGACACGAGCGAAGAGTTGTACGGGTGTCGAGCCAAGCCGCCGCCAAGAGGCGGACAGCAATTGAATAGTCCTACTCCGCCGCCGGCCCGGGCTTTGGCTCAGGGAACGCGGTGATCCCACCGTCCATATATTTAATCTTCTCAAAGCCATTGCTTTTTAAGACGCGATACGCCAACGCCGCGTTTAACCCGATGTTACACGACGTGATGATCTCTTTATCGCGCGGCAGCTCTTCACAGCGCTTGCGTAAATCCTTCATCGGGATGTTTTCACACTCTTCAAAGCATACCTGTTTCATGATCTTGGGGCCGCGTACATCCAAAAAGACGAAGTCGTTTTTCTCTTTTTTTTGTTCAATGACCTTTCCCGGCAGGACGCCCTCAGTTGAGCCGTCAAGTTTGTTCATTAAGACATTGGCGGCGACGATGGGGTTGCCCAGCGCGGGCGCGAAGGGCGGGGCGTATGCCAGGTCGAGTTGTTGAAGGTCATCCACAGTCGCTTTGAGTTGAATGGCGGTGGCGATGGTGTCGATTGTCTTATCGACTTTACCGTTGCCCCAAACCTGGGCGCCTAAGATGCGGTGGTTTGACTTTGATGCGATGAGCTTGACGATGACGCGTTTGGCGTCGGGCATGTAATGGGGGCGGTCGCCGCCGGGCACGACCGCGACCTCGATGTCATAGCCTTCTTTGACAGCGTCACGTTCAATCAACCCGGCGCCCGCGACATTCAGGTCAAACACGCGAAAGATTGAGGTGCCCAATACGCCAGCGAATTTGTCGTTTCCGCCGGTGATGTTGACGCCCACCACGCGGCCCATTTTGTTGGCGGTTGAGCCAAGCGCAATCCACACCGGTTTGCCTGTGACCTGGTGGTAAGTCTCGGCGCAGTCGCCCGCCGCGAAGACGCCGGATAGGTTGGTCTCCATTCGCTTGTCGACTTTGATGGCGCCAGTCGGCCCTAACTCAACGCCCGCATCTTTGGCGAGTTCTGTGTTGGGGCGAATGCCGACCGAGAGCAAGACCAGATCAGTCTCAATGATCTCGCCGCCGGCTTTCACCGCGCGTACGCCGGTTTCAGCCGAGCCGATAATTTCTTCGACCGATTGGTTGAGGCGAACATCGACGCCGTGTGTCTTCAGTTCGTTTTCGATATGTCTGGCGACGTCTTCATCATACGGCGGCGCCAGTTGAGGCAGCCGCTCAATAATCGTGACCTGGATGCCGCGCGCGGTGAAACTTTCGACCATTTCGAGGCCGATATAACCGCCCCCGACCACAACGGCGTGTTTGACGCCGCCGCTGTCAACTTTCTCTCGAATCGCGAGCGTATCTGGGATGGTGCGCAGCTGATATACCCCAGGCAATTCACGCCCGGGAATTGGAGGGACAATCGGCCGCGCTCCTGTCGCGATGACCAAAGCGTCGTAGTCAACTTCAAATTCTTTATTTTCTTTTAGCGCGTTTACGGTGACGGTTTTTTGGGTTGGATCAATCTTGATCACGCGATGGCAGGTATGGACATCAATATCCATATTCTCTTTAAACTGCTCAGGCGTACGCGCCAACAACTGGCTTTTGTCTTTGATTTCGTCGGCGATATAATAAGGCTCCCCGCATCCCGCGTATGAAATAAATTCTTCTTCGGTGTAAATGGTGATTTCGGCGTAGGGGTCTTGCCGCCGGGCTTTGGCCGCGCTCTTGGCGCCGCCCGCGACGGCTCCGATAACGACGATTTTCTTATGGTTGGCTGCATTCATTGTTTCGTAATCTCCAATTTGAATTTCACAGTTTTATCATACCTGAATTCATCTAAAAACTTAGTGAACAGACATCGCATAATAATTATATATGAACATATGACAATAATTAACTGAATGAAAATACGTGAACCCTTTTTCCGAGACTATGTCGCTTTACGGGTGAATAATCTACTAATTAGCATTGCAATGAAATGATACAGCAATTCACTTGAACAATAGTCATTTTATATTTGAGCAGGATATGAGGACTGGCAAACTTATTGCTTCTTATACAAAAAAAGCAAAAAAAAGTCAGAATTATCAATTTTGCAAAACAGTTATGATACTCCTAAATAGTTAGGAGATGAAAGTCAAAACGACTATGTTGATGTCAGGGTGAACAGCAAGCCATATTCAATCACTGTTCCGTTGGAGTAACATCAGATGATCGTTTTAGACAAGCCGGAGACCTGCGCCATGCAAATGAACGAAGACCTCTTTGAACTGATTGCTCAACGGTTTAAAGCCATGTCAGAGCCTACGCGGCTAAAAATACTACACTTACTGAAAGAGCAAGAACTCAGCGTAAGCGAAATCGCCGAAAAAGCCGGCCTCAAACACGGCACAGCGTCAGCCAATCTCAACGCGCTTCATAAAGCCGGATTGGTTACGTTTCGCCGCGAGGGAACAAAAGTCTTATATCAAGTTAGCAACAATATGGTTTTTGATATATGTGAAACCGTTTGCCAAACGCTTCGCGATGATTTCGCGGAGTACGAGAAATTGCGCAGAGCCATAGGTTAGAAAGCCCTACATACCATTTTCTTGATGGGCGGTGATGATCTCACCGCCCTTTTTCTTTTTTAGAGCGTTTGACAAAATTGCGTGTGGTAAGCGCGCCCGTATCCGCCGCGGCGGACAGCGAAAGATACAGTTATGTAAACTCAATCCGCACATAATTCTGGCAACCACTATAAACCTCTTATTGTCCATTTCTGAGAGACAACCCCTCACCTTTAGGCGAGGGTTGTCTCGTTTTAAGCATGTAGTCGATTTTGAGTAAAAAAGCAGTCTGCTCAGTTCAAAGGAAGAAAATACCAATTAACTTTTCGCATAATGAGAAATATTATTGATAAAATGATAATTTGCTAAAGTTGAGTAGGACTACTGGTTTGAATATCTATTGTGTAAAGAAGAGCGGGTAGAGAATTGTCCCTACCCGCTTTGATTTGATACAAGAAATGGTCGGAACTATTTGACTTCGACAACCGCGCCGACTTCTTCTAACTTGGCTTTTATGGCTTCGGCGTCTTCTTTGCTCACGCCTTCTTTGACTGGTTTTGGAGCGTTGTCGACCAGTTCTTTGGCTTCTTTTAGGCCCAAGTCGGTCAATTCGCGAACAACTTTGATGACCTTGATCTTTTGTGAACCCGCGCCAGAGAGAACCACGTCGAATTCGGTTTTTTCTTCCGCGCCGCCCGCGTCGCCGCCAGCGCCTGGAACCATCGCCATTGCGACCGGGGCCGCGGCGGTAACGCCAAACTTCTCTTCAAATTCATCGGCCAATTCTTTCGCTTCGAGCAGGGTCAGGCCGCCGACCAGTTCCAATATTTGTTCTACTTTTTCGCTTGCCATTGTTCTAAAACTCCTTCAGAGATTTTTTGACTATTTGTGGCGATTACGCCGCTTGTTCTAATTTGTCTGCGTAGGCTTTGATTAAGCCATGCAGTTTTTGGCTTGATCCCTTGATGCAACCCAACAGGCCGCTTGCCGGAGACTGAATGCTGCCCAAAATCTTCGAGTGAAGTTCTGGCAGCGAAGGCGTCTTGGCTAACAGGTCAACCTGGCTTGCTTCAAGATAGTCGTCATAAATCGAACCGCCTTTGATCTCAATGACATCATGTTCTTTGGCGAAATCGACCAACGCTTTCGCCGGTGAGACGGGGTCGTCTTGGTTGGCGAATATGACGGCGCTAGGGCCAAGCAACAAGTCATTCATCGGTGTGTAGGGCTTGTCTTCAATCGCCCGTTTAAACATGCGGTTGCGCACAACGCGAAGGCGTCCGCCGGCTTCACGAACCTTGCCGCGTAAGTCGCTGAATTCTTCGACTGTCAGGCCTCGATAGTCGAACAACAACAAACTTGACGATTGATTGACCCAGTCGGCGTATTCTTCACTGAGTTTGACTTTATCTTCTCTGCGTATTGGCATACCGCTTCACCTCCTCTCAATCCATTCGTATATTTTTTACCCACCCATAGGTTGGTTTTCTGATTTGATTTGGCTGATCCATCCGGGTTGAAACGTCATTTCATCGTCTCGTGTGTCCCAGTGGCTGATTTGCCACCCGTCACCGTTGTCTTGCGCCCGGTAAATCACTTCATGGGGCACATTGATGTTGATGATTTCATCCGGCCCGGTTCCCGCCAGCAACGAAAACACGATGCGGTTTATCGCGAAATGGGCGACCACTATCACCGGGCCGTTTTCGGCCTCTTTTGAAAAACGCTCCACCGCCCGTTTGCCTCTCTCAACGGCGTCTTGGTTGGCTTCGCCGCCGGGCGGGCAGTAAGTCCATTTGGCGTTTTGGCGTTTTTCCCACTCGCCAGGAAATTTCACATCCAGCTCAGGCAGGGTGTTGCCTTCAAAGTCGCCGAACGAAACTTCGCGAAGGTCGTCGAGCGGTTCAAAACTGAATGAAACCTTCTCGCCAATAATCTCAGCCGTTTGTTGCGCGCGGCCTAGCGGGCTGGCGAACCCTTGAACAGCGTCGAGTTGGCTGACGGCGTTCGCAACCTGTTTGGCTTGTTCAATGCCGTGGTCTGACAATGGCGAGTCGCGCCAGCCTTGCAGCCGCTTCTCTAGGTTGAATTTTGTTTGACCGTGTCGTACGAAGTAGATCGTTTTCATGAGTATCAATAACTGAGCAAGAAAAAAGGCCCAATCGACAGAGATTAGGCCTTGGCGGGTTTCGTTTTACGCCGACGTAAAACGAGTATGCTCGTTTGTACGCCATAAGGTCAATCTCGGTTGGACATTTTACCCGGCTCGCCGGAACCAACTGTCTTCGATTGGGGGTGGTTCAATTTTCAAGCGTTCAGTCCGTATCGTGTCTCCAATTTAGGCCGCGCGAGACAAGTCGCGCAGTTCATTTGAGTCGATTTTCACGCTGGGGCCCATCGTTGAAGAAAGAAACACGCTCTTAAAGTATGTGCCTTTCGCTGCGGTGGGGCGTACGCGGTTTAACATAGATAACAGGGCTTTTACGTTGTCAACAAGGTTGCCTTCAATGAATGAGGCTTTACCGACGGGGACGGCGACCGTTCCCGCTTTGTCAGCGCGGTATTCGATCTTGCCTGCTTTAAACTCTTCAACCGCTTTGGCGATATCAGCGGTGACTGTGCCGGTCTTGGGGTTGGGCATCAAGCCGCGCGGGCCTAATACTTTCCCTAAACGGCCAACCACGCGCATCATGTCAGGCGAAGCGATAGCGATGTCAAAGTCCATCATGCCGCCCTGGATGTCTTTGGCCAAATCTTCACTGCCGACAATGTCAGCGCCTGCTTCGGTGGCTTGGGTCGCGAGGTCGCCTTCGGCGAAGACTGCGACGCGCACTGTCTTGCCGGTGCCGTGCGGCAGTGAAATGGTTCCACGAACCATCTGGTCGGCTTTTTTAGGGTCGATGCCTAAATTGGCGACGAGTTCGATGGTTTCATCAAACTTAGCGGTCGCGCCTTTTTTAATGATCGCCACCGCTTCGTCGATTGATTTAACTTCGTTGCGGTCTAAGCCTTCAGCGGCGTTTCGATAGCGTTTTCCGTGAGCAGCCATTAGCCTTCCACCTCAATTCCCATAGAGCGCGCCGTGCCGCAGATCATGCGGGCTGCGCTTTCGACTGTGTGCGCATTCAGATCGGCCATCTTGAGTTGGCCGATTTCTTCGGCTTGCTTCATCGTGATTTTCCCGACTTTTTCGCGGTTGGGAGCGCCAGAGCCTTTGTCTTTTTTCGCCGCTTTTTTGATCAAGACAGCGGCAGGCGGCGTTTTTGTGATAAAGGTGAATGAGCGGTCTTGATAGACTGTGATGACGACCGGAATGATCAGGCCAACCTGGTCTTTTGTCCGCTCATTGAACTGCTTGCAGAAGTCCATGATGTTCAAACCATGTTGACCGAGCGCCGGGCCAATGGGCGGCGCCGGGTTGGCCTGGCCGGCTGGACACTGCAGTTTGATTTGAGTCATTACTTTTTTGGGGGGCGCCATGATACTTGCTCCTGAAATATCGCCTGGAAGTTTATTCTTCCGGCGTAACTTTTTCTACCTGTAAGAAGTCGAGTTCGACGGGCGTTGAGCGGCCTAAGATATCGACCATGACGGTCAGGCGTCCACGCTCATCGTTGATCGTAGAAACATAACCCGTAAAGTTAAAGAACGGCCCTTCAATGACCTTAACCGTTTCGCCTTCTTCAAAGACGATTTTCGGACGCGGTTTGTCTTCCGTCGCTGTCATCTGCGTCTGGATGTTTTCCACTTCCGCTTGGCTGAGCGGGGTCGGCGTGCGTCCCGGGCCGACAAAACCAGTCACCCCTGGGGTATTCTTGATAACCGACCAGGTTTCTTCGTCGTAATCCATCTCGACGATGACATAACTGGGAAACATCTTCTGAGTCGAAATTGATCGTTTTCCATCACGAATTTCAACCACTTCTTCCGTCGGGATGAGGACCTGAGTGATGCGGTCTTCGAGTCCATCTACCCGAACCGTGGCTTCAAGGCTTTCTTTGACCTTATTTTCCGCGCCCGCGTATGTATGCAATGCGTACCATTGTAGCGGCATGCTTAGTTCTCCATCAGATTAGCCATACAGCGGAAGAATCAACTGGCGAACAAAGTTCATAATGACGTCCCATAGCCCGCTGTAGGTCGCAAAGATGGCGGTAACAATCAGAACGACGACCGTTGAGTTGTAGACTTCGTCTTTGGTTGGCCAAGTGACCGAGTCGAGTTCGGTCAAAACGCCAACGCAAAAATCGCCGAATTTGGTTGTGGCGAATTTTGTTCCTTTAATGGAATCAATAATTCGTTTGAGTAAATTCTCGCCCATGAGTGGTTTCCTGGCCCCAAAACAGTGCGTAAGTTTTTGAATTTGAGGTATTTGGTCTCGCCTATAATTAAGCGCAAAAAAAATACCCCTTGGGGGCGAACAATAATAATAGCCTAACGGTCTACTGTGTCAATCCTTACGTTATATATTTGTGTTATTGCTGTATTCAGATGAAATTCAATGTGGTAGTATGGCGCGAATTTGTCAAAAAACCACCATTGAGAGGGAAGTGTAATGAGTTCTGATACCAATCCTAGCCGCCGTTCATTCATCAAATCATCTGGATTGATCGCCGCCGCTCCGGCGTTTGTACCCAGCCATGTTTTCGCCGCCGCCCCGTCAGATAAAATCGTTGTTGGTTGCATCGGTCTGGGCTGGCGCGGGTCTGGCCTGATGAGGGATTTCTTCAGAAAAAAAGAAGTCGAAATCGCCGCGATATGCGACTTCGACATGCCGTTTTTGCTCCACGCCCAGAAATTTCTCGATGACCAGGGCGGCCTTGACAGAGAATATATTGAAGGCGGCGGCGCTCAGATGAAGCGCTACCCCATGCCTGAGAAGGCGGTGGATACCTATCTTGATTACCGCAACATGCTCGAGCGAAACGACCTTGACGCCGTGGTCGTCGCCGTGCCTGACCATTGGCACGCAAAACTCTATATCGACGCGATGGAAGCCGGGTTGGATGTCTATGGTGAAAAGCCGATGACGCTCACCATCAAACAAGGCCGCGCCGTGTCTGACACCGCCAAACGCACAGGCCGCGTCTTTCAGACCGGTTCACAACAGCGTTCTGGCAAAGAATTTCGTCAGGCGTGTGAGTATGTGCGCAATGGCCGCATCGGTACAATCAGCCATGTCGACGTTGGCGTCGGCGGCGCGCCGCAACGCGAGCCTGTCCCGAATGAGCCCGTGCCCGGCGGTCTCAATTGGGACATGTGGTTGGGGCCGGCCCCCTGGGCGCCATACAACCCGCAACGCTGTCATGTGAACTTCCGTTGGTTTTTTGATTACTCCGGCGGCATGGTCACCGATTGGGGCGCCCATCACCTCGACATTACCCAGTGGGGACTCGGCATGGACGAGTCGGGGCCGATCGCTGTCGAAGGGACTGCCGAAACCAAGCCAGGGGCGTTCAACACGTTTACATCGTTCCGCTTCAAATTCACCTACGACAATGGCGTTATGGTCAACTTCGGCAACGGCCTCAAAGGCGGCGTGACCTTTTACGGCGAAAAAGGCGCTATCTGGTGCACGCGCGGGAAGAACAGCTGTGACCCCGAAGGCGTCTTTGACGAACCGCTCAAAGCCAACGACATTCGCCTCTATGAATCAAACAACCACGTTCAAGACTTTTTGAACTGCGTCAAGTCGCGCCAAAACCCGATCTGCCACGCCGAAGTCGGCCACCGCTCAGTGAGCGTCTGCCACCTGGCGAATATCTGTGGCTGGACGGGCGAGTCGCTCAAGTGGGACCCGAAGAAAGAGGTCTTCACTAACAGTTCAAAAGCGAACCAGCATTTAGACCGCGAACCTCGCGCCCCCTATTCGTATCTGTAGTTTTTCAGTAAGAGAATGCACTACCATCCCAGGCGAGCGAAACGCCCGCCTGGGATTTTGTTTTCAAGCGGCCGAGAGATTCATTGCAAAAAATTTCTTCCCCTGCTCAAGCATTGATTCGAAGGGGCTGGTTCGATACAATCAACCTATCCTGTGTGCTTGATTGAGAGTCTATGGCTTCATCGACTGGCAAATATACCTACCTGGATTGGGCGCAATATCAAGGCGATACCATACCCTCTACCGTGCAACCCTACCCCATCTTTTATGAAAAAGTAAAACCTGGTCAGTCCATTCTCGACATCGGTTGTGGAGAAGGGATCATCTCCCTTGACCTTCTCGCCAAAGGCTTTGGGCCAATCACAGGGATTGATGTGAACGAAGACGGTGTCCGCCGCAGCAACGATAACCTTGCGAACCGCCCTGACGACCAAAAATCGCGCTGCATATTTGAACAACGCGACGCGCTAAACTCTGGCTACCCTGACAACCATTTTTATGCGGGCATCATGCAAGCGTTTTTGACTACGCTCACGACGCCGCTTGACCGTGTCACGGTGTTAAAAGAAGCCCGGCGCATCTTGCAAGGCGGCCTGTACCTCGCCGTCTTCATGCAAACTTGGCACTCCCCGCTTTATTATGAGCGTTACATTCAAGGCGAGCGTGAGACCGGAAAGCTCGGTTCATTCTATGCGCGCGACACCGACAACGGCGACATCTTATATCAGGCCCATCATTACTCTGAACGAGACCTGGTTGAGTTGCTTCGTGAGGCGGGGTGGACCATCAACTACTGGTCGTATGAACAATTTTTGTCGAGAACCGGCAACGCGGTAAACGGCGCGGTAATTTGGGCGACCACCGATAAGTAAATAAATTGTGGTTCTTCCGATATTTGAGTACTTCCCTTGCTGGATGACCTGGAATTGGGTCAATAA
>CAZKYC010000031.1:0-45260 GCA_964556895.1 uncultured bacterium | reverse complement strand
AAAGCGGGGCTGGTCGCAATGACCAGCCCCGTGTATCTATGAAAAACCGCTCACGCGGTTCGAGACTTTGCCGTCTCAATTACATCATGTCGCCGTAGCCGCCCATGTCGCCGCCTGGCGCAGGAGCCGCTTTGTCTTTCTGAGGAGCTTCGACGATGAGCGCTTCAGTGGTGAGAAGCAGGCCCGCAATACTGGCCGCGTTCTGCAGAGCGGAACGAGTCACCTTGGTCGGGTCAATGATGCCCTTGGCGACCAAGTCAACATACTCGCCAGTGGCGACGTTAAGGCCTTTGTTGCCTTTTTCTTGTTTGACCTGCTCAACCACGATTGAACCTTCGAGGCCGGCGTTTTTGGTCAACTGACGAAGCGGCTCTTCGAGAGCGCGCTTGACGATGTTGACGCCCATTTGTTGGTCGTCGTCTTCAACCTTCAAGTTGTCCAAGGCTTTTTGCGAGCGAATCAACGCCACGCCGCCGCCCGGAACGATGCCTTCTTCCACCGCAGCGCGGGTGGCGTGAAGGGCGTCTTCAACGCGGGCTTTCTTTTCTTTCATTTCGGTTTCGGTCGCGGCGCCGACTTGAATCACGGCCACGCCGCCCGCCAACTTGGCGAGGCGTTCTTGCAGTTTTTCGCGGTCGTAATCAGAAGTGGTTTCTTCGATTTGGCTGCGAATTTGCGCGATGCGGCCTTGGATGTCAGGCTTCTTACCGGCCCCTTCAACAATGGTGGTGTTGTCTTTGTCGATAACAACTCGCTTGGCCGAACCCAAATCGTCCATGCCAACGTTTTCGAGTTTGATGCCGAGGTCTTCAGTGACGCAGTTGCCGCCTGTGAGGACAGCAATGTCTTTCAACATTTCTTTGCGGCGGTCGCCAAAGCCAGGCGCCTTAACGGCTGCGACTTTGATGGTGCCGCGGATCTTGTTGACGACCAATGTGGCCAAGGCTTCGCCTTCGACGTCTTCAGCGATAATCAAGAGAGGACGACCCGCTTGAGCAGTCTTCTCAAGAATCGGTAGCAGGTCGCGCATGTTGGATACCTTCTTCTCATTGATGAGAATGAAGGGGTCTTCTAACACGCATTCAAGAGTTTGGGTATCAGTCGCGAAGTAGGGGGAAAGATAGCCCTTGTCAAACTGCATCCCTTCGACAACGTCTAAGGTGGTGGCGAGCGACTTGGCTTCTTCGACGGTGATGACGCCGTCTTTACCAACTTTGTCCATCGCTTCGGCAATAATGTCGCCGATGCTGCTGTCGCCGTTGGCTGAAATGGTGGCGACGTTGGCGATTTCGCTGCGGTCTTTGACCTTGCGGCTCAAGCCTTTGAGGCTCTCGACGACCGCTTCAGTCGCAATCAAAATACCGCGCTGGACGCTGATTGGGCTGGCGCCCGCTGTGACATACTTGAGGCCTTCACGGTAGATCGATTCGGCCAACACGGTCGCGGTGGTGGTGCCGTCGCCAGCAACGTCGCTGGTTTTTGAGGCCACTTCACGCACCATTTGGGCGCCCATGTTTTCATACTTGTCTTCGAGTTCGATTTCTTTGGCGACGGTCACGCCGTCTTTGGTGACGGTGGGAGAGCCCCATTTTTTATCGATTACCACGTTACGGCCTTTGGGGCCGAGGGTGACCTTGACCGCGCGGGCCAATTTTTCTACGCCCTTCAAGACTTTCGCCCGGGCGTCTTCGTTAAAGACCAATTGCTTGGCAGCCATCTTGATCTATACCTCCTGTTTAAGTTCTGTTCAGTGAATGAAACTTATTTTACGATAGCGAGAATGTCGTCTTCACGAAGAATGACGTGTTCGGCGCCGCCAATTTTGACGTCGGTGCCGCCATATTTGCTGACGAGAACTTTGTCGCCTTTTTTTACTTCCAAAGCAATCCGATCACCAGTGTCTGAACGACGGCCCGGGCCCACCGCAATCACTTCGGCTTCTTGCGGCTTCTCTTTGGCTGTATCCGGGATGATGATCCCCCCTTGTTTCTCTTCTTTCTCTTCCAGACGCTTGACCAATACGCGATCTGCGAGAGGTTGAACGGCCATTGTTTGTTACTCCTTTCAGAAAAATCTCATAGAAAAATTTGAAATACAAGACATGATTAAACGCAATCCCGGCGCCAAAGAAATTCATTATACAGATCATGATTTAGCTTACGACATAAGAGGCTGTAAAAACATAATTTATGAGACTAATTCTATAACCAGAATCAATTAGTTTTTGCGGATATTCTGTCAACTCAGGTTAGTTAGATTAAATTATGCGCCAAAATGGCGCCATTGGGTCAATTCGACCAATTATAACTGTGCCAGGTTGACAATCTGGCGCAGTTAGAAAACTATCTATGGAATCTAGTAAAGGAACTCAAAATGGTAGAATGGACCGTTATTAGTTCAACTCTCGTATTTGCAATCGTTTTAGTGCGATTTCCGGTCGTTGCGGCTTCTGCTGTTTTGGTATTTTCAACGTTAGATGGATTAGTCGTTCCTGCCCCATGGGGCGATATTTCGGCGACGCATCTTGGTTTAATTTCCGTCTTCCCATCTTTATTACTCTATTCAGTAACTCAGAAAATCCCAATTGATGAAAAGGTACTCATTGCTATTTACTTTTTAGTTATAGGAATCGGTATTTCAAGCGCTTATGTGATTTTGACGCCAGGGGTTTTAACCCATTTACTTAAGTTGCTGGTGTATATTTGGGTATTCTGGTGTTTATCTCGATGTAATTCATTGATCGAGCAAAGGTTATGGGTAAACACATCAGTGGGTTGCATAATTCTCTCTGTCATCTTGTCGTTTTTCCGCGTTTTATATCAAGAGAATCCATCAGGGCTTCATTTATCAGGCGGTTTCACGGATTGGAACTATTACGCGGTCTTTCTCTGCGCCTGGGTTCCTATCGTTTGGGTATTCACTTACACAGAGAGCGATATAAAGAAACAACAATGGTTTTATGTTTTGGCAGTCATACTCTGCGTTCTAATTGTCGGGACGCGCTCCAAATCAGGCCTTTTGCTTCTGCTCATTACGTTGTCAACGCTATTTGTCCTCGGTTTGGCGCCGAGACAATTATTGCTTTGGGCAATACCAGTTGGTTTATTTGGGCTGATTTATCTGTTTCGCGGCGGCGAGGACGGTTTTGATATAGGTCAACGAATCAACAAAGTTCTTAAACAGCCGCGGCTACAAGAACGCCTCTCAAACTGGCGCCTGATGGCTGACCTGATCGCTCAAAGCCCCCTCGTTGGTGTCGGGATTCACCAATATGAACCATTTGTAACCAAGTGGATGGGGCCGCAACCGTTTGGCGTATCGAGAATGTATTCTGGTTTTTTGGTTTTAGTGGTTGAGAGTGGAATCTTCGCTGGGTTTGGGTATTGCGCCGTTTTTGTCAATCAGATATATCAATCGCTTTCACAACAAACCATTGAGAACAAAGCCTATTGTTGCGCATTGTTGGTGTTAGGAACCAGCACAGTTCTCGTTAATTCACATGAACATCTATTTACATGGAGTCTGTTGGGGTGGATCGCCGCTTCGATGAACAAAGAGAGAGTTGAAGACTCTATCGCCTCTTGAGATGCGCTTTGCCAGATCGTCGATTGTTTCGGTACGGCGTCGCTGTCGGTTTCAGTTCAGTTTCTTGACTTTGTTGTAGTTTGGCTTGTTTGGATTTTGATGCGGACTCAATAATTTCTTTTGGTAATTCAGGAACGATAGTTTCTAGTCGAAACTCAGGTTGCTCAGGTTCTTCAATTTCAGGCGTCAACGGATTGATATCCTGTTGAATGATCGCTTGCAGGGTATCTTCAGGCCCTAAAACTTGATCGAATCCTGACAGGTGGGTTTGGATGCCTAAGCCGGGTTTTCGAATTGTTGGTGTGATTTGAAACATGGTTTCAGAGGTGCCGCGCTTTTTGTTAAAGCCTCTAAGAAAGAAACCAATTACTGGCAGATCGCCGACGATAGGGATTTTTCGTGTGACATCGCCGGTGTTGCGTGAATAGAGACCGCCAATATACAACCGCTGTCCGGACGGAATAATTACGGCCGTTTGAACATTTCGTCTTGATACAATGGGCAACTCAAACCGCTCGCCTTCGCCGCGGTCAAACACTTCAAACCTGACAACATCGTTTGATTCGATCTCCAGGTTCATCAAAATATTGTTGACAATGTCGCCGGGCAAAATATAAGGCGTAACGACCAGTTTGATGCCGGTCGGTTTCTCTTCAAGTTGAAGTTTTTCTTTGTTGCCTGTGATTTTGACAGTCGTGTAAGGGATCTGCTCGCCGCTTTGGATGGACGCGGGTTTTCCATTGGCGGTTATGAGGGTCGGGTTGCTGATGATTGTTCCCCACCCTTCGTCTAAGGCAGACTTGACATTGAAATCGATTGATCCATAGCTCAGTTCGGCGAAGCTGCCGCTTAAGTCTAAGGCTGGTATGGGCGAGTCGGTGACAACGCTGTCTGTCCCATGTAAGAAGACACCACTATCCTGTAGCGTACTATCGTTGCTGTTAAATTGATAAAAGATGCCAAATTGGGTTTCTGTGTCATACCGAAACTCAAAAATCTTGGCGGAAATTTCGATAATAGGGCCAATATCTGGCGGTTGAGCGACTGACAGGTTCGCCGCCACGGCCAATACAAACAAGGTCATGACTACAAAAATTCTTCTCATGGAGCGCTTCATATTATTGCTCCGGCGCGGAGTCGTCTAAGAACAGGTCGCGCAACTCGCCAATCGGGTCTGGACGCTGGTCAATATCAAGCGTTTTGGATTTTAAAAACTCACGAATCATCTTAGATTGTTGTTCAAGCGGCAACAGTGACGAATCATCAGACCAGACGTCAAAGACTCCAGGCCGGATCATGATGAACAGTTGAGAAATGTTGCTGGTTTCGGTCGTCCCTCTGAAGAAGCGTCCGAGGATGGGGATGTCCATTAACAAAGGGATGCCGCGGTTACTGTCGAATTTCGAGTCTTTGAAGACGCTGCCGATCAAGACGCGTTCGTCGCCTTTCAGCCACAATGACGATTTATATTGGCGCGTATCGGTGATGGGCTGAAGGAACCCTTCTTCTTCTCGAAACCGTGTAACTGAGTTGAGCGAGGCGTCGATGGTCAAATAGATAAAGGGGTCTTTTTTCTCGATATCAATTTCAGAGAACACCACCCAGGGCGTTATTTGTAAGGTGACACCGGTTTCTTTAAATTTGGTTTCAATGGTAACCGCTTCGCCGAGGTTAATACGGTTCAAAAACGGAATGTCGTCGCCTGCTTGCAGGCGGGCTGTATAACCGGAAAGCGTTAACAGAATCGGGTTGGCGTGGACGCGAACCAGTTTGTCTTCAGAAAGCGCTTGGATGGTTGCTCGCACCTCACCATCGTTGCCTTCATAGATTCGACCGACGACATTGGCGCCGCTGGGAAGCAAAAGGGATCGGTTTTGTTTTTGTAAAACGCTCAGGTCGCTTTCAATTACATTCTGGCCGCCTAGAGTTGTGCCGCGAAATTCGCCCACTTCGCCAAGCAGGTCATAGACAAAGCCGATATCAGTTGAGTCAGACAATAAGACTTCAAAAATGTTGACTTCAAGAAAGACCTGAAGCGGCTTGGCCCCCGCGTTGATCTCTTTTAACACACCGTCAAGATTGGGCGCAGCCTTTTTGTCTTGAGCGGCGGCATGGAACAAACTGGCCGCCCCAACCACAAATATGGCCGTAAAAACAACTATCGAAACGAAGCGTTGTCGGTCACCCTGGTTCATTCGCTATAAAAAACCTGTGTCGTATATTTTTTGATATCGATTGATTCGCCTGAAAATTCGTCAAACATCGCCGAAAATGCACGTTTCCCTCCGGCGGGTACGAACCCTAAATGGACGACTTTTGATCCCTGTACGGTGTCATAAAAGTCATAGATCGAGATTTCAACCTGGGCGTTGGTCACATCGCGCAGGCCTTCGTTTTCGACGAACCCGCTAATTCGCACCGCCTGATATTCGCCAAGCCAGTTGTCGCGATAAACGCGGTCGAGACGCGCATCTACTCGCATGACCTGGTCTTGACGCTGAATATCGAGCATCGGGTCTCTTAATACATAACGGCCATCTTGGGTGACGCGAACCCGTTGGCGAACCGAATTGGTGCGTAAATAGTCTGGGTCGAGTTCCGCCGCCCGCTGATACGAACGAATGGCCTGATTAAACTCGCCTGATTGCCAATACAAATCGCCCAAATTGAAATGATATTCAGGGTTGTCGGGGTTTTCATCGGCGAATTTTTGGTATTGCGCCAGTTGTTGTTGGATGGTTTGTTGGCGTTCAGAAATCGCGTCTTTTTCTTCCTTTAGCCGCACCTGGCATTTGGCAATCACCTGTTTGGCTTTGTCGAGGCTGGAGAACGACGGGTGATCGTTGACCACTTTGTTCATCGCCAAAAAGGCGTCGCGGTATTCGCCCATTAAATAATGGCACAAACCGAGTTGGTAAAGCGCGTAGTCAATGCGTTTTTGATTTGAGAATGATGAGAAGACGTATCCGCTATAGAGGAGTTGGGCGCGCTGGTAATTGCCCCGTTGAAAGTAGCGGTCTGCTTGATCAAGTTGAGAGTCAAATGACTTGTCGTTCAGGTTACCGCTGGTTGTTTCACAACCCAGAAACAGCAGAGGGAACAATAGAACAATACCGAGGAGCAAAACGCGTCGCATGTTGAAAGTATTCACAATTATGGTTCGCCCCTATGGCCTCATGAATGAGAAAACGTTTGCACAAATTATTTGTGCACTGCTTGAATTACACCTATTATAACGAATCGTAAGCAAAATACATACGGCTAAATTAGTTTAGCCGGGCAATAAATCCCTTTTTTGTATATACATAAGAACAAGTATGTCAACAATCAATTCACCTTATTGATCTGTATAAATAGCGGCGTCTTTCCATCTGATTCAATACGGGTTCCTTTTATCAATTGGTCTCCAGAAAGCGTTGCGTTGTTCTGGTGGTTGATTTTCATCATGTATTTGCCTTCGGATTCAACCGTGTACCATTCGGGGAACTGGTTAATTCGGGGATAGTCGCTTGGCAGGTTGAAATAATCATTGTGGCGAGGGCGGTCTAATAAAATCTCACCTCGCCAGGGCCATTCACTCAAGACAGAAAGATACAACTCGCCATCTTTTTCTGCCGCGCCGAATGCCAAATCAGCGCGCCAGGGTTGAAGACGGACGCCCTGAGTCTTCCATAGCGCGTACATCAGGGTTGTTCGAGTGAAGTTGCCGTCGCCGTGCCAGCCTTCGATGACGCCGTCGGGGCGCTGTTTGGCCATGAGAATTTTCATACTGTCATCGACCCATTGAAACCCCTTCTCGTTTGGAAGGCGGTTCAAGAGGTTTAGCCCTCCTTCAATTGAGTCGGCGTAGCCGTCGGCGCCGCCGCCTTCCCAGGGGTAATGGACGTAGCCTTCGATTCGGTCTAAAACATGTTCGACTGTTTCAATATAATGTTTGTTGTCGTCTAACAGGCCGACATTTAAGACAGCGTTATAGTCATAGCCCCAGTTATCGGTGAGTTCATCTTTGATGACGCGCCCGGTTTGGGGATTCACATCCATGTAAAACAAACCATCGTCATTTACACCGATCTCAAGAATTCGGTCAAGAATTTTATTGATGGCTGGCTGGTATTTGGCTTTACGTTCCGGGTCGGTTTTTGACGCCAGATAATAGGCTCCTGCCAGTCCGCTGATAATTTCACAGCCGTGGTCGTCGAGGCTTAGCCGCGTCCCGTCGATGGGAGAGTGTTCGAGTAAGTAATAATCCGCAATACGAAACGCCCAGTCGCGATAACGTTGGTCGCCTTTCATCCAATACATACGGCAAAGAATTTGAAGCTGCTCCCCGTTAATCTCGTAATTTGTTGATGGAATCAGGCCATACTTAGTTTTGACGGGTGCGTGTTTCCAAATCGATTCCTGGATGCTGATCATGCGGTCGGCCCATTGGCTTGGCCCCAGCCATTCGGTCAATGGGATGAGGCCGTCTTTGACGTATTCTGACCCGCCAAAGATCATGCTGTTCAGATCAGGGGCGCTTTTTCGAAATGTTTGCGTTGAAAAATCAAAATCATCCGGCAGGTTATCAAGACGGTTGGTCAGAAGAATTTCAGTGTGAAGCATGTCAAGCAGCACGCCTTGAAAGCGGTCATGGTCTAGCATAGACGCCGTCAAAACCATAAACGGATAGTTGTCAGCCGCAGAGTCTTGGGCGTTCCAAAAGTGTGAACGAGTCAAGTTTCGTGGAATCAAGCCGGATCGCGGGTCACGATGCCCTAGCCAGCCATTGAGATAGCGATAGCAGTGTTGAAACGCTTGCTGGGCGTTCCAGCCGTTTTCTTGGGCCTTGATGAACGCCTCATTGCTTGATGTATGGCTGATGGCGAGTCCAAAAATGGCGATGCTCATTAAGAGTTTGTTCATTTTCATCCTCAAAAATTATCAATGAATTTTGATACAGGCTATCATGGATTTAACTGGCCATAAACTCGAAACTTGCACAATTCGTCGGTAGCGACGTCTCGGCTTGATCGTTACAATGGGATACAATGATCATCTTAAACCTATGTTGAGGTAAAGGAACGACAAAAATGGAACAAACTAAGTGGGACACGATCATTGTTGGCGCTGGCCCCGCTGGCATGGCGGCGGCGCTATATACCGCTCGGGGCAACCTCTCAACCCTCGTAATTGAAAAAGGCCCCACAGGCGGTCAAATCGCTACGACTGAAGCGGTCGAGAATTACCCCGGGTTTCCTGAACCAGAGACAGGGCCGGGGTTGTCAGACCGGTTTCAAAAACAAGCCGAAAAGTTTGGCGCCGTCATTAAAAACGGAACCGTCACAGAAATTCGCAAAAACGACGATGAGACCTTCACCGTCGTGATGGACGGCCGCCATGAATTGTCAGCGATTACGCTGATATGCGCCATGGGCGCTGACCCGCGAAAACTGGGCGTCCCTGGTGAAGAAAAAAATGTCGGCACAGGCGTTTCGTATTGTGCGACCTGTGACGGCGCGTTTTTCCGTGAGAAAAAAGTCGTTGTGGTCGGCGGCGGCGACGCAGCAGTTGAAGAAGGGTTGTTTCTGACCCGTTACGCGTCGTCTGTCACCATCATTCACCGCCGCGACCAATTGCGCGCGACAAAGGTCTTACAAGACCGCGCCTTTGATAACGAAAAGATCGACTTCATCTGGGACTCAGTGGTTGAAGAAATTGTCAGCGAAGGCGTGGTGAAATCAGTTAAACTAAAGAACGTAAAAACCGATGAAGAAAGCGAATTTGAGACGCAAGGCGTCTTTATCTTTGTCGGCCATGTTCCAAACACCCCTTTGGTGAAAGACATGGTCAAGATGGATGACCACAACCTGATTGACGTTGACCTGTGGATGAACACATCGGTCAATGGTATGTTCGCCTGCGGCGATTGCCGCACCGAAGCCGCCCGCCAGTTGGCCAGTTCTGCCGGCGACGGGGTCACGGCGGCGATTGCAGCCACCAAATATGTTGATGAATTCAAACTCGAACACAAACAAGCGACTGCGGCAAATTAAAATTGATTGAACGCCTGCGTCTATGAACAATAAAACAGATGAGTGTACGCTTGACCAACAAGCCGGTTCGTTCTTAAACCTGATCGGCCGCCAGACGGTCGGAATGTTTAAAGGCGCAGGGCGTTTGTTTACTCTTTTTCTACGAACGCTGAAACTCACCTTTCGCCCCCCCTTTCGCATCCAACTGACCGTAGACCAGATGATTCAGATCGGGATCATGTCAATTCCGATTGCTCTGTTGACATCAGCGTTTACGGGGATGGTGTTGGTCTTACAAACAGGCATGCAGCTCAAACCGCTAGGGATGAAGGTCTACGCCAGCGGCATCTCTGCAATCAGTTTCGCCCGTGAAATTGGGCCTGTGTTAACATCTGTCGTTCTCGCGGGGCGGGTTGCGGCGGGCATCGCGGCGGAAATCGGCACGATGAAAGTCACCGAACAGATCGACGCCATGAAGACGCTGGGCACAGACCCGGTCGATTACCTGGTCGTGCCCCGCTTTATCGCAGCGACTATTATGTTCCCTTGCCTGGCGGTGTTGGCCATCGGCGTGGGAATTGGCGGCGGCTTCATCGTAGGCGTCACCTTGCTTAACATTACTCCCGGTCAATACATCAATAACATGTGGAGTTTTCTTCGGCCTGAAGATTATCTAAGCGGCCTCTTCAAAACAGTATTCTTTGGAATGATTGTTGCAATTGTTGGCTGTCAGAAAGGCTTTGAAACCGGCTTTGGCGCTCAAGGCGTCGGTGAATCAACAACCAGCGCAGTGGTCACTTCATCTATACTAATTCTAATTGCGAATTTCTTCTTGACCTCATGGATCATTCAATTTCTACCATAGCGCCGGAGAAATCTCCGTACATGGTCCAACTGAAAAGCGTCTACAAACGGCTAGGCGGTAAGCCGATACTGAAAGGCGCGAACTTTGATATCGAGCCTGGTGAAACCCGCGTGGTCATTGGGCGAAGCGGCGAGGGCAAGAGCGTATTGATCAAACACATTTGCCGCTTGATGCAGCCTGATTCTGGCGAAGTCTATGTAGACGGCGAAGAAATTTCAACCAAACCCGAAACAGGGTTACACGAGTTTCGAAATAAAATAGGCTTGTTGTTTCAATACGCTGCGCTGTTTGATTCGTTAGATGTACTACACAACGTTGGCTTCACATTGTTTGAACAGAAACAGCCTGAGAATGAAATTCGCGAGCGCGTGATGGAAACGCTCAAGATGGTCAGGTTAGGCGATATTTTAGACAAGATGCCGTCAGAACTCTCAGGTGGGATGAAAAAACGCGTCGGGTTGGCCCGGTCAATTATTCAGAACCCCAAAATCTTACTTTACGACGAGCCAACGACTGGTCTTGACCCGGTTACCTCAGACGCAATTAACGATTTAATCAATCAGCTCGCTGAAACGTTAAACCTGACATCTGTGGTGATAACCCACGACATGGTTAGCGCGTTTAAAATTGCGTCTAAGATATCTATGTTGTTTCAGGGAGAGATCATCTACACTGGTACAGCGGAAGAAACACAAAACACTGACCACCCCATCATCAGCCAATTCATTAACGGACGGTCAGACGGCCCATTGTCAAATCTGTAGAAGGAGCATGGGAGCCATCGCATGAGCCAAGAAGCAAAACTCGGTCTATTTGTCGTCGCCGTGTTGGCTGTGTTCTTTTTCTTTACCATCAACATGGGTGCGTTTTTATATGAAGGCGAACGAATACCATATTATCTCTATTTTGACAAAATTCAGACGCTCGAAGAGCGCTCCCCTGTCTTTCAATCAGGCATCAACGTCGGCGAGGTCGCCAACATCGCCCGCGAAGTCATCAAAGAACCGACCATGCAGGTGTTCACGGTGGTTGAAGTTAGCCTCAATGACAAGGCGCTGATCACCACCAACTCTGTCGCCTCAATTAAACCCATGGGCATCGTCGGCAATGAGCAATACATAGAAATTTCGTATGGCAACGGCGAACTCGCCGAACCCGGCTCAAGAATCAATGGCCAAAGCCCATACGCAATCGACCAGGTCATCGAAAACGCCGTACGGCTGACTGAAGACGTCAGAGAAACCGTCCAGGGGTTCAACGCCATATTTGGCGACGAAACCATGCAGCGCAATATCGTCCAATTGATCGATAACTTAGAAGATTTTTCATCAGACATCAATAAACTACTCGGGGGCGAGCAGGCCCGCTTGCAGACAATACTGGCGAACGCCGCAGCGGCTTCGGAAGACTTACGCAGCATGATGGCGACCGCTGAACTATTTGTCGGTGACCTGCGTGGTATGTCGCAGGAAGTTCGCGCCGATTTCAAGTCAACGTTTAAGAATACCGCGGAAATTACAGACTCGCTTCGCGGGCCGATACGCGATGACTTGCCGGCAATAACCAAAAACCTTAGCGAGTTTTCAGGCCGCTTAAACAGCGCAATCGAACGCGCTGAGACATTAATCGCCAAAATGGAAGGCGTGGTCGACTCAAACCGGGAAAATCTTGATCTTGCCTTTCAAAATGTCACTGACTTTACCGAAGAAGCCAAACAGGCCTCCCAAAAAGTCAATCTCTTGATCGATGACATCAAAGGCGAAGGCGGCCTAATCAGCACGCTCATCTATGACCGCGAGATGGCCCAAGCCGCTAAATCGACTGTGACCGAAGTCTCGGGGGTGTTGTCTGATATCTCGACTGTTCCTGAGCGGTTTTCGTTTAGCGCCGAACTTCTCTTTTTCCCAGACGAAGATCGCTTTGACCCGGATGATTCGTTCTTACGCGCCGACATGGGGCTTCAGTTTGACATCACAGAATCGTTCTATGTCTATGGCGGCGGGAACAACCTCGGCACGGATGATGGCATTGAAGTTCTCGCAGGCTATCGCTTCGGCCCGTTTCAATTCTACGGCGGCTTAATCGAAACCGAACTTGGCGGCGGGATCAATTGGCAAGTCGTTGAACGCCTACTCATTGGGTTCGAAGGGATACATATTACCGACAGCGATAAAGCCCGCCTTGACCTGTATATGGAATACCTAGTTTGGGAAAACCTGTACTTAAAGGGCGGAATTCACGATGTGACCGATGAGTTATATCCAAACCTGGGCATGAAAGTTCAGTTTTAATTGTTCAATGTCGCAACAGAAATCAAAACCAAAAACCATCCACTCATGCCAGGAATGCGGCCATACTCAATCGAAATGGTTTGGCCGCTGCCCTGCCTGCGGCGAGTGGAACACGGCGGTTGAAGAGGCCGACCACAAATCAAACGTCCGCGAGCAAGCCTTAAACATTCAAACCAGTTCTCAACAACCCATATCGTTGTCTGAAATCTCAACCGAAGAAACTCAACGTATCACTACGGGGTTTTCTGAAGTCGACCGCGTCTTAGGCGGCGGCGTCTTGCCGGGAGCGGCCATCTTACTTGGCGGCGAGCCAGGCATCGGTAAGTCGACGCTCTTGCTTCAAATTGCTGAACAAATCAGCCGCCAACATGGCCGGGTTTTGTATATCAGCGGAGAAGAATCGCCCGCGCAAATCAAACTGCGAGCTGACCGTCTTGGCGCCAAGGCTCCCGAATTGTTAATCAAACCCGAAACCCGCGTTGAGGCGATGATTGAGGCGATTCGAGAGATCAAACCCTTTCTCGCGATTGTTGATTCGATCCAAACCACGTCTTGGGCCGAGTTGTCTTCCGCGCCCGGCAGCGTGGCCCAGGTTCGCGATTGCGCCTCGCTGCTCATTCGCCTAGCGAAAGAAACGGGTACGCCGATTATTCTGGTCGGCCATGTCACCAAAGAAGGCCAAATCGCAGGGCCGCGCGTATTAGAACACCTCGTCGATGTGGTCTTGTATTTTGAGGGCGATTTACATCAGTTATACCGTCTCTTGCGTGGTGTGAAGAACCGCTTCGGCGCCGCCCATGAAGTCGGCGTGTTTGAAATGGCGGGCTCGGGCCTTCATCAAGTGGCAAACCCGGCGTCAGTGTTTTGCGGGCCCGCTGGCGAACGCGCGGCGGGGACGGCAGTAACCGCCATCATGGAAGGCGCCCGCCCACTGTTGATCGAAGTGCAGGCGTTGGCGGCGCCGTTTCATGGGCACGGCTTTCCACGGCGGGCTTCGTCTGGCGTCGATAACAACCGTCTCGCCATGATACTGGCGGTTCTTGAAAAGCGCTTATCGATACAATTAGGAAATCGTGATATATTTGTGAATGTAACCGGCGGTGTTGATTTGAAAGAACCAGCGGGAGACTTGGGTATTGCCGCCGCGATTCTTTCCAGTTACTTTGAAACCGCGTTGCCGCCCCATACGATTGTGTTTGGAGAAATTGGCCTGACAGGCGAGGTTCGCCCCGCGCCCGGCGCTGAACAGCGTTTGCGAGAAGCGCGGCAACTCGGGTATACCGAAAGCGCGCTGCCTCAAATGAACGCCAAAGACCTGATGAGGCAAGGCGTCCCGATGGACGGTTGTCAGCGGGTGAAAACGGTCGAAGAAATGAAGTCAATATTTTTTCAATTATGAGCGACGACAACAGGGCGAAAAAAAGCAATGGAAGAAATGACGACACGCCGTTTTTGGTGTTTGTTCGCGTCGTCTTTATTTTCATCTTCACCTACATCATTTATATGTTCGCCTTGGCGATTAACCCCTATATCGTCAAGACCGACTTGTGGGTGTATTGTCTGGTCGGTTTTTCTTTTGCCACCATTTTTGTTATTCTTGAAAGCCAGGTCCGCTATTTTTATCCTCAATCATTGTTTTTTGGCTTGTTTGGCATGTCATGCGGCCTCGCCGCGTCTTTGTTGATCCAAACAGCGCTGCCAAGCGGGCTAGGAACGATCCCGCGAGATATTACGAAATTGGTCATGCACTTATTTCTTGGATACTTCGGCGTCACGACGGGGTTGCGCTATGCCAACCGCATCGACTTCACAGCTACAAAACTTCTCGCCAAGTCAGAAGACTATCTCTACGGCAGCAAGTTTATCGACACCAGCATCTTGATTGACGGGCGAATTACCGAACTTGTCGACGCCGGGTTTATCGAGGGCCACTTGGTAGTTCCCAATTTTGTATTGAATGAACTTCAAACCCTGGCAGACTCAAGCGACCATAATAAACGCAGCAAGGGGCGGCGCGGATTGGATATTTCAAAACGCCTCTTGGCCGCCGCAGACGGAACCATAGAAGTATTAGACGAAGACTTCCCCAACTTTCAAGAAGTTGATAAAAAACTCATTGCGCTTACAAAGAAATATGAAGGCGTGTTACTCACGCTTGATTTTAATTTGAGCAAGGTCGCTGAGATCGAAAACTTGCGCGTCATCAACATCAACCAACTCGCGCAATCTCTCAAAACGGTCGTCTTGCCGGGAGACGATTTGCATGTTCAAGTTCTCAAAGAAGGCAAAGAGCCTAACCAGGGCGTCGGTTATCTTGAAGATGGCACCATGATCGTCGTTGAGAACGGAAGAAAACTCATCGGCCAACAAGTCAACGTTAATGTGGCGTCTGTCCTACAAACTTCGGCGGGACGCTTGATTTTCACCAAACCGAAAGAAATTGAATACAACCCCGCTTCTTAATCAATGACCAATTCATCAACCCCCCTTGTCTCAATCGTTATTCTCAACTTTAACGGGCGCCAGTTTATCGAAACGTGTATTGAATCTGTGCTGCGTGATTTGTATCGCCCAAAAGAAGTGTTGCTTGTTGATAACGCATCGTCTGATGGCTCTCTTTCTATCGCCTACAATTATCAAGACCAGATTACTGTCATCAAGAACCAGAAAAACTATGGCTTCCCCAAAGGTTGTAACGAAGGAATATCTCAAGCGCGCGGTGAGATCATCGTTTTATTGAACATAGATACAATTGTTCAACCTGGCTGGCTCGATGGCTTGGTTGCTCCATTGCTTGCAGACGAATCGATTGGAATCACCGGTTCAAAATTATTGTTCTTTGATGGGAAGACAATGCAATTCGCTGGAGGCGAATTTGAACCCAACGGCCTGACACATCACATCGGTTATGGCGAACAAGACAAGGGTCAACACGATGAACAAAAAGACGTGACCTATATAACCGGGGCTTCAATGGCGCTTCGCGCGGAACTACTAGAGAAACTCAACGGCCTTGATGAAGGCTTCCCTCTTTATTTCGAAGACCTGGACGTGTGTATGAGAGCGTTTCAATTGGGGCGCCGCTCAAGATACACCCCTCAATCGGTTGTCTATCATTACGAAACATTTGGGACAAAAAAGCAAAGCATGAAGTATTTTTATAAATACCATCGTGGACGCATCCGGCTTATTCTCAAACATTTTGGGCTTTCTTACTTCATCAAACAGTTCATCCCCGCCGAATGGAACTGGTATTGGCGCTGTGATTTTGCTCAACAAGCGCCGCCGCTTCTGCTTGCCTACATGACCCAACTGCCCAAGGCCCCTTTCTTTTGGATGGTCGGATTTATCAGGCGCCGCGCTGTTTCGTTGGTATACTAGATTCTATCAACAATCAGTGAGTATTTCTTATATGTATAAACCCGCATTTTATGACTGGACCGACATAGAACGCGCCGCCAAAAATCAACACGCTGAAATTGCGCGTATCACTGGACTGGGCGCAACTGGGCGCCTGTTGGAAATTGGCTCAGGCGGCGGCGGGTATTTGGAATATTTTCAAAACCATGGCTGGGAATGCCTTGGCGTTGAAGATGATGATACTTATTCTCCTACCTGGATGGAAAAGAACATCCTCACCCTACAAGGCACAGTAACTGAAATCGGCATACCCGCCAATTCATACGACTTGGTGCGTATTCGCGGCGCATTGAATGGCGAAGAGAAACTGAGCGAGACGCTGTCAATTCTTTATGACGCCGTCCATAGCACAGGCTATCTCATCGTAGACGTCTGGAACCAGACTGGCTTCCCTGCCCGCCCTGGCGGCGACCAGCCAGTGAACCAGTTTAACAAATCATTCTTACAGAAGTTGCTTGAAGACGCCGGATTTGACGTTGGCGGTATGATTGCTACCCATATCGGCGATGAAATTTGGGCGCCGTTAAAACCAAAATCAAAACACAAAATTAATATCGTTTCGCGAACGATAGACAAGGTTATGGGGCTATTTGATCAAGGCTCACTGCTGATTGCCTTCGCTCAACGGCCGCCCCGCTAAAGGACAACCATGCCCATATTTGAAACGTCAAGCGACTTTCCGGTATCTGTTGAAACGCTGTTTAACTGGCACAAACGGCCCGGCGCCTTTGAGCGGCTGGCGCCGCCTTGGGAATCGATCCGCGTAATTGATAAACAGGGCGGGATCGAAGACGGCTCGCGGCTTGTCTTTGAACTCAGCAAGTTTTGCGTGCCCGTACGATGGACGGCCGTCCATCAAGATTACATTGAAAACAAGCAATTTTGTGACGCACAAGAGAGTGGCCCATTTCGATCCTGGAAGCATACCCACCTATTTGAACCCACCTGTGACGGCAGCCGCTTAACTGACAAGGTTGAATATGAATTGTCAGGCGGAGTGTTTGGTTCAACTTTGGGAGGCGGGTTTACTTCTTCCATGCTTGAACGCATGTTTCGGTTTCGCCATACGCGAACCGCGAATGATTTGAAGTTTCATTCACGATATTCTCAAGACCGTCCATGGAAAATCGCCATTTCGGGCGCCTCTGGCTTAGTGGGTTCTCAATTGGCGGCCTTTTTGTCGACGGGAGGCCATACCATCTATCGCCTGGTCAGACGCGCCCCTGATTTAGAAAACAACGAGATTTATTGGAACCCGGAAACAGGTAAAATCGATGAACGCTTGTTTGAAGGACTAGACGCAGTGATTCATCTCGCGGGCGAGGGCATCGCGTCAAAACGTTGGACTGAACAACAAAAAATCACTATCCGAAAAAGCCGAACAGACGGCACACACCTGATCGCTGAAGCGTTGGCAAAACTCGAAGCCAAGCCAAGGGTTTTCATTTCAGCTTCCGCAATTGGCTACTATGGCAATCGCGGCGACGAAGCGCTTACAGAAGATTCATCGAAAGGTAAGGGGTTCTTGGCGGACGTCTGCGAAGCCTGGGAAGCATCCGCAGGCGCTGCGCGGGATGCAGGTATACGGGTAGTCCATCCAAGAATCGGTCTTGTTCTGACCCCCCAAGGCGGCGCCTTAGCAAAGATGCTGCCAGCGTTTCGGGCTGGCGTTGCCGGGCCGTTGGGTAATGGTTCCGTCTTTATGAGTTGGATATCCTTAGATGACCTGATTGGGTTGATCACCGCTTGCATGTTTAGCGACTCCATCCGGGGGCCAATTAATGCTGTGGCGCCCAACCCTGTGAATAACTTCACCTTTACCAAAACATTGGGAAGCATTTTAAATCGGCCAACAATATTATCAGCCCCAGAAATTGCGATTAAAACGATTCTAGGTGAATTAGGAGAGCAGCTGCTGCTACAAAGCGCCAATGTTATTTCAAATAAAGTGAATACAGATACTTATGAGTTCATTCACCCAACCCTCGAACAGGCGCTGAGAGAACAAATTTGTATTTATTCATAGCGATTATTCGAAACCCCAATCAAAAACTTATCAAATGGACGTTTTTTCGTTCGGTTTTGTGGGTTTTTTGTGTACAATCATACTATGTCCACAATAGTCTGGTTGAGAAATGATCTTCGCTTAAGAGACAACCCCGCGTTGGATGAAGCCATCCAGCGAGGAGAGCCTGTCTATCCAATTTATATTTGGTCACCCGATGAAGAGGGCGATTGGCGACTGGGCGGCGCCTCAAAAGTGTGGCTTCACCATTCGCTCACTTCGCTTGATGAATCACTCAATCGCAAAGGTTCAAGACTCATAATTCGCGCGGGCGACGCTCTAACAGAACTTAGGTCGATCGTTCAAGAAACTGGCGCGACCGCTGTTTATTGGAACCGGCGCTATGAGCCATACACGATTGACCGTGACTCGAAAGTAAATAAAGCGCTCAAAGATCACAACATTGAGGCGAAACGTTTCAATGCCTCATTGTTATTTGAACCTTGGGAAATATCGACCCAACAAGAACAGCCTTACAAAGTCTTCACACCTTTCTGGAAGGCCTGCACCTCACTGCCTGAGCCGGATGAGCCGTCAATATTACCCAACATTGTCAGGCCGCCTGAAAAATGGCCCTGGTCTCTGGAAATCAGCGAAATAAAGCTGTTGCCGAACATTGGTTGGCATCAGGGAATTCAAAGGGAATGGACGCCTGGTGAAGACGGCGCCCACAAACAACTTAAATCGTTTGTACAAAACGCAATGGTCGAATACTCCGACGGGCGCAATATCCCTGGAAAGCGTTACACCTCACGCATGTCGCCATACTTACACTTCGGTGAAATCAGCCCTAGACAGGTATGGCATGAGGCCAAAAACTCTCTGGACAATTCAGACTCGCCGAAAAAAAACAAAAGCGCCTGGAGTTTTTTGAGGGAAATTGGATGGCGAGAGTTTGCCTATCATCTTCTCTATCATTTTCCAGAAACCCCAACTGAACCGCTTCGGTCTCAATTTAAACAGTTCCCATGGATCCAAAACGAAGACTATCTTAAAGCTTGGCAAAAGGGCGAAACTGGCTATCCCATCGTTGACGCGGGGATGAGAGAATTATGGACAACGGGGTGGATGCATAACCGTGTCAGAATGGTTGTCGCGTCAATGTTAGTAAAGAACATGTTGATTCCTTGGCAGGAAGGCGCAACGTGGTTTTGGGACACGCTGGTTGACGCAGACTTGGCCAATAACACGTTGGGGTGGCAATGGACGGCAGGCTGCGGCGCTGACGCTGCGCCATACTTCCGTATTTTCAACCCGGTTTCACAAGGCGAGAAATTTGACGCTGATGGCGAGTATGTTCGAAAATGGGTTCCTGAGATCGCTGCCTTGCCAAACAAATACATTCACTCCCCGTGGCAGGCGCCATATAGCATATTGAATGACGCAGGCGTCAAATTGGGGGCGAGTTACCCAAAACCGGTTATCGACCATAAAGTGACGCGACAAGAAGCCCTAGACGCCTATCAACAAATCAAAGGTGAGTCATGAAACAGTGGAAATCATTGCTTATCTTTGTAGCGATTTGTTTTAGCGTTCAGGCGGTTGCGTCGTGGTGTACATTTCAAACCGTAACGACGTGGTACCCCACGTTAACTAAACCAGAATGGCGCCCGCCAAACTGGTTGTTCGGCCCAGTCTGGACGGTTTTATACTTCATGATGGCCATCGCCGCTTGGCGAGTGTGGATTCAAAAAAGCCAACACGATATTGCCATACCTCTAACCGTGTTTTTCATTCAACTGCTGTTTAACTTGTTGTGGTCAATCTTTTTCTTTTCATTCAATTTAATTGGGACCGCTTTATTAGATATTGTTATCCTTTGGGGACTCATCGCAGCAACTGGAGTTCTCTTTTGGCGCGTTGAAACAATCGCGGGTGGGTTGATTTTTTTGTATTGGATGTGGGTGTCATACGCAACAGCACTTAATTTTTCAATATGGAGATTAAACCCATGAGTGACTCAAATGTATTTTTAGTATTCGGCGGCTACGGCGGTATAGGAACGGCCTTGAGCAAAAAACTATTGGCTGACGGACATATCGTCACCGCAGTTGGCCCAAACCAAGAGAAATTAGACGCCTTTGTCAGCGACACTGGAGCGAATACGTTCAAAGCTGATGCGACCAACCCTGATGAGGTGCAAACCTGCTTTGATAAAGTGATTGAAGACCACGGTCAAGTTGACGGAGTCGCACACTGTGTCGGGTCAATAGTGTTAAAGCCCGCCCATCTGACATCGGATGAAGAATGGATGGAAACAATCAACCTAAATCTTAACAGCGCATTTTATGTTCTTCGTTCCGCGGTGAAGGCCATGACGAAAACCGGCGGCTCAATCGCGCTTGTCTCAACCGCCGCGGCGAGAATCGGCATCCCCAACCATGAAGCCATCGCAGCAGCCAAAGGCGGAGTGATCGGATTAACTCAATCGGCGGCTTCGACCTATTCCATGCGCAACATCCGAGTCAATTGCGTCGCCCCCGGGTTGGTTGATACGCCGATGGCAGAGCGCATCACCTCTAACCAAGCTGCGCTCAAAGCCTCAATCTCTATGCACGCGCTTGGCCGTATTGGTACGCCAGACGATATAGCGTCTGCATTGCAATGGTTGCTGGCTCCATCCAATTCATGGGTCACAGGCCAGGTGATTGGCGTGGACGGCGGGCTGGGAACATTGCGGGCGCGTTAAGCGCGCATGTCGAGGCCAGAAACCGTTTGGAAGTCTTCTGTTTTTGTTTCTGGTTCTAATGTGTCAGGAATGTCGCCAAGATTGACCTTGAGCGAATCAAGTTGAAACCCTTGTTGGGCTAGCGCGTCGGCGAGTTCTTCAAGCGCTTGTTCTACATGATGTTTGATCGGTTCAGACTCGACATTCACCGCTACACGAAGCGAGGGCTCGCGCCAGATCATGTGTGTGTAGACCTGACCAAGTGCGCTCAATTCAACCCGTACCTCAAGTGCGCCGCCATCATGGTTCGCGTTTCGGCGATAGCGAAATTCAAGCGTCTGTTCTTCTCCATCAACCTTAATTGGAACTTGCCCAAAAAATACAGGCGATTCCGCGCTTTGTTGAGGCAGGTTCTTAACTGCTTGAGTCGTTAGAGATTCATGTGCGTCTTTCGTCGCTTCCAATACTGTTTGCCATCGTTCGAGCAGGCCCGCGTCAGAGATATAGGGTTTGAGTTGTTGTAATAAGCGAATCAGGCGCAAGATCACGTCATCCGGGTCGCCCTGCCCGCCCTGCATACGAGACTCTAACGTACTTAAAGCGCGTTTGAACCAATCGGCGACCTCTTTTTCAAATTCTTCGGTTGATTGGCCGCGCATGTTTGAAAAGCGGCGATCCAACTGTTCGCCGATTTCTTTGATGGCATCAAACATCTCGTTTGGAATCGAATCTTGAAGCCCTTTATCGTTAATGAAATCATTTAACGCAGTTCGTAACCGTCCAAATGACTTTTCTATCGAAGGGCGCGGCTTGAGAATATAGGTAAACCACGCTGCCATGGCGGAATTGACAGGCAGCCCCCGGCTTAGTAAAAACGCCAGCGAAGCCGCCTGGTCGCTTCCGATTTGAGGCAATATCTTGGCGAGTTCGAGAATGATCTGTTTATTGATAGGAACGCCCGCCTGCAACAAGGCTTGGGCGATCACTTGAGCGTTACCGCCCTGGATGCCTAATTGTTGTAATTGTGAGAAAATTGTCTGGCTTTGGGCTAATGCCGATTGTGATGCAGCGCTTGCGCTAAACGGCGCAAGTGATACCTGGCCTCCAACCAAGCGAGCGAGAATTTGTTGTCCCGCTTTGAGGGGCGCCCCTTTCGTCGGCAGGGTAAACTGTTTGCCGTTCAGTAAGACTTCAGCCTTATCAGCCGTGGTTGAGATCACTTGGCCTTTGACTGGCCCGCCCTTCAAGAGGTTGGCCAAGCCTGACGCTTTTGCGCTTTGGGCGATGGCTTGCGCTTGAGGGTTTGAGATAGGGTCTGGCATTCAAGCACTCCAAATAAAAATGGCCCCTCAGTATACACCAAGGGGCCATGATTCGCGTTCTCAATTTGAGAGTTATGACAACAGGTTTTTGGCGAATTTCACATGTTCGCGCGTGTCTTCTATAAACGTCTTGTCGCGGCCGCTGGTTTCTAAGACATACCATTTGTCATAATTGATGTCTTTACAGGCTTTGGCGACTTCGTCCCACTTGACCATGCCTTTGCCATCGAGAAAAAAGCGCGTGTCCCAATCTTTGAGGTGAATCTCACAGATGCGGTCATTGCCCAGCATACGGATTTCTTCAGGCACGTTATACCCGTTGCCCCATGAGTTGCCGATGTCGTAGTAGACCTGCAGCCAGTCAGAGCCGACGCGTTCAATAATTTCGAGATTTTGCTTGGCTGTGATGGTGTTTTCGAGACCCAGTGCGACGCCGTGTTCTTCAGCGCGAGGAACGATTTGGCGTAACACCTCAACAACACGGGTCACTTTTTGTGAATCGAGTTCGAATTCGTTAAATTTATTTTTGCTGAGGTTGCGTTTTTTGTCCATGGCGTCTTTTAAGACCAGGTCGCCGTTGCCAAAAAAGGCCATCAATATATTGGTGCTGCCAAGCGCTTTGGCCGCTTCGATGGCGTCGATGACATACACCGCCGATTGAGGTTCAGTCGCTAAAGGAATCTTATTGAGGATGCTGCCCGCCGCGACAGAAGAGAACTTAATGTTATGTTTCTCGCCTAGTTCTAAGTATTGCTCGCGTACTTTGGGGTCGCGAAGCGGTACGTTGTCTGGGCTGGTGGCGACGCTGACTTGAATGCCGTTCAGGTGGGCCTTAGCCGCTTTGGGGATCAACGATGGGTTTGCGGAACCGCCCAGGTTCCAGTCGCACATGCCAATTTTGGGTTCGTGATGGGCGGCTTGAGCGAGCGCAGTGGTAAAACTGGCGGCGGTTGCGCTGATTCCGGTGGTTTGTAAAAACGAACGACGGTCGATAGACATATATTCTTCTCCCATAACGTATTGTATTGATTCAATTGATTGAGTTGGCTCAAGATGAAGTACAATGATTGTTTCAGGAATTTTACTTTAAATCAATGGCATTCAAGCATTAAATAAAAAACCAGGGCTAGCGTGGGGCGCCCGCGGTGGTATACTTTTATTGCTAAAAACGTACGGGGCGTAGCGCAGTCTGGTAGCGTACCTGAATGGGGTTCAGGTGGTCGGAGGTTCGAATCCTCTCGCCCCGACATTCATTCTCTCCAGTAAGATCATAACACATTCTTTTGCCCCTCTTCACACCAGTCAAATAGTTTGATTCAATTTCATCTAAGGCTTGTAATTTTAGACTCTGTATTTCTATCTAGGGAGCAACAACATTATGAAAAACCGCCATCTCTTCTTGTCAATTTTTTACATTTCGTTTTTTGCCGTCTTCCTTCTTCTTCCAAGAGTTTCTTTCGCTGATTTGCTAAGAATTCAGGTCGATTCAGAAAACCCTAGGTATTGGAACTACAACGGCGAGCGCGTCATTTTATTAGGTGGAACCGATGACGATAACTTGTTTCAATGGCCCAACTGTGAGGAACAGTTAGACCTCCTCGCCTCTGCCGGCGGCAACTACATCCGCAACACCATGTCAGACCGCAAAGACAAAGGGTTTGAGGTCTATCCATTCAAACAATTAGAAAACGGGAAATATGACCTCAACCAGTGGAACGATGAATACTGGAAGCGTTTTGAGAAAATGTTGAATGCAGCCAGCGAGCGAGGCGTCATCGTTCAGATCGAAGTTTGGGACCGCTTTGATTATTCAGACAGCAAAAACAACTTTCGCTGGAAGATTCATCCCTACAACCCCAAAAACAACATCAACTATTCATACGAAAAAACAGGGTTCAAAACAGAATATTTAGACCATCCCAACAACAATAAACAACATTTCTTTTACTCAATTCCTGGTATGGAAACGTATAAGAAAAAATATGACATCTTTCGACAATACCAGGAAGCGTTCGTCGAAAAGATGCTTTCGTATTCTCTCAATTATGGCAATGTTCTCTATTGTATGAACAACGAAACCAGCGCGCCGCCCAAGTGGGGGCAATATTGGATCAAATTCATCAAAGACCGCGCGAAGAAAAAGAACGTCCACATTGAAATCACAGATATGTGGGATAACTGGGACATCAAGAAACATCCCCATCATGTGACGTATGACAATCCTGGGATTTACAGTTTCATCGATGTATCTCAAAACAACCATAACAAGAAACAGCAACATTGGGACAACATCCAATGGGTGAGAAACAAAATTTCAGGCGCAATCAGGCCGATGAATACGGTAAAAATCTACGGCGCTGACACAGGCCGCTATGGCAATCACCGCGACGCCCAAGAACGTTTTTGGCGAAACATCTTTGGCGGGATCGCGGCGACCCGCTTTCACCGCCCTGACAGCGGCCTGGGGTTAAATGAGATCGCACAGTCGCATATCAAAAGTATGCGCATGGTTCTCGATACAGTGGATGTCACTCAATGTACGCCTGATTCGAAAAGCGAATTGCTTTCTAATCGCGAACCCAACGAAGCCTATCTTACCTACAATAAAGGCAAGGCATATGCGTTGTTTTTCCCTAACGGCGGTTCGGTCGATTTAGATTTGAAAAACCTGTCAGGGACATTCAATCTACAAAAACTCGATATTTTGAAAAATGAATGGACGGACACCGCTACACTGAAAGCGGAAAAACAAGTTACCATCGAAACGCCAGGAGGCTATTGGGCGGTGGTGTTATACAAAGAATAAGAGCCATCTGGTAATACTTCGAGCGTCATGGGGAGGGCGAGTCTCCCGACGAGCCGCGGAGAAGAGTAACGGCTTCGCGCTCAAGCGGCTCACCAGGAGCCTCGCCCTCCACGGTTATACGAAATAGTCGCACCGACTTTCAACCCAGCCTGTGTCAGGCCGGGCCATCACGAAGACAAACTGGCTAGAATTGAGCGTTACTCTTTAATCGTCTCAGCAACAATTTCAGCGATGTCGATTACTTTGACGTCTTCGCCGCCCTCGACTTCTTTAACACCGTCTTCAAACATGGTCATACAGAAGGGGCACGCGACCGCGATTGTCGACGGGTTTTGTTTCATCGCCTCTTCAGTGCGTTCGAGATAGATGTACTTGCCTTCCGGCTCTTCCATCCACATCTTCGATCCGCCGGCGCCGCAACAAAAACTGTTTTCACACTTGCGGTCCATCTCTTTTAATGTGCTTCCATTAACGTGTTTCAACACATTGCGGGGCGAATCATAGATATCGTTGTAACGGCCAAGATAACATGAATCGTGATACACCGTGGTTCCGCTTGTCTCTTTTGGGGTTAATTTTAATTTGCCATCATCGATGAACTTCTCGATCAGTTCGGTGTGATGATAGACCTCAAAGTCGCCGCCGAACGGTTTGTAGTCATTTTTAAAGGTGGTGTATCCATGCGGACAGATAGTGACTATTTTTTTGACGCCATATTGATGAAACTGGTTCACATTAAACTGGGCCATTTGAGAGAAGACATATTCATTGCCCGCGCGGCGGACAGAATCGCCGCAGCAGTGTTCTTCGTTGCCTAAGATTCCCCACGAGACGCCAGACGCATTCAAAATTTTGACCATCGCGGTCACAACATTTTTCGCGCGTGTGTTATACGAACCCGAACACCCTACATAAAAGAGATATTCAAACTCATCATCTGGTGAGAGAACAGGAACATCTAAGCCTTCCGCCCATTTTGCCCGGTCGGTTGGCGCGATTCCCCATGGGTTTGAGCGCTGTTCAGAGTTTTCGAACAACGCAATGAGTTCTTCGGGGAACTCGGCTTTTTCCATCACCATGTGTTGGCGCATCTGGATGATTTTAGGCACATGTTCAATAAACACGGGGCAGTGTGTCATACAAGCGCCGCACGTCGTGCATTGCCATAAATCGGTTGGGCTGATGCTCATAACGCCGTCATCGCCTATCAACGGAGCGTTTATTTCAACGTCATATGGCGCTGGCCCCAAGGTATCCATTGGCCGTTTGGCAAATATAGGTTTGCTATTATGAAACAGGTTGACCTTACCCTGGTGGATAATCCCCTTTGGGTCTAGCGATTTTCCTGTGGAATTAGCGGGGCAGTTTTGCACACAACGACCACATTCCGTGCATGACATAAAGTCAAGTAAGTCTTTCCAGGTGAACTGCGTGATCTTTGAGTTGCCAAACGACATGCCCGGCTGGAATTGCATGGTTGGCACGGCGCTGGGGTAATCGAGCCGCTTGAAAAAGCAGTTGGGGATCGCCGTCAATACATGAAGGTGTTTGCTATAGGGTAAATAATTCATAAAGAACAACAAAACCAGGGCGTGAACCCACCAACTAATATCTGTAAAGGCGATTACCGTTTGTTCGGAGGCGGAGGCGAGCATCGCAGCCGATGTGTTTGAGATAAACATCCAACCTGCCCAATCGCTTCCACTATGAGCGATTTCACCAGCATGGTAACCAAAGTAAGCAACCATTAGCGTGAAGATCATGCCTAAGATGACAAAAGCGTCGGCGTTAAATTCAATATGGGCCGGACGGAAGAACAATCGGCGAACAACGGCAACAATGACCGATACGACCACCACTGCTGAAACGATTTCTGTGACAAACAAAAGCGCGCCGTAAGGGTAGTAGCCTAAAAATGACCAGGAAAATTCAGGGAACAATCCCTGAATCAAAAACTCGCCATTGGCCATCAGCAAGATCATAAATCCCCAAAAAATCAAAAAATGGTTAAACCCATACGCTGTTTTGATAACGCGCAACTGGCCGAACGCATAAACCAACATGTTCTTCAACCGCAGGCCCAGGCGGTCAAAGCGGTTTTCCCACTGGCCCAAACAGACAGTAGAGATGAGGCGGAATATGTTTCGGAAAAAGAATCCGAAGGCAAACAGGAAGAGTATGGTGTAGATCACACGGCTGACATTCATATTAAACAACTCCCTTATACGGCTGCGGGTTCAGATACGGCTTGTTTGATTTGTTTTAATTCTTCAATCACGTTAGGGACAATATCAAACACGTCGCCTACGATCCCTAGATGGGCCACTTCAAATATCGGGGCGTTTGGGTCTTTATTGATCGCAATGATGTTGTCTGAGTTTTGCATTCCAACTAAGTGTTGGATGGCGCCAGAGATCCCGCAGGCGATGTATAGCTTGGGCTTGACCGTTTTCCCGGTTTGGCCGACCTGGTGGGATTGCGGCATCCACCCCGCGTCAACAGTGGTGCGTGAACACCCCACAACTCCGCCCAACAGGCTTGCGAGTTCGCGCAGCATGTCGAAGTTTTCCGGCCCCATCATTCCACGCCCGCCGCTGACAATGATGTCAGCGCTTTGTAATTGGACAGTATTGGCCGAATCAATTGGGATGATTTCTAAAATTTTCGTGGTGATTGAATCTTCTTGTTGCGTGAAAGATTCTTCAATTAAATTGCCCGATCGGCCCAAAACAAACTCGGGCTTAGACATGACCTTGGGGCGGACAGAGGCCATCTGCGGACGCGCCGTCTCTGACAAAATCGTCGCCATAATATTGCCGCCAAACGCAGGCCGGGTTTGTTCGAGCAGCCTGTCGCTCTGGCTGATGGTTAAGCCGGTACAATCCGCCGTCAAACCTGTTTGCAAGTGTGTCGCCACGGCGCCTGCGAGGTCGCGGCCTAAACCCGTCGCGCCCATCAGCACGATCTCTGGTTTGTATTTTCTTACGAGAGCCAATGACGCGTTTAAGTATGACTGAGTTCTGTATTGCTTAAGAATTGGGTCGTCGATGATATAGACATTGTCTGCGCCATAACCAAAGGCTTCATTTGACAGCTGAGAAATTTGATGCCCTAAAATGAAGGCTGAAAGTTCAACCCCAAGGTCTTGGGCGAGTTGGCGACCGACACCTAGAAGTTCCCATGAGACCGAGTGGGGTTCGCCGTTCATTTGTTCAACAAACACCCACACGCCTTTCCATTCGCTGTCGCGCGTCTTACCCGGGTCGGGCGGCGGCGCATCTTCGCCAACATTGGCGCGGTTATATTCTTCAAGAATTTTCTGTTCGTCAGGCGTATAAAACGCCTCAAATGCTTCAGCGGGACACACCTTCATACATTTCTTGCACCCATTGCACTTGGCTAAATGGATGACAGGTTCGCCGTTGTCCATCATTTCAATGGCGCCGACCGGGCATTCAGCGACGCACACTTCGCCGCATGAAATGCATTTACCCTCTGAGTATTTGACTTTGCCGCGGGGTTTTCTGAGTTTTTTCTTTTCCATGGTTGTCCTGCCTATGGGTTGCTAACTATTGGTTTAGACGGTTCGACGTTGGTTGCTGTTATGCGCTGTTCACCAGGTCCCATTCATGAAGTTTCTTCATGAACTGAGAAATCGCCGCATCTTTGTTCTCGCCATGGCCTTCAATAATTTGGCCTTTGTCTCGCGTGGGAGCAAAGATCTTACGCACAGCGGTGGGTGAACCGCGCAGCCCGATCTGGTCTTTATCTAATTTCAAAATTTCATTTGACCAAATTGGAATCATAGCGGATTCCGCGGAAAGACGGGCCGGTACGGTCGGATAACGTGGACGGTTGATTGATCGCACCATGGTTAACATGGCGGGCATGTTGGCTTCGACTATTTCATTGTGGCTTTCTAACTTGCGGCTAGCTTGGATGGTATTATTGCTTACATCAACACTCTTGATTTCTTCAACTAAGGTCAATTGGCTGTGGCCAAGCCGACAGGCGATTCCTGGACCAACTTGGGCAGTGTCGCCGTCGATGGTTTGCATACCGCAAAACACAAGATCAACATGGCGCTCTTGAGACAGTTTTTTAATTGCTTCAGACAAAACATAACTTGTCGCGAGCGTGTCGGCGCCGCCAAAAGCGCGGTCGCTGATTAAGACAGCGTTGTCAGCGCCTACCGATAACGCGCGACGCAAGACCGTCTCTGCGGCGGGAGGCCCCATCGAAATCACGGTGACATAAGCGCCATGCTTGTCTTTGAGTCTTACCGCTTCTTCTATCGCGTGGGTATCGAAAGGATTGGTGATGAATGGAACGCCTTCACGGATCAGAGTGTTGGTTTCGGGATCAATCTTAACCAACGTAGTGTCTGGTACCATTTTAATACAAACGATGATGTGCATGGATGAATGACTCCTAACGTTACTGAAAAAAAAAATGCAAATTCATTTACTATTTATCAGAACCCACAAAACGTGAGTTCGTCAGAGAGAAATCAATCTAGGTCGATATTCGTGTGGCCCAATATGTGACCGCTTATAGAGAGTCTTTCAACCGGTCATGTTCCATATTCGGGCACAACTAAATCGACCTTCTCAACACATTGGATGCAAAGCACTCGCCCATCGCAGTGTTTGTCAACGGGCAATCGTCTTGTGACTTCGCAATCAGGGCCAAGATATTCCGCTCCGCACTCTTCACAAAAGTAATGAACGATTTCACTACCACAGTGAAAGTGTCTTCCACAATTACAGATGTGATGCAGTTTCATGTGTTGTTCCCTTACTATCCGTGAATAAAGCATAAGTCTGACCCTTAAGGCCAGAAAAAAATAACTGTTTAGTAAATGGTTGCTGGTTTGCAACTTTTTGCTTCCACACACTAAGTCAAAATCAAATCGAAAGTAGCGCAAATTGGAACAGTTAGCGGTTCCAAGGGCATTTACCTAAAATCAAGGCCAGCCCACAGAAATCAGTAATGCCAGAAAAAATTAAACCTGCTCCCATAAACAATGGGACGCCTAAAAAATAGGGATGAACAAAAGCGGTTAACAGAGACCCCGCCAAAACGATGATTCCAACAGTTAAACGAACCTGGCGGTCCATTGAGATGGTTTTTTTTCCTCGAACGACCGGAAGGCCTGCTTCCATCCAAGCGTCAGTGCCGCCGTCTAACATTGCAACATTTTCGATTCCGTTTTCAATTAATTTCATGCAGGCGTTTCTCGCCCTGCTGCCTGTCTTACAAATAACATACAAAGTAGAGCATTTCGATTTTTGGGTCTTGATAACGTCTGGGCTAAGTGTATCAAGGGGTAACGATTCAGCGAAACCGACATGGGCTTCACGGTATTCAGCAGGCGTTCTGACGTCGATCAGACAAACTTTTTCGCCTGACTGGAACCGCGTATATAACGACGATGGGTCGATGATTTGTGGGTCTGACATAGTTAATATCTACCTTCATTATATAGATAAAGTTATATCCAACACCAGGGTTGATATTAGCGCATTGATAAAATTAGTCAAAGATTTTTTAGCTTATTTTTTAAAAAAGTCTCTGTCCATGGATAGACAAATATCCATTTGGTGCTTAAATCTATATCAATCTTACTATTTTTTGTCAACTTTAAATTCGCGATAGTGGGCTGGGATATACGGAATCTGCTACACTCCATGTGACCTTGCGTCAGGGAATGCGCAACGTTGGTCTGGTTGAAAGGAGTAGTCCATGAGGACTGATTTCACAAAGCCTGCCCCTCCCTCAGATGATAAGCGGTGGAAGATGGTGTCGGCGGCGATGCGAAGGCATGGCCACGAGCCGCATTCGCTCATTGAGGCCTTACACTCTGTTCAAGATGTGTTTGGTTATCTTGATGAAGAGGCATTTCAGTTTGTTGCGGCCAAGCTTCGCGTTCCGCTCAGCAAGGTTTACGGCGTCGCGACGTTTTATCACCTATTTAACCTGAAACCCCAAGGCGAACATACTTGCGTGATCTGTACTGGCACCGCCTGTTACATTAAAGGCGTTCCAAAGATACTTGATGCGATTGAGAGTAAATTTGAGTTATTGCCTGGAGAAACCACTCCCGATAATAAGGTCTCCTTAATCACGGCGCGGTGTGTTGGCGCCTGCGGCTTGGCGCCTGTCATGGTCTATGACGGGGTTGTGGCAGGCCATCAGGCCCCAGAAGATGTCGTCAAAAAAGTGAATGCTTGGAGAACATCATGACTCCCGACGAAATTCGCAGCAAAGCCGAAGAGATTCGAGAGGCGAATGAAGCCATCGACCATCATGTGTGCGTCTGCATGGCGGCGGGTTGCGTCTCAGCAGGCAGCGACAAATTATTGGAAGCGTTTGAAGAGCGCGTCAAAAAAGACGGCGACGACGCATGTTATCAGGTGAAAGGCGTTGGCTGTCTGGGGCTTTGCTCTGCCGGGCCTTTAGTATCAGTCGAGAGCGACGGCGTGATGTATCAGAAGGTTGAACCAAAACACGCTGATGCGTTGATCGATTCGCTAGGCAAAAAACCAATCAAAAAATTACAATGCGATCTTGAGTCGCCCTTCTTTAAAGCGCAGAAGAAAGTCGTTCTCGAAAATAGCGGACGCATTAACCCAGAGACCATTGACGACTATCTCGCTGTGGGCGGGTATGAAACGCTCATGGATGTATTGACCAATTGGGATCCGTCGGAAGTCGTCGATGAGATCACCAAAAGCAACCTGCGCGGGCGCGGCGGCGGCGGATACCCCACGGGTTTAAAATGGGGCACGGTCGCCAAAGCGGAAAGCACGGAAAAATACGTCGTCTGTAACGCAGATGAAGGCGACCCTGGCGCATTCATGGACCGCTGCATTCTTGAGAGCGACCCACACCGCGTGATTGAAGGGATGACCCTCGCTAGTTTCGCAGTTGGCGCTTCAACGGGATATGTCTACATTCGCGCTGAATACCCATTGGCTATTGAGCGGCTAAAGAAAGCCATTCTTCAAGCCAAGAAGATGGATGTTCTCGGCAATAATATTCTGGGCGCACCGTTTAATTTTACCATTGAGATTCGCTTAGGCGCTGGAGCGTTTGTCTGTGGCGAAGAAACCGCATTGATTGCCTCAATCGAAGGGGGACGCGGCAATCCATCGCCCCGGCCTCCCTACCCGGCTGAAAAGGGAGTGTTTGGCAAACCGACCCTCATCAATAACGTTGAGACGTTCGCCAATATCGTACCGATACTGCGCGAAGGCTCCGATTGGTTCTCATCATTAGGCACCGAAACCAGCAAAGGGACAAAGGTCTTCGCCCTCGCCGGTCAAATCAAAAACACGGGGCTGATTGAAGTGCCGATGGGAATTTCTCTCAAAGAAATCATTTATGACATTGGCGGCGGCGTCCCCAACGGCGGTAAATGCAAAGCCGTACAAACCGGCGGCCCCTCCGGCGGCTGCATCCCAGAATCATCTTTAGACATCGCGGTTGATTATGAATCACTAAAAGAACTCGGCTCCATGATGGGCTCAGGCGGCATGATTGTAATGGATGAGTCATCCAACATGGTCGATGTGGCCAAGTTTTTTATGGAATTCTGTATGTCAGAGTCTTGTGGAAAATGTGTTCCCTGCCGGGTCGGTACGGTCCAGATGCACAACATCTTAGACCGCATATCTAAGGGAAACGCCACGATTGACGATCTCGACTTGTTGATCGACCTCTGCGACCTGACCCGCAACACCAGCCTGTGCGGGTTGGGCCAATCAGCGCCTAACCCGATATTGAGCACGCTTCGTTTTTTCAGAGACGAATACACAGCGGTATTGAAACCTTCGGCCCGTGCGGCGGTGGAATAGGAGAGACATCATGGCCTCATCCGGTCGCGTAAAAACATTAACTATCGATGGACGCCCCTGCAGCGCGCGCTCAGGCGAGTCGGTGTTACAAGTGGCGAAAGAAAATAACATCTTCATTCCAACGCTTTGCCACATGGAAGGCTTGTCGAACGTCGGCGCCTGCCGCATGTGTCTGGTCGAGATCAAAGGCAGCAAAAAACTCGTCCCCGCGTGCGTCACGCGGGTATTTGAAGGGATGGAAGTCGCTACTGATACAGAGCAGATCCAAAAATACCGCAAATTGATTCTTGCCCTTCTTTTCTCAGAACGAAACCATATATGCCCAGTCTGTGTCTCAAATGGTCACTGTGAATTACAACATCTATCACAAAAATTAGGTTTGGACCACATTCATGTTCCCTATTTATACCCAGTCACTGACGTCGACGCGTCACATGAGCGCTTCGTTAACGATCAAAGCCGCTGCATCTTATGCTCGCGCTGTGTGAGAGTTTGTGACGAGATCGAAGGCGCCCATACCTGGGACATCATGGGCCGCGGGGTGGATTGTAAAATTATCAGCGATCTGAACCAGCCCTGGGGCGAGTCAGAAAGTTGTACATCGTGTGGAAAGTGCGTCCATGTTTGCCCCACTGGCGCGTTGTTTGAATCTGGCAAGGCGACAGCCGAAATGACCAAGCGCCAATTCTTGCCCTATTTGTCGCTCATGCGAGGAGAGAAGAACCAAAATGACTAAGAAAAAACTCGCCACTGTTTGGCTTGACGGCTGCTCAGGATGTCACATGTCGGTATTAGACATGGATGAACTCTTGATCGAACTCAATGAAATCATTGAATTGGTCTATAGCCCGCTTGTCGACCATAAAACCATCCCTGAAGACATTGACATCACCTTAGTCGAAGGCGCCATCAGCAGCACCGACGACTTAGAGAAAATCAACAAGCTGCGCGCGAACAGCGCCATGATCGTTTCGTTAGGCGACTGCGCCGTAACGGGTAACGTCCCTTCGATGCGCAACCACTTCAACGTCAAGGATGTATTGCACCGTTCGTACGAAGAAAACGTCGACGAGAACCCCTGTATTCCCATGTTGCAAATTCCGCAATTATTACCACAGTCAAAACCTGTTCATGAATATGTGAAGGTTGATTACTTCATCCCAGGTTGCCCCCCCAGCGCAGCGGCTATTCATCATGTCTTGGTTGAATTGTTGAACGGCAACAAACCCGAAGTGACCGAAGTGACGCAATTTGGCGCATAATTGAACTTGCTGGAGTATTGACATGCCAAGAATTATTGACATAGACCCAGTAACGCGAATCGAGGGCCACGCCAAAATCACCATCCATTTGGATGATGACGGCCGCGTGAATGACGCGAAGTTTCACGTCACTCAGTTTCGCGGCTTTGAAAAACTCATCGAAGGGCGCCCTTATACCGAAATGCCGGCCATCATGGCGCGTATCTGCGGCATCTGTCCGGTCAGCCACTTGGTCGCATCGGGTAAAGCCTGTGACGATATTCTGGCTGTTCAAATCCCCAAAACCGCGAAATTACTTCGCCGGATGTTAAACCTGGGCCAATTGATTCAGTCTCATGCGCTCAATTTCTTCCATCTCAGCGCCCCTGACTTGCTGTTGGGTATGGACGCACCGCCAGAAGACCGAAACGTGTTTGGTTTGATGAATGCCAACCCCGAATTAGCGCGAAAAGGCATCCGACTGCGAAAATTCGGCCAACAGATCATCGAATGGCTGGGCGGAAAGCGCATCCACCCCGCGTGGGTGGTACCCGGCGGCGTAAACAAACCGCTTGATCCTCAAAAACGCGAAATGATTTTAGAGCGAATTGAAGAAGCCAAAAAAATCACCCAAGAAGCGCTCGACATCTACAAACGAATTGTTGATGACTTCGCGGAAGAAACGCGCACGTTCGCCAACTTCCCTTCTCTGTTCCTTGGCATTGTGAATGACAAAGGCCAGATTGAACACTATGACGGCCATTTTCGCATCGTTGACGCCGCAGGACGAATCATCGCCAACAAGATAGACGATCACAAATACTTCGACATTATTGGTGAAAAAGTCGAAGAAGATTCGTTCCTCAAATCACCCTATTATAAACCGATGGGGTATTCGAACGGCATGTATCGCGTCGGCCCCTTGGCCCGCCTGAATATCGTAGACCGTTGCGGCACGCCTTTAGCCGATCAGGAATGGGCGGAATTTCGCTCCCTGGGCCGTGGAGCGGTATTAAGTTCGTTTCATTATCACTTCGCCCGCTTAATTGAAATTCTCTATGGCATCGAAACCGTCGAAAACATTCTCAATGACCCAGACGTGTTAAGCAAAGACTGCCGCGCCGAAGCCCGTGTCAACAACCATGAAGGCATCGGCGTTTCTGAAGCCCCGCGCGGTACCCTCATTCACCATTACAAAGTTGATGAACATGGCCTGATGAAATGGGCGAACCTGATTATCGCCACTGGCCATAACAATTTGGCGATGAATAAAGGCGTTCAACAGGTCGCCAAACATTTTGTCAACGGGAGCGAAATCAAAGATGGCGCCTTAAACCGCGTCGAGGCCGTGATTCGCGCCTTTGACCCCTGCCTGAGTTGCTCGACCCACGCGCTCGGTCAAATGCCGCTTCAGATGGAACTTTACGACGCAGAAGGTTCTTTACTCGACATACAGGCGAGAGATGAATGAGTAGTGTATTCGTTCTTGGCTATGGAAACCCCTTGCGAGGCGACGACGGCATCGGATGGGCCGCCGCCTCAAAACTCCAAGAGCGCTTCAATGAATCGCCCACTATCAATGTTGAGACCTGCCTTCAATTAACGCCTGAATTGGCTGAGCAATTCAGCGAAAATGATCTGGTCATTTTGATTGACGCCGCCGCGAATGGCAAACCTGGTGAGATCTCTGTCCGCCTAGTTGATCCTGTTGAGAACCATCAACCGATAAACCATTTCTCAAAACCCGAGACAATTTTATCTATGGCGCGAGATTTGTATGATAAAGCGCCCAAGGCCTATATCGCTACGATTACAGGCGAGTCGTTTGAGTATGAAGATTCGCTGTCAGTAACAGTAGCGACTAAGATCCCCAAACTCGTTGATTTGATCCAAGAAATTATCATGAAAGAAACAAAACAGAAGATTTCATGATACAACCTTGCTAATCAAATACTTATGACGCATTGTATACAATATATGTTCCAAGAGACTGGCTATTCTGGTCGGTGAGAACGCCAGGAAGAATGTTGGATTCCATATTTTTTGATTCGTGAATAGATTCGGTCTGAAGATATTTTTAACAATTTCGCCGCCTCGCTTTGAACCCAGTTGCTCTGCTCAAGCGCTTTTAAGATTGTCTGCTTTTCAACATCTTCAAGTGGCAATGAATCTTGAGTTAGATCAGACGATCGGTCTGAGTCGAGGTTCAATCCTTCCCGTTGTAGTAACAATGAATCAATGAGTTTGCAGTCCCGGTTGCGTATTACGATGCGCTCAAATAGGTTTTTTAATTCCCTCACGTTTCCAGGCCATGAATATTTTTTAAGTAAAGCAATGGCGTCTTCTGAAATGGTTGGCAGGGGACGATTATATTTTTTTGTATATTCGTCCAAAAAGCGGTTTGCTAGGGGAAAAATATCGGCTTTTCGCTGGCGCAACGAGGGGATCGCAATTCGAATCACATCAAGCCTGAAGAACAGGTCTTGCCGAAACAGGCCATTCTTGACTTCTTCATTTAAATCTTTGTTGGTCGCGGCGACGATGGCGATATCGACGCTGATTTTCTGGCTACCGCCCAGGCGTTCAAATTCTTTGGTTTCGATGGCGCGTAAGATTTTGCCCTGGCTTTCAATCGGCATGTCGCCAATTTCGTCTAAAAAGAGGGTGCCTTTGTCAGCCAGTTCTAATTTACCGCGTTTGCGGGCTGAAGCGCCGGTGAACGCGCCTTTTTCGTGGCCAAAGACTTCGGATTGAAAGAGGTTGTCATTGGGCAGCGCCGCGCAGTTCACATCAATAAACGGCGCTTCGGCGCGTGGGCTGAAGCGGTGAATATATCGCGCGACGATTTCTTTGCCTACGCCCGTTTCTCCCACGATCAAGATACAGGCGCCGGCGTCAGCGACAGCGTGAATTTCGTCGCGAACCGCTTTCATGCCTTCAGACTCGGCGACCAGGCCTTCGACATCATGGGCGGCGTGAAGGTGGCGCCGCAGCCCTTTGTTGACTTCTTGTATGTTGGCCCGTTCTAATACATTTTCGATGCGAAGCAAAATTTCTTCTTTGTCGGCGTCTTTGGTGATGTAATCAGACGCCCCCTCGCGCATGGCGTCAACCGCGACGCGTACAGAATCAACCGATGTCAACATAATGACGGGCAGATCATGGCCCAGGTCTTCTTTTGACGAAATCTGTTTCAGCAACGACACACCGTCCATCCCCGGCATTTTGATGTCAGACATGACCAGATCAAATTGCTGTTCAGTCAACGCCTGCAGCGCGTCTTCACCGCAATGGACCGCATGGGTGTCGTAGCCTTCCAGTTGTAAGTTCTTCTGGATTCGCGATGAATAACGTTCATCATCTTCAACAATGAGAATTCGGGCTTTCATGAATGAGATGTTTCTCCTACACAAAGTTTATCGTTCATCAGTATAACGATTCGAAACGAAAACGGGGCCGGATATCCGGCCCCGTTTGAATCGTTTTGATGAAATTACGATTATTGCGCTGGCGCTTCTGTGGTGATTCCAATGAGGTTTAGGGCCGGGTCAATCATCCAGGCAAGGTATTGTTGGTAGATGGATGATTGAGAAATTGGCTCCCAGAACACAATCAACGCGCCGATAATGGCGACAAAGACAATGATATTGATGATGGTTTTCATTGAGCCGGCTTGGAAAAGGCCGCCATCACGCTTATTTAACTTTTTCCGGTCTTTTTGGGCGATGCCGCGGTTGATTTTATCGCGTTCACACTCAAGCGAGCCAAGCGTTTCGTTTAAGAGAATGTTGGCGTCATGCCATTCGATGAGGGTCTTTCGAACTTCGAGATCGCTAAGCCCCTTAAACCCATCGATAGAGATGGTTCTCTTAACGGTGGTCATAACCGATTGGCCAATGTGAAAGTCTTTTTTGATAACTTTCATAAAGTGGCCGTGGTGTTCCGCCACGATTTGTTTGATGCGCTGAAATTCGCGGTCTAGGGCTTTGGTATCGGCGTTGTCTTCAGAAAAGGTTGTGGTCAATACTTTATAAAACTGGTTCCAGATCTTCATCAGCATCTGGATTTCTTCCATTTCCGCTTCAATTTCGACAAGAGTCGCCACGGTCATCCTCCATCTACACATTTAACTTGGTACATATCCACGTTTAGTGGACAGTAAAATAGTAGTCAATTTGGTCTGAAGTGAAAAGTGATTGGCGCCATTTCAAAAAACAAACTCAGAAAATGATTGAACAATACCGCTTCATTTATTATCATTTATTTGAAGAACACTATTTTGATATGGGGATAACAAAATGCATCCACGCTCGGGGTTTACCCTGATCGAATTATTGATTGTCGTCGCGATTATTGGTATTTTGGCTGCGATCGCAGTGCCAAACTTTTTGAACGCGCAATTTCGGGCGAAAATGGCGCGGACGTATGCAGATTTAAAGGCCGTCCAGTCTGCTGTCGCCCAATATCAAATGGACCGCGGCTGGGCGCCGCCTGATTTGGGCGGAGAAACTGCAGACGGTAAAAGTTACGTCCCGTTGACGACTCCAGTCGCGTATCTGAGCAGCATAGACGCCGCCCGCGACCCGTTTTTCTCAGTCGGAGACGATAGCGGCCGTTTGTTCTGTGATTACGGCGCTCCTTTACGCGCGGGACAATCAGAAGATCAGGTCGCGATTCGAATCAAAGAGTACCATGGAGCAGGCGTGACCTATGTCATGGTGTCTCTTGGCCCCGACCGTGACACTGACTGGCCCTGGACCAATTGGGCGGGGGGATTGCGCGTCTTGAATAGCCCAAGCATTGCGGGCCCTAATGGCGACGGCGGCGCCTTTTATTCCATGTCGAACGGCCTCAACTCCAGCGGCGATATCATGGCTTCAAGCGCAAAAATCTATCAATAACCCGTTCGTTCTCTTTACAGAAATCTAAAATGCAAGGATGGTTCAGTCATGGCCATCCTTGTTACTTTTAATGGAGCGAATCTTTGAGCGGCGTGGTGTTGATGTGTCGCATAGACGGCAACTTTGGAGGCGTCGAGCGCCATATCCTCACTGTGGCGAGACGTCTGCAAGCCAGCCAGTATAAACCAGTTATCGTTCCCATCGCCAATCATGGTGAACTCGAATGCCAAGCCAAAAACGCTGGCATCGACACACACTTTCTTCCGATGAAAAGCCGGGTTGATCTAGCGGGCGCATCGGACCGCTTGCTCGAACTATCCGAACACCATCAGGCGGCGGTGATTCATACTTACGGCATCCGCTCAAACAGTCTCGCCTGGATGATCTCAAACCGGACAAAAGCAAAATGGGCGGCGCGCGTTCCAAATCTGACTTATACAGACTATGAAAACAGATTGATCGGCAAGATTTCTCATCATGTAAACAATCGGTTCCTTAGAAAGGCAGATGCGATTCAAGTCATTTCACCACAAGTAGAACAGTATTATTCAGATTTGAGGTTTCTTAAAAACAAGTTACACCTGATCCAGAACGGTGTTGATTTTCGCCACTACCAATCCACAGAAACAAAAGCAGCCTATAAAACCCAATTCAACATTCCAGAAAACTCGTTTGTGCTCGGCTCTATCGGACGCATGGCGCCAATCAAAGGCTACGACCTGTTACTCAACGCATTTGCACAGATTAAGAAAACACTTCCCAATACACATCTCGTTTTCGTTGGAGACGGGCCTGAGTTAGAGAGTCTCAAAGACTTAGCAAATACTCTACATATTTCTGAATCCGTTATCTTTACAGGATACCTCGAAGACATTCGCCCTGCTCTGTGGGCATTTGATTTGTACGTTTGTTCTTCACGCTCTGAAGGCGTCCCTCATACCATTCTTGAAGCCATGGCGGCCAATGTTGGTGTTGTTTCAACCAACGTCGGCGGAATCGAAAGCGTCATTCGACATAACCAAAACGGCTTGTTGTTTGAATCATTTGATGGAGAAACAATCGCCAATACACTAACCAATCTGTTTATGAACAAAGACCAACTTGCTCAGTATGTCGACCAAGCCCATCGTGATGTCATAGACCAATATTCAGAAGAACGAATGGTCAAGCAAGTGGTCGAACTGTATGATCGGATAACCGCCCAATGACTGAATTTGACTATTCATATTCAATTGTGATTCCAGTGTACAATGGCGAACCGACATTGCCCGACACCTTGAACAGCGTTATGCAATTCAACAGTGAAGCGGTCGAAGTTATCATTGTTGATGATGGGTCGACTGACAATACCGTTAAGATCGCTCAAGACGCCGGGGCGAAGGTCATATCGCTTAAAGAGAATCGCGGTCCCGCCGCAGCCAGAAACCACGGGGCAAACGAGGCGCAACACGATATTATCGTCTTTACTGACAGCGATGTCTTGGTGTCTAAATCGCTGCTTCAACAATTAGACTCACACTTTAAACAGTCAGGCGCTGACTGCGTACAAGGCGTGTTCTCATCGGTCTGTCCGTTCGCTAATTTTTGCTCGCAATACAAAAATTTATATAACCGGTTTGTTTTGTCGACTCTGCCTGATTGGATCGACACCACCTACACCTCACTTACTGCCGTAAAAAAATATGCGTTCGACAGATCCGGCGGGTTCGATGACAAGATTCGCGGCGCCTCGGTTGAAGACAGGACGCTGGGACGAAACTTGATCAATAGTGGATACAAAATCTGGCTCGCCAGAGACATCGAGGTCTTACATAACAAACAACTCACGCTATGGGGATTTATTCGTAACCAGTTTCGCCGTTCGCGCGACTTAGCGAAACTTTTGCTGCGCAACCGGGAAGAAAGAAAAGACCAGACGGCCCCAACTATTGACCACACGGGCCGCTTTGGCACCAACTCGCTCAGCGCCATGGTGAGGATCCCAATCATATACGCAGCGATCTTGTTTAGCGGGGTGTTGCTCTTCACTCAGAACATAAACTGGCTGCTTGTCATTGCGACGCTGTTGGTCGCTTTCGCCTATTTGGTTGATTCGTTTATGAAATATTTATTTCGATACAAGGGATTTCTATTTGTCTTGAAGGCATTTGTTCTCAACATGATCGACGCCGGAGTCAGCGGTCTTGGTATTGGAACTGGAATCGTCGAGTATGTTATCTTCGGTAAAAAGTATTAGCCGTATCCCTCGCAATTATTGTAGAAACGATCGCACTCAGTATAATGGTACACCATGCGCCCATAGCTCAACCGGATAGAGCATCTGCCTTCTAAGCAGAGGGTTGCAGGTTCGAGTCCTGCTGGGCGTATGTTAATTGCTATCATTTAGTTTTTCTCACCTATTTATTGTCCATGAGTTCGATTGCTCTTCCGTTGGTTTTCACGGGTGAAGAGGCCCGCTTCACTCGCAGCGTTGACGGTGAAACCCTTTCAGGATGGCTAGGCGCTGGAAAAGCCGTCGATATTACAATGTTATACAATCCACCGCTTCAAGAAGCCGTCTGTTTCAAGATATTGGTTAAGCAATAATCTCTTTGAACCAGATTCAAACAAAAATCTTGCTTGACATTCTCGTCAGGTAGTTTTTAATCTATTTATCATCTTTGATAGGCTCCACGATCTTTGCATTTCATTTTTTTTGGGGAAATAGGATGAAACCGTATCGTTGTCTATTGGGATTTTTCGTTTGTGTGTTGGTTTGTTCTTTTGGCGCCTATTCACAGCCGGCTGATTCACCTGAAGCCGCCGGAATCGAGCCACTCACTGGGGATATGGCGCCCTGGCGGGCGTATGGCGTCGATGAAGCCAACTTTGACAGTATCTGGATTATCGCCCTGAACAACGGCAACGTCGCCGTCTTCAAACGCGGCTCTGATTTTGAAACGCCGGGCGTGGTTGGCGGGTCTGAATTTCTATTGTTTGGCCCTGACGGCCAACAACGAAACGAAGTTCCTACTCCCGGCGCATTCAATTCAGATGGGACGCCTGTTCCTTGGGTGGATTTCGCCAGTACGGGATTGTTGTGGGGGTTTTTCACTCTTGGCGCTCATGCTGACCGCGCTAACGGAACGGGCTTTGTTGTTCACAACCAGGGCGAAGCCTTCGCGGAATTTGGCCTCGAACACGCCGATCAAGTCGGCGATGAAGCCTTCTCACTTATTCAATTATTCGACAACGACGGCGCCCCGGTTGGCTCAAGCATCAACGCCTTTGGAACGCTGACGGGGGAACCGGGTGAATACCGCGATGTGGGCGCGGTCATTCTCAGTAACGGCGACATCGCAGTAATTGGCGAAAACCGCCAGTTCACGGATGATTTTCTTGATGAAATAGCCGCCGCTGATTCAAGCGTAATAATGGGTATCATTCTCACTCCTGAAGGTGAAGTTCGATTTGGGCCTTTCGCTCCACATACTGGTGATGACGGTCTCTACTTGGGTGGTAGTTCTTCTGGTGCATTTCAGAACATGACCGCGTTCGAAGGGGGCTTCGTCATTGATTATGGCAGCGACATCCGTTGGTATAACAATGACGGCTCGTCAAGAACGCCCTCTCAGCCTGACCACGCTGATATCGCCGGGCAAGAAGTCGATCCTGAAAACCCTGGCTTCGCCATCCCCGAAAGTTCTGGAGGACGCGGCGACGGCATGGCGCTGGCCAGCGATGGCAAAGATCGTGTCGTCAAAACGGTAAAAGTTGAGTCTGGCCCTGATTCGGTCGGCTTGCTCATTTACTACAACACAGATGGAACCGTCAGCCACTTTGTGCGATTTGATGACGTAGTGATTGAAGATGAAGTCGCTATGGTCGATCGAACCTTCTGTGACATGGATGAAAACGGCAACGTGTTTGTGGTTTGGGAAGACAAACGATTTGGTGGAGACCTAGTGGATGGCCACTCACAAGTATTCGGCCGCTTCTTTAACAAAGAGGGCGAACCGTTTGGCCCCAGCTTCCCTGTTTTCGAAAATTGGAAAAGCGAACCCGAGTTTATTGACTATGGCGGCTCAGTCGGCAATATCGCCGTAGGAGACCTACAACAGCCGCGATGTGCGTTAAACAATCAGGTTGCGGCGGTTGTTTCTCCCAGTACGATTATGCCTGGGCTTTCTGACACAATCAAACAACTTTCAAGCGCATTTGACTTAGTCTTAGACGAGCCAATCGTACGGATGTTCAAAAACCCATACGCAGAAGATAATGTAAAAGACTGGTCCGTGTTCTAACTCATTGGAATGTCGTATCAAACGAAGCCCTCGAATTTTTTGAGGGCTGCGTCGGTTTCAGCGGCTAATAAAAACTCCAACGTTTTACTTTTGTTACCGCGCCAGTAAGCGTCAGGTTATCGAGATAGATTGTCCCTTCCCCGCCAGTTGGGCCTTCGATGAAGACAATCAATTTATCCATGTTAAATATGTCGATACTGGTTGCGACTGATGCGTCCCAGGTGAGTGTGTCCCACTGGTCGCCAACATGGTTTTGCAGCCCTCCGCCAGGTTCCTGTTCTTTGCCGTCAATGTCTTTGAACTTCAACAGGATGCCATTGGCAGAGCCATAGACATCAATCGAGACTGTTTCAACATCCGCCCAGTCGGTGACATCAAGGTCAGTGACCCAAAGCACGTTCCAGGGGCTGGTGTTATAGTCGACGCGCAACACTTTGTTCGCCGCGCCGCTGGGGTCGTCAACCACTGTGGTGACGAACGGCCCAGGCAAGAGCGATAATCCAGACGGCGTCGAGTCAGCGGCGTTAGGGTCGTCAGTAATAGAGTCGTCATTATCAAACGCATCAACCACGCCAATCACTGTCGCGGCGTCGCCGCTGCCTTGGATGAGTTCGATGCTGTCGATATAGATATCCGCTGCTGTTCCTTGAACGCCAGCGTTTGGAAGAACAACCAGTTCTTTGATGCTGCTGGGATCAATCGGAAAGTTAAACGCTGACGACAATGGAAACTCATAAATCTCATAGTCGTCGCTGCCAGAGGTTTCTAAACTGGCGACATCGCCTGTCGCAAACCCATCAGAGTCATTCAACTTGATGATGATGCGTCCCGCCGGGCCGGCGATCGCCATGCGGACGGCGTCTGCGTCTTGAAAGACGCCGCCTGCGTTGCCGGGTTTATCTAAGTCGCTGAAAACAAAACTCGACCACAGGTCTTTGCCGTCCCAAGACACCTTTACGGCGCCGCTGCCTTGATGGATTTTCTGGGCTTCGAAAGAGACTTGATAATCAGAGTCTGGCGGCAGGTTCCAGGCGCCATCGGTCCCGGCGCCATTGGTCAAGGCGCCGTCATTGTCAAACCCGTCGAGTAATACGTCAGCCTGCGTAACAAACGACGAACATACGAATAGTGCGATGATAAGCGTGAGAGTTTTCATAGTCTTCCCCTAACAAAAATGATTAGATACATAATCTTGTGATACTTCTCCCCTAATTTCAATAGGCAAAGAAAAACGCCCTTAGGTTTTTACCAAGGGCGCTTTGAAAGCAGACAGGTTTTTGAATTTAGAATTTATAGATGATTGAAGTTTGAAACCGCAGCGCGTCGCCGTCATCGAGGTCTTTGTATTTGGTGTCCCAGTACGACACTTCGATACCAGCGATGAGCGATGGGTCAAACATGTAATATAGGTTGCCGAAATAGGAACTGTTTTGTGAACGGCCGCCCGTGGTTACATAAAAATCATCGGGCGACTCGAATGTAGCGCCAAGGTTGAGGTTCATTTTGTCCATCGGAGTGATCGACAAGGCGGCCCAGCCCCCTGTCGATGGCAATTCTTCGCCAAGCGCCGTGTTTACGCCTTGAAGAATGCCGCCGAAGTAGGTATCCAGGTTGGTCCCAGTAAACAACTCGCCTTTGAGAGTTAAGCGTTCAAAAATGGGGACAGTTAGGTCAAGGTTGGCCGACCAGGTGTCTAGGTCTTTGTCGAGGCCGTCGTGTTCTTCTTGACCATAGTGGCCCGAAAAACCTATCGTGGTTGGTTTGTCAGTCAATAGCGGGAACGAATACGCCAGTCGGCCTTGAACGCCCGGGAACCCGGAGTCTTTACCGGTGTCTTGTCCGTCAACATCGTCGCCAATCGTTCGGGTTAACGCTGTCTGGAACAACAAGTCGGTTGAATCTGTCAGCGAATAGTTTTTCGTCAGACGCAGTTGAGGACG
>CAZKYC010000030.1:0-45413 GCA_964556895.1 uncultured bacterium | reverse complement strand
ATGATCCCCGCAAGCGACACAATTTTTTTTGTATCGAACGACGAGAAGGTTTCTAAACACGTTGAGCGAATACTCTTCAATGAATTTGGCCTGAATACCATCGTTCTCCCAAAAAGTGAACTCGCCAAAATCTTTTTTATGAACAGCCCGCTCTATATCATTTGGGACGGAAGAACCCAGACACAAAAAGACAAAAATTTATTGACTTGGCTTCGTGAACACTTTCATGGCAAGGCGATCGTGGCCCTGCTTAATAAGCGGATAGGGCATTCTGACATTTCATGGTATCAACACGGAATCACCATGTTCTGTTATATCGGCGAAAAAGAATTACACGATGCTCTCACGTTTCACACCCAAGCGATATTAGAACACCATCATAAAAAGAAAACCATTGCCGGAAGCCCCATGCTATAACTATGTGACTATAGCCCGCCCCGATTTCACCCAGTTGTGATATTCTTTGTTGAGACTGTCAAAGAAAGATCTACCATTATGGGACATGAGAAAATTTTCGCTTGGGCTCGGGCGCTGCAAGCCATGAGCCAAAATGGCCTTGAGTATTGTAAAAACGAGTATGACCGGCTTCGCTATCAGGAACTGCAAAAAATATCCGCCGAAATGATTTCGTCCCACTCTACCCTGGGCGCTGATGAATTATTGGCGCTCTACGCGAACGAGATCGGCTACGCCACCCCAAAAGTCGATGTTCGTGGCGCGGTATTTCAAGATGGAAAGGTGTTACTCGCCAGTGAATTGATGGACGGCGGCCGTTGGACGCTACCCGGCGGCTGGGCGGACGTCAATGACACCCCCAGCGAGGCAATCTTGCGCGAAGTGGTTGAAGAGACAGGCTATGAAGTGAAAATCACCAAACTCGTTGGAGTCCTCGACCGTGAGAAACAGGGCAACCAACCGCCGCTGCCTTTTCATGTCTATAAGCATTTCTTTCTTTGCGAAATCATTGGCGGCAGCGCCAACCCAGACCATGAACACGAAATCGGTGAAGTCGGTTTCTTTGACCTAAATGGCCTGCCCGAACTCTCGAGTTCAAGAACGACGGAATCTCAACTCAAACTTTGTTACCACCATTTTTTGAATCCAGACTTGCCGACTGTGTTTGATTAGTGACTTCTTGCTATTTTCATTCAGATATTCAAATATGAATTATTATTAAAGTAAATAATGAATCTAATTTTCAGACGAAAGGACAGATCAATGGTAATTAGGGGAACGGATCGACGAAACTTTATAAAAACTCTAGGCTGCCTCCCGCTAGGGCTCAGCCAAACAATCGCCGCACAGAACCAATCAAAACCGCCCAACATTGTGTTTCTGTTTTCTGACGACCATTCATTACAAACCCTGGGCGCCTATGGCTCCAGGATGCAGAATTTCATCAAGAAACACAACATCACGCCTAACATCGACAAAATCGCTGAACAAGGCGTGTTGTTCGAAAATAGTTTTGTCGCGAATTCGATTTGCGGCCCCAGCCGCGCCTGCATACTGACCGGCAAACATAGCCACAAAAACGGATTCAAATCGAATGGCGATACGTTTAACCCTGACCAATGGACGGTCGTAAAAGCGCTGCAAAACGCCAATTATCAAACCGCAGTAATCGGTAAATGGCACTTGGGCAGTCTACCAACCGGGTTTGACGACTACACCGTCCTGCCTGGACAGGGCAAGTATTATAACCCTGACTTCAAAATCAAAGGCTCTTCAGAATTAGTCACTAAAGAAGGCTATTGCTCTGACCTTATTGGCGATTTGACTCTCGACTGGCTTGAAACAAAGCGAGACCCTTCAAAGCCGTTCTTCTTATGCAGCTGGCACAAAGCGCCCCACCGCACCTGGATGCCGCATCCACGGCATTTCGACCTTCTCGATGGAATCGACGTACCTGAACCCGAAAACCTATTTGACGATTACCAGGGGCGTACCTCCGCCGCCAGCGAACAGGAAATGACCATTCGCGACCACATCAACCTCGCGTTTGACGTAAAAGTCACAGCCCCGGTTTCTGAAACGTCTGCCAATGACATATTAAACGCCGCGCCGAAAACGAAGTCGCGCGATGGAGCGACCGTCGGCGAATTTACACGCATGACGCCCGAACAAAAGAAAGCGTGGGATTCTTATTACGCCCCCCGCAACGAGAAGTTTCGTAAGCAAAACCTCAAAGGCGAAGCGTTAGTGCGCTGGAAATATCAGGCCTATCTGAAAGACTACATTAAATGCATCAAGGCGATGGACGAAAACGTAGGCCGGGTGTTGGACTATCTCAAAGAAAACGACCTCGAAGACAACACCATCATCATCTACAGTTCTGACCAAGGGTTCTATAACGGCGAACACGGCTGGTATGACAAACGCTGGATGTATGAAGAGTCGCTGCGCAATCCACTCATCATCAAGTGGCCAAAGGTCACGGCGCCCGGTTTGAAATGTAAGCAGATGGTGCAGAACATTGACTACGCGCCTACGCTGCTAGACATGGCGGGCGCCGAGACGCTCAAGGAAGTTCAGGGGGAATCGCTTGTTCCTTTGTTGAAAGGCGAGTCGCCCGACGATTGGCGAAAGAGCATTCTGTACACCTATTACGAGCAAGGAATCCATGCGGTCGCCCGGCATCGCGGCGTACGCAATGAGCGCTTCAAATTAATAGAGTTTTACGACAAAGGCGAGTGGGAATTTTTTGATCTGAAATCCGACCCGCTCGAAATGAAAAGCGAATACGATAATCCGAAGTACGCCAGCAAAATTCGCGAAATGAAGCAGGAACTTCAACAGCTAATGAAACAATATCAGTTGGGTTAATACTCAAATACGCCCTGATAAATCACGCACAAAAACGCCCCGCATTGGCGACAACCGATGCGGGGCGTTGAAATGTGTGTATGTGTGATTAAGGCTTAGGCGTTCATGGCGCGGGCGATGCGCTTTTCGTTGTCGTCGATGTGGTTGACTTCGGTCATGCCGATGGTGATAGCGTCGACCAGGTCGTTGCCCAAGACATACTTCAACGAAGCGTCCATTTCGTTTGAATCTGTGATTGCGCCTTCGCCAAAGAGTTTCATGCCGACAACCGCCTTGCCGTTGGCGCGGGCGGTTTTGATGGCTTTGGTGACTTCTTCGACGGTTCCGTCCATTTTATATTTCTTGCCGCCCTTGTTGTTGATGCGGGCGAAGATCACTTCCGTCCAGGGGTCTTCCGCCGCGACTTGAAGCCCGCCCAGGTCATGAGACGAAACGCCAATCGCGCGCACCAGGCCTTTTTCTCTCATCTCGACCAGCTCTTTGCGTACTTGTTCGAGTTCTTTGGTCCAGCGGTCGTTGGTGACGCAGTGAATCAAGCAAACATCCAGGTAATCCGTACCGAGTTCTTTGCAATAGCGTTCGATTTCTTCTTTGGCGCCGCCAGACGGCTTGTTCCAATCGGCTTCACGGAACCATTGTTTGGTGAGTAAAACATACTCATCGCGCTTGAACTGTTTTAGCGCGTTTTTGACGTAGGGGTGGGTGCCATAGAGGTCGGCCATATCATAAAAGTTGAGGCCTTGTTCAAACCCGTGGCGGAAAATCTGGTTGCATTTCTCTTGCCCCATGCGGGTGTGTTCTGACTGGCGGCCGCCGCCTTTGATTCCGGTGCCTTGGGCAAGGCGTGACGCGACGATGCCGGTGTTGCCCAATTTGACGCGGTCAAACGCGCCCCGTTTGGTCTTTGGTTTGGCTTCAGACGCCTGGGCGTATTGCGAAGCGAGAATGGCCCCCGCGCCTGCGAGTGAACGGTTAAAAAAACTGCGTCTTGAAATATCAGTCATGCCAACCTCCGTGAGTAAAAAGTAAAGGACACAATCAATGAACCCAAACGAATGACGGCGCTATAGGGGTTAGTCGAAGCGAGATGTAGGGTTGTTGCGCCTTTTCGATTCGATTGCGATACGGTATTTTAGCCTAAATCTATTGTAACGAGGAACCCATCATGAAACCAATCACAAATTGGCTTTTCACCATTCTGCTTTTTGTATCATTTGCCAACATTTCGGCGGCGCAAACCGAGTTCCGCCCTCTATTCAATGGAGACAATCTCGAAGGCTGGTCGGGCGTCAATGAAACCGACTTTGGCGTCAGCGACGGCGTCATGCAACTCAAAAGCGGGATGGGCTGGTTGCGTACGGATCAGATTTATGACGACTTCGTTCTTGCATTTGAATGCAAGCCGCTGGTTGAACAATACGACAGTGGGTTATTTTTCCGCTCCAGCCTAGACGGCGAGCCATGGCCCAATGAAGGCTTTCAGGTCAATTTAAAATTCAATGGCTTCGGCACGCTGGTGCGCGGCTATCGCGCCATGATCCCCAGCGGGCACACTCCAGTCGAAATCGGCAAGTGGGCCAAGTTTCACCTGGTTTCAAACGGAGAAAACGCCTCCCTTCAAATTGACGGGCAGGATGTTTGGAAAGCCGATTTCATTGACCCGGCCATTGGCCTGATTGGCATCCAAGCCGAAAACCGCGCCTTTGCGTTTCGTAACTTCATGATCAAAGAGACGGGCTATACCAACCTGCTCGAAGGCAAGGGTCGCGACTTCAAGCATCTGGTTGTTCATCAAGGCGATAAAGAGGCATGGCGAATCAACGATGACGGCGTCTTGGCTTGTGAAGGCAAAGGCGGCGGCTGGATCGGCGCCAAGACCGATGACTATGGGAATTTTATTTTCAAATTTGACTTTTGGGTTCCCAAAGAAGGCAACAGCGGCGTTTACATTCGTCGCCCCAAAGACGGCGACGGCGCCTACTCTGGCATGGAGATTCAGATTATCGACGATGACGCCAAACATTGGGGCCAGTTACACGATTGGCAGCTGTGCGGTTCGATTTATCGTGAGATCGCCCCGTCTGTTCGTGCGACCCGCGAAGCCGGACAGTGGCAAACCATGGCGATTATCGCTGACGACAATGAGATCGACATTTATATCAACGGCGTGCAAATCACCGACGCTGACCTTGATGAATACACAGAATCAGCCTCAGAGGCTAAGCCATTGAAAGAGCGTCCGCGTTTGGGCTATTTGGGCTTCCAAAACTATGACGGGTTGATCAAATATCGAAACGTGTTTCTCAAACGCCTTGATTAGAACGTAGAAGCCATCTCAAAAATGCTTGTTTAATTGCTGAATGATGCATGGGCGCAACTCCGCTCGTTTCAACCTAGCCGGCGGTAGATTACTGTCGGCTGGTTTTATTTCTATAATTATTTGGAGAAAACGCATGCGCTGCGCGCTTTTTGTCTCAATGGCAGTCACACTAATTACCATTACGGTCCAAGCCGAACCGCTTCGGGTCATCTGTTGGAACATTGAGCGTGGATTTCGCCCTGACGCCAATCCATATTATATTTCGTGGCAAATTACTGAGATGCCCCAATATGACTTATGGGGGCTCTCTGAAGTCAGTGAAGAAGACTTTGACCTGTTTGAAGAAGCCTGTGAATTCAACAATGACGACGACTACTCCCGTATCGAAGGCAGCGCCTCAACCGACCGACTTTTGGTTGTCTACAATACGGAGCGGTTTGAGTTGCTGCATACGCTCGAACTGACGCTCATCGAAGACAGCCAGGGCGCCCAGCCGTTCACCTGGCGCCACATTCGCCCGCCGTTAGGAGGAAAGTTCAAAGACAAAGCCACCGATAAAGAATTTTTCTTTTTCGTCAACCATTTTCACCGCAGCAACGCCAAAAACCGCCAAAAACAAGCGCACGCCTTGCGCCTCTGGGCTGAAGCCGCCGACGCCCCGGTCATCGCCAGCGGCGACTTTAACTTCGATTGGGACATCGACGATAAAAAAGGCAACCCGGCGTTCAGAAATTTTATCTTGAACAACACCTTTGAATGGATCAAACCTCAATTCATTACCAAGACACAAGCCAGCCCGCGTTATAACTCCGTCCTCGACTTCATCTTTATCGCCAAGGCGCCAGACGTATGGAGCGCCACCTCAAGCATCATCGTCAAACCCGGCGACCTGGATGACAACGAAACGGCCCCCGATCACCGCCCGGTCGACGGGTTTATTCATTTGAAATAAGACGCCATTCATCATCCTCAGTGAAATTCAATTCGTCGGTATAATGGTTTATCGTGGGTTTCAGAATTGTGTGCGGATTAAGTTTTTACAACTGTATTATCGCTGTCCGCCGCGGCGGATACGGGCGCGCTTAACGCACATATTTTCAGAATTGCTCTAAGCCATCTCAAACATGGTTAAAATCACGTTTACGTTGGCATGGGCGCAACTCTGCTCGCTTCAGTACGGCTCCGCCTTTTTGCACAGGCGCTCCCAGAGTTACACCCATACCAGACGAAGTTTGTCGTTTGTTGTTGCGTCAGAATTTCTTTCGTCAACAATAGTTTGAGACGGCTTCTACACACACAAGAGGAAAAACCATGGCGTCGAATCGGTCTGAATTGCTGCATTACATCATCTTGATTGTTGGCGACGAAATTTTAGAAGGCCGCCGCACCGACCGCCACGTCTCATTCATCAGCCGAACGTTGGCGCCGCATGGTATGCGCTGTATTCGCGCCGAAGTGGTCGCCGACCGCTTTGAATGGCTAAAACATTCCATCGAGCGCGCACAGTCTGAAGTTGACCTCGTGTTGGTTACGGGCGGGCTTGGCCCCACCGTTGACGACATTACCCGCGAAGTGATCGCCGAAACCATTGGAACCACTCTGGCTGAAAGTGAAGACGCGCTGAAAATGATTTGCGCCCGGTTCATGAAAATCGGGCGCAGCATGACCGACAACAACCGCCGCCAGGCGTTAGTCCCCAAAGACGGGACGTTCATCCCCAATCCAAACGGCACTGCGCCCGGGCTGGTCTATGACAAGAACGACAAGTTGATCATCGCCATGCCTGGCCCGCCGCGCGAGTTAGAACCCATGCTGCGCGAGAGTGTGGTTGATATTCTCAAGCAACGCTTCAAACTCGACGCGACCTTTTCTCATCGGCTGTTGCGCTTTTGTTGCATCGGCGAGTCAAACATCGACAGTGTCTTTCGCGACGAGATCGGCCAGCCCGATGATTTAAAGATATCCTCTCTCGCACAGCTAGGCACAGTCGATCTGACGCTGTACCTTCCAGGCGAGTCAAATGAGAACAACCAGCGGCTCGATCAATACACCAACCGGTTGCGCAATAAACTCGCTCCGTATATCTATTCTGACAATGATGTTTCTCTCGCTGAAACCGTGGGCGCCCTTCTGGTTGAACGGAAGCAGACCATCGCGGCGGCCGAGTCATGCACCGGGGGGATGTTAGGCTCGACCATCACTGACAACCCCGGATCGTCGGCCTATTTTCGGGGCGGGGTGATTGCGTATAATAATGACGTCAAGCGCGATTGCCTTGGCGTTGGCCAAGACCTATTAGACCAACTCGGCGCAGTCAGCCAGCCCGTCGCTGAAGCAATGGCGAAAGGGGTATGCAAGGCCATCGGCGCGGATTGGGGCGTCTCGCTAACTGGGGTCGCCGGACCTGACGGCGGTGCAGATGAAAAGCCCGTTGGTATGGTCTGGATTGCCGTAGCGCGCCCCGATAACGAAGTGGTTTCGTTTAAGGCCAAACTGTTTGGCAACCGAATCAGCATCCGCCAGCGCAGTTGCGTCTATGCACTGGACGAAGTCAGGCGGCTCTTGCTTAATATGGAGCCGCACCCAAGCAGCAAATAGAGTTGTTGGCAAAAAACCGAAACACATTTACAATAGGCTGACTAAAACATGCCAAATAATTTAGATGTTTTTAATAAAATAAAAATGTTTTTCCGACGCGATGCCTCTGAAGGCGCGCCGGAAGAAACCCATGACGGTCCCGAGCACAAAAAACTGACATTTATGGTCAAAAAAGAGGTGAAAGTACACCTCGAAAAAGGCCGCGCCTCGCTCAACGACGGTCTCATTGATGAGGCCATTCAGTCGTATATCGTCGCGGTCAACACCGACCCCAGTTGCGCGCTCAGCCACTTCAACCTCGCCTATGCGCTGCATGAAAAAGGCCGCTATGAAGACGCCCGCGAGGCCTATTTGAAATCCGTCGAACTCGAACCGACCTGCAGCCTGTTTTTAGAGAACTACGCCCGCTTGCAATTTGACACGCTTGACTATCGCGAATCGGCGCGGCATTTTCAACGCGCATCCATGGTGGGAAGCATTCAACCCATCAGCCTTGGGCTGTGGGGCCGCTCACTGTTTGAGCAGGGTCTCTTTGAGCAGGCGGTTGAAACCTTTGAAAGCCTGCTTGAACGCGACAAGCAGCCGTTGATCCAACTCGGCGCACAGTATTGGCTCGCCCTGGCGCACATCAAGTTGGAGCGCACCGCCGCCGCGCGCCGCCTGGCCGAAGCGATTCTCAAAGCGAAAGACGTCGACTCAAAAATTCTCTTTGATCTGGGCGAACATTTCATCGATGTGCGCTGTATCAGCCTGTCGCGCAGCATCTTTGAACGCATCACCAATGAAGACCCCGACGCCTTGTCGTCGCGCCTGCGCCTGGAAGACATCAAAAAGATCGAAGACCAAATTGACGAGGCCCTGCCTCGCTTGTTTGACGGCGACGAAGAGCGCCTGCTTCACCAGATTCACGCCCTGCGCGAGTTTGGCAACGACCGCATCTCAAAAGCGCTGTTGTCGCTGATTGATTCTCAATCGGGGCCGGTGCGCGAGAGCGTGATTCGCTATCAGACCAATTACGGCTATGACGCGGCGGACAAGGTCCTGCCGCTGCTCAGCGATCCGGTGGTGTATGTGCGAGAAGCAGCCTACGACTATTTCGAGAAGTTTGATTGCGGCGACGCACTTGAACAGATCAAGCCGGGGCTCAAAGACCCTCACCCCACCGTGCGCAAAAAGGCGGCGCGGCTCATTGGCCGCTTTGGCGGCGTCGACATGCTGCCTGAATTAGAGATGATCTATACCGACCCGGAAAACAAGGAATGCCGCGACGACATACGCGCCGCGCTGGCGTCGATCAAGCGGCGCTTTCAGAAGAAACAAGACAAACTCTCCCGCATGAACGTGCTCACCCCGCGCCCCAGCGCCGATTACGCGTCCCCCCGCGACTTCAAATTCTGGTTGCTGCTGTTTCTGCAGATGCTCGTCATCGGGTATCTGATTTATTACATTTTTTATAAGTTCTGAGAAGAACCTGCGAGTTGCTTCGCAAGCCAACCTTACCAAACTCTATCAGACGTTCGTGTTATTGCGGTGAGCCGCGATGAATAGAAGACCTTTCGATCCTACGCGGCTCGGCGGTGCGCCCTGGTGTCACTCGACCAAAAATCGAGAAATTACTCTCCCAACGCTTTCACCGCGTCAATCAGGGCTTTGACTTTGTCGGGGTCTTTTTTGCCCTTTTCTTTTTCAACGCCGGATGACACGTCAATCGCATAGGGCGCCACCATCGCCGCCGCTTCGGCGGCGTTGGAGGGGTTGATGCCGCCCGCTACCACCAGCGGCAGATGAATCGCATCGCGCAACGCCCGCGCCGCGTTCCAATCAACCGTCTTGCCGGTTCCACCCATCTGCGTTTTACCCGCGATGACTGCCTTGGCGTCGATCAGGATACGGTCGGCCCCTGCGTCTTGATAGGCCCGAATGTGTTGAATAATCTCTTCGGTCTCTGGCGCGGCGCCGTCGTCCCGCGCTAGCAGGTGGACCACCTTCCACACTTCGGCTTCAACGTTGCGTTTTACCTGAGCGACGCAGCCTGGCGGTTCGGCGCCATGCAGTTGTAACGCGGCGGGCTGTAGTTCAAATGCAACCCGTATGATGGACTCAGCAGTTTCGTTCATCGTTACCGCGACGATGGGCAGCGGCGCATTAGCGCTGAGGCGCTGTGCGTTTTCTAAAGTCACGCCGCGCGGAGAATCAATATTGACCAACAGGCCGCCAAAGTCGGCGCCGCTGTGAGCAACCAGCTCAATATCTTCACGGTTGGTAAGGCCGCAGATTTTTATCTTACACGCCATGTCTGTTCCTCTACGTTAATGATGCCTTCATTGTATCACCCAGATTCAGTCAAACAGACTGTTGACTAATACTGGGCGGTTGGGTCGAGTTCTCTACCCCGCTGATGCGCTTGCGATTACAATGTTGTTTCTGAGGAAAACATGAGATTTTTGCGACTCAAAAAAGCCGCCAATTTACTTCATTCCTATCTCGACCTGCTGCTAGCGCGAGACAAGCCCCGCGCCATGCCGGTCGAGTTGTCGCTGGGCACGACCTCGTTCTGTAACCTGAAGTGCGTTATGTGTCCGCGCGAGGGCAGCGACGGCAATCTCACCCCGTTCGACGAACATATCGACATGCAGTATTTCGTCGAGATGCGCCCCTATCTCGAACGCGCCAAAGAGATCAGCCTCTATGGCCTGGGCGAACCGATGATCGACCGCGGCTATTTTGAGAAAGTGCGCTTTGTCAATTCGTTCGGCGCCGCGGTCAGCCTGTCATCAAACGGGACGCTGCTTGACGACACCCGCTGCCGCGAGGTCATCCGGTCGGGCATCAAAGCCATCGGCATCTCGCTCGACGCTTCCTGTGAAGACACGTTTAAGGTGGTGAGGCCCCCTGGTGGGTTTGACGAAATCGTCGAGAACGTTAAACGGCTGACGCGAACCAAGCAAGAGATGAATTCGCCCACGCCGGAGCTGCACCTTTCGTTCGGCGTAATGAAACAGAACATTCATGATGTCGAAAAGTTCCCTGATATCGCCAACGAACTCGGCGCCCAGGTTTTGGTGGTGCATACTATTATTCATCAGTCGCGATACGCCGAACGCGAGCTCGGCGTCACTCGCGACGAAGTCAAAGCGGTCGCCGACAAGGCGAAAGTTCGCGCAAACGAACTCGGCCTCAATTTCGTCTATTGGGACCTGGACTCGTCAACCTTTCTTAAGTCAGTCGACTTTTATAACGAAAACCCAGCGGAATTAATCCCGAAATCCAATGGGGCAGTAAAGAAAAAGCCCAAATCGTATTGTCACTTTTTATGGCGCAACGCCATGATTCAAGGCAAAGGCGAACTGTTTCCCTGTTGTTATCTGAGCAACCTGAAGGTCGGTAAAGTCGAGAACGGCAACCTGCGCGAAATGCGCAATCACCCGGTGTTGACCAACATGCGCCGCAGCATCTTCGAAGGCGACGCGCCGCCCCCCTGTCAGACTTGTCCGCAGATGGTCCCTTACAGCCGCAAGCAGATTCTCAAAAACGCCTGGCAGGAAATCAAAGGCTTGCTGCGGTCACACTAGAAATGACCTCAAAACTATTGCTACTAGATTTCCACCCGATTAAACATTGACGACTTTTTATTCGCCTGGGCGCAACTCTGGAAGCGCCTGTACATAAAGGCAGAGCCTTACTGAAGGGAGCAGAGTCATCCCCAGGCCAAACTCGCTGCAAAACAAATTATTTTGAGAAGTAATAGTTACTCCACTGTTACAGATTTAGCCAAATTTCGCGGTTTGTCGGGGTTTAACCCCTTACGGTCAGCGATTGAATACGCGAACTGTTGTAGCGGTAATACATTCACTATTGGCGACAATTCTTCACGAATTTCAGGCACTTTGATAATGTAATCCGCCAGATGTTCAACCGTCGGGTCATCTGCGTCAACCACTGCGATCACTCGCCCTTTTCGCGCTTTGACTTCTTGCATGTTGCTGACCACTTTGTCGAAGATCGAACTTTTGGTGGCGATACATATGACCGGCATGTCATGGTCAATTAACGCAATCGGTCCGTGTTTCATCTCAGCCGCCGGGTAGCCCTCGGCGTGAATGTAAGAGATTTCTTTCAACTTTAACGCGCCTTCCAGCGCGACGGGGTAATTCAATCCACGGCCTAAATACAAAAAGTTTTGGGCAAATTGAAACGTCTCGGCGATTTGATACGCCTGGGTGGAATTTTGAAGAAACGCGCCGACATTATTGGGCAATTCTTCGATATCGTTGAGTAGATCTTCATCAAGCGGCAGGCCGCGTTCTTGCCTGAGAAACAGCGCCAAGATCAACATCGCCGCCGTCTGGCTGGTAAACGCTTTGGTGCTGGCGACGCCGACTTCAGGCCCACAGTGAAGATAGATTCCCGACGACACTTCGCGGGCGATGGTCGATCCGACCACATTGACCACACCTATCACGCCCGCGTTTTTTGACTGTGCTTCGCGTATGCCCGCCAAGGTGTCAGCGGTCTCACCTGACTGGGAAATCGCTATCACTAAATCAGTTGGACGAATGATCGGATCGCGGTAACGAAATTCTGACGCATAGTCGACCTCAACCGGGATGCGCGTCATGGTTTCGATATAGTGTTTTCCGATCAATCCTGCGTGCCAGCTGGTTCCGCAAGCGGTGATGATGACTCGTTCGATGGAGCGTACATCAAAATCAATAGACAGTTGAATATGCCCGTCTTTGATACGGCCTCGAAGAGTGTTTTTAAGAGATTCGGGCTGTTCGTGAATCTCCTTGAGCATGAAATGTTTATAGCCCTTCTTCTCAATCTGGTCGACCGTCCATTGAATCTCATGGATGGTCGGATCAACATCGACGCCGTCGACGTTTTTTACGACATAGCCATGCTCTGACAAGACGGCGATTTCATTGTCTTGAAGATAAATGACCCGTTTGGTGTGGTCGAGAATGGCGGGCGCATCTGAGGCGGCGAACAGCTCGTCTTCGCCCACGCCGATAATCAATGGCGAACCGCGCCGCGCGACAATCATGCGTTGTTCGTCTTTGTGCATCACCACGATGCCAAAAGCGCCCTCAACAAACTGAAGCGTGTTGTTGACCGCCGCTTCTAGGTCGCCGTCATAAAAGTGGCCAATCAGATGGGGGAACACTTCTGAGTCGGTTTCAGATAAAAACTCACAGCCTTCTTTCTCCAACCATTCGCGCAGGGCCTGATAGTTTTCAACGATGCCGTTGTGGACGACGGCGATGCTCCCTGAGCAGTCAATATGGGGGTGGGCGTTTGTTTCGTTTGGTTCGCCGTGGGTCGCCCAGCGGGTATGCGCCATGCCGATGGTCCCAGGCAGGCTGCGCCCCGAGAGTTCGCGCTCAAGATCGGTGATAGCGCCTCGCTTTTTGATCAGTTGAAAATCGCCGCCGTTGAGAATACACACGCCCGCGCTGTCATAGCCGCGATACTCTAACTTTTTGAGTCCCTCAATCAACAACGGGGCGGGGTCTTTCTTGCCCAGGTAGCCAATAATTCCACACATAGAAAAAGCGCTCCCTCAATACTTGGTTTGCATGAGTAGAATAGTGTGGAGAGATTTACTTACCTATTGTTTCTTAATCGTTTTCGCCGGAAATTTCGAAGACGGAAAATTCGGGAGGACAAAAAACCCGAATCTTGGGCACGCCAGCCGCCCGCTCACACCCAACGCCAGCCGAGACATTGATTCGTGTATTGCCATATTCATGAAATCCGCGCGACATCCAGCGGGGGACGGCGCTAAATGTCACGATTGGGCCAAACCCAGGTATCACAATCTGTCCGCCGTGGATATGCCCCGCCAAACAGAGATCAATGGGCAGGTCGCTGTGGTCAAGAATGTAGTCGGGGTAATGGCCAATCACGATGGAATACTCATCGTCAGGGATACTTTCAAACCAGGGGCGAATGGCGGCCAAATGGCCGCGCATCGAGCCTTGAAAACTGACGCCGTATAGATGGATTGCCTTCTCATGCCAATCGAGTTTGACGCCTTTACCATTGAGTATGGTCATGCCTCTGAGTTTGCTCAGGCGCCACTCTTCCATCCAGCCGTCAACGTTGCCTACCACGCCGTAGACGCCAAGCGGCGCGTCGATTTGTTCTAACAACACGCTGATCTTTTCGATTTCATTATCGATCTGTTTATCGATAATGGGTTGAAGAAGGTCGCCAGTAAACAATACCAGGTCAGGCTTTTGTTCGATTGCGAGTTGAATGGCGCGCTCTTCATAGGCTCCAACCTCGGCGGATTGAATGTCTGTCAGATGGACAATTTTAAGCGGCGCCGCCAGCTTCTCAGTTTTGATTATTTGCTCGACAACTTGAAGGCGATGAGGCTCAATATAAGTTGCGTAGACTCTCACAGCAAACAAAGCAAGCGAGAAAATGATCACTAGAGTAAATCCTCTGCCCCAACGCATAGGCTTGGATAAAGTGGCTGAAAGTAATACCCAAATGACCAAAAAAACCGGAAAAAAAAATGTATTAAAGTTGTAAACATACTTAACAAGGGTGAAAAAATTGGGACTCGACGACAATAACCAGACCAAAACAATTGTATTGAGGGCCAAAATCGCCGTAAACACAGTCTGACAAGCGAGTTTCACATCATCAGAAGGCAGGCTTAGCTTCACGTCTTTACAGTAGGGCTTTATTTGATTATTCATACCACTCAAATCTCGCGTTTCAATACGATACACATTACAGATACTACGCTTCGACCGCCCAATGATAACCTATACAATCCCTTGTCTAATTGGTTGATTTTTTATAGGATGATGGTTCGGCTGCTTGTTTATTCGGGTTCACTTAGCCCATGCTTTATCAGAAACAGTAACGCGATTATATAGAATTGAACAGCCGAGACGAAAAAGAAGACTTTAGAATCTGAAGGGAGAAACCGTAATGCCCACAATACGCGAAAAACTTGCAGAACGGATTCCCCGTTTCCGTGACGAGATCAAACAAATGCTCGTCGACCATGGTGACAAAGTGGTGTCTGAAGTCACTATGCGCCAAGTCTATGGGGGAATGCGGGGAGTTAAGGGGCTATTCTGTAATACGTCGTCTGTTGAACCTGAAAAGGGATTGATTATTCGGGGAATTCCGATCCTCGATTTGGCGGAACGCCTGCCCGAAGAAATTGTCTTCTTGCTCATCGCGGGTGAACTGCCTGACGAAGAAGGCCTCAACGACCTTCATAAAGAGATGGTCGCGCGGCGTGAAGTGCCCTCCTACGTGTGGGACGTTCTCAACGCCATGCCCAAAGACTCTCACCCCATGTGCATGTTCAACACCGCGATTCTTGCCATGCAAAAAGAGTCGGTCTTCGCCCAAAAATACGCTGAAGGAATCAGCAAGAACGAATATTGGGAGCCTATGCTTGAGGATTACCTCAACATCTGGGCGCGCCTGCCGGGTATCGCAGCCTATATCTATCGCCTGCGATTCAACAAAGGCGAACGCATCCCTCACAACTCCAATCTCGACTGGGCGGCGGACTTTGCGCAAATGCTTGGTTTGGAGGACCCGAATGGTGAATTTACCAAGCTGATGCGCCTATATATGGTGCTTCATACTGACCACGAAGGCGGCAACGTCAGCGCATTCACCGCTCACACGGTTTCGTCTGCGCTGTCTGACCCATACTATTCGCTCTCAGCCGGCCTCAACGGTCTCGCTGGCCCGCTTCACGGCCTCGCTAACCAGGAATGTCTCAATTGGGTGCTTGAATTAAATGACGAATTTGGCGGAGTGCCCACTGAAGAACATCTTAAAAAATATACTTGGGACACTCTTAACGGCGGCAGGGTCATTCCTGGCTATGGCCACGCTGTCTTGCGCGTGACTGACCCACGCTTTACCGCCTTCCTTGCCTTCGGTAAGGAATATTGCATGAGCGACCCGGTCTTCCAAACCGTCGACCGCGTCTTCAATGTGGTGCCGAATGTGTTGAAGCAAATCGAAAAGATCAGCAACCCATGGCCCAACGTTGACGCCGCCTCAGGCTCGCTCTTGTATCACTACGGTTTGAAAGAATTTTCATACTACACCGTGTTATTCAGCGTATCGCGCAGCCTCGGCATCGGTTCACAAAACATACTCGCCCGCGGCTTTGGCTTGCCGATTGTTCGGCCCAAATCGGTCACTCTCGACTGGATGCGCGACTTCTTAGCCAAGTAGCGAGTCAGACATACTGATTAACAGACACCAGCCCGGTCAAATCGACCGGGCTGATTTTTTTAATTATCCTATTGTCATTATGTCATATTCGACATAAACTGTTCGGAATGACTGTTAACCAAAAACCTCTAGTGTGGTTGAAAGGCGAAGTTAAAACACCTCCGTTTTCGAAACAAGCGCGGTTAGAAGCGGGCATTCTATTACGAAAACTTCAAGCAGGTGAAGTTTTGTCGATGCCTCATTGCCGTCCAATGCCTTCTATCGCATCCAGGTGTCATGAACTAAGAATACAGAGTGACTCAGAGAATTGGCGTCTCATTTTTAGAACCGACAAAGACGCCATTATTATTCTTGAAGTATTCAATAAAAAGTCGAACCAAACTCCTAAGCGAGTGATTGATAATTGTGTAAAGCGCCTGAATGGTTACGATGAAATGATTTCTAAATAGAAAGAAATGGCATGGATACAAAAAAGAAAAGAAAACTACAAGAAAATGGTTGGAAAATTGGTTCCGCAGAAGAGTTTTTAGAATTGACGCCTGAGGAAACATCTTTTATTGAGATGAAATTATCTTTGAGCCACGAATTAAAAAAACGTCGTATCTCTATTGGTATCAGCCAAAGCATGTTAGCAAAAAAAATTGGTTCTAGCCAATCTCGTATTGCGAAAGCCGAAGCGAGTGATCCGAGTATATCATTTGATCTGTTGGTTCGTGCGTTATTGGCCGCTGGCGCTTCTAAAACTGATCTAGCCAAGGCCATGAAATAATTTTTATCTTTTGAGCGCCTTCTTGGCTAAGTAATAAACCACGGACACAGATAATACTGACACCAGCCCGGTCAAATCGGCCGGGCTGATTTATTGATTCTTTAACCAAATATCTGCCCTAACGCCTCTTTTATCGGTGTAAGGGTGATTGCCAAATCAGTTTGAATGCGCGTACTATCGAGCGATACATCGCGAGCGCGGGGGTAGCCGGTATCAACGTCAGCCAGTTTTGCAGAAGTTATTGGGGCCGGGTTACAGCCCGCCGCATCACAAAGCAGTTGAGCATACTCAACCCGGTTGACGCGTTGCGGCCCGCCGATGTGATATAAGCGGTGGGTGGGTTCGTTCTCAATTATCTTTTCAATCGCCCGCGCCATATCGAGCGCATACACAGGCGTGCGGTATTCATCATCAAACAAATTGACCGGGCCGCCCGCCTGAAAACTGTGCAGCATCCAATGCATAAAGCAGCCTTTGTTCGACTCGGGCATGGGGCCGTAGATCAACGCGGGGCGCAATACAACTGTGTTCTTCCCGCTTTCTAACACGATGCGCTCCGCATCGAGTTTGGTCTTACCATAGACGCTTATAGGTTCCGCCGGGTCGTCTTCATTGTAGGGGGCGTTCTCGCCGTCTAACACCAGGTCGGATGAAATATGGATGAACAATGTCTTGTCATCCGGCAACGACTCAACCAACTGCGCGGTCCCGTCCATATTGATCTCGCGGGCGAGGTCTGGGTCGTGTTCACAGGTCTTCGCATTGGCCAACGCCGCGCAATGAATCACCACATCTGGCTCGAACAGGTCTATAGCAATATGGATTGTCTTTGTCTGAAGAAAGTTAAGGTGGTAGGCCTTACAGCCTTCAATTTTGACTTTTCGATTTGAGTATGTATACGCCGTCTGATAGTTGTCTCGAAAACACTCAGCAAAGACGCCGCCTAAAAAACCGCTGCCGCCGGTGATAAGTATACGTTTTGGGTCCATCGCCTTATCCCCCGTTCTCGCGCTCGCGCGCTTTGGCTTCTTCCCACAACGCGTCCATTTCAACCAATGTCGCTTGTTCAAGCGACTTGTTTTGTTTTTTGACCTCCGTTTCGATATGCAAAAACCGCCGCATAAACTTCTGGTTGGTCTTTCTCAGCGCGTCTTCAGGGTCTACATCAACATAACGCGCAACGTTGACCATGGCAAACAAAAGATCGCCGAGTTCTTCTTTGATTTTATCGTGGTTCTTACTTTCACGCGCGTCACGAAACTCACGCCATTCTTCTTCGACTTTATCCAGCATCTCTTCCGTCGTTTCCCAGTCGAAGCCAACACGCCGTACTTTCTTCTGGATTTCGCTGGCCTGCATTAGCGCCGGCAGCCCGCGTGGGACGCCTGACAGAATGGACTCGCGCTCGGGCTTTTCTTCTCTCTTTTGCTGTTCCCAATTCTTTAATACTTCTTCCGAATTGGCGGCGTCGCGGTCGCCAAAGACATGGGGGTGGCGTCGAATCAGTTTGTCACAGATTGACGTAATGACATCGACAATATCAAAGCGGCCTTCTTCTGACGCCATCTGGGCGTGGAAGACGACCTGAAGCAAGACGTCGCCGCATTCTTCGGTCATGGCGGCGTCGTCGGCTTCATCAATGCTGTCGAGTAATTCGTAGGCCTCTTCGATCAAATAGTGTTTGAGGCTGGAGTGGGTCTGTTCGATATCCCACGGGCAGCCGCCTTCGCCGCGCAACGCGGCCATGATCTCAACCAATTCAACAAACTTGTTTCCAATTGATTCTTTAGATGACATGATTGTCCGCCGAAAATTTATAGTGAAACCAAACAAAAAAGCCTTTTTGTATTCGCAATACAGCGTTTGGCGTTTGGCCTGCGGCAGGCAGGCTGAAGGCGCGCTAAACGAACATGCTTTTCAGTCGCTTTCAGTTATACTAATGACTATAGCATTAGAACGAACAGGTTGAGAGATTGGATGAACCCATTACTACCCTATCGGCTTTTTTTGTTTAGCCTGGCCGCGTTCCAAGTGCTGCAATGCGTAACGGTACGCGCTGACATGGTGGTGTTTCACAACGGCGAGCGCCGTTATGGCGTGGCGAATTACATCGGCTCAACCAGCGACATCGTGCTTAACTCAGACGACTCAGCCAAACAGTTTCGCGCTAGCCAGATTCGTGAAATCGTATGGGGCGTCGAAGGGCCAATCGCCGCTTCAGCGACACCCGCCTCGTCGACGCTATCAAGCGCAACAGAGACTTATATCCCATTCGCTAGCAAGGGCGATATACTCGATATCACTGGAGCCAATGTCTATCGTAAAACCATGACGAATAATGATGGGCGTGAGTTTATCTTAGACATCGAAGAATTTTTTGACGTTCCGCTCATGCGGCTCTATCCAATATCGTATTCATTCTTCGGCAGGCAGGGTTCATTCTTGGTGGCGTTACTCAAGAACCGCGAACCGCTACCGTGGCATCCGGCTGAATTTCGCGTCAAGTTCTTTCGAGAGAACGGCGACTTGTTGTCTTCAAAAGACTTTTATGTGTATCGCTTGCCAGGACGAAACAAAGGCGCGCGGGTGGTTGAAGTTGAGTTCCCTGATGTGCCTTACGAATTAGTCAAACACATCACCATTATTCGAAAATGGTAAAATTTCCCAAAATAACCGAAAAGCGACTTGCAACACACCAAAAGGTTTGTATACTTAACAAAAACTCGTTCAAGCTATTTCGGGAGGGAACAATGATACTGTTTAAAGAAAAATTTGCTGAAACCAAAAATGGGTTGGTTTGGATTTGTTCTGGTTGTGATAACTATCATATTAAGTATGGGGATGTAACTATCACGTTATCCCCTGATTATATTAAAGATGAATATATAGATTCATTTGATCCCATTCCAGCTTACGAAGTTTGTAATGATTGCGGAAAGATTCACTTAGCGTTTGACGATGCAGTAATCAATATTACTCCAGATGATTTTGAAGAGATGAGTCGAGCCATCCATGCGCTATACAGTCGCGCCAGAAAAGAATACATGCCCCAGTACCGCAATCTAAAATCAAGAATCGCCGCAAATTGAAAAAGGCCCCCATTTGGGGGCCTTTTCATTACGATTGAATTTGAGTCTTACGCTTTCAACGCCTTTTCGACGGCTTTGATCATGTCTTCGCTCATCGGATCGGTTTTGCTACGGAAACGGTGAAGCAGTTTGCCATCTTTACCGATGAGATATTTCTCAAAGTTCCATTTGATATCGCCCTTGAAATCGGGGTTTTCTTGATTGTTCAGATAGGCGATCAGTGGATGAATATCATCGCCTTTGACCGACACTTTTGACAACATCGGGAAGTTGACGCTGTAGGTGTCTGTGCAGAACTCAAGAATCTCTTTGTTTGAGCCTGGCTCCTGACCGCCAAAGTTGTTGGCTGGCAGGCCGACGACTACCAGGCCTTTGTCTTTGTACTTGTTGTAGAGGTCTTGCATTGGTTTATACTGTTTAGTAAAGCCGCATTTTGAGGCGACGTTGACCAACAACACAACTTTGCCTTTAAACTGCTCTAACTTAAGTTCTTTTCCGTTGATGTCTTTCACTTTGAACTCATGGACTGACTTGTGCGCATGTTCACTGGCGATGGATGTCCCAACAACCATCACTGCGGCGAGGGCGCAGATAAACAGAGTAGAAAGAACCTTCATAACAATTTCTCCTTCGTATTTTAGTAGGGACTTGGTCGCCTTAACGGAGACCAGGGTTCCATTTTATGATTAAAATTTGATAAAATTAGTCAGGTTGGAGAATCAATCAGGCTCATCCGGTATTTGGATACGTTCTCTCAAATAGAATTAGAATTTCCAGACATGATCTCAAGGATGATTTTTTTATCGTTGTATTTGGCTCATCCGGTATTTAAGTCCCTAACCACATTACGATACTCGTCCATGAACGTATACTCCTCGGTGTTGTGTTCCGCTTGTCTCCGGGCGGCCTTATTGGCCGCTTCCTACGAAAGCCGCTCCACACAATCACCTGCGTCGCAAGGATGAATTCGATTTATGATTGGAATAAGCGATATAGTCACAGTACATCATGAGGACTCAATCATTTCAGCTTAAAATGAAAAGTATTTAATTCTCGGAAGAAACAATTTTTTTAAGGCGATTGAATAGCGAGTCTGCGTTAAGCCCTTCGCCGTTCTTGACCGCCTCGCTCAGCGTATCAGCCATTTCGGGAGGGAGTGCGATATTGATCTTTTTGATTACAATTTGAATTCTCCTAACAACCTTAGCAACAATTTTTCCTACCAGTGGCGATCCAAAAAGCCGAGGCGATATCCGCCTCGGCTTTTTGGTGTTATGAGTGTGTTCGTTTAATGAATGGTGTGTGACAAGACTTCTTCGAGGGTTGTGATGCCCTGGATGACCTTTTCCCAGCCGTCTTCACGCAGGGTGCGCAAGCCGTCTTTACGCGCCTGTTGGAAGATAACCGAACTGGCGGCGCGTTCGAGAACGAGTTCTTTTACGTCATCACTGAGGATGAGAAGTTCAAAGGCGCCGACGCGGCCTTTATAGCCCGTGTAGTTGCATTCCGCGCAGCCTTTGCCGTGGAAGAAGGTAATATTTTCGACTTCATTCGGGTCAAATCCCATCTCGCGGATCAACGCGTGGTCGGGTTTATAAGGCTCTTTACACTCGCCGCAGATGGTACGAATCAGACGTTGGGCGACAACGCCCGCCACTGCTGAGGTGATCAAGAAGGGTTCAACGCCCATATCAATCAGACGAGTCAGCGTACCCGGCGCGTCGTTGGTGTGCATGGTGGAGAGCACCAAGTGACCGGTGAGCGATGATTCGATCGCCATGCCCGCGGTTTCAAAGTCGCGGATCTCACCCACCATGATGATGTCGGGGTCCTGACGAAGAATGGCGCGCAGGCAGCGAGCGAATGTCAGACCAACTGAGGCGTTAATGTTGACCTGAACGATGCCGTCCATCTGGTATTCGACCGGGTTCTCGGTGGTAATCATCTTCGACATCGGGCTAAAGATTCGGTTGAGAGCCGAGTAGAGCGTGGTGGTCTTTCCGCAACCCGTCGGGCCGGTAACCAGAACAATACCGTTTGGGCGCTTGATGAGTTTATCAAAAGTTTCAAGCGTATCCGGCAGCATGCCCAACTGCTCGATACCCAATTCGAGCACCTGGCTGTCGAGAATACGCATAACGATACTTTCTCCATTGACCGTCGGCAGCGAACTAACGCGAAGCTCGATGTTGCGGTCGGCCATGGTCAATTTGACGCGCCCGTCCTGGGGCAGGCGGCGTTCAGCGATGTTCAGGCCCGCCATAACTTTAAACCGAGAGATGATCGCTGTGGTCAAATGCCCCGGCGGCGGCACGGTTTCGTGAAGGATGCCGTCGACGCGGTAGCGGATGCGCAGCGAATTTTCGAAGGGTTCGACGTGAAGGTCAGAGGCGCGCTCTTTAATCGCTTGAAGAAGAATGAGGTTGACAAGTTTGACGATGGGCGCTTCGTTAATGATCTTTTCGAGGTCGCCGAAGTTATCATCTTTAAAATCTAATTCAACGTCTTCGGTGTCTAACTGGCTCAAGACGTCATCGACCGATTCGGTGCCGGTGCCGTAAAACTCTTCTATGGCTGATTCAATATCGTCCGCCGAAGCGATCACGCCGCGTAAGTCGCGGTTGAGCCACATACGAAGGTCGTCAATGGTGCGGACGTTAAGCGGGTCAGAAATTGCGACAGTCAAAACATTGGTCTCTTCGTCAAGTTCGACGGGAAACACCTTATATTGGCGGGCCAAGTCGGGCGGCACTTGTTTGATGATCTCGTCATTGAGGTCGTAATTGTTGATCTTGACCAGTTCCATGCCGACCTGTTGGGCCAACACAGCGAGCAGGTCGTCTTCAGACGCATACTTGGTTTCTCGTTCGGATACCTGTGAAACTTCTTCGAGAACGGCGTCGCGCACCGCCTGGCCCGCTTCTTCGCCGACCAGAGAGTTGCCCGTCGATTGGTCGCCGACCGCCGCCGCGCCTTCCGACTCGACCATATGCGAAACTGCGTCAGAAGCGTCAGCGTCTGGCGCGGTCTCTTTAGCCGCACTGTCTTCTACGGGCGCTGGTTGTTCTTCGGCTTCTATCGGCGTTGGTTCGTCTTTTTTCTTCTTACCCAATCCAAGCATAACGAATTTCCTTCACAGGCAATCAATGATCGCTGATTATGTAAACAGTATTTTCTTCCGCATTTCATCCGGCTCTTGCGAACGTTCAAGCGCGTCTTCGGCGGTGATGGTGCCTTTGTCATAGAGTCTCATCAAAAACGCATCGAGAGTGGTCATGCCTAACTTACCGCCCGTTTGAATCATGGAGGTAATCCGGTTGGTTTTGGCTTCGCGAATCAGGTTAGCGATACCCGCCGTCATCACCATAAACTCATAGGCCGCCACACGCCCGCGGCCGCTTGCGCGGCCTAACAGCTGCTGAGCGATACAGGCGACCAGGGTGACCGAAAGCTGCATACGAATCTGTTCCTGTTGGTTGGTGGGGAACGCGTCAACGATTCGGTTTACGGTCGCGGCGGCGCTGTTGGTGTGAAGCGTAGCAAACACCAAGTGGCCGGTTTCCGCCGCAGTAATCGCTGCGGACATGGTTTCGGTGTCGCGCATCTCGCCGACGAGAATCACGTCGGGGTCTTGACGCAGCGCCGAGCGAAGACCGTCGGCAAACGAGATCAAGTCAACGTGTAACTCGCGGTGGGTAACGATCGATTGGCGATGAGGGTGAAAATATTCTATCGGGTCTTCAATGGTAATAATGTGAGTGTCGCGGTTTCGGTTAATGTAGTCGAGCATGGTCGCCAAGGTGGTCGTTTTGCCCGAACCCGTCGGCCCCACGATCAAGACCAAGCCGCGGGGACGGTGAAGAATCTCACGCACCTGAGACGGCAGGCCCAAGTCTTCGAAGGTAAGAATACGCGACGGGATTAGCCGCATGACCATGCCGTAGTTGCCCATGGTACGGAAAATCGAAACGCGAAAGCGCGCCAGATTTTGGAAGGCGTAGCCATAGTCGGCGCTGCCGATCTCGGCGATGGCTTCACGGTGCATGTCAGGCGAGATGCTCGACATCAAATATTCGGTGTCATCAGCGGTGAGGGGTTCGTTACCGAGGTCTTCGAGGCGCCCGTCAATGCGAATGACGGGAGGCCGTCCGACACGGAGGTGAAGGTCTGAAGCGTCGCGCTCGACGACAATCTTCAACAAATCTTCCATCTGGATGCGTTTTGTGTTTACGTTAGTCACAGCGGACAAGGCTCCTATCATAAGTCGTTTCTAATCGAACAGGGTTTCGCATTAATCGTCGGCGGCGGTAATACGCGCGACCTCGACCATGGTGGTCATACCACGCAACACCTTTTGCCAACCGTCTTCACGCAGGGTGCGCATGCCCTGTTTTCTGCCTAATTTACGAATTTCATCGGTACTGGCGTTGTTCATAACCAGGTCGCGAATTTCATCGGAGTTTTCGAGAATTTCGTGGATCGCGGTACGGCCTTTATACCCCGTATAATTACAGGTTTCACAGCCCTTGCCGCGAACGAAGGTGTGACCCTGATACTCATCCGGGTCAAAGCCGAGGTCTTTAATGACTAATGGATCGGCTTCATACGGTTCCTTGCATTCCTTACAGGTCGTTCGAACAAGACGCTGGGCAATAATCGCTTGAATGGCTGATGAAACCAAGAAGGGCTTGATGCCCATTTCGACCAGACGAGTGTTGGCGCCGGGAGCGTCATTGGTGTGAAGCGTCGAGAAGACCAGGTGGCCCGTCATCGCGGCGCTGATCGCGATTTCAGCAGTTTCGAGGTCGCGAATTTCACCAACCAGAATGACGTTAGGCGCCTGGCGAAGAATCGAGCGCAGCGCCAGCGAAAATGTGAGGCCTATTTCTTCATTGACTTGGACTTGGTTGATCCCTTCAATCTGGTATTCAACCGGGTTCTCAACCGTGACGATCTTTGTATCGACGTTATTAATGACATTGAGCGCCGAATACAGCGTGGTGGTCTTGCCCGACCCCGTTGGCCCGGTCATTAGAATGATGCCGTGAGGACGGCGAATCATCTGTTTAAACTGGTTTACGGTGTCTTCAAGGAACCCGATCTGTTCCAGACCAAGCAAGACGCCTGACTGTTCGAGCAAACGGGTGACGATACTTTCACCGTGAAGCGCGGGCAGCGAAGAAACGCGGAAGTCAAAATGACGGCCTAATAACACTTTTTGAATACGGCCGTCTTGAGGGACGCGTTTTTCGGAAAGGTCCATCCCGCTCATCAGTTTGAGACGAGAGAGAATCGGGCCTTGAAGTTTTTTACTGGGAGATTGGATCTCGTGAAGGACGCCGTCAATACGGAACCGGATAATAAATTTGTCTTCAAAGGGTTCGAAATGAATATCTGACGCGCGCAGCCGGACCGCTTCTTCAAACACAAGGTCGACCAGGCGAATAATCGGCCCTTCGTCGTCCCCGCTGATGTCTTCTTGAAGCAACTCGCTGTAACTCTTGCCTTCTTTGCCTTCTTCACCTTCTTCGCTGATCTCGTTCAGCATTTCTTCGACCATTTGGTGGTCGCCTTTGTAGTAACGCTCAATGGCCATTTTGAGATCATCTTCACGGGCGAGCACCCACTCGATCTTGCGCCCCGGAAAGCGAAAGCCCAGTGTGTCGTGGGCGTCGAGATCAAAGGGGTCAGACACAGCGATCTTGAGGTATTCATCGTCAGCGTCAACGACAATCGCGTTAAAGCGCCGCGACAACTTTTCGGGCAGAAGATTGACCGCTTCGGTTTTCAGGCGAATTTTGCGGAGATGAAACACCTCCATGTTGGCTTGTTGAGCCAACGCTTCCAGCATGTCTTCAGCGCCGACTTCGACTGTGGCGAAGTCAACATCCTGAAGACGTTGGGCGCTCTCGCCTTCGACCTCATATGTTGAGGACGAATTATCTTGCTGGTCTTCGAGTTCTTCGAGTTGAGCGTCGTCGTTTTCAATGGACGGCGCTTCTTTTGGTTCGGCCATTATCCATTCACCTATAACGTGGTAAGCGGTAGAGAGATTGGGCTGATTGAGAACAATCCAAACATCCAACGAGAACCAATAAAATTTTCCTTCATCCCGCTTCTGTAAGTATATCGTCCGTACAAAACAAGCGTCAAGGAACGTTCTCCCCTGTTTCCTGTTCAATCCAGGTTTGAATTCGCAGAATGGCTTGATCCAATCCTGGTTGGTTGGGGTCTAATTGTGAACTGATTTGCAATAACTTATACGCTTCAGTGTACAAGCCGCGGTCGCCGAACAACACGCCAAGCGAGCGATAGGCCGGGGCCAGGTTGCCGTCTAAGGCGATGGCATTGCGTAGTTGGGTCTCGGCTTCTTTCGGTTGGCCTAGGCGGGCGAGAGCGATGCCGTAGTTCATCGCGATGTATGGATGACTTGGCAGCGTCGACCGCGCCATCCGCAGTGAATCCAGCGCTGACGTCCAGTCGTCTTTTTGCATCTTAATCAGACCGTCTAAAAAGAACCGCTCTCCGGTTGAGGGCGCGATTTCATTGAGGCTGCGGTAGTAGGCCTCGGCGGCGTTGACGTCATCTTTGTGTAAGGCGGCGGCGCCGCGGTTAAACAACAACGTCACATTTTGGTCATCTTTGGCGATGGCTTCTTCGAGCAAGGCCTCGGCTTCGATGACGCGATTATCATACAACATCGCCGCCGCCTGATTGTTGGTGATATCCACCCGGTCTGGCGCAGCCATGTGCGCTCGCCCCAGCAGGCGCGCCGCTTCGTCGTAGCGGCGGCGGTCAATATATAATCCGGCCAGGTTGACCATTCCGGGCAAGAACTGGGGATATTTATCTAACAGGGTTGTGTAGGTCGATACTGCCGCTTCGATTCGAAATGAATTTTGATACATCAGCGCCAGGTTATAGAGCGCTTCGGGCAGGGCGTCTGGGTCGTTTGACGCCTGTTGAATGCTTTCTAAATCATTCGCGTCGGGCGAACCTGCGCCAGGCAGAACCGAATTCACATCAACCAGCCGTTTTCCGAGATCGGTCGAGCGGCCTAGCTGGTCCCACTTCGCTTGGGCCGCTATCAGGTCGTTTGATTGCCAGTCGATCAACGCCAACGCGTTGTTCAACTCATCTTTGCGCTCGGGCAACAACTTGTCGGTTCGCGTATTGAGAAATTCGTAGGCGGCTTGGGCTTCGTCGAGCATGTCCATCCGGTAAGCCGCATGGGCGTAGCCTAACCGCGCGCGCAATAACTCAGGGGCTTGCTCAATGATGGTTTGAAACGCTTCGAGCGCGTCATCAAACTGAAACACGCGCAACAACATCTCGCCGCGCAGCAAGGTCATCGGCGCCTGGTTTTCTTCATCCGCCGGCTCGCGCTCAAGCAGGAGCAATGCGCTGTTGGTGTCGCCCGCCTGAAAGCGCTCCAACGCCTGGACGCGCAAGATGGCAGAAAACGCAGGGGTATCGCGGCTTAATTCATCAATAACCGGACGGGCGTCGCCGCGCCGTTCATTGGCCAACAAGCTCATGGCAAAGTTGACCTGGGCCGGAAAAAACTCATTGTCAATTTGAAGCGCCGCGCTGAAATACTCTGGCGCCAAGAACCGTTGCGGCGTTTCAAGCGCGAGACAGCCCAGATTGAAATAGGCCCAGAGGTTATCGGGGTCTTGTTCAACTGAGCTTTGGTATGAGTCATACGCCCGTTGATAATCGCCGCTGTTCCATAACCGGTGGCCGCGTTCTAACAACGCTTCGGGAATAAACGGACGGTCGGCGATGATTTCATCCAGCAATTTGTCTGCCTCGTCCCAGCGGTTCATTCGGGTATAAATTGAGTAGAGAAACATCCCGACGCTGGGGCGGTTGTCTAGCTGCCAGGCGTCTTTCATCTGGCGCAAGGCGGTTGTGTTGTCTTGGCGGGCCAGGCTGAATTTTGCGGCGTCGACTAAAGCGGCTGCTTTCATCTCGCCGCCGCTATCGATAATTTCGGCCAATTGATCTTGGGCTTCGCTGATACGGCCTTGGCGGTAAAGCGACTGAGCGAGATAGTAGTTGGTTTCGTCTTGAGAGCCGCCGCGTGATAACGCATTGCGAAAAGCCTCTTCGGCTTTGACATAGTCGCCTGACGACAACAACGCCCGGCCTAATAACAGGTGGGGTTCTGACCAGTGGGGCTCTAACTCGACTGCCTTACGGGCTTCTTCAATCGCCCCAGGGATGTTGCTCTCAATGAGTTTCATCTCAGCCGACGTCATGCGCGCTTCGGGCATGTCAGGCGCATTGGCCAGCGCGTCGCTGATATACGACTTGGCGTCAGCGAGTTCTTTGTTTTTATAGCCTTCACTGCGGGCGAGATAAACGCTCGCCAGGCCCGCGTTGGCTAGTTGGGGCTTGCCTAAGGCATCCAAGCGGCTGAAGCGGTCTTGCGCCTGAAGTAACCCGCCCTGTTGCAGCAAGATCCAGCCCGATAGCGCCACGGCCCGGGTGTCTTCAGAGCCAAAACGAAGGTGGGGCTCGATGACTTGCTGGGCTTCGTCAAACCGGCGCAGGCGATAAAGCGCTTGGGCTTTTAGGATGCGGGCGTCAACTGTGCCATATTCAGCCTGGGTTTTGGGTTCGAGATAGTCAATAACTCCAACGTAATCACCCTGATTAAACAGGGTTTGGGCGTGTGAGACTTGTGAGTGGCGGTAGGTCTTGAAGGCGATAAACCCGATCAGGCTCCCCACGACCAGTATGACTGCTAGAGTAATCCAATTGGATTTCGTCATTCGGACGGTATTTGCTCCTCTAAGGTTCGATTTATAAAGTATCCTAAATCAATGGGTTTGTCTAACGGAAATTGGTTATTCTTGGTTTAGGTTTCTGGCTGGAACCCGGTAGACAACCACACCCTCGGTTGGGTTGTCTGGATTTTCATCATAGCGAAAGGCTTCTTCAAGAAACGAACCGCTCAACAATTCGTCTAACGCCTTCACATTTGGGGCTTTCGATTCAGCTTCATTTAATCGTTGGGCAAACTCTTGTATCCAGAAGTTGTATTCAAACGGGTAGTGTATTCTCGCGTATTCTTTACTGATAAATTCTTTCAACAGAGGCAAACCGGTTTCGCGGGGCAAGCGGAACAACCGATAGTATGGAAGATACATCTGGTTGTATTGGCTGATGTTGCCGTAATTCACGACGAGATATTCAATCGCTTCGTCTTGAATTCGCTGGAGCAATGCTTCCGCAGAATTCGCCTGCCATGACCACGAGATCAACACATCGGTGTCAAACCAATCGGCCCAGACATAATCGTTTTGACAATAATAGGGTTCCTGGATTCCATGCAGCAAAACGCGCGATTCTGATGCTTTCTCTTTTAAAAAATTAAAGGCCTGGTTTTGGTGTCGGGTTTCGTCGCTGACTTCGAGTAAATATTCGTCTTGGCTAATTAAGCCCCCGGTATACATCCACGGCATGTAGGTCCCTGGAAGCAGCGTCAGCCCATGCGTCGTCATCAGGTTATAAACCACCGCTGCGGCGACAAACCATTTGAGAGAGGACGTACGCTCAATCGAATTTGACCAGACGACGCCCAATAAGGGCGCGGCGGTCACCAACACGGGCAACAAGAACCGTATGTCACGGTAAGTGGCGCCCCAAAACGCGAATAGAAGCAGCGACATGGCGCCCAGAAAAAACATCCCGGTTCGCCATGCGCGAAAGACAATAACCAACAGCGCGCCCGTTAGCCATAAGACGCCCAGCGGCATGTCGCCGAACATCTCGATTCGATAGACATCGCTTGAAAAGAGCGTGGTTCGAAACGGCAGGGTGATGAAATCGACAGCCCGTTCAACTACTGACGACTGCCTTACTGCATTGAGGCTGCCTTTCATACCAGCGTGATACGAAAAGAAGTCCTGATTAAATTCCTGCCATTGATGGGTCGGAAACACTGAACCGCCGAATGGAAAAACGGGGTTCTGAAAGAGTATGGCGTTTTTGATATACCACGGCGAGGCGATCAATAACGCGATCACCACCCCAGCCGCCGCGATTGGAAACCGCTGGACAAATTTGAGTTTCGGCGCTCTGCCCGGCCATACCATGCCCAAGCCCAGCAAGGCGACCGTAGCAAGAGCAGTATACTTACATCCCAGCAAGAACCCGCCCATGACGCCAAAAAGCAGCGCCCAACGCCACGCGCTCTTTGTGTCGCCATCCATAAACGCGCTTCGTACTGCGATAGCGCACTGCACCGCCATCAGGGTGAAAGCAGCCAGGGCAAATTCGATAAACGCCCATGACGCGAAGATCGGCGTGAACGGCGTCGCGGCTACTAACAAAGCCGCCAATACGCCAGCCCGCCGTCCGCCCCAATGCCCTGCCATCTGGGCGCATTGAAGAAGAGTCATCACGAAAAACACAAAGTGAATCAACTTCGGCCCTGATATCGAGCCATACGCCAATGGAACCAAAGAAAGATACTCAATCAGAAAGGGAAAGTTCGAAAACGAAAGCGTGGGCAGCGCGACAAAGCCGCCATTGCGTAAATACAAATCAGGAACAGTCAAATGATAACGTAGCGCGTCAGACTGGGTCGGCGGCAACAACGAAGACCAGAACGCGATCCAAACAGCAAACGCAATCGCAAGACAAGGCCAGAAATAGGCGAGCAGCGCGCTTCGGTCTTGATAGAGTTTTCTTGAATACGATGCGCATTCATTGCTCCAGCGTATTACCCCTGGAGTCGCAAGCGCAAATAACAGAATCAAAAACACCGTAATTGAATAGACGTTTAAGATTTGTAAAAACACTAGTGGCATTAAGAGCACAGCAATTGCGCCTAAACCCAACAAAAAAACAACAACTGTGGTGGAGAAATATACAGGAAGAGGTTTAACGAAGTCGAAAAATGTATTTCCAACCCCGATTGTTATATAAACTATTATAAAAAAAAGGCTTAAGTCTTTCCAAAAACGAACAAAGTTGAGTGGATTAAAGGAATATGTGATATAATATGAATTATACAGTATTGCATCATAACGAATCGTATTGCAATATATATATACAGAAAACAATACGGCACAAATCAACCAAGAAAGTATAGAAAGACGAGAAGAATTTTTCATAATTTCAAACGGTATACTGAGAGTAGATTGAAACGACTGTAACTCTTAATTTGCGCCCATTTAAGGGCATTGTTTTGTTGTAAGTTGGAGCTTTGACGATTTTGTGTATTTGGCGTTTTCGCTGAGTAAATTTTATTTTAATTTGCTGGAGCCCATACATGAGAATTGTCAACTAGGGGATACTTCTATTATTGCTTGCCATCTCCATCATTTTAGGAGCGGATGAATTGACCGGCAGCGAGGCGTTATACTTTGATACGCTCACCATTTGGTTGATAGGCCTCGCCATAATTTGCGCCGGCGCCGGTGTTTGGGGCGTGCTGCGCGCATTGATAACGGTCTCTCAATTAACCCAGGCGATAGTGAATCTCGTCCATCAAAACTATTCTCAGTTACAGATAAACAACGCGCCCATCATCATGAAACCGTTGGTCTCATCGGTCGAACAGCTGAAAACAACATTGCAAGCCCGCGATGACGACCATGCCAAACAGCTCGTTGAGGTTCAATCACAAGTAGACAAAGCCAAAGGCGAGGGGGCAAAAAACCTATCGAGTTTGAAAGAAGAAAACCAAAAACTGGCGGCGATTTCTCACGAGTTAGGCCAGGCCCATGCGCGCCTCAGCCGCGATTTAAACCAATTAGAAGACATTCAACGCAGCCTGCTGCCGCCGCTTCATGTGAAAGACAAAGAACTCAGCATTCAAACTTACTATCAACCCAACGGAAAGACAGGCGGCGACTATTATGACTTTATTCTCGCGTCAGAAAACGAAGCCTATCTCGCCATCGCTGACGTCTCAGGCCACGGCAGCCCCGCCGCGTTTATCATGGGCATCACCCGCGCATTGTTACACAGCGAGATTCAACACCACCAATCGCCCGCCGAAATTCTCCAATCCTTAAACGACTATCTGATTCGGTCGATTCGTTCCAACGAATTCGTGACCATGTTTTTAGGCCGGCTCGATAGGGCCAACAACCAGTTTACCTTCTCAAACGCGGGGCACCTGCCGCCGTTATGGCTGAAGGCGCAAGAGAGAGAGATTAACGATCTGGAAGAAAGCCGCGGCGTCCCTTTGGGGGTTCTTGAACAACCCCAGTTTGACGAGACAGGAATTCAAATTACACCAACCAACAAAATCGTCTTATACACCGACGGCGTGGTGGAACTGTTTAACAACAAACGGGAAACCTACGGCGAGAAACGCTTTCGTTCGGTATTGACCGACAACGTAGAGGCCAATTCGGTCGACCTGTTAGACCTCGTGACACAAGACATGCAGTTGTTTTTAGAGCGCGATCTCGATGTTTTGCCGGCGGAAGACGATATGACGGTCGTTGTATTTTCGGTGGATGAAAAAAGGCCGGACAATCCTGACCACTAAACCTGCCAAGTCGCGTTAAACCTCTTATACTATACTGCATCTCAACCGTTCTATGTTTAACGGGGAGAACGGACCAATGGAAAAAACTCAAAGACAACGCCCTTTTGGATTATTCATCACAGCCATCGCGGCTGTTCATCTTTTAGTATGTATTAACAGCCACGCCTTTACTTGGCTGAAAGACCCTGACGAAGCCTTCGCCCAATCAAAAGCCAGCGGAAAACCGGTGATGATGTATCTCTATCACCCGTTTTCGCTGCGCGAAGACAACAAGGTGTTTACCAACGCGCTGGTTCAGCGGTATTCAGACAAAGTGATCGCCGTCCAGATCAACATCGACGCCAACGGCGCGGCGGCAGACCGGTTTCATGTGACCAGTTTTCCTGCGGTCTTGTTTTTTGACGACAAAGAGCGCGAGCTGTTCTCGTTTCGCTATGAGGCCGAAAAATTATTGCGCACCCGTTTGGTGCAACGAATCAAACAGGCGCTGGCGAGTATCGACGAGTTCACCTTGCTTGAGAGCCAGGCCGAAACGCTAAAAGACAACCCTGAATTTCTTTATCGCTATGCGCGTGGGTTGCGCGACCGGGGGCTGTTTAAAGAGGCCGATACGCATTTTCAACAATTGTTTGACAACCCCAACACGGCGCCCGAATTGCTTGCAAAAGGCAAAACCGCCTTTCTGAGCATGTTAATTCTTCGGGCCACTCAAGACCTGTATAGCCAGCGGTTTGACGCCGCCATTAACCAACTGCGGCGCATCATCGACAAAGTCAGCGAACCAGCCATTGTCAACCAGTCGACGTATCTACTGGGTACAGCCTACTGGGAAGCAGGCGACAAGAACAAAGCAAAATCAACGCTCAAAAAATTGTCTCGCAATAAAAAAGCGGAGCCGTTCGCCTCTATGGCGGACCGGTATCTGAACGAAAAGGAAGCCAAACGCTGAGACCCGTCTACGACGATTGCCGCCATTACATTGGAGACCGCCCTTGCGCGCCGCACAAACAACGCGGCGCCGTATGCGGTTCTTGCACCCAATACGACCCCATCAACCCCCGGGTCCTCATCATCAAACTTGGCGCCACTGGCGACGTGTTGCGCACGACAGCGCTCCTCTCTCCCATTCAAACTCTATACCCCAACAGCCACATCACCTGGATCTGCGGCGCAGGGTCGTTTCCTTTTATTCGAGAAACCCCTGCCATTGACCGCGCCTTGGAATTCAACAGCGAGTCGCTGCTTATCCTATCAACCTTGGCCTTTGATGTATGTATCAACTTTGACCTTTCTATAGAAGCCTGCGCGCTGTGCGAGTCGGTTTCCGCCCCGAACAAATTCGGTTTCGGCCTGACTTCATCCGGTGCGGTGGCCCCCTTTTCGTCCGCCGCTGAAGCGGTGTATGAAATGAGCCTGTGGGACGACGTCAAACGCGCCAACCAAAAAACCTACCAACAGCTCATGGCCGATTTGATTGGCGCAGACAGTAGGCCGAGCGAAATTCAACTTCATATTCCACAATCATCGCAAGAGTCGGCGTCTATATTTTTTGACCAACAACTTGTTGAGCGCGGCAAACCAGTCATCGGGTTTAATGTTGGTGCGGGCGACCGCTGGCAGCACAAAAAATGGACAGCGGAAGGCTACACAACACTCGCTCGTAGCGTCGTCCGCGATCTTGGCGCCCAGGTCATGATTTTGTATGGCCCCGACGACAACGAACAGGCCCAAGCCGTCATGGCGTCGCTTGACGTCCCCTATATTGACGCCGGGCTGTGGCCCTCGATTCTTGATTTTTGCGCCGTCATGAATCTCTGTGATGCGGTAGTCACCGGCGACACCTTCGCGCTTCACGCCGCGTTGGCGCTCAAGAAAAAAGTCGTCTGCCTGGTTGGCCCTACTTCGGCGGCGGAGTTAGACTTGTATGGGCGAGGAGAAATTCTTCAGGGCGAGATTGACTGTCTGGGGTGTTATCTCACCCGGTGTGACAAAGATCCATATTGCATGAAGCTGCTGGAAGCCGACACCGTGTTTGAAGCGGTAAAAACCCAAATGGAACAGGCGTAAGGCGTATGACCATGTTTCAACATGATCCAAAATTAAGTTGGCGCAACCATCAACGCGTTCGCTTCATCAAAGGCCTCTATTTCACCTGGCATGAGTTAAACTCGCTCTGCGGCCAATTTGAGGCCGAAGGCAAAATTCCTCACGACGCCATTGATTCTCTGCTCGAAACCCATCTGCGCCAATTAAAAGACCTTTCACATAACTTATACCGCATGCCCGACTCGTGGGAACTCGAACAAAAACGCCAGCGGGTGTTAGACCGCATTCTCGGCGAACTCTGGCATGAACTCGACAAGGCCCGCGACAACGCGCGCCTGCTCGAAGCCTATCATACCGAACAAACCAGTTTTTCTGCTGACGACGACAAGACCATCCAAGCGCTTGGCCGGCTGAACAGCCAGGTCTTAAACGCTGCGAGAAAAGAACAGCCATTCTTGTTGCGCCGCGCCAAGCGTATGATGGAAAAACTCATGCCTTTGTTTGAGGCGATTCTTCATGTCTATTCAGACAACCCGGTGGTGTTGCGCACCCTCTATTTTGACCGGGAAGAGTTTGAGAAACTGCTTGGCGAAAACGCCCTCGACCATTTTTTCAGGCTGATGTACGGGTCTGTCGGCAAAGGCTATGTTGCGTTGATCGAGTCGCTGGCTGAAACCCAACACATCATCCGCGCCAACACCGCTTATGACGAACTCAAACAACGCGCGCAATCCAACTCGCGACTACGCCCTTTCGCCAAAGAGGCCGAGGCGTTATTGCCTGGTTAATCCACTCTATCTATCACAAATCCGCCCAGTATGACTCGGCATGAGGGCAACTCTGTGAGCGCCTGTGCAACAAAGCGGAGCGGCGCCGAAGCGAAGAGAGTTGTACCCATACCGAGTCAAATAGTTGAACAGTTTATTGAGAATGCTTCTGCAGATGGATGACCGCTTCGAGGTGGTAGGTCTGGGGGAACATATCAAACGCCTGAAGCGAGTGAACGAAATACCCGGCGTCGAGAAACACCTTCACATCACGCGCCAGCGCGGCGGGGTGGCATGAAATCATCACCACATCGCTTGAGCCAAACTGGGCCAGCGCTTTGCGGACCGGTTTTGACAAGCCATCGCGGGGCGGGTTTAACACCATCGCTTCATATCCACTGGCGTTGCGCTTCACAAACGCCTCCAGAGACTGAGGCAGGTATTGCACATTCCCCGCCTCTTCGCCGCTTTGTTCACGGGCGGTTTCTACCGCGTCGCGGTTTAACTCTACACCGACGACTGAACCAAATCGCTCCGCCAGTTTTCGGGTCAATTCACCAACCCCGCAATATCCGTCTAACAATGTGCGCTTCGACTGAAACGGCAGCTGCGAGACATAGTCATAGAGTTTGGTTTGTACATGTGGATTCACCTGGCGGAACACGTCTTTAACGTTCACCCGAAGCGCCTGGTCGCGGGTAAATACTTTTGAGGGGTGGTTTGGTTCTGGATGATAATGCAGTGCATCAATGCTGGTTTCAGCCGTAATCAAACGAAACACCAAATTCGACAATAACGCTTTGGGAACGCGCATGTCCCGCAACTCAACATGAAGCGCGCCGTCAATCATGCGAAACACCGCGCAGGCCTGGCGCTTGCCTTCCCGGTTAGGCGGCGGCAACACCGCCTGGCATTCATCCAGGGTTTCGGCCAACGGTTTCAACGCCGCCCGGATTTTTTCATGTGCAAGGGCGCAATCTTCGACGGCGATGTGTTTATGGGGTTGATAGATGTGGTGATAATAGAGCGCCACCTTGCCGTCGATTCGGCGAAGCGGCAAGGTCAGTTTGTTTCGGTATTGCCACGGCGGCGATGGAACAATGGCGCCGCATACAACCTCTATACGCCCCACCCGGCGAAAGGTCTCGACCAGCCATTGGCGCTTCCATTCAAGTTGTTGTTCATACGAAACGTGCTGCAACTGACAGCCGCCGCAAGCGCCATAATAGGGGCACTCGGGCGCCACCCGGGCTTCATGCGTATGGAGCGAATCGCCCAGCGCTTCAAGCGGCAAGGCGCGGTCGTAGTTCTTTTTTTGGTCGATGATTTTGACTCGCCAGGATTCATCCGGCAGAGTGAAGGGGACAAACACTGCCTTACCGTCAACGCGGCCGATGCCCTCGGCCTGGGTCGAGAGCGCGTCGATGGTCAGATCAATCTGGTTCACGCGGGCTGGGCCTGAGAGACGATTTCTTTCACCCGCGCCAACGCATCAGGCAACTTGCCGGGGTCTTTGCCGCCCGCCATGGCGCGGGTTTTTCGGCCGCCCCCGCCGCCGCCCGCGATGGTCGCGGCTTCTTTGACGATCTTGCCCGCGTCAAAGGTCGAGGTGAGGTCGTCGCTGACGCCGCAGACAAACGTCACCTTGCCGTCGCTCGCGCTGGCGAGAAATCCAATAAACGATTTGGCGCCGTTCATCAGGCCGTCCATCGCGGCTTGCAGTTCGTCTTTGCCCTGAGCGTCGATTTGTTTGGCGATCAGAGTGACGCCATTGAATTCTTCGGCGCCGTCGCGAAGGTTGACCGCCTCGCCCGAGAGTAGTTTTTGTTTTAATTCTTTATTATCGCGTTCGAGCTGTTTGAGTTGTTCAAGCAGGCGGCCCACGCGCTCAGGGGTTTCGGTTGGAGAAACGTTTAATCCACCCGCGATTTGCGCGAGTATCTTGCGATCATTCTGGGCTTCTTGAACCGCGCGTTGGCCAGTCACCGCTTCGATTCGGCGGTTGCCCGCTGAGATGGAACTCTCGAAGGTAATTCGAAAGAAGCCAATCTCACCCGTCGAGCGTACATGGGTCCCGCCGCAGAGTTCGAGGCTGACCGGGACCGTTTCATCGGTTTCGTTCACGACTTCAACGGTACGAACGACATCGCCGTATTTCTCCCCAAACAGCGCCATGGCGCCACGCTTGCGCGCGTTTTCGATAGTATCTTCTTCGATTTTCACCACATGGTTTTCATTCACCCAACGGTTGACGTGTCCTTCAATAGTCTGAATGTCTTCTGGCTTGACGGCTTCATAATGTGTAAAGTCAAAGCGAAGAGTATCGGGCGACACCATTGAGCCGGATTGTTTAATATGATCGCCCAAGACTTTCTGTAACGCCGCCTGAAGCAAGTGGGTCGCAGTGTGGTTCTTCATAGTGGGTTGGCGTGAATCCGCGTCGACGCACAAACCCACGGCGTCGCCTTCTTGCACCGCGCCGCGTTCAATGACGCCAAAGTGAACAAACACGCCCGCGGCAGTCTTTCGGGTGGTTTCGATGCGCACCAAAACGTCTTTGTCACCCAGGCCTTCGATTACGCCTTTGTCGCCCACCTGGCCGCCTGACTCAGCGTAGAACGGCGTCGTTTCAACGACGAGTTCGATTTCGTTGCCCGCCACGGCGGCGTCTTGCTTCTCTCCATTGTGAAAGATCGCCAACACCTGGCTCTCTTCGCGCATGGAGCCGTAACCCGTGAACTTGGTCGCGGGCAGGTTGATTTCAAGTTCGACCTTGGTTTCGCCAGAGCCTTTCCAGGCGGCTTGGGCGCGCTGGCGTTGTTCTTCCATACAGGTTTCAAAGGCGCATTCGTCATAGCCTTCGAAACCGCGCTCGGTGAGAATCTCACTGGTCATATCGGGCGGAAACCCAAACGTGTCGTATAACGTGAACGCCTTGTCGCCGGGCAGCGTTTTCTTTTTGCCCGATTCCATCTCGCCAATCATTTCTTCGAGGCGAACCAGGCCGCGATTGAGCGTCTGGCGAAAGGCGTCTTCTTCGGCGGCGGCGATGCGACGAGTGAAGTTCAGCCGCTCAGGCAAGTCGCCGTACTCTTTACCGTAAATATCAGAGACCACTTCCATCGCGGGCGAAAACAGATTGGCGTCAACGCCCAGGTTGAGGCCGTGGCGAATAGCGCGCCGCATGATGCGCCGCAAGACATAGCCGCGTCCTGCGTTACTGGGAGTCACCTGATCGGTCAAAAGGAACGTCGTCGCGCGAACGTGGTCAGCGAGTACGCGAAACGAAACGTCTTTGGCTTTGTCGTCGCGAAACCTCAGCCCGCTGAGTTCTTCGAAGTATTGGATGACGGGATGAAGCAGATCGGTTTCGTAGTTGGATTCGACGCCCTGCATGATGCAGGCGAGGCGCTCCAGGCCCAAACCCGTGTCAATGTTCTTTCGGTCTAACGGCGGCAGCGAACCATCGGGCTGACGGTCGAATTGAGTGAAGACCAGGTTCCAATATTCGGTGAAGCGGTCGTCTTCGCCTTCGACAGCGGGCGTCGCGTCGGCGCGGCCCGAACCATACGCAGGCCCTTTGTCGTAGTAGAGTTCTGAACAGGGCCCGGATGGGCCGAGTATTCCTGACGAGGGCCAGAAGTTATCTTTGGCGCCCATCTTAACGATGCGGCTGGGGTCGATGTTGGTTTCTTGTTTCCAGATATCGCCCGACTCGTCGTCGTCTTCAAAGATGCTGACCCAGATTTTATCAGCGGGAATTTTCATCACGTCGACGGAAAATTCCCACGCCCAGCGGATGGCGTCATGTTTGAAGTAGTCGCCGAACGAGAAGTTGCCCAACATTTCGAAGAAGGTGTGGTGGCGCTCGGTATAGCCCACTTCTTCGATGTCGCTGGTGCGGAAGCATTTTTGACAGGTGGTGGCGCGTTTGAGAGCGTCGCCCATTTCGCCGAGAAAATAAGGCTTGAACTGCACCATGCCCGCGCTAGAGAACAACAAAGTCGGGTCGTTTTTAGGGACAAGAGAGTCGCTGGGCCAGGCTTCATGACCGCGTTCGACGAAAAAATCGCGATAGGCGTCGCGGATTTCTTGGGTCTTCATGAGTAGGGAACCTTATGTGAAGTTGAGAGTTGGTTGCGGGGAGGGGATTCGAACCCCTGACCTCCGGGTTATGAGCCCGACGAGCTACCACTGCTCCACCCCGCGCCAGTTCGAAACACGCCAAAACAGGCGAATTGTAACCAAATTGTCAGAATTGAGAGTATACGAGCGAATGGGGAGAGCGCAAAGGTGCGTAATTCAGATCAATCATATATCGTGCGCGACAAGTCAAAGAAGTTCAACAAAATGCGAGCAATTCGTTTCAAATGATTGCAACACATCGCTAAATTTGCTCAAGGTTGTCCATCTTCTCGACGATGATTATTACAGAGCCAGGGAAGGCGTTTTGGATCCACGGACGGATTTTGGTCGGTTGACGAGGTGAGGCGATGGATCCGATAGCCGGGCTTCTGGCGATGCCCTTCCAAACGAATTCAGCAAACCAATCACACATTGGTCCGTCCCGAAACCGTACTGAACCTGATCGTCGACAACCTGTTTCACTTCGGCCTCCGCTTGCCTCTCTAGCCGAGAACAGCGATCCCGCCGAAGGCGCCATCGAAACAGACCGGCGTTCAGTTCGCGCAGTGAGGGACCTGTTCGAGCGGCGGTCAGCAGACGCCCCAGAACCAGGCAGGTCTTCCCTTCTCTCTCGCGCCGGCCATTCGAGTGTTCCTTCCAGCCCGCCTGAGGCTGGAGTTGTCAATACAGTCTCACCGCAAGACGAAGACGCCTTGGCCGAGGGCGCTGAAGCCGCCCGCAGCGACAAACAGACCGCCGCCTATCTCAGCATGATTCGCACGCTGGCTAAAGACGACGCTCAGGCCCAACAAGTCTTGGCGCGTCTCGAAGGCTCTGAGGAAGTTCAGAAACAGACCGACCCGCTGAGCGCGACCGCCGAACAGATCAACCAAAAGGTGGCCGCCTATTTTGAAAGCACGTTTGAGTTAAACATCCACATCGAAGGGCGAATCGAATCCGCCGCAGCGACCAATCAAGAATCGGCGTCTGTTACGGTCGAAGGCGAGGTCGAACAATCTGACCCTTTAGTGTTAGACCTCGACGGCGACGGCGTTGAACTGACCACCGCGCGGGACGGCTCTACCTTTGATATCACCGGAGACAGCGCCAAAGAACAAACCGCCTTCGTCACTGGCGGCGATGCGTTTTTGGCGCTCGACAAGAACAACAATGGGTTCATCGACAGCGGGCGCGAACTCTTCGGCGACCAGAACGGCGCCAAAGACGGCTTTGAAGAACTGAGCAAGTATGACGACAATAACGACAACCAGATCGATTCCCGCGACGCGGTCTATGGTTCGCTGCGATTGTTTGCTGACGCCAATTTCGACGGAATTTCGCAAACCAGTGAAGTGAAATCTCTGCGCGATGCGGGTATATCTTCCATCCAACTGAATGACGTCGAAGCCCATCGCAATCTCAACGGCGGCGCGCTTCTCTCCACCGCGTCCTACACCCGCACCGACGGCTCACATGGAACTGTCGGCGATGTAAATGTCAATTATCTGGCGTGAACTAATTCCCGAAACCTTATATTCATCCAAGGTAGGGGGGCTCATTCGCCGCGGCGAATACCCCACCATTTCAATGTAAGCGTATATTTACGGCGGGCTGCCGTCATTTCTTCCTTCCAATTCCATCCCCATTCTGTTTCATCAAATCAAATTCACAATTGGGGAGGGCGAGGCTACCGCCGAGCCGCAATAATGAGAAACGCTTTTATTACAATTCGGCTCACCAGGAGGTTCGCCCTCCCCAGGTTTTCACGAAGCCCGCACTGAAGCGAAGAGAGAAACACTAAGCCGATATCTTTCATAGCCTTGGCGCTTCCCCCCTGATTGACGTTATAATCAAAATCGAATCGGTGGGCTCATTCGCCGCGGCGGACGCGCCCTACCCTACCTTGGTTATAAGTAACGCATAAAAATTAGGGTGGGTTCTTAACCCACCATGCAAAGCCATCGGATAAATACGATAACATGACTGATCCAAACGACCGCATACTCGCCCGTGAAGCAGCGCCCGACGATGAAAACGCTACGGCCTCCATCCGTCCGCAAACGCTTGAATATTTTATCGGGCAGTACGAGGTCAAAAAACAACTGACCATCTGCATCGAAGCGGCGCGCCATCGCAACGAAGCCCTCGACCACTTGCTGCTCGCCGGGCCGCCGGGGCTGGGCAAAACCACGCTTGCCCACATCATCGCCAACGAGATGGACGTCAGCGTGCGAACCACTTCCGGCCCGGTGCTTGAACGCAAGGCCGACCTCGCCGGGCTGCTGACCGAGTTGCAAGAAGGCGACATTCTATTTATTGACGAGATTCACCGCCTCAACCGGGTGATTGAGGAATGCCTCTACCCGGCGATGGAAGACTTTTTCATTGACGTGCTCATCGGCGAAGGCCCCCACGCCAAGTCAATCAAACTCGACCTGCCGCGCTTCACTTTGGTGGGCGCGACCACGCGCTCCGGCATGTTGACCGGGCCGCTGCGCGACCGCTTCGGCATCCACTGCCGACTAAATTTTTATGAAGACGAAGACATTGAGAAAATTCTGCACCGATCGGCGAAGATTCTCAATATTGATTATGAAGAATCCGGCCTCAACGAACTCTCCAGCCGTTCGCGCCGGACGCCGCGGGTCGCCAACCGCCTTCTGCGCCGGGTGCGCGATTACGCCCAGGTGCGTTCAGACGGAACCATCACCGAGGCGGTCGCCCGGGAAGCGCTCGACATGCTGGAGATTGACCGCATCGGCCTCGACCAGATGGATCGCCGTATCCTCAAAACCATTGTCGAAAAATTCAACGGCGGGCCGGTGGGGCTGCGTACGATTGCCATCGCGCTGGGCGAAGATGAGGGCACCCTCGAAGAAGTGTACGAACCGTTTCTCATTCAAGAGGGGCTGCTCAATCGCACCCCCAGCGGCCGCGTGTTGACGCCGGCGGGGTATTCTCACCTCGGTCTACATGGCCCGGCCTCGGCCTCCATACAACCAGACTTGCTTTAAACGGCGCCCGTCCGTTGTTTTTCGCCGCCTGTTTAGTAACATCAATGACATAAACATTCTAACTGGAGAACCACAATGGCGATTTCGCCGCCGCCGTCTGAAATCCACAACCAAACCAAGCCCAAAAAAGAGGGCTTTTTTGAAGGGCCGGCCACGCCCGATTACGATAAAATACTGAATTGCGTTCGATGCGGCATGTGCCTGCCGCATTGCCCCACCTATTCTGAGATGAAAGTCGAGCGCGCCTCGCCGCGCGGACGCGCCGCATTGATCCGCGCCGTGGCCGACGGCAAGCTAGAGATCAACCAGGGTTTCTCTGACCAGGTGTTTTTGTGCCTCGACTGCCGCGCCTGTGAAACCGCTTGCCCGTCGGGCGTGCGTATTGGCTACCTGATTGAGACCGCGCGCTCACAGGTCGAACAACACAAACCCCAAAGCGTCTTTTTACGCATCTTTCGCAATTTTGTCTTCAACTGGTTGTTTCTTCGTCATTGGCGTCTGGAACTGGTCGCGCTGCCCATGCGCCTCTACCAGCAACTTGGTATTCGCAGACTTGTTCACGCCAGCGGCATCTTAAACATCCTGCCAAAGAAGTTGCGCTTCATGGAAGCGCTAACGCCGAGTGGATTGAAAACGCCGTTTCGCAAAGTGCTGCCGCATGAAGTCCCGGCGATGGGCGAAGAAAAAGCCCGGGTCGGGTATTTTCTCGGCTGCATGATGAGCATCATGTTTAATAAGACCACCAACTCGACGGTGAACGTGTTGACCCGCAGCGGCTGTCGGGTGGTGACGCCCAAAGACATTCGGTGCTGCGGCGCGCCGATGATGTCAGAGGGCTTCAAACACAAAGCCGTCGAAATCATGAAAGACAACATCGACATTTTTGAGAAACTCAATGTCGATTATATCGTCACCGACTGCGCGGCTTGCGGCGCGGCGATCAAAGAATACGAAGAAATTTTTGAAGACGACCCGGTCTATCACGAGAAGGCCAAACGCTTCAGCGAAAAATGCCGAGAGATTACCGAGTTTTTGGGCGAGTGGAACCATTATGTCCCGCCGGTGTCGGCCCACGAAAACCTTAAAGTGATTTATGACGAACCCTGCCACCTCTGCCACGCCCAACAGGTGTGGAGCCAACCCAAAAAACTGATTGACGAAACCCCCGGCGTCGAGCGAGTGACGCTGCCTGAGTCAGAATGGTGTTGCGGCAGCGCAGGCATCTACAACATCACCCACCACGAGATGGCGATGAAGGTTCTTGACCGCAAGATGGACAAGATCGCGGGCACTGGCGCCAACGTGGTGTTGACAGCGAACCCGGGCTGCCTCTTGCAACTCGATTTTGGCGTGAAAGAAAAAGGCCTGCCGATGGAAGTCAAACACGTCATCGAACTGATCGACGACGAAGGCAGCCGCGAAGCCTGGCGCGACCCCGAAGAGGTACGCTGCAAAACCTGCGGACGCAAACCACGGCCTGAGTGTGCGTAATATTGTGATATGGAACCAACCGAAGGGACTATTTTTTAATTTCATTCACATCAAAATGGTTCGCAACATCCTGCATGGACATGCAGCCGCAGAGATCAAGAATATACCGTTCGAAACCGCGCGTAAGTCTCTGATAGGGATCAGCAAACGGGGCCTTCGCCTAGCGAAGAGCGCCGCAATTATGACATTGAAGACGCGAAGGAATCCTAAACTTAGTTGAAAATGGAAAAGGCTCCCAGAAACTGGTTTAATTGATTTGCTGAGAAAAAACCAAACCAGAAAAAAGGAGCCAATTCAGTGAAAAGTGTACTAAGAATCCACGGAACAGGCAAGAAGAAAAAGGTTTTAGGAGAAGTGGAAGGGTTTACTCAAGACGACTTCAGCGCACTGGAGCGCGAAGCCAAAGTCGATTTGATTCAAGCCTTGATCCCATTAGGGCTCATGCATGTATCAGAAATGTTGGAAGACGAGCTTGAATCTCTTGCCGGGCGTCGCTACAGTCGTAACGGTGGAGAAGCGCACCTATCCAGGTATGGGAGCAATCGTTCAAGCGTAAAACTCGCCGGCCAGCGGCATCCGATCCGCGTGCCTCGTCTACGCAACACGGAGACCAACCGTGAGGTTCCGTTGAAATCGTGGCAATCGATCAACGGCACGGGAGAAGTCAACGAGGTGTTGTTACGGCGTGTCCTGTACGGGGTGTCGTGCCGCAATTACGAGGCGGCCTCGGAAGCGGTTCCTGGAGCGATAGGCTTATCATCCTCGACGGTCTCCCGCCAATTCGTGGAAGCCAGCGCGGAGCGCTTGAAAGCGTTGCAGGAACGCGACCTGTCCTCCTATGACGTGGTGGCCCTGGTCTTGGACGGAAAGACGTTTGCGGACGATACGATGGTGATGGCATTAGGGATTACCCTCTCAGGAGAAAAAGTCATTTTAGGGTTTGTGCAAACCGGGACGGAAAATGCTCAAGTGATCTGTGATTTTTTGACCGAGTTATGTGACCGGGGCTTGCGAACCGCTGAAGGCTTGCTGGTCGTCATTGATGGAAGCAAAGGAATAAGAGCGGCGGTGAAACGCGCCTTCAAAGAGAAGGCCGTGATTCAGCGGTGTCAGTGGCACAAGCGGGAAAACGTGGTTCGCTACCTGCCCAAGGCGGAGCAGAACTCGATGCGCCGCAAACTGCAAAAAGCCTACGAGAAAGCCACGTACAAAGAAGCCCAAGCCGCCTTACAGAAAATCCAGACCGAACTGGAAACGCGGAATGCGTGCGCCAAGCGGAGTTTAGAGGAAGGGCTCGAAGACACATTGACGCTGCACCGATTGGGCGTGTTCCAACTCTTGGGAAGAAGTTTGAAAACCACCAACTGCCTGGAGTCAATTAACGGTCAGGTGGAAGAGCGTTGCGGCAAAGTGGATTGCTGGAAAAACTCATCGCAGAAACAACGCTGGCTGGCGTCCGCTCTGCTGGATATAGAACCTCGTCTTAATCGGGTCATGGGATGTAAGCATTTGCCCTTGCTGCGAGAAAAACTGAAAGCGATTATCGGCTTGAACCGCACATCTCAAGCCGCTTAACCAGCCATTGGGAGCCGATGAATTTCAACTAACTTTGGGATTGATTC
>CAZKYC010000029.1:0-45863 GCA_964556895.1 uncultured bacterium | reverse complement strand
GAAAGATACAGTTATGTAAACTCAATCCGCACATAATTCTGGCAACCACTATAAATAACCTATTTCAATAACCAGACACTTATTGTGAAAACATTTCTTTCAGCCACTCTATTTCTATTTTGCCAATATGCATTCTCTCAGTCTGTGATAGAACTGACTCAAACGACAAATACAAGTTTGTCTATCACTAACTTTGACTATGAATTCACAATAGATCATCAAAAAGTCGAAAACAAAGCGGGTGTGGTTATTGATGTCTCAGTCATAGTTAATTTTGATCACCCACAACCTAATGAACTGTCCCTTTGGTTACGTCCACCCAACAGCATCCCACTATTGCTTTATCATGATGGTGAACCATCGGCGCCAGAAACAGGGGATACGCTTTTTTCAGCTTCTACTTCTTCACGCTTAAGCGAAGAATTCTTTTCAATTGCAGGGAAAGCCACTGTTGGTGACTGGACATTAATCGTTCGAGATAACCAAACAGGCAACCAAGGCCGGTTAAACTATTGGAGATTGGTGATTTCTTATCTAAGCGAAGATCAGATCGCAAACTTCGAAGTATCTAATAAATCAACAACCTTACGACTTGGTGTTGATGGGTATGGCGCGTTTGGGAACCTCAGCAAAGAGACTGAATATGCGCTTGGTGGAGACCATACCGTAGACAATGAACTTGGCATTGATATAGGAAGTACGGTTTATCAGTCTGCGATGTTTTTAGACAACCAACCTTTGGCGAGCCTACATCTGTTCCAAGGGAGAAAGTTACCTCCCATTGCTATTAAACAAGAAGGTGACAACCGTTTCAGCAGCGGGTTTTCGATTAACGGTCTCGATGTTTCTTTGTTTCAAACACTATTAACCGAAAATGAATCAATTGTTTTTCGTCAAATCTACGAATTCACGTCTCCAGATCAATCAGTCGATCAGTTTACTCTAATGCGTTTTATGAATGCTAAGTTGATCTACCCTGGTTCTGATGAGACAGGCGTGTTAAACCATGCGTTCATTTTTACACCGCCAGGTCGCTCTACCTCGCCATGGTATAGTTTTAACCAGATTGGTTCTCTCGATGAGCCAACAAACTATGTCAGTATTAGCGGTTCGTCGTCTTCGGCGGTTTTGACTGGAATCTCGGCAGGACCTTGGTTTGATTTTTTGCCCGTTGTACTTACGCGTGGATTTCAGGTGTTTAACCCGGGTGTATGGAAAGCCGATTGGAATGATTCTGATGAAGACGGATTAACTGATCTGGGTTCTCCTCTCGATGTTGGCCAAGCGCTGGGATGGACTGTGACGCTAAACCCGAATCGCCCCGCTCTGTTTGTCACTGAGACGCGCTGGGGCGTCGATACGCCTGAGACGATCATAAACTTGACAATTGGCCCGCCGACTCCCACGCCGACGCCAAAACCTGAGAACCTGCTGCCTCCGTTTTGGGTTGAGCCTTTGCCTGACATTCGACTAGTAGCAGGTGAATTCAACGGCCCTTTACTCGATCTTGATGACTATATAGAAGACACTGACTCTACACGAAGTAACCTGATCTTCAGTGCTGATTCGGTGCAAGGGTTGCCATTTATCATTAAAGCCAATAGAGAACTTGTATGTGATCTTACTGATTTCGAATTTGAAGACTCTCTCAAACAGTTTGGTGATCAAGGCGTTTTACATTTAACCGTGTCAGATGGTCTTTACTCAACGGCCGCTTCTGTGAGAGTTAAAATTTCGTCATTTCTATTGAGGCATACAATTTCCGGGCCGCCCATATCGTTCTCGCCAGCCAATCAAGATCAATATCAAATCTCATTAGACAATTATATAGCGGCTGATACTGGCGGCTCTCCAATCCAATGGTCAGTGATTCAAAATTTGCTGCCAAATGGGGTTGACGTAGAGATAAATGACAACAATATTGCTCTCATTTCTGGCGCGGCGCCTGATCAACTTTCGTTGATTCCGTTTATTGCGCGAAGACATCACCAAACTTCAATAGAAACCCCGACTCCGATGGCGACACCGGCTCCTGCACCGACGGTTACACTGGTTCCGACGTTAATACCAACTTCGACTCCTACTTTGGCGCCAACGGTTACGGCCGTTCCGACGCCTACGTTAGCGCCAACCAACACGCCAATTCCGCCGACCCAAACGCCTACACCGCCGCCTGTTGAGATTACGCCAACTGCTACACCTACGCCGGTCTGTTTGGATGCATTTGAGTTTATGATTTTTCCCGAGGCTGAGACGTCAGAGGCGCCGTCTGCGGTACAGTTCGATTCAGGCTCTAACCTCTTGTATGTGGGCCATTATTTTGACGGCAGCGTGGTCGCCTATCAATTCGTGAATGAAACGCTCGAAGAAATGGGTTCTGTTGACGGGCGGTTTGGATTGCGCGACATTGCTTTAGGCGACTTGAATGATGATGGACGCACTGATGTCATTGGTTTAAATACCGATGAGAAAGAAATGGTCTTTTATGTGGGCGGCCCGTCTGGCGGTCTGGCCCAAAGCGCGTCTATCTCTCTGAGCGGCGAACGCCTGCCGCTTGAAAACTCGATTTCGCTATCATCAAATATCCAGGCGATTGCCGCCGCTGATATGAATAATGACGGCGTCGATGACGCTGTCATTCGCGGTGAAGACGCGGTCTTGGTCTATTCATTGACAGACGTTGGTTGGAGTTTGATCTCCCGGCTTGAAATAGACGCGCAAACGTTACGCATGGTTGCGCGCGACCTCGACGCTGACGGCGACGCCGACCTGGCCCTTGGGCTGCGAACGTCACAACGCGAGGAAATTCGCGTTTATTTGAATCAAGACGTGCAGTTCAGCGAGACTCAGCGGCTGCCGACTGACCTATCCATCAATGGCGATTTTGTGAAACAATTGACTGTCGATGATTGGACAGGCGACGGCGTGGTAGACTTGGCCGCATTGTTATTTAGCGACACTGTCCATATTTATCGAGGGCTTGGCGAAGTTCGATATGGGTTGGTCAACGCTTCGGCGCCGTTCCCGCCCGGCCTGGTCGACTCGATTGTGGTGTCTGACTTTGACCAAGACGGCCGCACCGACCTCGCCGCGCTGCATCGTGGAATCAACGGCCTCACGGTTTACATGGCGTGCGGCGACGACTTTTCGTTTCAACGCTCGATCGGCGTCGAGGTCTCGCCCAGCGCGCCAGCGGATGAGACTTATACCATGGCCGGGTTTGATATCGAAGGCGACGGCGATACCGACTTGTTAACGGTGAGAAGCCTGCGCGACCGAATGACATTGGTAGAAAACTTGACGGTAAACCCATAACATGATGAACACACGAACCGGCTTTCAGATTTTCATTGTTCTGGCCGCTCTAAGCGTCTGGGATGTTTCGATTGTGAATTCACAGGCGGTTGAAGATGACTTTGACGTCGTGGCGGTTCCAATCGGGGGGTCGGTGCGTTCTGGCGAAAAAGACCTGGGCGGGTTTGCGTTTAATCTAGACGATATGGGATTCGACCAAGTTGGGGTTCCAGATGGTGAAGGCGGTTTTTTTCCTGGTCTGACAGAGGATATTCAAGTATCAAAAGACAAGATTCAATTCACTCTCATGCCGGGCCAGGCGGTGCGGTTTTTATCAAAGCCCATGGTCGTCTCGACAACTTCGGTGTTTTTTACCTCATTTATTACAGTCACAGGGGCTACGCCAGAACAAATCGGCTCGGCGTTTCTCGATATTGACCATTTGGGATTGATTGGCGTGTCTCTGTCGCTGCCTGGCGATAGACGGCTCAGCGAGCAGCGCGAATATTCGACCGAATTTCAACCGCGGGGCAGGCAGGTACAGCTGTTGCTGCAATGCGTCGGGCCTGCGGTTGGTACAGGCCAACCCGCGACGATTGTGTGGGAGCGGTTGCGCGTGATAGACGGGTTCCGCTCGCTCGATATGGCGATGGGGGCGACCGTGTTGACCCGACAAGAGCGTTTTTCACCCTTCCCATCGGGGTTCACTGAAGACGGCCAGGTGACGACGCCCGGCGGCTTTATCAGCGGCGTGTCAGATGAGTCTTATCTTCACCTCGTCAAAGAAGCGCCTCAGACGTTGCTTATAGCGGTCAAATCGGCGACTGACGTTGTTCGCGCGGTTGCGCCGTTAGACCGCTTGGTGATAGAATCGGCCGCCATACCCGCGCCTCAGATGTTGACGGCCCAAATGTGGGTGAAACGCCGCTCTGGAACCAGCGGCGTGTTTTCAATCGCCTTAGGCAGCGCGAAAACCCTAAGTCTGGGGGTATATGAGATGTTGGTTGACTTGATCCCGGTCGACCAGTGGATCAGGCTCGAATGTTCGATGTTTTTTGACCACAACGCGGTCCCAAACTCGTTTCTTTTCTTACAATTGCGCGATGGGGCTTGTGAAATTCTGGTTGATGATATCACTCTTCGCGGCAGGCGTGATGCGCTCTATTTTTGGGATGACAGCCTGGCCCCGCCATCGTTTCATCAGTAATCAATCATTCAAGTCAAGTATTTTCTTATACTTAAAAAGATCACTCTTCCCGTAACTTTTGGGGTGGATTCTCGTTATATATAGTGAAGGCCAACTTGGCAAAACCCATAACAGATCAGTTGGCGCCAATATGTTCAAGAGGTACACTGTTAGAAGAAGGTTACGATAGGGCTACTCGAACGTAAACGTGAATAGAAACCAAGAGATGGTTCATACCATCCACACACACACCACACATTCCCAACTGCTGCGGTTCCTCCCGAACCGTCTTCCCTCTGGTCTAACCCTCCGCCAGAGGGGTTTTTTTGTCTGCTAACGGCGCGTTGCACGCCGCCATACAAAAAATTATTACCAAGTTTTCTATTAGTACACCATTAAACCATTTCGCGCAAGCAGTTTTTTGGGATTCTATATTTTCTATGGGGATTCACACGACTTTGGACTCAAGCGGCTCGAGAGTTGAGCGCCTTACAGACAGCGGGGGTCGTCTTTGTAGAGGTCTATGACTTTTTTGATGATGTTGGTGGTCGAGTGGCCGTCATTGTTGACTAGGTGAATGCGCCCGCCATATTCATTGACGATGGGGGCTTCGATCAGGTCATAGCCATACGTTGAGTCTTTGACGTGTACATCAGGGCGCACCTCTTTCACAAAACGCAGGCTGTCTGGCTCGTCAAACACTAGAACCATGTCGACATACCGGACCGCTGAGAGCAACGCCGCTCGCTCGTCTTGAGGCACGATGGGGCGCTTCGGGCTTTTGTAGGCTTTGACTGAAACGTCGCTGTTAAGGCCCAAGACCAAGAAATCTCCCTGGGCTTTGGCTTCGGAGAGCAGGCGAATGTGGCCTGAATGGACGATGTCAAACGCGCCGTTGGTCGAAACGATGGTCTGGCCCAACTCACGGGCTTTGTCTAGCCTGGGGCGCCATTGGTCAGCGTAATTGATGTGAAAGATCATGATTTAACTTTAACAGCATTTCAGTTTTATAGTGGTTGCCAGAATTATGTGCGGATTGAGTTTACGTAACTGTATCTATCGCTGTCCGCCGCGGCGGATGCGGGCGCGCTTTGCGCACTTTTTTTTGACAAACGCTCTAAAAGACCGTCTCAATCATATTTCATCAGTATTAAAAATGGCATGGGCACAACCCGGCTCGCTTCGGTACTGATCCGCTTTCTATCACAGGCGCTTCCAGAGTTGCACCCATGCCAAAAATAGCTGGTCTGTATATTATGGCTTCATATCTCTCTTGATTCAGTTTATTGAGGCGTCTTGTAGTAAAAATACATTTAACACTTGAAGTTGAATAGCCTTGACTAGACGTAAGATTGCAAACTGCTCACAATGTAGCCTATTCATTCGTACATGGAGGGTCGTTATGCGTAGGGGATTAGCCGTTGGGACATGGATAATGGCTGCTTTGGTTTTCGCGTCGCTTGGGATGGCGCAGACAAAGGCCATTCAGAAATCTCAAGAGTGGTTTCAAGATTCGCGCTTTGGCCTCTTTGTTCATTGGGGGGTCTATTCGCTGTTGTCAAAGGGCGAGTGGGTGATGAACAACGACCGCATGACGGTCGAAGACTATGAGAAGCTCCACCATCAATTCAACCCGGTCAACTTTGACGCTGACCAGTGGGTTCGCCTCGCCAAAGACGCCGGCATGAAATATATCACCATCACCAGCAAACACCACGACGGCTTCAGCATGTATGACACCCAACTCAATGACTACAAAATCACCAAGACGCCGTTTAAGCGCGACCCTATGAAAGAGCTCGCCGCCGCGTGTGACAAACACGGCCTGCGTTTGTTCTTCTATTACTCCCAACTCGACTGGCGGCATCCTGATTACTTCCCGCGCGGTAAGACGGGCAACTATACCGGGCGCCCCATCGCCGGCGAGTGGGACCGTTACATCGACGTTCATATGGGCCAGGTGAGAGAGTTGTGCACCAACTATGGCGAGATCGGCGGCCTGTGGTTTGACGGCTGGTGGGACCGCCCCGAAGCCGACTGGCGGCTGGATGAACTCTATTCGATGATTCATGAGCTGCAGCCTAGCGCGCTGATTGGCAACAACCACCATGTCGAGCCGTTTGCGGGCGAGAACTTTCAGAATTTCGAACAAGACCTGCCCGGTGATAACACGGCGGGCTTTAACAAGGCCGGGGTAAGCCAGCTGCCGCTTGAGACCTGCCTGACCATGAACGGTTCGTGGGGCTATAACAAAAACGACAACGACTTCAAATCGACCCGCGAGTTGATTCATTACCTGGTCAAAGCGGCGGGGTTTGGTTCAAACCTGCTTCTCAACGTCGGCCCGACGCCGTTGGGCGAGATTCAACCCGAAGCGGTTACCCGCCTCAAAGAGATGGGCGCCTGGCTAGACCGGTATGGCAAGACGATTTACAAGACCCGCGGCGGCCCGTGGGTGCGCCAACCGTGGGGAACGTCGACCCAGAAAGACAAAAACACCATCTATCTTCATGTTCTTGAGTCGCCCCAGGGCATGATTACCCTGCCGCTGACTGACTCGATTGTGAAATCGGCCAAATTGTGGAAGGGAAAGAAATTAAAAGTCATCCATGGCGGCAAAAAAGCGGCGATTATACTGCCCCAACAAGATGAAGACCCAATCGACGCCATCATCGAACTGACCATGTGTGAAAGCAAGTTTTAGCCGTCGTACACGGCAAGTCTGATTGTCAGTTTCTGAGACCCTTCTCGCCTTTCGGTGAGGAGGAGTATTTTATAGTGGTTGCCAGAATTATGTGCGGATTGAGTTTACATAGCTGTATCTTTCGCTGTCCGCCGCGGTGGATACGGGCGCGATTACCGCACGCAATTTTGTCAAACGCTCGAATTGATTGATCTCTATCCGATGCAATCTTCTTGATTGCTATTCATGTCTCAAACAAACAATGGGGTCTAGGTTTGATGCTCGTATCGCCGGGTAGATTCCAAAGACAATACCAACGCCCATACTGATACCCAAAGACAAAACGAGGCTGTAGAGGCTGACCACGGTGGGCATGCCCGCCAACATTGTGATAATCCATGGAATCAGGATGCCGATTCCCATACCGATTAAGCCGCCTGTTGTCGAGAGAACAACCGTCTCAATAAGAAATTGAAGCACAATCTGTTTCTTTCGAGCGCCGATTGCGCGGCGGATGCCAATTTCTCGTGTTCGTTCCGTCACTGAAGCGAGCATGATGTTCATAATACCGATGCCGCCAACAAGCAGGCTGATTCCCGCGATTGAACCGAGAACGATATTAAACGTGCGCTTAGTCGCTTCCGCCTGCCGCAACAGAGCAAGAGGGACGTTGATACGGTAGTCGACTTTTTTATGGAACCGTTGCAGCATCGCTTCGATTCCTGCGGCGGTCGGTTCAACTGCGCTAATGTCGCTGACTTGAACGATGATTTGGTGTAATTCGACTTTCTCGCGGGTTCGCGAGCCGGCGACATTTCGCGTAAAGATATCGCCAAAGCGTTCGCGCGCGACATTGATAGGGATATACGCGTCGATTTCTTGATCTGGGGTTTGAACGTCGCCGCCAATTAACCCGGCGTTTTGAACGATTCCGATGACTTCAAAATAGTCGCCGCCAAGGCGGATTTTTTCGCCGATCGTATTTTTGGTGGCTAAGATTTTGCGCGCCCCGTGTTCGGTCAAGACAACGACATTACCAAACTCTTTATAATCGCGAGTGGCTAATACCCGGCCGCCCAACAAAGGCCGCCGGATTAGTTGAAACCAGTCAGGCGTCGTCCCGACGATTCGTAATTCCAATGACCGTTCGCCTAATCGGGCTTGTCGTCTTACTTCTTTGACGGGGACGGTTGTTTTGACGTAGGGAAAGCTCTCGGCGACTCGTTTTTCATCTTCATACAACAAGCCATAGATGCTCATCATGATTCGTGTATTTGTCGCGGATTCTTCTTCCACAGATTTTGCGGAAGAGATTAATATGTTCTGGCTGCCTAGTTTTCGGATTCGGTCTAGCGCTTCCTTACTGGCGCCTTCTCCAACCGCCAACATAGCAATCACGCTGCCCACGCCAAACACCACGCCGAGCATGGTTAAAAACGTGCGCAGCTTATGAAGCAGCAGGTTCTTGATTCCCAGCTGAATTTCACGAGTATAGTCTGTGCGAATCATAAACCGTTTCCTTCAACGCGTTCAATTTTTCCGTCTCTCATAAACAACCGGTGAGAGGCGTATGACGCCAATTCGAGTTCGTGGGTGACCATGATGATGGTCTTGCCTTGTTTGTTTAAGTCAATTAACAAGTTCATAATTTCATCGCCGGTGGTTGAGTCGAGGTTGCCTGTCGGTTCGTCAGCCAACAATAACGATGGGTCGTTTGCCAAAGCGCGGGCAATGGCTACGCGTTGTTGCTGGCCGCCTGACAGTTCCATTGGGCGGTGTTCGAGCCGGTCTTCAAGCCCAACGATTTTTGCAAGCGAACGCGCTTTTTCATTACTTTTTTCTGCGTCCCAACCTTGGTAATACAAAGGCAATTGGATGTTTTCTTCTACAGTGGATTGAGGGATCAAGTTGAAACTTTGAAAAATAAACCCCAGGTGTCTTAGCCTCATGTCGCTCAAGCGGTCGTCATCCATTTCACTGACATCTTCGCCGCGGATGAAATACTTCCCTTGCGACGGGCGGTCCAGGCAACCCAGCACATTCAGCATTGTGCTTTTGCCTGAGCCGCTAGGGCCAAGAATGGCCCAAAATTGCCCTTCATAGAACGTTAGGGTTACGCCAGCTAAAGCGTTTACAATCTGGCTGCCCATTTGATAGGTCTTGTGAACATCGTGTAGTTGAGCAGCAACAGCGTTGGCCGCGCGGGCAGTTTGGTTCATGCGAAACCCTATTCCCGCCCCTGTGTTTGACCGCGACCGCCGGGGCCGCGTTCACCGCCGCCTCGACCTTGGCCGCCGCGGTTGCCTTCCTCGCCGCCGACGCTGCCTCGTTCTCCTCTGCCTTGAGCGGGCGGGCGGCCATTGGAGGGCGCCGCTTGGGTGTTAATTGATTGGGCGTCTTTCATCACTTCACGAACACTGGTGGCCTCTTTGAAGCGTTCTTCATCGGATATTTCGGCGGACGAAAGCGGAGGCGCTAACATGACTTTTTCGCCCTTGCTCAACCCGCTCGCAACTTGAGCCAGGCGATTGTTGTCGGGGCCTAATTCAATGACGCGTTGAGAAAACTTTCCATTTTCATACACATAAACGCTTGGCTTGCTGCCAACGCGAATGACAGCCTGAACAGGGACGTATGTGGTGTTTTCGAAGAAGTCGACAATGACTTCAGATTGACATCCCATCCCGCTTCTCAGTTCTTCACTGTCGCCTTCAATGAAAATCACGATGTCATATTCTTTTAAATCAGGGTTCATGAATACGCTTTGTGCGTTTGGCAGCGGCGCGATTGTCGCCACTCGGCCAGTAAATACTTTTCCAGGGATGGCGTCGACCGTCACTCGAACCGGCAAACCCACGCGTATTTTTTCAAGGCTGGATTCTTGCACTTTCGCTTCGACCATAAAAGAAGAAGTGGTTGGCAAGTGGATTAGTTCCTGGCGTTCGCGAACCGACTGGCCTTCTTCGAGGGGTTCGTTGTTCCCGCGCCAATTCATCTCAACGCTGGTGTGATAGACGACCAAGCCGTCCATTGGCGCATAAATCTTCGCTTTGGCGATTTGGTCGTCGAGTTTTTTTAACTTGGTGATTTGCTGGTCCCATTCGGCTTTTTTTGCTTGCAAGTCAGCGGACGCTTGAACGATGTTTGCGTTCGCCTGGCGCTGGGTTCGTCCCAATGCCATTTCGGCTTGTTCGACATCGCTTTGTAATTGGGCGTTTTGTCGCTTATAGGTATACTCTTGCAGCATTTCTAAATCAGTTTTGCGAACGTCCAGCGATAGTTGGAGACTGTTCACCGCTAGCTGGTCGCCCTGTAGTTTTGATTGAGCAATGTATTTTTCATCAAAAAGAATCTCAGACCAGCGGAGTTCTTCTTCAGCCAATTTGAGTTCTTCTTCCATTTTTGTGATTTCAGACAAGGCGGTTTTTTCTGATTGAGGATATTCGGCGTCTTTGTATTTCACCAAATCCATTTTGGCGAAGTCATACTCGAGACTGGCTTGGTCGATATCGCTTTTGGCCTGGCTTTCTATAATGGCCAGGTTTTCGCGGGCGTTAATATATGACGCTTCGGCGTTTTGGACGCTGATCTGTTGATCAACGCGTTGGTCGATTAATGAACTGGCGTCTAGTTCGACTAACAGGTCGCCGCTTTTGACTTGCTCGCCTTCAGGGATCAGGTAGAGAATCGTGCTGTTGCCCTCTAACTCGTTTTTAATGATGACTTTTTCTCGAGCCTGAATGGTCCCTGCCACAGTGATGCTTACAGTGAGCGGCCCTTCTTCTACTTCAAAAAAGGGTTGTTGTTCTAGGGCCGAAGCCCCCATTGAGGGCCCCATCATGAAGTAACTGATTCCAGCGATTACAAGCAGGCATACGATTATGACCGAAAGCGCCCGACCGCTGATCAACCCTGGTTTATTCGATTGACGGCTCATTTTGATACTCCTCAAGAGAAAATTCTGTCCACATGCCTTTGTCGTTCACCTGAAGAACTCCTAGGTCGCGTTGTAATTCCAACTCGGCGATACGGTAATCAACCAACGCGCGAGTCAAACTGTTTTGAGATTCAAGCAAGGCGGCTTGAGATTCAAGCAAGTCACGGGTATCAGACAGCCCCGCTTGAAGAAACAGGTTGCTGCTGTGAACCCGGCGCTCAGCAATCTGGACGGCCATGGCCTGGATCTGCATGCTGTTACGTTGATTTTTTAGCGATCGTAACTGGTCACGGATGCTTCGCTTGATCGAGTCTTCAAAGTCTTGAAGGTCTCGCACCGATCTCTGCAGTCCGATGATGCTCTGTCGATAGTTTACGACTTCCGAAGTGCGTTCCAATGGAAGGTCGAGAGTTAACAGCGCGTTATAGCGCCCTTTTTCGGCTTCTAATTCGATCCCGTCATTGTTACCCAAGTTTGCGCTGCCTAATAGGGTCAATTCGGGCCTCAGTCGGTCAGCCGCCACAACAATGTTCCGTTGAGCGTCATAAACCGCCCCTTGGACTTCCCGAAGGTCAAGCCTGTTTTCAAGGGCAATGGCGATCGCTGTCCGCTCGTCAAATTCAAGCGGCCCGGTGTTTTCATCGCTTGTGTCTTTTAATACAACGGGCGCGTCGGCTGGCGGGACGGTTTCTTCAATCACACCAGCGCTGTCCAATGCAATATTGGAGGTGGATGTTTCAGACAAACGCTTTAGTTCATTTTCGTCTAGAGTGATGGTGGCGTCAGGGGGCAACCCCAGCGAAATTTTGAATGCATCAAGTTGGCGTTCATAGGCGAATTTTGCGCCGATCCAAGCATTTCTCGAACTTAATTCTTGTTGAATCGCCTGGTCAACTTCGACTTGTGAGCGGTCGCCGGCGTCGCGCAAGCGTCTAACCAGGCGCGTGTTTGTGACTGCGCTGCGATAGTTGTTTTCAGCGTTGAATATCTGGTCGATGGCCCGGAGAACGCCCAGGTATTCAGAAGCGACTGAAACGGCGAAGGTGCGTTTGAATCGCTCAAAGGTATAGATCGCATATACGGTGTCTCGCTCAGCCTGGGTCAGCGGCTCGGCGACAATGTGACGTCCTGCGCCGCGCAGTAAGGGAACCGAGATAGAGGCGTCGCCGAATGACGCATAGGTCGTGTCACTGAATGGATTCAGCAATTGAAGTAAATCCAGCCCGATTCTGCCTGTCAGGCTGATTCCGTTTAACAATTGTTTTGACACAGAAAAATCGCTGGTGTTCAGGTTTGCGCTGCGTGTTGGGTCTTGGCCCAGGTTCGCGTCAACATCACTCGAAAAAGCGCCCGCCAACGTTGACCGGAAGCGGTCGCGTTGGAGCTCAAGCCCTAGAGCGGCCTGAAACACAGCCTCTTTCGCGCTTTGGTATTGGCGGTTGTTCTTGGCGGCAATGGCCAGAACGTCACTGAGCGACAAGGTGGATGGCAGTCCGATGTCATCAACAACGGTGTTTTCTTCTAGGCTTTTCACTCTCAGCGCTTCGTCGTCAGGCCAATGATCTATCGGCGCTAATTCTGAGGGCCCAAGAGAGGCGGGGTGAGAATATGGCAATCCAAACGCGGTCATGACCTTCTTGCGCAACGACGCTTCGGGCGGCTCGATCGAAAAAGGTTCCGTTTTTCCAATCGCTTCCATTTGTTTCTGCTCAATGATGGAGTAGGCGGCCTTGTCCATATTTTCACGGTAGGAACCTGCCGTTGAACATCCAACAAGAAAGGACAAACCAATGGCAAGAAACCCAATCCGGGCAGGCTTACAGTCATTCACACGAAGTCTCCAAATTATACGTTAGGGCCGATAAACCCATTTCCTCAATACGTTAAACGGGCATGGCGCCGTTTTATTGAGCGCATGGTGTTTTTTCTTAGTGAACTACGTCGGCTTTTTGAACGAATATGTTCCTCAATAAATTGACTCAGGGCCACCAGAGAAACTTGCAGGCGCCATAGATAGAGCCGTAAATTCCTCCAGCCTGAACACGGCATGGATATTTCGGTAATTGTTTGGTAGACTTGTTAACGTTTTTGATTTGAGAATGATCCAAAACTAGACCTTCTTTTGGGGAGAATGAAACATGAAAATGACTTTGCAGAAACTCGCCCTGGCAATGTGTCTCTTGCTGCTGCCGTCGTTTGTATTCGCCGAAAAGGCCGTAACCATTCATGTGAATAAAACAGAACATCCAATCTCCAAATACATCTACGGCCAGTTCATCGAACACCTTGGCCGTTGTATCTATGGCGGCGTCTGGGCCGAAATGGTAGAAGACCGCAAATTCTACTTCCCTGTCACTGACGAATATCACCCCTGGAAAACACGCGAAGAAGGCGGTTTTTGGGGCGGCGGCGAATTTAAAGTAATTGAAGGCTCTCCGTGGAAAGTGATTGGTGAGCCAAATACAGTAACAATGATTACACGCAATGCGTTTGTTGGCGAACACACTCCAGAAATCAATGTCAATCGTTCTCCCGCAGGAATCGAGCAGCTCGAATTGGCGCTTCAAAAGGGTAAAGAATATGATGGCTATGTCATCGTCTCTGGCGACCGTCGCGCTGCTCCCATCGAAGTGCAACTCGTATGGGGTGATGGTGAGAGCCAGAAACAAACGTTTACCATCAATTCATTAAGCAATGAGTATACAAAACATGCGTTTCGTTTTGTGTCGGGCGCCGACACACAAGAAGGCCGTCTACAAATTGTTAGTTTGGGAAAAGGGAAATTTAAAATTGGAACCGCCTCACTCATGCCCTCTGATAACGTCAAAGGGTTTCGCCCTGACACGATTCAACTGATGCGAGAACTTAATTCTCCTGTCTATCGCTGGCCGGGCGGAAATTTTGTCAGTGACTATAACTGGAAGGACGGAGTCGGCGACCGCGACAAACGCCCCCCGCGTAAAAACCCCGCCTGGACTGGCGTGGAGCATAATGATGTCGGCATCCATGAATTTATCGACTTGTGCGAGCTTCTTGATACTGAGCCGTTCATCGCTGTGAACACCGGTTTGGGGTCGGTCGAACTCGCCGCCGAACAGGTTGAGTATAGTAATGGATCAGTTGATACGCCTATGGGCAAATGGCGCGCCCAAAATGGCAGCGCCAAACCGTTCAATGTTGTCTGGTGGGCGGTCGGCAATGAAATGTACGGCGATTGGCAGAAAGGCCACATGCCCTTAGAGGAGTATGTCCAAAAGCATAATCGTTGCGCGGAATTGATGTATCAAGTTGATCCTACAATCCAATTGATTGGCGTCGGCGCAGTCGGCAACTGGACAGAAACTATGCTCAAGGTCTGCTCTGATCATATGGATTTATTGAGTGAACATATTTATCAAAAAAGCAAAGACAACTTGATTGAGCATGTGCGTTTGATTCCCAATGCAATTAAAAATGTAGGAGAAGCCCACAAAAAGTATCGCGCCGAAATCGACGGCTTGGAGCCAAAAGACATCCGCATCGCCATGGACGAATGGAATTATTGGTATGGACCATACATCTATGGAGAGCTTGGCTGTCAGTACCACTTGCAAGACGGACTCGGAATCGCGGCGGGGCTGCACGAGTATTTTCGGTATAGTGACATCTTTTTTATGGCCAATTACGCCCAAACAGTCAACGTCATTGGGTGTATCAAAACAACCAAGACCGACGCCCGGTTTGAGACGACTGGCCTTGTGCTTAAACTCTACCGCCATCATTTTGGCCAGATTCCGATTCATATCAACGACATGCCAGAGCCGTTAGACGTTGCCGCCGCGTGGACCTCTGACCGTAAGGCCGTCACTATCGCAGTTGTTAACCCAACCGACAGTTATGTCGATTTACAAATTAGTCTCAAAGGCGCCTATTTGAATGATGTTGGCAACTTGTGGCAAATCGCGGGCGAAGACAAAATGGCGTACAACACACCAGGCGAGCCAGAGGTCATCTCGATTGAAGAACAGCCCGTCTCTTGGAATGATGGCATGTTGCAACTTGCGCCCATCAGCGTCTCTCTATTTAAGTTTGAAGTAGAGTGAAACACGGATGGCAGTAACTGTCTAATCCGCACTGAAACGGATCGGTCACTTAACACAGAATAGAAATGGGCTCTAGATCATAGAGCCCATTATTCTCTGCCATTCAAATTGTCATATTTAACCACTTCTATTTAGCCTCACTTATGAGAGATACGTTTCGCAACGCGCCTACGGCGCCACCTCCCTTAACAAGAGGACGTATTATCACGAGTCGTTCGATAGGTGTTCATTGGCGGGTATCGCTTCGCTCAACCCGCCCTGCTTGGTTCAATTCGGTGGACTATTCGCCGCGGCGAATGAGCCTACCCTGCCTCTGATTGAGAGACTCCGGTCGTGTCATTGCGAGGGAGTCGGCCGCAGCGGACAGAATGAAACCTCACGGGCCCCAACGGTAGATGTCGCCGTTGCTGATGAGTCCGTTGGTCATGTCATAAAGCAGGATCACATAGCCCGGGTCGGAGGAGGGAACCGCCGGATTGATGTCTTCGACCTGGTTGGGTCCGGGGCCTTTGAGCGACCACATTTCGCCGCTGCTTCTGAAGAAGCGCCCCGCCGATTGCGCCGAACATCCGCCGCCGACCCCGCGCGAATGGCGTTCGATATACCAATAAAGTCCATAGTCATGACGCCCGACTACGTTACCGTCGACAAGGTCGCCAGGGTTGAAGGGGTCGCTGGGCAGTGAGCCGATATAGGCCACTGGGCTGGTCAATACGCGCAATGCCCAGCGTTCGCCGTGGCGGTCGGCCGGCCCGTTGCAGTTCGACACCGGCGGGTAGGCGTTGTAGTCGAGGCGATACTGCTCGAGCGCGGTCCCCAGCGCCTGCATATCGGCGTGGTTGCGGGCGATGCGCGCGCGAATCTGTGCGTTGAGAAAGTTGGGCACAGCGATTGCGGCGAGGATGCCGATAATCGCGACCACGATCAGCAGTTCGATCAGTGTGAAAGCTTGGCGATTTTTCATCACCGTATCATAGAATGGAAACGATTAGGGTTTGATTAGACACTATTTGTCTATTGGTCATTAAAATATAGGCAAAAAAAAGTGAATTTTATTGAATTTTAGTATTGACTGATTGATGAATGCTTTGTATACTTAACATTGTTATGCCTTACATTCCTATTCAATGAAATATAGTTATCGGGTTTGTTGTTAGAACAAATTATGATGGTTCCATTGGAGTCTTCAGATAAATTTGATACGGCTCTCAATCGTTTGGAATATCTAATCGAGCGGTTTGAGAATGAATCCAAAGAGAATACATCAGAAAAGAAATACCGGGCGGCGTTAAAAGACGCCGTTGATACGCTTGAGGCGACCAAGCAGGCTTTCAAATCGAAACAGCTCAAAGCGCTTCGCGAGCGCATTGAGGCTGTTTTGAATGAAACATAAGTCTTTAGGGGCGTTTAGCGTTCTGATTAATTGAATCAGAGAGTTGAAGCGCAACTTGGCATTGAAATTCATACAGCCGAGTTGCGCTTTTTTATTTGTAGCGATCGCGAAAGAGCGCACAGTGCAAAACACAAGATCATACCATAAAGGAGTCGCGCTAAAATGAAATTGAACTTCGCTTTACTAATTATCACAATTCTCGTCTTTGCCGTTTCTGGCGTCAATGCGAAAAGCATCAACACCTATCAGTATGTGCCCGCTGATCCAGCAGGGTTCAGTGTAGTGACAGCGACAGATGACCTTCCGTTGCTTGATTATCTAGCCGCTAACTTTGGTGTCTCATTAATTGTTGAACATGAGCCGCTTGAAGCAGGCATATTGGCAATGATCATTAATGCGAATGGCAGCGTTCGTATGATTCATGGAGCGTCAAGCGGCAATACAAACGCTAGCGTTCTGCAAGAGCCAGCCTTTTTGTTAATCGCTAATACATGCGATGCTGATGAGATTGCTAAAGGGTTTCCATACGCAATTACAAGTGCTGATTTACCCTATCAAGAAACATTTGATACTTCTCAAGCGGTCGATACTGGCGACTTTCGCGGGTCGGCTGCTGACGTCATCAGTCGTCCTGGCGGACATGACGGCTTCTGGCGATTTACTCCAGATGTGAGTGGAACCTATGTGTTCAGCAATTTTGCGACAAAAGGTGACTCCGCACCTATTCCTGACCACGACTTTGAACGCGGTTTTGGTAGCATCGGCGTCTGGTCGGGCGATTGTGGTTCACTGACTGAAGTTGGTGTCACAAACAGCATTACGGGCGATTCCATACTTCCTGTTTCTCTTGAAGCCGGTGTGACTTATGTTGTTGTCTGGGAAGATTTTTTTATTGGCAGCACAGAAAATTCCGTTCGCCTTTCCATCGAATTTTTTGGTGAACCCGTTGGCAACACCTTGAATGATGCGATCAGTCTCGTTGAAGAAATATGGAACTTTGAAGTAATTGGCGACACGATTGCTAATCAAGACTTGGTTGAAAGTTCGTGCGTCGAACCGCCCGTAGTTGGCGAAGGCCATGGCTCTGGAATCACTGGGATAACGGGTTCAGAAATTTGGTATCGACTGCCTTCGGTTGAAGTTGATAATCAGTACACAATCAATATCCTGCCCGCCTCAGAAGACGCGCCTTTGGTAGATTCGGCCCTTGTTCTTCACGCCTACAACTTCACAACACATCAGGTCGCTGAGATGGACTGTAGTAACGACATCAATGCAGACGAACGCCTCTCTTCAATCACATTTACCGCAGAGCCGAATTTGATTTACTACGTCATGGTTGAGACTGTAACGGGGTTTGACCAGCCCGCATTCGGGCAATTTGTGTTGCAAGGCCTTGGCCAGACATCATCTGTCGAGAATTGGCGGCATTATTAACCTCAAACAGGGAATATCAAAATGAAACGCTCCTGTCTCGCGTTTACATTGGTTGAACTTTTAGTTGTGGTGGCTGTAATTGGGGTCTTGACCTCAATTGCGGTCACCAATTTTTCTGATGCGATGGTGCGGTCAAAAATCGCCCGTGTGCAAGCCGACCTCAAGGCCCTGTCGACTTCAATTGAAATGTATCGCATGGACAACGGGACCGTATTGCCCGCGAACGGGGCGTTTGATCCCGCCTATGTAGAACGTTTGCGTCCGCTTACGACGCCGATTGCCTACATGGCTCAGCTGCCGACCGATCCATTCCAGCCGATGGAGTCGCCTTTCATGTTTGAAGAAGACGAGGCGCACCGTTGGGAAAACCAGATGTACGTTTATAACCGGGGCGATGCGGAAAACGGCGGGTCGCAATTGCAAAATGACGGCAATTATCGTTATACCTGGAGTATCGCCAGCACTGGCCCCGACCATCGTTTGAGGTATCCGTATTACTTTTACCCCAAAGGCTTTGTCATGCCGGAATGGTATGTTTACAACTCGTCGAACGGCATTTTCAGCGGGGGAGAAATTTTTGCTCGGAGCATCAATGCATCAAACCAAAAACGTTGAAAGCGAGAACATCAATGGACCGCATCCCCCAACCAGCATCAAATAGCCAAACGGACTTTTATCGAATGATGAACACGTTAATAAAATTAGATAATAAATTACAATCAGCGATTTCTGTTTTTGCTGGGTATGACTTGTATTGTTTTGAAGAAAAATTATCCAGAAAAGTAGAGGATATTTATGAAACGATTCACCAGGTTTACTACGAGTCTGAGCATTCAACCGAGAAAAAAGATTTATTAAGCAGTGAATTGGAGGCTTTGTTGGATAGGATTGAAAATGTTTCATTGACTCTGCACAGCAAGTGCAGTAAGCGGCTTTTGATGGTACTGCACAACCTGATTCAGCTGCGCTGCAAAGTATTGCATATCCGATGGGAGTTTGGCTGCTTCGCTGCAATCGATGCGATTCGCACTGCGTATCTTGTCTATCGTCGGATCGATATCGGAGGTGTTATTCCTGCTGATAATAGCGTCCTAGCACCACCGAGTTGGCGCAATGTGCGGACGCGCGTTCAGGAAGCAATGTATGAGTGGGAAGTCGCCCATAAAGCGATTACGTTATTCATCGGCCAAAGCGAAGATTACTTGGATTTAAGTCAACAAACCTTGCGGCGCTTAAACGAACTGATGATTGCCGTCCATGTGAAGAGTCCACAGCATTTCAATAAAAATTATTCGGAACTTATCAATATATACAGACCGTTTTGTCATCACTTAAAGGTCGCGAAGGCGGATTGATGTGAATTACCGTACGTTTGCTGTTGTTTGGTTGGTTTTTTTTTTAACGGGCATGACGTTTGCTGAAGAACGCTGCTTGTTGTGGATTGATTTGTATCGCGGCGAGCCGGTTGCATTCGATGATATGGTCGATGACCTGGCTGGCGTTGGCGTGGTCTTTATCGGCGAAGCCCACCGCGTCCAACGGCATCATGATTTGCAGGCGCAAATTGTAGGAGGCCTCTCAAGCCGCGGCAAGAAAGTGTTGCTTGGCATTGAGCAGATGGAAGCGAATTTTCAACCGCAACTCGACCAATACAATCGCGGTGAAATTTCCTTTGAAGAATTAACTGAACTCACCAACTGGACGGAACGCTGGTCAAATAACAAAGACTACGAGGAGATTCTCGAAGCTGCAATCACCGGCGGCGGGAAGGTTGTTGCGCTCAATGCCAAAGCCGAAACCATCCGTGCGGTTGGTCGACAGGGGTTGGACAAATTAGAAAAAGACGTACGCAATGAACTACCGCAAGAGATGGTTTTTGATGAACCGCTTTATGAAAAATTACTCAACAAGTTGCTGCTGGTCCACATGGCGTTTTCTGAAGACATGCTCAAAAAAACCTATCACGCTCAGGTTTCACGCGATGAAATGATGGCGCAGCAAATGGCGAACGCCTGGTCATCGTTAGAGAAGCCGAAAGATTGGATTGGCGTTGTGTTGTGCGGCTCGGGGCACTGTTCGTATGGGTTGGGAACCGTTTCGCGCCTGGCGCGCCGCCTGCCCGGTCTTAAAAACCGCATCGTCTTGATGACCGAAAGCGGCGATACGGTGTTAACGGAAAAAGAGAAAGCCATGAAGCGCGAGATCGAATTGACCCACGAAGATTTGCGCTTTTTAAATCAACCAATTGCCGACTATTTGCATGCAATCGAACAAAATCCTAATTCTGAGGAGTAGAAATTCGTGATTCATACCTTTGGTCTTTTTGTATGGATGGCATTGAGTTGCGTCATCGCGTTTGGCGCTGATGTGAGTGTAACTGATTCTAACGGCAACCAAATCGTGGTAAACGATTCATCGCGCATCGTCGCGGTTGGCGGTGATATCACTGAAATTATATATGCGCTTGGCGCCAAAGAACAACTGGTCGCACGCGATACGACCAGTTATTTTCCCGATGAAGTCGAAAGCCTGCCTGACGTTGGTTATATGAGGACATTATCGCCGGAAGGCATCTTGGCGATGGAACCGAGCGTAATTTTAGCCGTTCAAGGTTCTGGGCCTGAAACCTCAATTAAGCAGCTGCGCGATGCGGGCGTTCCGCTTGTGATGATCGGACGCGGCGAGTCAATCGAAGCGGTTGAGAAAAAGATCTCGTTAATTGCCAAGGCGATTCATAAAGTAGAGGCAGGCAAAGTCTTGGTCGAAAAACTGGATGCCGAATATAAAGAATTTCAAAAATCATTAAAGAAAATTACCGGCAAACCCAAAGTTCTGTTTTTGATGAATGCGCAACGCGGGACCTTGTTGGCGGCGGGCGAGAAGACTGGCGCCGACGTCATGATTTCGATGGCGGGCGGGGTGAATGCAGTAAAAGGGTTTATTGGTTATAAAGCGATTTCAACAGAAGCCGCTGTTCAGGCGATGCCTGACGTAATTGTGATCCCATCACATGGCGCGGAGCGGGTCGGCGGGACGGAAGGCCTATCGTCCATGCCGGAACTGAAAAATACACCTGCGGTGAAAAACAATAAAGTCGTCCAATTCGACAGCCTGTACTTGTTGATGTTTGGCCCGCGCTTTGTTTATGCGGCGGCGGAACTCGCAGACATTATGCACGATGGTTATATCAAACCGGAGATGTTTCAAGCGAAAGAGAAAAGTGAATAGAGAGGTCTGATGTCAACTGCATCTACCGTTAAACAATCGACGCTGGCATGGGCGCCGTTTTTCTCTGTAAAAGGGCTGGCGCTGCCGGCGCTATCAATAACATTGTTGGCGACAATGATTGTTTGCGTCGGCGTCGGCGCGGCTTCGATTCATCCCTTCGACGTGATCCGCATTGTGCTACATAAGATCGGCCTGGTCCAAAACTTGGACGTCCCTGCTTATTACGAAAGCGTCGTTATCAGTATTCGATTGCCTCGCGTATTGTTAGGAACATTGGTGGGCGCTTGCATGGGCGTTTGCGGCGCAGCGTTACAAGCCATGTTTCGCAATCCACTCGCGGAGCCAGGGCTGGTCGGCGTTTCAAGCGGTTCGGCATTCGCCGCCGTCGCGATGACCTATTACAGTAGTTTGATCACCGCCATGTTCGGCGAGACGGCGTTGTTATACTTAATGCCGTTCGCGGCTTTTTGCGGCGGCATCGTTACAACCGTTTTCGTTTATTTGCTTGCTACTAAAGAATCGCAAACCGATGTGCCGACCATGCTGCTGGCGGGGATCGCAATCAATGCGTTGGCTTCAGCGGGCATCGGCTTATTTGTGTTCGTCAGCGATGATCAACAAGTACGCACCATATTATTTTGGCTGTTTGGCAGTTTGGGCGGCGCGTTATGGAACACGCTTCTGCCTGCGTTTCCATTCATTTTTGGTTCCATTATCGCGATTGGTTATTTTAGCTATTCATTGAACCTTTATTTGCTAGGCGAACGTGAGGCGTCGCATCTCGGCGTCAATGTGCAGCAAATGAAATGGCTGCTGATCGTTCTGGTGGCGTTGGGCGTTGGCAGTTCGGTTGCGCTTAGCGGAGTCATTGCTTTCGTTGGCCTGGTCGTTCCGCATTTATTGCGTTTGGCAATCGGCCCAGATAATCGATTGCTGTTGCCTACAAGCGCGTTGCTGGGAGGCATTTTGCTGCTCGGCGCTGATGTTGTCGCACGAACGATTGTCTCCCCGGCGGAACTGCCGATTGGATTAATCACAAGCCTGTTGGGCTCGCCATTTTTCTTGTTCTTACTTGTGAAACAGCGTGGCCGCGTACGGATGTAAGAAAGTGAAGAGGAATCAACATGCACAAAAAAACATCAGAAATTGATCCGCGTGTGGAGTTGAAAGATGCATTGCTTTGCAAACAGGAGGGCGCTGCGTCTTGGTCGTTGTTTAAGCATCGCGTGATTACACACCATCAGGCGGAGAGTTTGCCCAGCAAGGCCTATCGTGGTGAAGAAGCCGTCCAGCAGGTAGTGAATCGGCTAGAAGAAACAAACACAGACCGCCGCCGTGTGTTGTATGTGCATGTGCCCTATTGTCAGAAAATCTGTTCGTTCTGTGCGTTCTTTACAAAGCCTAAAGGTCCTGCGACGACGTTGTATGCAGATGCGCTGCATAACCATATTGAACTTGTTGCAAATACGCAATGGGCGCAAAGCCGCCCTTTTGAAGCGGTCTATTTCGGCGGAGGTACGCCGACCGCGCTGCCTAAAAAACATGTAACGCGACTCCTAAAAAAAATTCGTAAAGCGTTCCCAATTGCAGACGATTGTGAAATTACGATTGAAACACGTTTTATGGGAATGGATTCTGACTATTTTTCCCAGTTGCGCGAGGCGGGCGCCAACCGTTTGAGTTTTGGCTTACAAACCTTTAATACGGAACTCCGGCAAAAAGTCGGTCGGGTGACGACGTGCGGTAAGATGATGAGCATTTTGCGTGACGCCGCGTCGTTTGATTTTAACAGCATCAGTTTAGACTTGATTTATAACCTTCCCGGCCAGACAGAGAAACAATGGCGGGTTGATCTCGCGTCAGTTTTAGACGCCCCCGTAACAGGTGTGAGCACTTATGCGCTGATTCCATTTCCAAACAGCCCTCTAATGCGCGCCATGGCGGAAGGCCGGGAAGAACCATTAGGCGGCGTCGAAATGGAAGCTGCCTATTTCAAAGCCGCCGACCAATTTTTTGCTCAACAGCCAGATTGGGACCGGATGTCGCCAGTCCATTTTGGAAAAACAGGGCGGGAAACCTGCGTGTATAACCAATCGCGCCTAGGCCAATTTGATATTCTTGGTTTAGGTTGCGGCGCGGGCGGGTCGATTGGCGGCGTTGGCTACATGAGCGAAATGAACATTGACGCGTATGCAGAGTCAATGCGAAGCCGCACGTTGTCTGTCGCTGCTTGTTCCGTCAAACCATCTTCTCTAGGTCCTTTATTGGAAGCATATAATTTGCTCGATATTAATGGAATTGATGAAGCGCGCTTTCTCGAATTATTACCGCAATTTCGGTCAATTTTAAATTCACTTATCGAATTAGAACTTGTCGAAAACCTTTATGGCAGACTTCAACTGACAGCGGATGGTTGTTTTTGGGCTTACAACATTACGTCGATGGTTACTCATTCCATTGCAGAACACTTACAGAAGATTGAGATGAAGCACGCAGTTTGAAAAATTGAATGACTGAGGCGATTGATGTTATCGGCTAATCACATAGACGTCGCGATTCATGATAAGACATTGCTGGTTGATGTTTCAATATCCGTTTCCCCTGGTGAAATCGTTGTGGTGGTTGGTTCCAACGGCGCGGGAAAAACCACGTTATTGAACGCATTGACTGGAGACCTGAAAACCAAAGCGGGGTCCGTAGAACTAAACAACAAGGCGCTTTCAAGCTATTGTCCCCGCAATCTGGCAAAACTACGCGCAGTGATGCCGCAACACTCGCCGCTGAATTTTCCTTTTAGTGTGAAGGAAGTGGTCGAAATGGGGCGTGCGCCGTATCTCGAATCGATCTCTCCGAGGCGCAATAACGAAATCGTTGAGCAAGCGATGGACGAAACCGACATCCTGTATTTAAGCGAACGCGACTATACCACCTTATCTGGCGGGGAGCGCCAAAGAGTTCATTTCGCCCGCGTCCTCACGCAGATTTGGGAGGGCGATCCTTACCCCAATCGCTATTTACTGATGGATGAACCCACTTCAAGTCTGGATATTCATCATCAATATGAATTACTGAATTACTTGTGCGTGTTTATGCGAAGCGGCGTCGGAGTGGTATTAATTTTACATGACCTGAACGTCGCATCCATGTTTGCAGACCGCATCGTCGTTCTGAAACAAGGGCGGGTGATGACGACGGGACATCCTTGCGAAGTGTTTAGCGCTGGCGTATTGGAAGACGCCTTTTGCCTATCTGCACATATTTTTGATCATCCCGATACGGGCCGGCCCTGCATCGTCCCCAAAACGGGCGCAACTGAATACCAAACCTTTAGCGTATCACGAACACCCAACTATGAAATGGCGTAATAACATTCTTATAGGAGAATTACTATGAGTAATCGACATGAGCAACCTGATTGGATTAGCCGCCGCTTAGTGCGGTCAAAAGAGAAAGGCGTCTTGGCTACTGTTATGCGTGAAACCAGCGGCGACCCTTACGCATCATTGGTATTAACTGCCGCTGATTATCAAGGCAATCCGTTAATCTATATTTCAGAGATGGCGGAGCATACGAAAAATTTGTGGGAGAACGAACGCGCCTCGATGCTGTTTGAAAGCACAACTGGATTAAATGATCCGCTTTCCGGCGCCCGCATCAGCTTGCAAGGCAAAATGACGGAAAGCAAAGATGCTCTTTTGGTTGAACGGTTTTTTAAGCGCCATGAACAATCACGCAAATATAGCAACGCTCATAAGTTTTTCTTGTTTCGTATGGAAGTCGAACGTGCTCACCTGGTCGCCGGTTTCGGCCGCATCCATTGGATTGATGCAGATGAGTATCACTTCAACATTGGCGGCGCCGCTAATCTTGGAGAGAGTGAAGACCGAATCATTCAACACATGAATGAAGACCATTGCGATGCGGTTGATCTGTTCGCCCAAAATCTTTTGAAGAAAGAAGGTAATGGATGGAAGTTGATCGGCGTTGATCCGGAAGGCTTTGATATGCGCCGCAAAGATCAGGTCGTGCGCTTGGAATTTGACCAACCGCTCACCAGCGCAGAAGAAACGCGCCCAGTCATGGTCGCGCTGGTAAAACGTGCACGAGAAGCGGCGCCCAGCGAAGCGCTTGAAAAAGTATTGAGATGAACTGCTGACGTTTCTGGAGAATCCAATGGTTCCCGCGCGGTTCCCGCGACCAACAATCATGCGGAACGAGAGATTCGTCTGGCGGTCTAAAAAGAGCAACCGTCTGGCTTTGCCGGAGGTCATAATAAAATTTTGATCAAAAAATAGCCCCCGTTAAGGAGGCAAAGGATTAGGGCATAAGAACAAATATGAGACTGAGTATCAGTTTATTTTCATCGACTGCCTCGTCTATTGGCGAACGCCATGCGAGAGACATAAGGCTTTTTAGAGGGACTTCGTTCCAGACTTGATAAATCGTCATTCGATTGTTTGTTTGTAGAAGATTCATTTTGAGTATCGTTATCCACGCCCTGGCTATCTGGTTGACCACTTGACAATTCTTCGTCAATTTTCTGTCCTTGTTGCTTACATGTTTCTGCTCGCTTGCTTATCGAGAGTGCAGTTTGACCATGCGGAGATACACCAATCTCTATTTCGCGATCTTGAATGATTTTTGTAAAAACTTGTCGCTCAAGTGAATGGATTTTTAATTCATAACTAAATTCGCTTTGATCATCAACCATCGTCTCTATGATGAATTCCCATTGACTTGTGCGATGCAGATGAAAACTCTCGCACTCATGAATTTCTTTTTTCATAACACTTTTCACAGATTTCAGCTGGTAATGGAATGCGGGATTAACTGCCTTGATTCGTCTTTCAATGACTTCTTGGGCAGCGACCAATTCCATTTGAGAATATCCGATTGTTTCCTCAGTGATTTCATCTTTTTCGAACATATCCATCGTGATGAGCGTGCGATCAAAAATGTCAACGCCTTTATTTAAGATTTTCTTTAGTGTAGGTCTTAGTTCGGTAAATTCGTTCAACATCAATATCAAGTTTTTCTCAAGGCGAATAAAATCGCGCCTAATTTCTTTATAATCACCATTGACCCTGTTGTGGTATTTGTCTAATAAGTTCATATCTCGCGCGAGCGAAATAATTAACAACCTCAAATTTTTTACTTGACAGCAGACCATTTCCGCAGCGCTGAGTCTCCACATAGGCAGCGGGATAGACTTCGGAACGTCACTTACATATTCTTCAAAATGTGTGACAAATTTGCCCATCGATTCATCTTTGAGCCAATACACTCCTTTTTCTGACAAGATACAATTGAAATCGCTTGAATTCGTTTTTCCGCAGATTTGTTCTTCAATTTCTACCATGCGGTCCTGCATTACAGGGAAAGATGAATCATTGATTTCCCAAGGATTCGTCGTGCCTGCCAACTCTTTGAACGAAACAAACGTATCAGAATTCTCGTTGAGAAAATCAATAAATGGTTCGCAATAATGAAACGATAGATACTTATCGGTATTCATTGGTTTCTATGTTATACACAAAACTGCCATGCAATCTTGTGCTCACCATCAAATTTGGGTATTGAACATAACAGATCATTTCGGTAAAGTCGCCGACTTTAATATTCGCTGCACCATTGATCGCCAGACAATTTCGTAAAGACAGCGCATGTTTGATAATCTCTTCGTCGCTGAAATTTGACATTTTCATGACACTCACGATGTCATCGGCTTCGAGCCCGGCTTTATCATTGTTTTTCAATGGAATAATTTGAACATGCGGCGTCTTGGCGCTACCAGTCGTGACACACGACTGAAGCAACACGGCGGCCAATACACAAACGCATAGAATGAATGAATTACCCTGAAATTGGTTTATCATTGTCTTTCTCAACGGCGTCTTTATTGTTCTTTAACAATTGTTTGACTTGTTCGGTGAATGATTCGTCTGTAATGGTTGGATGGGTGTGGTAGGACTTGGTCGATGTTGAAACAAACTCGTCCTGGTCAGACACAATCGTGGGCGAAACAAAGATTGCCACCTGTCTGGAGGTTTGTTGGTTGCGCCTGTCTTTGAATGCGGCGCCCACCAGAGGGATGGCGCTAAACCCCGGCACGTTGATGCGCGCCGAGGCCGCCCGGTTGTCGACCAACCCAGCGATGGCGGCTGTGCCGCCGTTTTCAACTCTGACGCGGCTGCTGGCGGAACGGCGGGTTACAACCGGAAGACTATTGGCGCCGCGAGAGATTACGTCGCTCACTTCGGTCGTGATTTGCATGGTGATTTCATTATTGGCGGATATTTTGGGCGTAATTTGAAGCGATGTACCCGCTTCGACTTTTTCTAACTGCGAGCTGGTATAAAACCCTTGCGTCAATATTTCAAAATACTCTTCGCGAATGACGCGTATTTGAGCTTCTTCGCCGTCGATTGACATGACTTGTGGATTTGCTAACACAGTCGCTTGGTCGTTTTGTGAAAGCAATTCGAGCGTCAGATTTAACGCATTCGTAAATTCACTGCTGGGCGTGTACCCTACTTGAACCTGCCACGGCCACCCACTTGCTGCGGCCCCGCCAAAGGCGCCGGAAGTGATCTGCGGCCATTCCCAGGTGATCCCCATGTTTAATAACTGCTGGCCTTCGATGATTACGATTCGAACGTCTAATAACACTTGTCGAGACGGCAAGTCGATTTTCTTCAAGTCAGAGAGAATGCGTTCCATGATATTTGGTGGAGCGGTAATTGACAGCTGGTTCGTCTTGAGCGCATCGTCTGATGAAACATACTCATGCAACTGTGGGGCAAGCAAGTTGACAGCCGAAGCCGGGTGGAGATGGTTTAAGTAAACAATTTTTGTTTCGCTGATGTCAAGAAAATTAGGCGCCGTAACACTCGATTCATAGATCAAGATATATCCGTTTTTTTCCATTGACGCGTAGCCAGTCCCTGCGAGCAACAAGTGTAACGCTTCGTCAAATGTTGCGTTTTCAAGTTCACATGTGATAAACCCTGAAACATCTGGTGAGCTGATTATTGTCCGCCCGACGCTCATGCCCATATCTTGCAGCGCCTGGCGCAAGTCGGTGTCATAAAACGAATTGGTTATCAATCCATCGCCAGACGGTTGTGAAGGCTTTTGTTGAGGAGGTTCAACAACGGGCTCGTCAACCGGTTCGTCTTGATCAATTGAATCATTGAAAGTCGATGAGGCTTCAGGCGTAGCTGATTGAGGGGCCTGTTGCTCGGTTCGTTGATTGAGAGCGTCGAGCGTCGCTTGTTTGTCGCTGGAACCCGTTGTGGAGCGTACTTCGCCTGTGATGCCTTCCAGGTCAGCGGCGTTGAACAAACTTGACAGGTCAAGCACATTATCGCCGTCTTGCGCAGAGGCCGCCGCGGTAAAAACGGCCCCTGCCATCAGTGACAATACAATGGTGCGCATTCGTGATGCCATGACGTCTGCTCTCCTACACGACGACAGATCAACACACATTACTTCTCGGTCTCAAGCCGCTTCAAAATCTTCTCGCCGTTTTCTTCAACGATTTCAACAGGGATTTTCTGGACTTCGTTCCCGCTTTCAAACGACGTCCCCAGGCTGAGAACATACGCGCCCGGAGACACGCCGCCAATATTTAACACGCCATTAAATGAAAAGATCGTCAGCGGCAAGACGGTTTTCTTGTCAATAACCATTTCACACATTGCGGCGGTCGAAACGCCCGACGAACTCATCAGTTTACAGACGCTTTTCGGGTTGATCAGGTTAGTGCCGACGTTGCCATAACGCGCCTTGATGGAATATTGGTGAACAGCCTCTTTGGCCAGCGAAACGTCAATCGATGAGATGCGCGGGACCTCGCTGTGAGCTTCATTTTTGATCACGATCATCGAGCTCAACTTGCCCGCTTGTTGGCCGTCTGCGAATTTGGCGTTGATGAGCAACTTCGCAAAGTGATAGGGCTTTTGATGGTCTTGTTCTGGATAGGCAATATTGACCATCAGTTTTTGTTGGGCCCCCGGGCGCAGGGTGACAACGTTTGGGCTGAGCGTTACCCATTCGTGGGCGGTAAAATGGTCGCCTAATATTGGGCCAATCGCGACGCCTTCAAGGCTCTCTGGCTGAATCACCGCACACTCAATTGCCAACACCTCTTCAGAGTGGTTGGTCAACATGAACGAGTCGCGGCCGCGCTTGTTCTTTGTGCAGTCGATGTCGAGTTGAGTCGGAGCGATTTCGAGATTGACGTCAGACGCGACGTTTGAGATTGACGGATCGCCAGAATAATCGATTTCTTTGCGCAGCGGCTTGACCGGGCGCCCGTCAACCTCCATCCGCGCATCAACGCGATACATGCCTGAAGCCAGGCGGCGCGGCGTCTCAAGCTCAAACGGGACTGACATGCCTGCGAATATCTTCTTTTGGGCGATTTCAATGTCAGTAATTTTTCTCCAGCGCGATCCCGATTTTTTTGAAATCGACACGGTTCCACTCACATCGGCGTTGGCTTGGCCGCTGTTTTGAAACGCGACAATGACTAAATCTTTTGATTCTTGCGAACCGCTCTGTGACGGTTGGAAATGAAGGTCAACATCTGTCAGATCGATTTTTTTTCGCGCTGGGGCGCCTTCTGTAGAAATCGTGATTGGAATAATAAAGCGTAGTTCTAATCCCAATCCAGTCTCATTCGGGTCGCGTTGGGTTTGCGCAATCAGGGCGCCGGTAAACACACCTTTGGCGGTGCGGGGAATTTTTATCGACAAGGTTTCTTGAATGCCTTGTAGAGGACTAATTGTCAAACTTTCATTTTCGACGCTCAACCAGTCGAGGCATGAATTATGTGTATACTGGCCCGATTCCATCTCTTCGGGCGTTACCACTTTCCACGACGCGTTCGCGCCCTGCACCATATCGTGTTTGGTCAATGACGCGTTGATGGTGCGGTCGCTGGTCGTATTGGTGAATTCTAGATTGACGTTGTAGTTGCGCCCCGGTTGCAGCGTCAGGTCTAGCCTCATCGGCTTGACCATCATGCCCTGGCCAAACGCCGCCGGCGCCAACAAACACAGTGTAAATAATAGATAATACGCTCTCTTCATGGTGATATCCCCCATTTCGTTGTATGAAAACGCCGCGCGGGCGCTATTTCTTTGCTCGCGTTGTTTCATCCATCAGTTCAAGAATGATTTCGTCCGCGCCCCGCTCCATGCGTTTCAGATGGCGCGTAAGACGTTTGATGAATGATTCGCTGCTCTTTTGTTGTTTTCTGGTTGATGACTGAAACTCAAACACCGCTTCAACGATGACATGGTCGAGCGATTCATTGATGCTCAATTCAAAGTCGACGCGCTTGGCGTACTTGGGTTTGTGGTTCAAAAATTTCTTCAAGTGCTCCAACACGCGAAGCGCCTTGCCTTCGGCTTTGAAACTGACCAGGTGGTCAGGCGTCCTCAACCAATTTAAAAAAATGGGATAAAACAAAAGAGTGGCGAAGTTGCGTTCGGGGGTAAAACGAATTTGGCACCTGAGAAGAGCAGGCTCTTTTGATTGGATTTTTTGAGATAACGCCGCGAACACTTGCTTCGGCGTTTGTGGATCGTCAGGCTCGGTAATCGTCAAGTGAATATTGACGGAACTCTCGTCTTGGGTCTGGGCGATAGACGAAACCGACGTGAGCATCACGCCAAAAAAACAAAGGCAAATCATCCATTTCATTCTCAACATGGTTTCATCCAACACATTCATTAACTTGGCTTAAGCTCCCCGCTCCAGTTAGACTGAAGCGGGGAGCGCGATGGTCTGTCACTCAGACCCGACGACCTCAAAGGTCAACGTTCCTGTATATTCACCAGCAGGGATGGCAAGCGACCATGATTGAGAAAAAGTCACCAGTAATAACATCCCGCTTGGAAACCCAGGGTGTACGATGTCGAACGTCCAGTGCCCGTTGCCGTTGTCAACAACCGCAGTGGGATCCGGAGCGTAAAGTAGAGTGGTTGACACGTCTATTTCATACCCGTTGTCTGAATGTTCGAGCGGCAAAGTTTTTGCGACTTCAAGAGTCGTGTCGATATTTGTGTCAATAATCAAATTGACCCAGATACTTCTTGAAATCGGTATACCGGCTGCAATCGCCGTTGTTATTTGTTGAGGCGTGACCGGGTCTAGCGTGACCTCAGAACTACCGACCACCTCGACATGCAGATAAGGCTCGATGTCGAGTGTGACCAGCGTCTGGGCTGAATCAGCCTGGTCTGCAGAGGGTGCCATACAAAGGCCGCAAGCCATCAAGATGGCAAGCAAACTCAGGCAGCCTCTTCTCCTCGTTAAATGAAACATGGCGGTTCTCCAAGCCTAGAATTTACTTATTCACTAGCGGCGATGATGTCTGCATCGATCGTGCCTGTGTAAGCTCCGGCTTCGGCGGTTGTGCCAAAATCGATTATTAAATCTCGCACTATGCTACCAATTGGGCCGTCCACAGAATGGTCAATACTTACAGTGCCAGTAGCGAACGTTTCAATAATCCCAGCTGTCGCGCCGGTGGAATCGTTTGTGAAATCATTCACAGTGAAATCAATGTCTGCGTCGCAATTGGTTTCCCAGGCGATAGTAATCGCGATAGGAGCAAGCGTGCCATTGCCGCCTGTCGCTGTGACTGCAGTCGAATCAGGCGTCATGGTGACGGAGACGTATTTTTCAACGGTCATGGTGATGGTGACGGTGGCGTCATCTTCGGTAACGTCATCGGCGAATACGGGGACAACAACTAAAGCCATCAGAATGGACAGAGCGATTAATTTCTTCATTTTGAGTTCTCCTGTGTCAAGCAAGTTAAGTTTGTTTTTGGCGGCCGGTTTCACGATTGGCTCGTCCCGCGCCTGTTCGTGACCAGTTAAAGGCCGCGGGGGTCTTCGCAATCCGCATTTTGCAGACAGGAGTTTGTTTGCTATACTATGTATAGCGCTCCACGAATCAGCCTGTCTACACGCTGGTTCGAGGGGCCAAGTCTCACCCCGCCCGTACGACGGCCAGTTGTGCGGGCGGTTCCTTGTTACGGCTCCTTTCTTATTTATTTCCTCCTTTCGTTAATTTCTCACACCTTAAAGCGACAGATTAAAATGGAACGCATGACACAGTCAGCGTCCCTGAATATGATCCAGCCGGGTTTACGGTATCGATGCTGATTTTTCCTGCGAAATAAAAGTCATAAACGCCAGGGGTTTGAAGATTGACGCTCTCGCTGACATCGCCCAATGAGCGGTTGTTGGTGACGGTTTGTTGAGCGCCGTTTGAGTCTGAGGCGACCGCCAGCGCCATCACAGACGTCCCGATGCTTTCTGAGCCGTGCGTCAGCGGCGAAATCTGGGCGGTCAGGAGAATCGCGCGGTTGGTCTCGACATGAACGCGCGGGGTGGATTGGCTGACGATCACGCCTTTAACGCCCGAGCCAAACCCCATCGAGCCGTCAAGCGAGGCGGTGAAATAGCCAGTTTGGCTGACGCTATAATAGATGGAGTCAAAATCGTACCGGACGGGCGCCCCTTCGCCCACTTCGAGCCAGACGGCAATATGACCTCCATAGGTCGCCATGGGCTGAAGGCGGTCAATTCGCGCCGTGATCTGAATAAGGTTGATTTCCATCGGCGGCGGCAACGGGGGAATCGACGTGTCATAGTTAAACCCGGCTCCTTCAGCGATAACCACCGGATCAACCAGTGAAATAGCGGGACCGCTATAGTCAACCTTCACCGGCATATACGACGTGTCTTTTGTGTAGCGCGGAACAACGTGTAGATCGCCGTTGAATGGCGCTGAAGTTTGTTGACACATCAGGCGCCAGGGTTGATTGGGCGGCGTGGCGATCAGGCCGATATACAATGGCGCGCCTGACTGCTGCATCGAATAATGAAACGAACCGTCGGCGAACCCTGCGTCGTTTAATTGTACGGACGGGGAAAATGAATAAGCGGGGAACGGCTGGTATTGGGCCTGCGAAACGAGGCAGAAAAAAACCAGAAGATGCAATAAAATCACACAAAAGCGAATTTTATTGATATATCCAGTATTCCCTGTTGGTTGAACAGTGATGTAATATCGATCCACTGAGGTCTTCCTGTCAAAGCAATAGAATAAAATTCAAGTTAATATTTGTGATTGCACTCTATTAGACTCTCGAGTAAGAAAAAACGGTCATTTAAAATAAAAAAATGAACGAATAAATTAAAAATAGCATTATTGCATTACATAGAAACCCATAATGCAGCGGTTCATTTTCTCGCGTAAGTTCTTGATTGATTGGATGATTCGCTCTTCTAAGTTCTTATTGCTTTTTCGTTTTGAAATAAAAAAACGCAACCCTTTGACTATCACAAAATTCATTACGCCGTCTTGGTCATGCTTCATGGGTTTGGTTCCATTCCTGTAAAAAGTGTTTGGGCACCAGTTGTCGCAATCGCTCACGGGCGCGGCGCAACCGGCTACTGACGGCTTCGACATTCAATGAAAGAATCTTGGCGATTTCTTCCATTTTGAAGGCTTCAAGATAAAACAGTTCCAATATTTCACGGTCTTTATGTGAGAGTTTAGAGAATGACGCGTCTAAAAAGTCGTTGACGCGCTTCTCATCAAGAACGTTGATCGGAGTTTTACTATCCATCACAGCGAAATTGACAAACCCGCCGCAATTCACCAACCGGTCGCTTCGGCAGCGGTCATAGGCGGCGTTACGGGCGATGCGGTATAACAACGATTTGACTGATTCGACGGTTTTTTGCTTGCGGGCGTAATTGATCCAAAACCTGACAAAGGTATCGTGAATGACCTCGTCCACATCATCAGGCGATGAAAGAATCGAGGTGCAATAAACCTTGAGAGGAGTTTGGTATTTTTGGATCAGCTCGCGAAATGAATGTTCGGAACCACCAGAAATCTCTTCAAGAAGATCTAAATCAGAGCGCATGTATCAACTCGATGGTTTATTAAAATGATGAAAAATACATAGCGTAAATTATTCTAGAGAATGAATTTAAAATGTATATAAGGATATGTTCTGTTTTATTTGTAGGGATTAGTTACGAGGGAATCTCCTCGCCCGAAACTAAAGCAGAACAATTTATTGCTATTCTTTATAACAAAACGTCAATCAATTAATTAAATGATAAAACCTTGATGCAAACAAATGTAATTTTGATGAATCGTTAATGCTTAACTTCACTTTGATTCTATCAGTGTGTGTATCTACTGTTTTTGCGCTGATCAATAATGTACTGGCAATATCTTTTCTTCGATACCCTCGGCCTAACAACTTCAGAATATGTTTTTCTTTTGGGCTTAATGAATTTAGCGGGTCTGCATATTTCATTGTTTTCACGTTTACAAACGATTGATAAATCTGTTGTGAAATTAATGGAGATACATATATCTTGTTCTTCAACACATCATCAATTGCTTTAAGCAGGTTCTCAACGGGTTCTTGTTTAATGACGCACGCTTTGGCCCCGAGTTTTAACGCGCGCTCAATAAAAACCGATTCGTTATGGGCGGTATAAAAAATCGAAGAGAACGCACAGCCGTTCAGCCATTTTTTGTTAATGAGTTGGGTCGAATCAGCGCCAGTAACAAACAAATCTAAAATGACCAGGTCTGGTTTTTTGTGTTGAATTTTTTCAGCGGCGTCCTCAAGGGTTAACGCGCTGCCGCAAAGCGAAAATTGGCCCGTTGATGAAACGACCTGCTTCACGCCTTCGATTACTATAGGTTGATCGTCACAAATGAAAATTCGTTTAGTTTGTTCAGACATGTGGGCCCAATCTATATAACAATCGAACGACCTGCTGATATCCATGCTCCAGCAGATTCATAGTTAGTTATTTGACGACTGAATGGGCCTATTCGGTCGAAAATTAATATAAATTATAATTGCTTGCGTGAGAGGACGATTCAAATTCGATACGGTGAATAGTATTCTGATAAAGTTTATCTGAATAGTAAACTTCAGGGTATCCATCACGATCAATGTCAGCAATTGCACTATTTTGAAGATATGGCATTAAAAGTTTGCTAAGCAGTGTTAAGTCAGAGTTGTATATACAAACACATTGTTGACCAAATTCGATGATTTCTACGATTACGTCAGGGCTGTTATCGCCGTTCATGTCGGTAATACCTGTGATTTTTACTTGAGCATTATCATCGTCGGATACTTTTACAGAACTCTGAAGCCCATCAAACAAGTCATAGCGCTGAAGCACAGGCTCTTCTTGATAGATCGCAAACAGTTCGTCATTATCTGAGACGACAGCGCTCAAAAATGACCGGCTCTCTTCGGCGTGATGTTCAGCGACAATTTCGCCGCTTTCAAAATTGTAAACGTGAATGGCCCCGGTTGAGGTCGAATCCCAAATTCTGATGTAGGCGTCCCATGACACGCCATATACAGCCCCGTCCTTGCCTTTGGTGATCATGCCTCTGCCTGACATTAGTTCGCCGCGCTTGTTATACCACTCCAGGTTTAGTGGTGGTTGATTTGGGTCGCTGTCATCGAACGAGAGACAAAAGTCATAGGCCTCGTTGTCTTTCACCGTCATGCCGGCGAAAGTCTCACTGACGTTAATATAGTTTCCGTTCTCGTCGAATATCGGCGCGCCGTCAACTCGAATCCAATTGTCAGGCGTTATAGGAACAAAGAAAAAGTGTGTACTACCGTCAGGTTGACGAACAAATGCTGGAAACGGCGGAGGCGTCGCGGTATGAAACTGGGCTTGTAATTCACCAGTCTCTATGTCCCACACATTCACAGATCGCGGTTTATAGTCTGAATGCCCAGCCGATGATCGTGAGATAAATTTCCACTTCCCTGATGGGCTTTGAAATACGGCAACTCCGATTTCGGCGCCGTTCCAAATGCCGTCTCCGTCAACATCTTGAATCGGTAAGCCCTCAAAATGGGCGAGAACGCTTTGTTTGGCGAAGGAAACGATTTGAAAAACCGGCCGCTGGTTGGCGCGGTTGCCGATTGAACAGACGACTTCCATTCCTTCGCTATCATCATATTCAATCAGTTGAGATAAATGGTAAATCACACCGCTTGTTCCTGTGATTTCGGCTGGCTGAACAAGGGGGACGCTCAGTGTTTCATTCGTCATTGGGTCAAAAACAACTAGAGATACTAGTTCTGGGTTAACGCCAATAATTTGTTGCGTCCCTGTGCCTAAAACGTTTCCAACCATGAACTCATTATCAAAAGCGATATTGAGTTCATAAGACGTAACAGAAATCTGTTCTGAAACAGACGATTGAATGGGGCTATCAAAAAAAAGCGTCCCTAGTTCGTTTCCCCACCGATGCCCCCAATCTTGTGAGTAAGCGAAATTGGTTTGGATTACACAGAAGGTCAAAGACACTATGAAATAAAATTTTTGCTGATGATAACGCATGATGAAAATACCTCTCTGTGAAATTAGACGCTACGCCAAGTGTTTCGCTTGACTATAACAATAAAAATTACTGATTTAAAGACCTGATAGCCTTTTGACCGAATAATCGTGGTAAAAACGTTTATAAAGAGGTTTAAGTAATAGAGCATCCTTATTCTAGGTTATATACTGAGAATTAGCCTCTCAGGTTGGTTTCACGATAAAGGGTGATAATTGGTTTTCCTGCTTCTGATTTTAACCATTCTAGCATCAACACAGCCATTGTTCGCGCAATGGACGCATTCGTTTGCTGACATTCAATCCTCAAGCTTCATAACCTTGCCTGAAACCTCCAGCCGCGCCATTGCCATCCCTCTCATTGACGTGATTGAAACAGATCATTTTTATACTTCATTGTTAAGCGGCGATGTGGATGGCGACCAGGTTAATGAGTTGGTCGCATTATCAGATAACAACCAACATCTTTGTGTATTTGATTTCTTTGAACGAAAACGAACCACAATCCCATTACCAAACGGGATGCAGGATATCAATTTATTGTTTCTGACAGATTTTGATGAAGACGGTGCGCTAGATATTGTCTTTGAATCCTCAATAGAATCTGATATTTGGTTTGCAATCTATTCTTCCAAACTAGAATCAATACTCTTCGAATATAATCATTTGCTCTCACAAACCGGCGGGTTCAACTCAACTTCACCCTTGGTCCGATGTACTCCAGTCGCTTATATCGACGCCAATTTTGATCAGCACAAAGAAGTCATCACACTGAAATCATTCGCAGACGGCCAAACCCGGTTGGTCATGATTTCACCCATGTCATCAACCGAACACACCTTGATAGAAACCTATTCAATCGACGTTTCAACGCTTGTGATAACAAGATCAGAAGACTTTGAAGAAACATACATCATTTTCTCAACAGATGACAACGGCGCAAAAACTCTCAACGCATTCGTCATTGAATCTGGCTCTCAAGAAGCCGCGCAGCTTTGGAGCACACCCTTACGACAGGGTGATTTCGTTTCTCGTATATCAGCCTCAAATCAAGAAGACGCCGACCCCGCCGTTTATGTCGGAACGAATTCAATCAACCCTGGCCAAGAGCGCTTTTTTAGCAAATTGAATCTGTTTACTGGTGATGAAGAGCAGGTCTTTAGCATTAACCAATGGAATACGGTTGACCTTTCAGTCGGTGACTTTGACGGCAATGGCTTAACCGAAGCCACACTTCTGACAACGGATTCCAACTTGCGACATCTCGATTTTGAAAGGCAGAAAGAACGGATATTCACCGTATCGGATTCTTTCCACTACATTGGCGGGATCGAGTTGCTTGCCAACATCCGGGGCGTAGAGCATTGTACTGTCAAACAACTCGTTAACGGTTTTGAAGTATTTATGCTTGATTTTGACTTTAGCCCTCTATTTTCGGGTTCAAGCGTTAAATTGCTTGGAGAAAAAGCCAGCCGAGGCATATTGGGCGACTTCGACGGGAATAATCTTGGTGAATTTGTGATTTCTACTGAAACCGAAACAGGGCCCAAAATTAATCGCGTTTACTTTGCCGACCCGTCGCTGCCTCCATTCCCGCTTGACCCGATGACGTCCATCTTGGATTGGAAGATATATTAATGTTGACCGAATATTTTGCCTCAACCGTCCTATAAATTAGGTAAATGAATTAAGTCGAAATCCATGGATTATCATTTTTCATCAAACGGCTCTGAAGCAGAGCTAAGACGAGTCATACGCCAATTTCAGGGCCCGTTGACGCGATTTGTCCATTTTTTGGTTACAAACAGTGACGATATTGATGATATTGTCCACGATTCATTTGTTAAGTTGTGGAAGGAAGTCACAGTCAAGAAGAAGAAAATTGACAATTTGAAAGCATTTCTTTTTCGAGTCGCTCGCAATCATGCTATCGATATATTGCGAAAAGACCGAGTTCGTAGAGTTTTTACATCACAGGAATCATCCGCCACTGATTCATATACTCCGCTTGACGCATTATATTCTTCAGAAACCGAATCAATTCTTGTTAAGGCGATGAGCCAATTGTCCTATAACGAGAGAGAGATTCTCGCGCTTGTATATTTGGAAGACCTTAAAATGCATGAAGCGGCAAAAGTTTTAAACATTGGCGACGAAGCAGTCAGCAGTAGGCTAAGACGCGCAAGGGCCAGTTTAAAATCCAAACTTCCTGAGTCGTTTCAATTTTAGTGGAGACAAAATATGTCAATGCCATCAGATCCATTGAATGACGCGTTAAGGCAGGCCTTAAAGCGGCCTGTCGTCAATAAACAATATGATTCGGCATTAGAAAGCCGTGTGATTAATTCGATCCGTACATATCAGACTCAGAGGCGGCGGACTCGAATGGCGCTTAGCCTTTGTACATGCATTGTTTTGGTTGCTTGTATCACATGGGTTTTTATGGTTTATTCATCAGGCGTTCAGGTCAAACTCATAGATGGGCCAGGATTGATCTCGCTGAATTCAAAACCTGTCAACTTAACTAGCGATATAAAAACATTAAGCGCTAGAGCCGAATTGAACACGAAAGAAAACCAGCTTTTGGTTCAATTGAATGACAATGAACAAATCATCCTAGACATTAACACTGAGATAACGCTGCTCAATGACCATACAGTAAGTGTTCAACAGGGTCATTTGCGTTATAGAAACCATTCAATAAACCACAAAACAGTTTTTTTAATCAATGGCGGATCAATTCGGCCAGTGGGCACTGAGTTTGATCTTTCTATAGACCCTCAATTGATTCGACTTGCAATGATTGATGGAACAGTCATGGTGAAGTTTAAGCAGAATTCAAACACAGCCACCCTAGGCCAGTTAGTCACAATTGATCATCATTCGATCAATGTCGCTCCCCTTAAGAGCCCCATTCCAACTTGGTGGAAATTCGATGAGCCCAGACTCTGGACCGAATATATAGAACAATAATTTTCGTCTATTGACACGGTGCTCTATATAATCCACAATCCACGTTTATTATCTTATATCATATTTTGGATAGTCGGATGGAGCCCGCTTCAAAAACACCATTGAATAGATATCCATTGCGGCATGGATTCACATTGCTTGAACTATTGACCGTAACTGCGATTGTGATGGTTGTTGGTTCGATATCCGCCTACAACTTCCAAAATGCTCTCATTAAATCAAAGATTGCTTCTGTTTACACAAAATCTCGACAACTGTCTGACCAGTACATCTTGTTTCAAGTAGACACCAACTTACAGCCTGTCAAAAATTCGAGCTCAATTTCTGGCGGGCATGACATCTCAATCACAAACCAATCAAATGATGTTTCAAACATATTGCGTCAAGATTTCCAAACACGCCTCCCGTCAAACTGTCTTGTAGACCCATTCACAACTCATTGGTCTGATCGTTCAGTTTTTCTTGGTTTACCATCAACAAAAATAAAATCGATATTTTCTTTTGAGGAATCTCAATCGCTAAGCCTAGTCATTGTTAGTAAAGGCCCGGATGGCGAGATAGCACGGATTTCTTCAATTTTTGAATACGATGGAATGATTTATGAACCGACGAATGGAATCACTAGTTGTGGTGATATTTTTCGTTTAATCCCTCAAAACAAGACTCCAACCTTTATTTATTAATTTTACACAAGTGATTTCTCTAAGAAATATGAGGTGCCCCAGAAAAGCCGGATATTTAGTAAGTCTATATATATAAGGATATTATGAAATTCCCTTTTTGTTGGACGGCATGATCAAACACTAAACAAAAGTACAATAACTATCTAGCCTTTTTTTGCGATGATTTCGATCTCATCGAGGCGGAAAGGCATCACTTTCGAATCTTCTAACTGCACGTTGATGGTGTTTTTCACATAGTTCAGGTTGCCGGTCATTCCATTGCCAAAGGGGGTTGAGACTTTAACGCCAGGTTTAGGGAACTCCCTGCGGGCCGAGACATAATCATTGGTTTCATACGATAGGCAACACATTAACCGTCCACATAATCCTGAGATTTTACTCGGGTTGAGCGCCAGGTTTTGTTCTTTGGCCATGCGGATCGTAATCGGCTCAAACTTGCGCAAGAACCGCGAACAACAGAGTTCCTGGCCGCAGATGCCGAAGCCGCCGATTTTTTTGGCGCGGTCGCGAACGCCAATCTGGCGCATCTCAATGCGGGTGCGAAATTGGGCCGCCAGGTCTTTGACCAGGTCGCGAAAATCGATGCGTTGTTCGGCGGTAAAATAAAAGCGCAATTTTTTACAATCAAAGGTGCGCTCGACCCCCGCCAGCGCCATGTCCATCTCTCGTTCGCGAATCTTATCGAGGGCGAATTGATAGGCCTCGCGCTCAATGTCGCGGTTGCGCCTGACGATATCGATATCATCGTTGCTCGCTGAAGACACGAAGAACACTTCTTCTTCAGGCGGCAACTCGTCTTCCCACTCATAGGGCGTGGTCTTGACCTTGGCGAGTTCTTTGTCGCCTTCATACTCAACCAGGCAATACGCGCGCGGTTTCAACTCAGGGATATCATTATCATCGCGAAAACGCGCAATAACGCGCTGGTCGCGTATTTTTACGTCAACTACTTGCATGTCGTCCTATTCATTTCATCACAAAGAATTTGAATTGTATTTCATGAATTGAGTATAAAATACAAACAATCAATGAATTTGCAAAGGCGGCGGCCCATTAGATTCTCTAGAACGCTTCTGCGCTGCTGCTATAATGCGCGACTCGTAGAGAGTATGCGCAATCTAAATATAAGCGAGTTTTTATGGTTTCGTATCAACAAAATCCGTCCACGCCGTCTTCGCCAGAACCTGAAGGTCGCGTATTAAAATATCACCTGACCTCGCTGGGTTGCCCTAAAAACCTGGTCGAAAGCGAACAGATGATGGCCGAATTGGCCATATCGGGCATGGTGTTGGTGCGCGACCCGGATGAAGCCGACCTGCTGATTGTGAATACCTGCGGGTTTATCAACCCCGCCAAAGAAGAAGGTATCGAAGTCATTCTCGACCTCGCCGAAACCAAAGAGCGCAACCCCGGCCAGCGCCTGATGGTGGTGGGCTGTATGGTTCAGCGCTACCGCGAAGAGATGCAGCAGGAGATGCCCGAAATTGACGCCTTTGTCGGCGTCGAAGACCGTGACGCCTTTCTCACCCAGGCGTGGCAGGCCCTGGGCAGCAAGCCAATCAACGACCTGCCGCCCCACTTGCCCTATCAACCGCGCCTGCTCACCACGCCGCCTCACATGGCTTATTTGCGTATCTCAGACGGGTGTTTTCACACCTGCAGTTTTTGCGCGATCCCCAAAATGCGAGGCACGTTGGTCTCGCGTTCGATTGAAGAAAACGTCGCCGAAGCCAAAGCGCTGGCGGCGGGCGGCGCCAAAGAGTTGGTCTTGATTTCCCAAGACACCACCTCGTATGGAATCGACTTATACAAACGCCTTGCGATCACCGAACTCTTGGCAGAACTCGAAAAGATCGAAGGCGTCGAGTGGATACGCCTGATGTATTTATATCCCCACCTGGTTGACCGTCGCCTGGTCAACTATTTCGCCCAAAGCGAAAAGTTGGCGTCATACATCGACATGCCAATTCAACACGCCCACCCAGAGATGCTCGACGCCATGAAACGCGGCTCCACCGATGTACATATTCGCAATGCGGTCAAAAGCCTAAGAAACGTTCGCCCTGATTTGACCGCGCGCACCACCGCGATTGTCGGGTTTCCTGGAGAAAAATCTTATCACTTTGATTACCTGATGCAGATGTTGGATGAATGCGATTTTGACCGCATTGGCGTCTTCCCCTACTCAGATGAAGACGGCGTCCCGGCGGCGGACATGACTGACAAAGTATCGCAACGCATCATCGACAAGCGCTGTCAGAAAGTGATCGACTGGGCCAGCGAACACCAGCGCCAAAAGAACGAACGCTTCATCGGCGAGTCGCTCAAAGTGTTGATTGACTCAAAAGACTCTGACGGGGCCGGATATTGGGGCCGCTATTATGGCCAGGCGCCCGATGTCGACGGCCAAGTGTTAGTCAAAGCGCAAAACCTGACCATAGGCGAATTCGCCACGGTGCGCATACGCGAAGCCGACGAAGACAACTTATATGGGTGTTTGAATACCGAAGTCATCCCCCGCCAACCATGAAATCAGCAAAAATCAAAGCGCCTCCTGATCTCTCAAACGCGTCGCTCAAACAACGCTTCGCATATCTATTGGGCTCAACCTTTTATACCGGCAGCCTGCCCGCATCAGGCACTTGGGGCGCGTTGGTCGCCTGGGGTCTTCATGCTTTTTTGTTTCCCCATGCGTTCACTCTCGAAAACGCCTGGATCGGCGTGACCATTTTTGTCGTGGTAACAGCGCTGGGGTTTTGGTCGTCTGACGTCATTGAAAAGATGACCGCCGTCAAAGACGACTCGCGCGTCACCATCGACGAAGTGGCGGGCTATTATATGGCGGTGTTGTTTGTCCCGGCGGGGTTAGAGTATAGCGTCCCGGCGTTTTTCTTGGCGCGCTTCTTTGACATCATCAAACCGCCTCCCGCCAACCAGCTTCAGAACCTGCGCGGCGGCGCTGGCATCATGGTCGACGACCTGATCGCAAGTGTGTACGCCTTGATCTGCATTCATATCTATGTCGCAATGGATTGGGGAGAATGGCTTGGAGCCTATTTAAGCGGATAAGCGTTTTTCCCCTACCAATACACCAGTTCACATTTCGCTAGAATGAACAAAGACGCAACCAGTAAATTCGATGCCCCGCCTTGGCGCGCAACCCACTGCGCGTGGCTGATGGCGTGTCTCATAATCGCTGCTGTTTTCGCAGGGCGTACGCTCCATTTTGAATTCGAAGAAGCGGATTATTTTGCCTTTCCCGCCTTGATTGAAAACCAAGACGCCCCCTGGAACATCTTCATAAATCGGCCCCAATTGAATGACCTGCGAGATGGATTATTCATTCCACAAACCATTGAATTTGTCGGTTCAATCCACACGAAACTATTCGGCCTGAATCCATACGCCCATCAACTCGCGTTAGCAGCATGGTGGTCGGTCGCATTGGTGTTTCTCTTCGTGTGGAACCGCCGCGATACCAACACCCTGGCTGGACTATTCGCCGCGTTGTTGCTGATTGGGATGAACGCCGCCTGGGGCGCATTGCTCTCGAAACAGTGCTTGATATTTCTATTCCCGCTGATCGTTCAACTCATTGCGCTGTTAGCGTTACGAAAGACAATCGAGGCGTCGTCTGCTTTATCAGGCTTGCTATTTCTCCTCTTTTTTTCCGCCGCGGCGTACGCCAACGGGCACGTTGTGTTTACGCTCCCCATCATTGCTATCGTTTATTTACTATCTACACAATCTGGCAGCCACGTTGCGAAAACCACTGTGGTGGTATTCATGTTTATTGTATTGATTGCGTTGCTCGCGACCAGCACAATCCAAACGCATCCCTTCAATTGGGTTCCACCACTATTTCACCATCTTCCCACTCAGGGAGAACTGCTCAATGACCTGGCCTATCCGGCTGAAGCCATGTTGAGCCAAAGGGCCATGGTAGGTCTGGCGTTGTTCGCAGTGACGTTTGCGCTGACCAAGTCGGGCCTGACTGGTTGGATCGCAATCGCCCTTGGCGCGCCCGCCGTCGCCTCGATCTATTTCGCCTGCCGCTATTACAACATCCCCGTATGGGCTGCCTACGCGCTTGGCATGGTGTTCTACGTCAATCTGTTGTGGCTGGCGCCATGGCGGCGCAAGATCGCCCTGCCGTTGGCTTGGTTTCTCTTGTCATTTATTCGCACGTATCTATTCATTGGCTCTGAGTTTGATCATTCAGACGCCTATTCAAAGGCTGTCTCTAGCGTTTTATATCTTGAAACCGGCGTTGCGCTGGCCTGGATTTTGGGCGTGACGCTATCAACCATCTCCGCGCCCGGGTTCTCTTGTTTCCGAAATTACCGTCTTCGTTTTCGCTACGGCTGGCGCATTCTCGCCGCACTTTTGGTTCTTATCGCGCTGCCGCTTGCCATCTTTGAAGCCTATGAAGATTTCGACGCCATTGTTAAAAAGAAAGAAGCCAAATACCACACGCCATACAAATTGGCGAGGGCGAAACTTGCAACTGACCTTCTTTCAATTACAGACAAAACCCTTCATTCGTATGGAAATGGCATACGGCTATTTTACGATTTGCCATCACAAATGGCTCTCAAAAGCGAGACTCGCGATCGGAACAACACAATTACTCTTGAAGCCTACACCGGCAATACCTACTTTTATCAACCCGAAGAAACGTATTCAGGCATCTATGTTGAACACGCAACCCCAGCGCCAAACACGTTGCGCGACCCGCTCTTCTCGCCGCATGATTGGAATTCAAAAGCGTTCGGAGAGAGCGAGAACCCAATTGGTTTATTGACCACACAAAATGATGCTCTGGAAGTAGAACAAACGACGTCTGTTGATTCATCATTTGCGGTTGGACGCGATGACTTCGTGATTACGGGCTGGGCGTCGTGCAATCAATGGCAAGCGATGCAACGCGTGTCGCTAACGGCCTATATTGATCACCGCGAATTTGTCTGGCATGACGTGAAATTTCAATCTGTCGGCCTTGGTTCCAGGCGCTTTGTAATTGACGCCCATGACGCAGCGATTTTGAGAACGCCGGAGACCAGTTCCGTGCAGATAATGCTGGTTTGGAACCTGGCGCCAACCGACAGGCTCAGCCGCCCGGTTTCACTAACTATCGACCGCGCAACTCTTTATATTCCAAAGCGATAAAACTGTTTCGTTGCACTTGGTTGGCGGGGAGTGTAGGGATATACTTCTCACTTGCTACTACCGCTAGCGGTTGCAAAACCATAGACAAGAATCACACACGCGCCGATGGCTCAATTGGATAGAGCACCTGACTACGGATCAGGAGGTTACAGGTTCGAATCCTGTTCGGCGCGCTTGTTAACTCCCTCAAAGCACTTCCTTTAGAAAATCTCGGCTTTACGCCATTTTCAAATTGTGGACAAAATTGTGGACAAATTATACTTCAATCCTGAAACTTTCCACATAGGAGAGTAAATCTTCATACTTGAAATCACTAGAGCGGTTTTCAAAATAAGGTTCGGATTGAAGTGGTGTTTTGAGTGGTTTT
>CAZKYC010000028.1:0-46595 GCA_964556895.1 uncultured bacterium | reverse complement strand
CGCCTGTGCAAAAAGGCGGAGCCGCACGGAAGCGAGCAGAGTTGTACCCATGCCACATACAACGATAAAAAAATCATCCTTGAGATCGTGTCTGTAAATTATAATTCAATTTGAGAAAAAGTATCCAAATCCCGGATGATCCCGAAATATAGACCAAAATCTACCACATACCCGTTTGGTTCGTCAACATTTGTGTATAATTAGTATGTCGTCCTCATTTACACCTCAGACGACTATCAGGAGCCTCACCCAATGTCTATAACTCAAACTCAACGCTATTTATGTGCGTTTTATGTTGTTTCGTTATTTTTTTTCTCTGCGATTGAATTATACGCTCAGCCGCCTGCGGATATGCCGATGATGAATCCCAGCGTAAAGGCTGATGCGGTTCGAATGGAGGAAGTGCAAGAGCGGCGAGAGATTACCGGCGACCTGCGCGCCAAATTTCAATCTCAAGTGGCGGCGCTCGAAGAAGGGCGAATCGTCGAACTCGTAGCGGACGAAGCGGACACTTTAAAAAAAGGCGACCTCATCGCCCGCATCGACGACCGCCGCCTCAAAGTTCAGCTAGACGGACTACAGGCGCAAATGCAGATAACTGTTGCGCAGACCGACGCCCGCCGCGCCGAACTCAAAAACGCTCAATGGAACCTCAAACGCCTCAAGCCTCTCTGGGAAAAGAAACTCACTACCGAGCAGGAAATCGAAAATGCTGAGATGTCAGTCAGTGTGAAAGAATCAGAAGTCTTGGCGGGCGAGCGTACGCTTAATCAGATTAACAGCTCGATTGATCTGATTAAAATTCGCCTAGATGAAACCCGCATTTACGCCCCATTCGACGGCATTGTCGTTGAACGCAACGCTGAACTGGGTGAATGGATCACGCCAGGCGAGCTAGTCGTTACATTGATATCGACCGGAACCATCGAAGCCTGGCTCGAAGCGCCTGAGCGCATCGCCTATCTCTTTCAAAAAGAAGGCGGCGACATTCAAATTCAAATTGCCGCCAGCGAACAAGTGTTAAAGCCTAAGAATATCCGCATTCTACCAGTAGTTGACCCACGAGTTCGTACGATGTTCATCGTCGCTGACCTGGATATGGACAAAAACCATCTCGCGCCCGGAATGTCTGTGACGGCGTCCCTGCCGACCGGAGAACGAAAAACCCGTATGACCGTCTCAAAAGACGCTATGTTAAAACAAGAGACTGGTTTCTTTGTCTTTAAAGCTCAACAAAGCCAGAACGGATATACCGCAGCTCCTGCGCCTGTAAAACGGTTGTTCTCAACCGTTGACCGGGTTGTGGTTGAATCCACCGCCCTGTCAGACGGCGACCTTGTCATTGTTGAAGGCAACGAGCGCCTGTTCCCCATGTCACCGATTGAGTTGATCGGCCAAGAGAATTGATGGAGATTGGTTGACTGATGAAGTTGGTAGAAGGCGCCATACAACAACCGATTACCGTCACCGTGTTTGTGATTCTCGCCCTACTGGCGGGTTTTGTGGCATTAAACCGTGTACCGATTCAGTTAACGCCTGAGATCGAAGACACGGTCGTCGCCGTGACCACAACCTGGGAAAACGCCAGCCCCCAGGAAGTCGAAACCGAAATCATCGACGAACAAGAAGAGCGCCTTCAGGGCGTGTCGAACCTGCGTCTAATGACCAGTATCAGCCAACGCGGGCAAGGCGAGATTCGCCTGGAGTTTCAGACAGGTACAAACAAAGACATCGCCTTGCGCGAAGTGTCGGAAAAATTGCGTGAAGTACCAGCCTATCCCCTAAACGTTGACGAACCCGTTATCTCTGACACCGACCCGGAAAGCCGCGACTTTATCGCCTGGCTGCTGGTGGCTTGCGACAACCCTGACTATGAAGTGACTCATTTGTTTGACGCGCTTGATAATCGCCTCAAGCCGCAATTTGAGCGCTTGCCAGGCGTATCAGAAGTCAACATTCTTGGCGGGCAAGAGCGCGAAGTCCAAATCCGCATTGATCCAGTGCTTCTTGCTCAATATGGGGTGACGTACACCCAAATCGCTGACGCGATCAATATCACCAATCAGAACTACTCTGGCGGCGCGTTGGCTGACGGAAAGTCAGACGTTCGCATACGCGCCATTGGGCGCTTTAGCGACCCTGAACAAGTGAAGAACGCCGTCATCAAACAGGATGAAGCCGGGCCAGTATATATTCGCGACCTAGCTGACGTGGTTAAAACTTATAAAGAGCCGGCGGCGTTTGTTCGTTCACGCGGCGTGCCCGTGCTCGCGATTAACTTTCAGCGTGAAATTGGCGCCAATGTGTTAGAGGTTATGGGGCACATCCGCGATGAAATTGACCGCATGAGCCAGCCTGGCGGGCTGATGGAGGTCATCGCCAACAGTGAAAATGTGGGCGGAACACTTCGCCTTGTCCAAGTCTATGACCAGACGACCTACATCGACCAGGCGCTAAGTCTGGTTCAAGAGAATATCTTTCTTGGCGGCGCGTTGGCAATCATTACACTATTATTATTTCTGCGCTCGCTGAGATCAATCGGCATTATTGCGATTGCAATTCCCATTTCAATTATCGGTTCAATCGTTTTGCTGTACGCGATGGGACGAACCGTCAATGTAATCAGTCTCGCGGGTATGGCCTTCGCCGTGGGTATGGTGGTCGACAACTCGATTGTTGTGTTAGAAAACATATACCGCCACCTTGAGAAGGGAAAATCCGTGCGCCAGGCGGCGTTAGACGGAGCGCAAGAAGTCGCAGGGGCCGTGCTGGCGTCGACGTTGACGACGCTAATCGTGTTTATTCCCATTCTGTTAATCGAAGAACAAGCCGGGCAGCTGTTTCGCGACATCGCCTTAGCAATCTGTGCGGCGGTGGGCATCAGTTTTATCGTCGCGATTACGGTTATCCCTTCAGCATCCGCCTTATTTTTGCGCGAACGAAAATACAAAAAAGCCGCCGCGTTAAATCTGAATCAGCGCAAAGGCTCAGGCTTGAAATCGTTGCTTCGTATTGTGTTTTTCTTTATCTGGTTGCCTTATTACTTATTCACTCATTTGTCTGAGATTGTTGGCAGACAAATTCGTTATATTTCTAATACATACGTTTTGCGTACGGCAATCATTTTGATCTTTGCGGTGATTACCGTGGCTGGCGCGTATTTTTTGCTGCCGCCCATCGATTATCTGCCGCAGGGCAACCGAAATATTATTTTCGGTCTGTTGATCCCACCACCGGGCTATAACTTAGAGAAACTTTCAAGTGTTGGGGCTCGAATCGAGTCGCGCGTCCGCCCCTTTTGGGAACGGACCGAGTCGATTTTTGATTTTGAAACCAATGGTTCCTCAGAATCAAAACCATTGGTTCAACTGCCAGCCGGGCCATATCCGAACGCGCCAATGATGACGCCGCCGCCAATCAAAAATTATTTTCTGGTCGCGAACAATGGAATTATGTTTCATGGCGCCATTAGCGGCGATGATGAAAAGGTCGTAGATTTGATTCCATTGTTTCAACATGCAACTTCTTCGGATGTTGCGCCGGGCTTTATTGGCTTCGCGTTTCAGTTGCCGCTCTTTCGCATCGGCGGGACGACTGGCTCGGCGGTCAACATTGATCTTTCGGGTGCGGATTTACCTCAGGTCAGTAATTCCGCTGGCGCTTTGTTTGGCCGTATTGTTGAGCAATACGGCCCCTTTTCACTCCAGCCTGAGCCGAGTAATTTTAACGTCCCCAGCCCTGAGTTACAGATTGTTCCGAACCTTGTCAAACTGACTGATATGGGGTTAACAACGCGTGATGTCGGCTTGGCGGTTCAAGTCAACAGCGATGGCGCCTTTATTGGCGAGTATGAAGTCGAGGGCGAACGCATCGACTTGTTATTAATCTCGAAAGACGCCAGTACAAAAAATGTGTTAACTGATTTGTTACGGGCGCCGATGTCGACCCCAGACGGCGCCAACGTGACGCTCGAGAGCGTCGCTGAGTTTAACCGCACAACGCGCCCTGACCAAATCAAGCGCGTTGGCCGACAACGGGCGGTCACGCTTCAGTTTACACCGCCTCCGGGGATGCCGCTTCAGAATGCCATCGACGATATTGACCAAATGATTGGCAACCTGCAAGTCGCTGGACAGATACCGCCTGAAGTCCAGATCAACCTGACAGGCAGCGCCAGTAAACTCGGCGCCATGCAGACCGCCCTGCTGGGTGATGGAACTATCCCAGGGATGCTTCAAAGTTCATTGTTTCTCTCGTTGTTAGTCGTATACTTGCTGATGTGTGTGTTGTTCCAGAGTTGGATCTACCCACTGGTCATCATGGTGACCGTGCCGTTGGCGACGTTTGGCGGCTTGCTTGCGTTGGCGGGCGTCCATTTTTGGAGCCTGATTGACCGCCACATGCCGATTCAAAACATGGACGTGTTGACCATTCTTGGGTTTGTCATTCTGGCAGGCGTGGTTGTCAACAACGCAATTCTCATTGTTCACCAAACGCTGAATTTTCTTGCGACCGAACCAAACATGAATAAAAAGGATGCTATCGCTGAGGCGGCTGAGTCGCGGGTTCGCCCCATTATGATGAGTACGCTGACATCGGTCGGCGGTATGGCGCCGTTGGTGCTCATGCCGGGCGCTGGTTCTGAACTCTATCGCGGCCTGGGCAGCGTGGTTGTGGGTGGATTGTTGGTGTCGACAGTGTTTACGCTTGTGTTGATACCATTGGTGCTAAGCGTGGTGTTTGATATCCAAAGCCTGTTCTCTCGTAAAAAATAAAGAATAGGGTTTTGAAGGTCTCTAGTTCTTGCTCTTGAATCAATCTCTCGGTAAAACATATATAACTACATGAATTGGTGACCACTATGGATTGGATGCGCCCGTTTTACTTTTGTCTGCTACTCAGTTTTGTTTCTACGCCGCTTTGGGCGATTGAGGTTGTCGTCAACGCCGGAAACTACTCTTTGGACCATGCGCCAGTTTCAATCACTCTTAAGTCTGCTCCATCCAGATCAGTCATCGTCAAATCTGACGATACGGCGCAAGAAGGCCAGATTGAACAACTGCCGAACGGCAAAGTTCGAATCTGGTGGTTGGTTGATGAATTACAGGCCGGAAAACTCAGACACTACTCGATTGAGGCTGGCAGGGCCAAACAGTCCAAATCATTTTCGTGGTCTCCCAACCCAAATGAATCACTTGATTTGTTGTTTGGCGATACGCCGCTGGTTCGCTACATGCATCGTCCGTATGATAAACGTGATATCGAATCAACCAAAAAACCCTTTCATCATGTGTTTGATCCGACAGGCTCACACCTGATTACCAAAGGCGTTGGCGGAAAATTCTCACACCATCGCGGCGTCTTCATTGGTTACAACAAAATTTACATCGGCGGAGACGTGGTCGACATCTGGCATGCGCGCAATGGCGAACATAGCGTTCATCGCGAAATCATAAGCGAATCCGCCGGCCCTGTTTTTGGCGAGCATGTCGTAGCCATTGATTGGAATGACACTAAAGGCAACACATTTATTAAAGAAACCCGAACCTTGCGCGTATATCAACCTGGAGACAACCACTTCTTGGTTGAGTTATGGACAGAGTTAAAATCGGTTCGCGGGCGCATCAAACTCGCGGGAGACCGCCAACACGCGGGCGTACAGTTTCGCGCCGCCCAAGAAGTCGCAGACCATGAACATACGACCCGCTATCTTCGCCCCAAACAGTGGAAAAATCTTGATCCCCAAAAGACGTTTAACAACGAAAACTATGTTGACCTGCCCTGGAACGCGATTCAGTTTACCGTCAATAAAAAGCGGTTTACCGTCGCCTATCTGACTGACCCAGAAAACCCTGATGGCGCTCGCTTCTCAGAACGGGCCTATGGACGCTTTGGTGAATTTATCCCGACAGAAATCACTGAAGACAGACCGCTGCGCCTTCATTATCAATGGTGGGTGAACGCTGGCGATGACGTCTCACGCAAAACCATCGAGACCAAATATCAGGCGCTGGCGAATCCACCAGCCGTTAAAATAATCAACGACTGACATGTAAACAAAAACCAACAGTTTTAACAAAGAATTTACTAATCGCTCAAAAACAAGCGTCTATCGGCCTGCGCGTAACCCTGGGAGCGCCTGGGCAAATGGGCCTGAACGCCCGCACTGAAACGAGCAAATCTATACCCAGGCTTCTCTCGTCGAACGGTAAAAATCTGAGAAGTCTAATTTTCGTCTTCACCAAAGCGGATGATTCGCGTCGAACGTTCAAACCCGATTTGAGTGGCGATGAGTTTATAGAGTTCTGGCCGACGGGCCTGAAGCCACCTCCGCCCCGTCGATGACGGCTGGAGCGACCGGTCTAATTCGGCGATCACCATATCGTCGTCTGCTTTCCAGGTTTCGGCGAGAATACGCCCATACGGGTCTAATATCATCGCATTGCCTGTGCGAATTTCACTGTCATCGACGCCGACGCCATTGCTAAAAAGAATGAACAAGCCATTGTCGTGCGCCCGCGAGGGCAGCCATCGCATCAGCCATTCCCTGCCCTTGGGGCCGCGAATTTCTTCTTCAATCGCTTTAGGGTTTTTCTTTCGGTCTTTCCACAGTTTAGAGTCGATGACGCCCATCGCGTGGGGGCTTCTTGAGCGCGTCCCGCCGGTTTGGTGAGGGGCCAATAAGATTTCAGCGCCCAACAGGGCGTTCATGCGGACGTTTTCGATCAGGTTGTTGTCATAACAAATCAACACGCCGACTCGCCAGCCATGCGGCGTGTCAAATACCGTGTATTCATCGCCGCAGTCAACTTCTTCATTAATAAATGCGTGTAATTTTCGGTGGCGTTTTTGGCTGCCGTTGGGCATCGACACCACATAGGTGTTATACAACTTTCCGTCGTCGCTTATTTCAATCAGGCCAGCGCCGATGGTCATGTCAAATTCTTGTGACCATTGGGATAAGGCGCCGCTGCTGGGGCCGTCAAATACGGGTTCAGCAATTTTTATCAACTGGTTGCGGTCTAGTTTTCTGAGATACCAATAGCCTGTAATTGAGCATTCAGGAAAGACAATCACTTCAACGCTTTGTTGATGGGCTTTTTCGACGAATGACCTCATAGTCGTCATATTGGCGGATGTATCGCCTGGCTGGTGTTCGAATTGAACTGAAGCCGTTTTGAGAATATCAGACATGGACGCGACCCCCTAACGATGACCCGTTGATTGAATGTAACACATTTTTATTTTGTTAGGAATCACTGATTGCGTTAGCCTAAACCACATTCTTTTGGTACGATTGTAGAACGATTCTGGTTGCGAAAGGTGAAACACATCCATGAAACGCAGAACCTTTTTAACTCACACCGCCCTAGTGGGGTGCTCGTCCGCCATGATGCAACCCTTGGCCGCACCGTCTGGTCAAATTTCCGCGACCCATATCCCCCGTTGGCGAGGGTTTAACCTGCTCGAAAAATTCACGTTGCGCCGAAATGCGCCTTATGTGGAGCGTGACTTTGAGTGGATGGCGAAGTGGGGCTTTGATTTCGCCCGTATCCCTATGGATTACCGCTGTTGGACGCCTGAAGATAAGCCTTATGATTACGATGAATCAATATTGAAGCATATCGACCAGTTAGTTTCGTTTGGCAAGCAATACGGCGTTCATATCAATCTTAATTTACATCGCGCCCCAGGGTATTGCGTCAATCCACCAGAAGAAAAACTTGACTTATGGACGTCTGACAAAGCGCTCAAACAATTCTGCGCCCAGTGGAAGAATTTCGCCGAACGATATAAAGATTCGCCGATCAATGAGGTATCGTTTGATTTATTGAATGAGCCGAAGGCGAATATCCCGGAAGATCAATACGCCCGTGTAATGCGAGCGGCGATTCGGGCGATTCGTGATGTTGCCCCCAATCGCGTTATTGTCGTCGATGGTCTCAGCTGGGGGCAAAAGCCCGTCCCCTCATTGGCGGATGAAGGCATCGCTCAAAGCACGCGGGGGTATAACCCATTCCAGATTAGCCATTACAAAGCCTCGTGGGTGAACATCGACAACTGGGCGACTCCCACCTGGCCGCTGAAAGTGAACGATGAAGTTCAAGATAAACAGTGGGTGTATAAAAAATACATCAAGCCGTGGAAAGACCTCGAAGCCAAAGGCGTTGGCGTCCATGTGGGCGAATGGGGGTGTTATAACAAAACGCCGCATGACGTCGCGCTGCCCTGGATGAAAGACATGCTGGCTTTATGGAGAGATGCTGGTTGGGGCTGGTCGTTGTGGAACCTTCGCGGTTCCTTTGGCGTTGTTGATAGCAACCGCAACGACGTAAACTATGAAGACTTTGATGGACACAAATTAGACCGAAAGATGTTAGAACTGTTGTTGCAGGGATAATTCTGCAAACAAATTTTTTGAGGCGAAACAATGAGCGTAAGCCGTATTCTGCTTTTAATCGTAATTATGCTGTGGCCATTTCAACTTCAGGCTAATGAAAACGCGCCAACCAAGTACGCCATTGTCGTGACAGGCGGCGAGTTGTTGCGCGGCGTGTATGCGGATGGGCATATTCAATTCATTTCCAGCACGCTGGAGCCGCTGGGCGCGAAATGCGTTAGTGCGGTGTGTGTCGGCGACACGGTGGATGCGATGCTTGGCGCGCTTGAGTATTCGAGCCGTGATGCTGATTTCATTATAGTAACTGGCGGCCTAGGCCCGACCGATGATGATGTGACGAGAACAACCCTCTCAGAATTTACTCAGATTCCATTGATTGAGAACCCAGAAGTCGTTGACCGTATGGTCAAACGATACCGCGCTGCGTCAAAAGATTCATTGCGGGCCAACATGCGCCGCCAGGCGATGACGCCCAAAGGCGGCGCCTATATGCCAAACCCAAACGGAAGCGCGGTGGGTTTGTTGTTCGACGATGGCGAGCGGGTGATCGCCGCCATGCCGGGGCCGCCGCGTGAATTAAAGCCGATGGTGAAAGAGCAACTCGTCCCCTATTTGTCAAAACGCTTTGGCATCAAGGCGATCGGCGCGTCGTTGACCATGCGGTTTATCAATATCGGCGAATCGCAAATTGATGAAACCATGCACAAACACCTGACCCTGCCTGACGATTTGATGATCTCGTCATTGTTTGATGGCGGCCGCGTGGATTTGACCTTCTCGCTTCCAGGCGATACCGACCAAGACCTCCAAACGTTATTGCGCCTTGAACATGAGTTGTTGGCCCACATTGGCGATTATATGTATACCGACCAAGGGGCTACGCTTGAAGAAAGTGTGATTTCACTTCTTAAAAAAAACGGGAACTCATTAGTGACCGCCGAGGTGGGCAGCGGGGGCGCGGTATCGGCCAGCCTCAGCCGCCCTGATGACGCGCCTTCGGTCTATTCAGGCGGCTATGTGGCGCCAAACGACCAGAGCATGGCCCAAATGATTGATATTTCAGATATTGAAAGTCATTCTAAAGAAGAATTCGCTCAATCAATCGCTAGCGCTATACGAAAACGTACAAACAGCGACTGGGGATTGTATATTAGCGATATTTACCAAGATGGAAACAATCGTACTGTTTGGATGGCGCTTTCGCTGGGGGACGGCAGGTATGACAGCCGACAGATTGGCGTCAGCGGCCGGGGAGAATACGCCCAAGATCGCCTGGTCAATTATGTGTTAGACCGTCTTCGCCGCAGACTTTCTCAATAAGGGGAAATGACATGAAATGGAAATTATTTGCGGTTATCACTTGGCTCTGTTTGATGCATATTCCTGTTGGATTCACAGCGCCTTCAATTGATGAAACGCTCGCTCAAGAGGGCGAGTGGGGATTCCGCCCTCATGAAGGCGTTGAATTACAAATGAACCCGCCAGCGTTCGCCTGGCGGCCTCAACGCGGCGCGGTTTCATATCAACTGCAATGCTCAAAAGACGACGCGTTCAATCAAATTGATTATCAAATTAGTGATTGGCATTTTAACGTTCACACTCCACCCGATCGGTTCAAATCAGGGAAATGGTATTGGCGCTTTCGTTTCGTTACGCATGACAATGTCACGTCTGAATGGAGCCAGACAAGACAATTTTCGATTGCGACGGATGCGAAACTCTTCACCTTGCCATCGCGTGATGAGTTGATTCGCCGAATTCCAAATGAACATCCTCGAATATTTGTTCGCCCAGAAGAAATAGAAGAATATAAACGACGGGCAATGACCGACCTGAACAAGCACTTTGATTCGCTGGTAAAAGATTGTGAAGCACTGCTTAAGAACCCTCCTCCAACCGAGGAACCAATTCGCTATCCCGAAGGCATGAAACGCAAGAGCGAAGGCTGGCGTGAAATCTGGTGGGGCAACCGCACCTACACCATCCGCGCGTTGAACGGCGCCGCGACGCTGGCGTTTACTCATCTGGTGGGCGGCAAAGAAGACTACGCCCATCTCGCCAAACGAATTCTGCTTGACTGCGCCCAGTGGGACCCGAAAGGCGCGACTGGCTACCGCTATAACGACGAGGCGGGCATGCCATATAACTATTACTTCTCGCGCACCTACTCATATGTCAACCACCTATTGAGCGAAGACGAAAAAAGACAATGCCGTGAGGTGATGCGTATTCGCGGCCAAGAAATGTATGACCATTTGTATCCCAGCCACTTGTGGAAACCCTACAAAAGCCATAGTAACCGCGCCTGGCATTTTTTGGGTGAAGTGGGCATCGCGTTTCTTAATGAAATTCCCGAAGCCGAAGATTGGGTGTGGTTCGCTGCCAATGTATTCTCAAACGTCTACCCGGTGTGGAGCGACGACGACGGCGGCTGGCATGAAGGCGCCAGCTACTGGAACAGCTATATGTCGCGTTTTACCTGGTGGGCCGACATCATGCGCGTCGCGATGGACTTGGACGCGTTTCAAAAGCCCTTTTTCTCACAGGCGGGCTACTATCCGATGTATCTCATGCCGCCCGGCGCCAAAGACGGCGGCTTCGGCGACCTCACAGCGAACCGGCGCTCAGACCGCAATGTGAACTTGGTTTCTATCTTCGCTGCCCAGGCCAAGAACCCCTATTGGCAGTGGTATGTCGATCAACACGGCGGCGCATCGCAAGAAGGCGGCTATATTGGTTTTATTCGCGGCGCCATGCCAAAGGTAGAAGCCAACGCGCCGACCGAATTGCCTTCGTCGCGCTGCTTTGAGGGCACAGGCCTGGCAATGATAAACAGCAACCTTCTCGACGCCGACGAAAATATACAGATCGTCTTCAAGAGCAGCCCGTTTGGCACGCAGAGCCACGGCTATGAGTCGCAAAACTCATTTTTGCTCAACGCGTTTGGCGAGCGGCTGTTTATTCGAACTGGCAAACGCGACATCTATGGCAGCGACCATCACGCCAATTGGATGTGGCATTCAAAGTCGACGAATACCATTACCGTCAATGGAGAAGGCCAGAAAAAACATTCCGGCGCCGCGACAGGCGAGATCACAGAATTCTACACCAGCGACATGTTTGATTTTGTCGAAGGCGAGGCGGCGGTCGCCTATGGAGGCAAACTGGAGCGTTTCACCCGGCGAATCTTATTCATCAAACCTAGCGCCGTCTTGGTCTATGACACCCTTAAAGCGCCTACCGCTTCGAGTTTTGAATGGCGGCTTCACTCTGTCAATGAGATGAATATCGACACTCAACACGCCATTGTGGCCAAGAATAACGGGGTACAGTGCGATGTCAATTTCTTATGGCCACAGCGGCTCGATATCTCTCAAACTGACCAGTTTGATCCCCCGCCCCGTCCTCGCGTTCAGTTGACGGAATATCACCTGACAGCGGTTCCAAACCAGAAATCAAAACAGCAAGAATTCATCACGTTGTTTCAGCCGTATAAATCGTCGAAGTCAAAACAATATGCCGCCAAACTTGATCCGTTAAATGGCGGTTTCGCCGTAACGCTAGACGATGGCGATGATCGAACCGTTGTCTTGCTTCAGCCTGATTCTAGCCGCCCCTTGGTGTATTCTGCTGGCGATGAAGAGTATAAAACCACTGCGCAAGTCAGTGTTTACAATAAAGAGGTTCATGCTTTCTTTGGAGAACAGTAACCATTAGCGTCTCAATCGGATGATTGTGACAGGAGATTCAAACAGAATGAAAATTAATTGTTGTTTCTGGCCTGGGTGCAATTTTGAGAGCGCCTGTGCAGAAGGGCCTGAAAGCCCGCACCGAAGCGAGCGGGGTTGTACCCAGGCCTTCTTGAGCGAATGAGAAAATATGTTTGCAGTTTCGCCAATTTTTCGCTGAGGCTTCCTGAAATAGCGTTAACCTCTACAATCTTGAACCGTTAGTCTGTCAAACCGAAAGACTGAGTAGGAGAGTTGAATAAGCGATGATTCGTTGTCTACCAATTGTAGTAGCATTTGCCGTATTGATGGCAGGTTGTGGAGGCTCAGACCCTGAGCCAGTCGTTATCGCCCCGACGGCGACCAAGGCCCCTAAGCCGACAGCGGCCCCAGAGCCAACACCGAAACCAACGGTAACCCCTGTTTCAGAACCAACTGTTGAGCCAACAAGTGAACCCAAACTAATGCCTGACCTGGTTGTCTCAGTCACTTCCGCGCCACCAACTAAAACCAAACTCGAGTTTCAGTGGCTGCGTAGAATGCTGACTATTTTGGATCGCCCTCAGCTCGATGAATACAACCAGAACATCTATGGCGTGTATGTCGGCGGGTGGCAAGGCAAGATCGTCAAAATCGGCGAGATCGAAACCGGAGAACCGGTGATGGTGGTCGAAATTCAAGAGGGCGAGGTCAAACGGCCATTTGTTGTGTTAGAAAATATCTCTCAAGAGTTGTTGAATACCTTCTCAGAAGGCCAAGCCATTGTCTTCGGCGCCAACATCAAAAACATTGGCTCCTATGGGGAGTATTCTCGCGTGTTTTTGATGGAATGCGCTGAAATCTACGTCGAAAACTGATTTGCATTTTCATGACTCATTCAACAGCCCCTGCCTTTCGCGGGGGCTGTTTTGTTTTTCGCGACAGCGTACTATGGTATTCAACAATACTTCACCGAAGGATGAACAATGAATACGTTTGAACATCTGAATGGACCCGAAACGATTTTTAACGTACGAAGCAAAGCCCCCGGCCCTGAAGGCTCGCTGCCGCTGACCGATGAAATGCTGCGCAACAGCCCCAGCGGCGATATTTTCGCCTTGACCGAAAACGTCGGCATGGGCTGGGAAGCCGAAATCGTCAATCGCGACAATGTGTTGATATTAAGCACCATGGGCGGGTATCGCGGCGAAGACGGGACGCCCATCGCCCTGGGGTATCACACCGGCCATTGGGAACTCGGCCTGTTGGTCAAACGTACAGCCGAGGAGTTGAAATCGCTGAAATGCGCGCCCTTCGCCGCCTATTGTTCCGACCCCTGCGACGGGCGTACTCAGGGCACATCAGGAATGATGGACAGCCTGGCTTACCGCAACACGGGCGCCGAAGCCTTTGGCCGCCTGGTGCGTTCTCTGCCCACGCGCCGCGCGGTGGTCGGCGTCGCCACCTGCGACAAAGGCCTGCCCGCCATGATGATGGCGCTGGCGGCGGTCAAAGGGCGTCCGGTCATCTTGCAGCCCGGCGGCGTCACCCTGCCCGCCGAAGGCGCCGAAGACGCGGGTACGGTCCAATCCATTGGCACGCGCTACGCCCATGGAGAAATTACACTCGAAGAAGCGGCCCGCTTGGGCTGCGCCGCCTGCGGCAGCCCTGGCGGTGGATGCCAGTTTTTAGGAACCGCCGCGTCATCACAGGTGATTGGTGAGGCGTTAGGCCTGTCGCTGCCCCATACAGCCCTGATCCCTTCTGGCGAACCCGTCTGGTTTGAAATGGCGACAGCGTCAGCCAGGGCGGTTCATGCTTTGATGGCGAAGAAGATCAATTCTGAGCATATCCTTCGCCCAGGCGCGTTTCGCAACGCGATGGCGGTTCACGCCGCGGTCGGCGGCTCGACCAACTTGTTGATTCACTTGCCCGCAATCGCCCACGCGGCGGGCATCAAGCGCCCTGCGGTTGAAGATTGGATTCGCATTAACGATACCGTCCCGAGAATCGTCGACGTGTTGCCTAATGGTCCGCAGCATTTCAAGACCGTTCAGCTGTATCTCGCCGGCGGCGTACCTGAAATCATGCTGCATCTTCGCGACTTGGGCGTATTGGACTTGTCGGCGAAAACCGTCACGGGCGAAACCGTTGACGCCAACCTGAATTGGTGGGCGGAGTCAGACCGGCGCAAACGCTTTCGAGAGGCGTTGCAGGCGCAAGACGGCGTTGACCCTGACGAAGTCATCATGACGCCTAAAGCCGCCGCCGAGCGTGGATTGACCAGCACCGTCATTTTCCCACATGGCAACTTGGCGCCAGAAGGCTCAGTGGTCAAAAGCACGGCGATTGACGCCGCACTATGCCCTGACAATGTCTATTTTAAACAGGGTGCGGCAAGAGTATTCACCACAGAAATGGACGCCATTCGCGCTCTTAAATCACAAGGCGATGACGGTCTGAAACCCGGCGACATCGTCGTCTTGATCTGTCGCGGGCCAATGGGCGCGGGCATGCCAGAAACCGCCCAGATCACCATGGCATTAAAATACACCAAAGCATTAAGCCATTTGGCGTTAATTACTGATGGGCGGTTCTCAGGGTTCTCAAGCGGGCCGTGCATCGGCCATGTCGGCCCTGAGGCGTTGGCGGGCGGCCCGGTGGGAAAAATTAAAGACGGCGATGTGATTGAGATTCGCATCGACCGCAACGCCATGACCGGGTCGATCAACCTGATTGGCGAGGCGGGCAGCGATGAGGCGCAATGGAGCGCCGAACGCGGCGACGCCATCCTCAACGAACGCACAATGCCCGAATTGAAGGCCGATCCCAACCTGCCCGACGCGGTCAGGCTGTGGGCGGCGCTTCAACAAATGGGCGGCGGGACCTGGGGCGGCTGCGTCTATGACGTAGACGAAATTATTTCTGCGTTAAACCGTTAACCTAGCGCAAGTCACCGCTTAAATTCGCCGTAGGGATATACGCCATTGACGTTTGTATGGGGTGGGCGCAGAAACAGCCTGCGCTGCTCTCCGGCGCCAACATCAGCCCGCCCGCCGGGATCACGCCCAACCAACATCCAGGACGAACGCCGACAAAGTGGGTGCGAATGTTTTTCTCCAGGTCCCACATGCCGTGATAAAAGTCTCGGTAAAAAAGCGCGTCGGCGCTGGCGGTGATGGTTCCACACTTGTTGCGTTCAGGCATGACGATGTCGAGCATCTTTCCTGAACGCAATTCGAACACTTTGGGTTCAGCGTAGACCGTATTGCCTACAATGACCGGGCGCTGCATGGCGCCGCCGTGGTGATTGCGGTACCACGTATATTGGTCTTCCCAGAGTTTATCGCCATTGGCCGCATCAAAGCCGTAAATCTGATATTTGTCAGTGGTGCTGACCACGACCAAGGTGTCTTTGGCGTACGCCATATAAAACACCCAACGGCCTTCGCTAAACTCATGGCTGCGTTCCCAGATGGGGGCGCCGTCTTTCAGCGAAAGCGTGACCATGTAGCGGTCAGTGAGAGTCAAGTTGGGCAAACGCCCGACATTGGCGGTTGTGGCCTCTTCGCTACGGCTTTCCACCCAATAGATGCGGTCATCGCCAAAGCAGATGGTTGGGTTTATCGCCGCTGCAGTCTCATGCAGCCAGATGGTCTCGCCTGAGTTTGAATCAAACGCAAAGATAGCGTCGCTGACTACTTTGTCGGATTGATGGTCGCTGGCGTCATACCATTCGCCGTCAGCGCCGATGTAGGTCCCGCCTTTTTTGACCAAACTCCCGAGTAGCATATCGCCGTTAAGACCGATATAGCCCCAGTCGTAGGTGTGATTATTATTCAATTTTGGCAGTCTAAAGACGTGATCGACATTGCCTGTGTTTCCATTGATTTTCCAACAGTCGTCTTTGACGACGACAAAGAGCGCGTTTGAATTGGCGACCATGTTGCCCGAATCGCGCGGCACGTTGGCGCGGCGCAAGTCGGGGATTTCAAGCGACCACAAGATCGAGCCGTTATAGGCGTCGATGGCGAAAAGGCGGCGGTCGCCCTGAACATACAAGCGCCCGTTGGCGAAGAGCGGGCCTTGGGGGCGGGTGCCGCGATCGACCATGGGGCGCGGCCCGGGCTTGCCAAACCAGGCGACCCGCATCGGGTTGCTGGGGTGGACATCCAGACTGCAGGCGGTGTTGCCGCCGTTGGCGTACATGTGGGTCCATTCGCCGCTGCCAGGCAAGGCGCCGCGCTTGATCACGGCCCAATGGCCGGAATCGTTGTGTATGTAACCTTCGGGGCTGCCAGTGTCTTTTAACCAGGCGGCCAGTTTGGGTTCTGTCAGAATTGGCGAGACTGAGTCCTCAGCCAATTGGCCGATCACCATTAACCCGCCGTATGGGCGCAATACCCGAAACGCTTCTTTGGCGTCAAATGGCAATGCCCCCGAACGAAATGCGCTGTCAGAAACAATCAGGTTCGCGAAAAAACTGGTGTATGGCAGCGAATCATACGAGGCTTGGTTGACCGTAGCGCGCACGCCGTACAATCCCGCTTTGTCGAGGTTTCGCCGCGCCCGTTGGACGTTATCAGGGTCTTCATCTATACAGAGAATTTGTAGTTTGCTGCGTTTGGCGATTTCATACGCCATGCGCCCGTCTTCGCTGCCTAAGACCAGGCAATAGCCTTTGTCGGAACCTAATTGGTGTAACACCGAATTGACATAGGCGTCATACAACGGCGCCCATTCATCGTCGCCATAGGGGTCGGATTTGACTGGGTAATGTTTTTCTGAAAAATCAAAGGTCGAATCAAACTCAAAGAGTCGAGTCGTTTTATCGCCATCCAGATAAATTCGGTAGTAATATAACTTTTCTTGTTCGAGGTTTGGGACAACAATTCGATGTTGGGTTTTGGGCGCCATGTCATCGTATTGGGTCTCGATTGGAAACACGCGGCCAAACCGAACAATGGACGGCATGGGGTTCTCTGTCTGCCATTCAATCGCGACATGGTCAGGGTCAAGCCGGGTTAGATAAGGCCCGACGCTCAAATCAACTACTTGGGGAACGTTGCTGGATTTCTTCGCAAAATTGTCTTTCACTTGCTGGCTGCTTAAGGCGGTTGAATAGATATTGACTTCGTTCATCCAGCCGCGCCAGCGAAAATTCTGGTCGCTGGAGATCCACGCGCCCAACACAAACGGCGCTTCGTCTGGATACAAAATCTTGCCTTCCGGTTTGTCTGATTCAGCAACCACTTCACCATTCACATAGAGGGATTGTTTTTTGCCGTCATATACGCCGACGACGTGATACCAGCGTCCCCATTCCAGGCTGGTGAGGGCGCGCGCTTCGCTGAAGGTCCCGTTGCCGTCGTCTGTGCCTTCGGTTGAAATGGCGAAATGAAAGTTTGACTGCTTAAAACCAAGCAGAAAGCCCTGCTCCGCCCCGCCTTGGGTTTGGAAGCAACTGACTAGGCCGCCCCATTCGACGGTTTTTTCAATCGCAACCCAGGCTTCGACGCTGATCGCGTCAGTCGGCATGTTCTCGTTGTTATACGCCACATCGACGCGAGTCTCGTCGCGGTCAATTAGAAGCGATTGCAGCGCGCCTGTCTCGCGAATGACCACATCGCCAGTAATGGCGGCGGGGTGGTCCGGTTCTTGAATTTCATTATTGTTGATTGTTGACGAACCAAACTTCCATGACGCGAAGAGGCCATCTTCAGCGTATGATGAAACAGCGCATACAAGCGCAAGGCAAATGATGTATGGGGTATAAGATTTCAACATTTCATTCTCCTCAATTTTTCGATGCTGGCTGACCGTTGAAAGCGTAGATCGACCCGTTGTCAGTACTCACCAGCAATTGGCCATTGGCGACGGCGATTTCAAGCGCGCGTCCATCCACGTCGTGAGACCAGACTTCTGCTCCACTCTCGCTGTCAAACGCAGCGATTTTTCCCGAACCGCCTGCGAACAACAAATCGCCCGCCAGGATGAGCGAGTAAGGGTATTTGCATTCTTTCTTCCACAACATGCATTCTTCAAGTTCTTTTGGGATCTCACCCATCCGAATCATCACTGACTCAAGTTCGCCCTTGGTTTTGAGGCCTTCTTCGCCGCCCAGGTCGCGCCCCAATTTTTTCATTTTTTCGGTGAGGGTTTTTTTCTGTTGTTCCAGTTCGCGTTGTTCGATCAACAGTTCCGTGTGGCGCTGGCGGTCAATCGCGCTCATTTCGGTATCGGTGTGGAGAAAGGTTCGGTTTGGGGTTACCACCATGTGGTTGCCGTTAAACGAAGCCACCTGGTCGCTGGTTTCGGAGCCTTCAACAAACGCATCCAGTTGGCCTGTCTTGCCGGGGCCATAGACCAGCATGTCGCCTGTCAAGAGGGCGAACGCGCCTCCCGAACCGCCCAGTGAATACAGATAATCGCCCGTTTTGCGGTCAAAAACGGCTGGCGTGCCGCGGCCTGTGGGGACATAGAGCTTGTCGTTAGACGCGAGTAAGTAGCCTTGCGGCGGGACGTTTTCGACTTTTTGGGTCCAGACTTCGTCGCCGCTCTCCGCGTTGTGGGCGGTGATGTAGACGCCCTCAATAGGGAACAACCCCGCACTAAAGTAGGCTTCGCCGTCGTCAACCAACACGCCCGAACGCACCGGCCAGAGCGACATCATGCGGTTGTGGCCAGAGACGCGATAATCAACGGTTGAGGGTTTTTTTCGCCAAATCAGTTTGCCGGTCTCTGCGTCCAGACAATAGGCGTTGCCGTCGTCAGAACCGACGTAGAGTTTGCCGTTATCGTATGACGGCGCCAGGCGGATGGGCCCGTCAGTGAAGAATGACCAGAGTTCTTCGCCTGATTCAGCATCGAGGCAATAGATCTTATCGTCAGACGAGGAACCATAAAACACCTTGCCTTCAGCGGCGATAACATGATAGGCCCAGTCAAAAATAACGCGCGGCTTCAGGTTATCGACTTTATGCCAGCCGTCGCGCCGCGCCGGGCCGGGCCAGGCGGGTTTGGGGGCGTGGTTGGATTTGTGCAGCCACTCCAGCGAAAGCGGCGCTTTGAGCGTCTCAGAAGTTACGCCGCTGCGCGAGTTGTCTTTTCGGTATGTCGGCCAGTCTTCCGCCGCGATCTTGTGAGACGGCGCTAACAACAAAAGAATAAGCAAAACAAACAGTCGGTTTTTCATTGATTTCCTCTCAGGATTCATCTGTCAACCTTCCATTGTTCAGATAGATGGTGCGATTGGCGTACTCGTCGCCCAGGTTGCCGTGAGTCACTAATACGACAGAGCCGCCTTGGTCGCGATAGTTGGCCAATGCCGCCAATATCTGAGATGCGTTGTCGGGATCAAGGTTGCCAGTCGGTTCATCCGCGAGAATCACCTTTGGATTTCGCAGTAGCGCTCTGGCGATGGCGGTACGTTGGCGCTCGCCAGCGCTGAGTTCTGACGGGCGATGGGCAAGGCGGTCGCCCAAGCCTATTTGTTCTAACAGCATTTTGGCGTCATGTTGGTTGCCATTGGCGCCGCCAGCGCCTAAGGGTAGCATGATGTTTTCAAGAACATTGAGATAGCCAACCAGGTGAAACATCTGAAAGACAAAGCCGATGGTTCCGGCGCGAAACTTGGCGCGCTGGCTTTGGCTCAGCTGGTATAGATTGGTATCGCCAATCATTACGCTGCCTTGGGACGGGCGCAGCATGCCCCCCAGCGCGAACAACATAGTGCTCTTGCCGCTGCCGCTGGGGCCGCGAACAATGACAAACTCGCCTTGGTTGACCGAGATCGACAGATCGCGCAGAGCGTGTACTGGGCCATTCTTGGTTTGATAGACTTTGCTGATAGATGATGTTTTGATCATAGGTCTTGCCGTAATACGTCAGCCGGGTCTTGTGACACCGCGACCATCGCTGGGATAAAACTCGATATCGCCGCAAACGCAGGCGCGAGTATAACAGAAACCAATAAAATAATTGTCTGTGGTTTGACCGATTTTGACGTCGCTTCAAACAAAGTCGGCGCTACCTGCATCGCCAGCCAGGTACCAATAAAATAGCCGGCAATCGAGCCAACCAGGCCAATGAGTATCGCTTTGCCCAAAAACAGCGTCGCGATTTTGCCGGAACTATAGCCAAGTGCGCGCAGCACGCCGATCTCTTCGCGCCTGTCGCGAGTGTTGAGCATGGCGAGAGCGCCTATCCACAGGCCGCAGGCGATCACCGTGATGGGCATGATCCAGGCGAAATAGTGCTCTAGCATGGCGCGTTGTTTTTGGCGCGCCTCGGCAATGGGGCGAATTTGAAACAGTTTTACATCGGGAAACTGCTCTGCGATTTGCTCTCGCAGTAACACAAGAGGGTTAACGCCGGGTATGCGGCAATAGCAGTCGAGCGCTTTGATTTCGTTGATTTGATTGTCTAAACCTAAAATAGTTTGAGCGTCTCTCAAGTGAGTATAAAGATAAATGTCTTCTTCATTGCCTGTCTCGGGCAGAGTGGAAGCGACGATGAGAGAGTTCCCATCAATGGTAATCTTGTCGCCTTTATTTAACCCCTCAACTTTTGCTAGCGTATATCCCACATACGCCGTGCCGGGTTCGATCTCAAAAATCATTGAGGGTTTCTTTTTGTCTTCAGGCGTGACTTCAGTGGCGATGCCGTTAAGAATGACTTCCCTGCCTTGCCACTCAATACGTTGTTTGAGTGTTGCGAGAAGATGCGTGAATAGCAGGTTCTCATGTGTGGCAAACCAGACGGCGGTGTCTTCTGGCAGGGTCAGGTCTGAGTAGCCTCTCGCCCAAAAATCCGCCATGTCGGTATCGTTGTGGACGATGCGCAGGTTATAGCCCATATCACGCATCAGGCGTGTAGTTTCTGTTTGAGAGGCATGGCTGGTGGTAAAAAACGCAGCGCACAGTCCCACTGCGGCGATCACGGCGAGCAGGCTAAGCAGAAAGTTAAACTTTCGGTAACGAATTTCTTTGAAGATTAGCGTGATCACGCTCATAGGTTTTTGCTCCTGGCCCAGATGATGATGGATACGCCCCCGATGAGTGATAGAGACGCAACAACGATCAAGAACATGAGTCCCCAGGTCATTTGTGGTAGATAATTCTCCCGAGTTATCGCTTCGGGTTGAATTGTATTGGGCAACTGCGCGCTTGGTTGGACTGCGCTGGCTTCATTACTCGCAATTACTTGTGGTTCGCTTTCGACCACGCGCGGGGCGTCAGGCGGTTCGACCGGAGCGGCTTCGACGACCATTTCTGAATACCCCATGATTGGGTTTAAACTGGCGTCGCGGCTGGTTCCCGATCCAGCGGCGGCGTTGTTTTGGCCAATCGCCATGATCTGGCTGATTTCGGTTTTGACCAGTGGGCTTTCGGCGTCAAACCCCAGGTTTGCGATCACTTGCTCTTGGCGCGACATGTCCCAGCGAAGGGGAAACTGGCGCCCCATCATCCATTCGCGGTCGAGGCCGCATTCACAGGACAGGCCAATTACAGACAAAATTTCTTCTACGCTGTTTTTGGTGATCGCCTTGCCTCTTAATATGTCGCCGATGCATCGCCCGCGACCATACAAAATGGCGGCGTGAGGCTGGTCTAAGTTTTGTGTGTCGATGCCAATTCCCCAAAGCAACACCAATTCTTTTTGAGCGTCTTGATACGAAATTGTTTTAACCACTGGCGGTTTTTTGATTTCTTTGGGCAGCGAATCCATGCGAGAGGCAACTTGGTTCACTGCGTCCTTGGCGGCTTGAATGGCGGTAGCGTTCAGCGCTTCATCTTTGCCTTCTACTATGAGTGCGATGCCGAATGTATCGATTGAAATGTCAAGAATTGATTCTCGGGTTTGGTTGGTGACGACCGATTCCATGAAATCCCACACCGCGTCTTTGTAGGGCCCTTGCTCAGACGGAATTGGCAGGTGTAGCATTTTCCCTCTGGGGGACGCCAACAGGGCGGCGGGCCGCTCTTTGATGTTCAATGATGCCATAGACCGAACGGCTTGATGGTCGGGGTTGGCTTCAACATCGACCAATTCAATCTGGACGTTACTTTCAAGCAAGGCGGCGAAGCCTATTTGTTCGAGCAAGTCACGCTGGTCTTTTGGCGTCGATTGATCGTATGCGATAAAGAGTTGATAAGGCTCTTGGCCAAAGTCAACGAACCCGACGTCGCGAACATTGAAGCGGCACGACCAAGTCGGATTTGCAACACAAACAGAAAACAGAACAAGAACGGCGACAAATGCAAAACGGCGTATTTTCATTTCATCCTCGAACCGAATTCCACAGCATTCGGAGGCCAATGAAGACGAGTAAGAGAGAAAATCCGAACTGCAGCGCAGAATTGGATGCTTTCGCGGCGATAGAGGCCCCGATATTGGCGCCAATGATGACCATCACGCTCAATAGGGCGACCAATCTCCAATCGATGTGTATCTCTGGATTGATATGGTAGCGAATTGCGCCCATTAATGCCATTGGAACCATGATGCAAAGTGATATTCCTTGTGCGTCTTTTTGAGGCGTCAGCATGATGAGCGTCAATACAGGGACAACAATAATTCCGCTGCCCAAGCCAAACATGGCGCTGAAAGTTCCCGCTGACACCCCCAGAATGATGTAGATTGCGATGGTTGAAGTGGTTAATTCAGCAGTCATTGTACGGCTCCTTTGTTAGAACTCTGTGTAGAACAAGTAGGGCAATCGGGATTTTTGTCTATCTCGATTCGCCGAAAACGCATTGAGCGTAAATCTAATGTTAGTATTTGGTTGTATAACGGATCGCCAAACCCGGCGATGATCTTGATGGCTTCCATGGCGCCAAGACATCCGACTGTCCCTGATACTGCGCCAAAGACGGGAAACTCCCGTTTCCACTGCACCGGCGTTTCGGGGTGCAGGCATTGCAAACAGGCGGTCTCCCCAGGCTTGATTGAGGTGATTTGCGCGTCCAAGTCATACATAGCGCATTCAACCAGCGGTTTGTTTTGCAGCACCGCCTGTTTGTTCATTGCGAAGCGCTCCTCAAACAGCGGGGCGCAATCAACAATCAGGTCAACGTTGGAAACAATTTCTTCCGCGTTGTCTTCACTCATATTTTCAGGGATGGCTTCTATTTCTAGATGAGGGTTCAGTTCTAGCAGGCGGCGCTTGGCCGATTCGACGCGTGGTTTGCCCAGCCAGTCGTATGTCATGAGCAACTGCCGATTGAGGTCGCTGTGTTTGACGTTGCCTTTATGGGCCAAGACGAATTTGCCAATCCCCGCCGCGGCGAGTTCATAGGCGACTACGCTGCCCAGTCCGCCAACCCGCGAGATCAACACAGTGGCGTTTTTTAGTTTTTGCTGGCCTTCTTCTCCAAAATCGTTGACCCAGATTTGCCATTCGTATAGTTTGCGGTCGAGGTCTGTTAATGGCTTGTAACTCATTCTGTTCCTCAAAAAGTCAAATCAACCGCCTGAGATGGGCGACAAGATCGCCGTTCGGTCGCCGTCTTTCAGCTCGACAGGCGAATTGGCTCTAACCTGTTTGTCATTGACGACAAACAACAGGCTTGGCAGTAGGTTTTCATCAGAATCGAGAGCAAATTTCTTCATTACTTCAGCGTGTTCTTGTTGTAGCCTGGCGATCAATTCATTTGTTGTTGAACCAGAGTCTAATTCAATAGTCAGTTCGCTGGCGCCGATGGCTTGTTTTAACTGCCCCGACAGTTCGACAGTCACGTTCATGAGACGGCCCTTTCTTCTTCTGATTCAATCCGGGCTTGGATATTTTTGGCGGGTTGGTGAAGGTGCGCGACGACGCCATTTTCGATTCGGAGTATGAGATTGGCGAGAAAGTAGGCTTCTTCGCGGCTGTGGGTGATATGTAGAAACGTCGCTTTAGTGTGACGTTGAATGTCTTTTAATAAGACGCACATCTCATCGTGAGTATCGTCGTCCAAGGCGCTCAGCGGTTCATCCAAACATAAGATGGGCGGGTTGTACGCTAGCGCGCGCCCTAACGCCGTTCGTTGGCGCTCACCGCCAGAGAGCCCGTGAACGGTGCGTTTGAGTAATTGGGTGACGCCTAAGAGTTCGCTGAGTTCTTCAACGCGCTGTTTAACTTGGTCAGCGGGGCGCTTGCGAATTTGTAAGGCGAAGGCGAGGTGTTCATACACCGTCATGGTCGAGAACAAAGCGCCGTCTTGTGGGACAAACCCGATGCCGCGCATGGCGGGCTTCTCATGAGTGACATCGCGGCCATGAATGGTGATTTGGCCCGACTGAATGGGCTTCAGGCCGCAAATTGCTTCGAGGATCGTGGTTTTGCCACACCCTGTCTTTCCCATCAAGACGCCGTATTGGCCCGACGGCACCTCAAACGAGACATTTTTGAGTTGGAACTGGCCGAGTTGAATACACAACTCATTAACGCGAATCAATGGTCAAACCACCCCTTGCTTCGAATAGTCTAACCCATAATAGCGAATCACGACGAGTAAGAACACAGCCGCGGCGACCATGATGATTGAAACCGCCAGCGCCGCCTCAATGTTGCCGATGCTGAGTTCGAGAAACACCGTTGTCGGTAGAACTTCTGTTTTACCACGGGTGGCCCCGGCGAAAATGAGAATCGGCCCAAATTCTCCCATCGCCCGCGCCCACGCGAGAGTAAAGGCGGTGAACAAACCGCGTTTGGCTTCGGGCAACACCACTCTCGAAAACGCTTGCCAGCGGCTGCAGCCAAGCGTCAGCGCCACTTCTTCTTGCCGGGGATGAATGGAGTCAAACGTTCCTCGCATGGTACGGACAGCAAACGCGCAGGCGACGGTAAACTGTGCGAGTATGACGCTGGGGATCGCATACGTGATTTGAAACACATTGTTCTCAAACCATTTGATTGGCGCCGCTTGAAACAAAATCAACAAGCTCAAACCAATCACGAGCGGCGGTAAGACGATCGGGATATCGAGTATGGCGTCGATGATGTTTTTACCAGGAAATTTGACCCGCGACATGATGTAACCTATCGGCGCCGCGACCCATATCGACAAAATCGCAGAGATGGTCACAGAGATCAGGCTCAGGCGAATAGAGTATTGTATGTGTTTACTCTTGAGCGATTCAAACAAGTCAAATGGGGTGGTATATGACAAGTCAGCGATCAACATCGCTGCGATGAGCAGGATATACGCCCCAGCGATAATCCACAGGCATATCCAAAACGGGACATCCAAACCTTGGTGAAATTTCAAAAGGGTTTCATCGCGGTTGGATGGTTGATGGTCTGTAGGCCCAGTATTCATGCAGTGATTATAATTCTTCGCCGGTCAAAGTCTTGACCTTGTCTTTAGTCCACTGGTCGGCGTCTTGATCGTCGGTCGAACCGCCCAGCCAATCAAACCCGACTTTTTCAAATTCGTCATGATGAGACCGAATCTCTTCAAGCAAGCGGCCTAACAAATATTTGTGATCCGACTGTTCGGCGACCGCGAACGGCTGGGTCGCGTTCGCCAATGGATGGTCTATTGTAACCACGTCCAATTTGTCTAGAGCCGGATGAGCGTTGACTTCATACACAATACAGGCGTCAAGCGAGCCGGTCTCTGTTTGGTTTACCAGAAACGGCCCGACTGGCACTTCGCTTTTTACATTGTTACGAACGCCCTCATACACCCCAGCGTCTTTTAACAAACGCATAGTCAAATATCCCAAAGCGCTTTGCTCTTCGTTACAGACGCCTACGCTGACGCCTTGTTTTGTCAGGTCGTTAAGTGATTGGATGTTTTTTGGATTGCCCTTTTGAACGGCGATGACAATGTCGGTTTTCGCCAGGCTGGTATAGTCGAGAAACAGGTCGCCGACTTGTTTGACAAAACTGACATCACAGGCGAAATAGGCGTCAGGCCGCTGGCCCGCTTTCATTTGGGCGACGAGGATGCCGCAGCCATTATACACGGTATCGATTTCAACGCCTTCGCGCTTGGCGAATTCGTTGATTGTTTCATCGATGGCGGGTTTGTTGACTGTCCCGCTGAAGAATACGACTTCAGGCCGTTCGGCCCAAATGTCGCCAGTCACAACTTGATAGCCTTCTTCAGCAAATATGGCTAAGCCCTTATCTCGCGCAGTCAAATAACGGGCGAACTTCAGCGTCTCAGTTGGAACCGATGAAGACTCCAACACGCCAATTGTGATAGTCATGACGCCAGGGTCGAGTTCATCAACATTGATGGTTTCTAGTTCAGGATACTGGGCCGCGACGGCGTCCCAGATTAGGCCTGCGTCGACCGCGCCAAGTTTGATGTCGTTGGCGACGTCATTCACGGTCGGTTTCATCACTTTGGCGTTGGCTTCGATCTGGCCCCAATGGCCGCTGGCTTCAAGCAATGTCTTACATGTCCGCCCAACTGAGGCGGCGTCGGGGTTTGCCAATGAATACGCAATATCTTCTTTCAGCAAATCATTCAATGACCTAATGTTCTTTGGGTTGCCTTTTTTGACGGCGATGACAGGGCGAATATAGGAGATAGGAATAATCTCTTTGAGCAGCCCGTCTTGTTTGGCAATATCAACGTAGGTTTGGTCTGCCGCGAGATAAAGGTCGCCTTTGTTGGCGATTTTGATATTGCTCAACAAGGCGCCCGAGCCGCCGTATTGAATCTGTACAGGGACGCCATATTCAGCTTCGTAGGCTTCGCGAACTCGCTCAACAGGAACCTTCATCCCGGCCGCGCAGTAAAACACAATCGCCTGTCCTTCGGCCATATCGCTTTGGGGGTTGGTTTCCCAAAACAACAGCGCAACAAGCCCTATAAAAACGACGACAGTGATGAAAAACAGATTTCGTGTTGAGTTCATTTCAGTGTTTCCTTAGTATAAAAGCCATCTTAAAATAACTAATTAATAAAAAGGGCTAGGCTATTCACAAGATGATCAACCCAGTTTGGCCTGGGTGTGACTCTGGGAGCGCCTGTGCAATAGGGCCTGAAAGCCTGCACTGAAGCGAACAGAGTTATAACCAGGCATTAAGTGAAACTGAAACAATCGTATTTGAAATAGCTTAGTGTTCATAAGAAACAATTTTATTCAAATTCGGTTTGAAAATGATTAGAGCGATGGTTTATTGATCGAATTTTATTCGCCATGCGACGTTTGCGATCAGTAGATAGGCTAGCACCCATCCCATGTTGATCCAATGGAATACATGATACGCGCCCAATAGAGATTGAAACTGCGCGAACGGATCAACCAGGCAAATCAGTCCATACCCAACAGCGAGAACAAACACTGGCGCAGCGCCTTTATTGAGCGTTCGGTAATAGAAAAAGATTCGGATGCAAAATAAAAAGCCCAATACATCTAACAAGCTAAGTAAGAGATTGATTGTTCGTTCATAGGCGGGGTCGCCCCACAAGCCAAACGCGGGGACAATGACGCACATCGAAGTCAACAAAAACATCAACACCGACGCGAGCATCGCCTTCGACTGCCCTGAGTCAGTCGGTGTTTCAAGATTTGACAGCGTACTCGTTGTCCATTGCCATAACCCATAGACTACCAGCCCGTCAGCAAGAATCATGACAATTTCGTCGGTCATTCTCCAGGCAAACGGCCGCTCAATCACGAAGGGCATAACAATAGCCACACACCGGGCGGCAAATGCCAGTAAAAGCCCTCTTTGAATCCAAGACCAATATGAATGTTGGTTCTTCGAATTGAATACATACAACGAAAACGCGGTGTATCCAGCCGCGGCGGTAATCACAATGGTGGAATACCACTCCATCGTCTGTTCACTGAATGGCCGAAGCGTATAGATGCAGCCATCAATCAATAAATAAAACAGTATCCCAACCAGCGGCATGACGTTCTCCTCCTATAACCGTTATTGTTGGGGGATTCCGCAGCAAATGTAAGCCTTGAAACTAGACGCGATCTTAATTATGTTTGAACGATATGTTCGGAGGCGAATGATGACAATCAAGACCCAAACCACACGGCGCCAGTTTTTGGCGACTTCGACTGCCGCTATACCTGTTTTAGCGGCGCCAATGTCTCGCTCCGCTTCAAAGAAACTGAATGTTGTCATCATTCTGGTAGATGATTATGGATGGACGGACGCCGCCTGTATGGGCAGCTCGCTCTTTGAGACACCCAACATCGATGCGCTGGCGTCTCAAGGAATGCGTTTCACCAATGGATACGCCGCCTGTACGGTCTGTTCGCCGACGCGCGCCAGCATTCTCACCGGCAAATACCCCGCGCGCCTTCATCTGACCGATTGGATCGCTGGCCACAAGCGCCCTTGGGCGAAGTTGAAAGTACCTGACTTTAATCTTCAACTGCCGCATGACGAAATTACCATCGCTGAAGCGCTCAAACCCCACGGCTACAAATCAGCCAGCATCGGAAAGTGGCATCTTGGCAATGAAGACTTCTACCCCGAATCGCAGGGATTTGACCTGAATGTCGCCGGGACGCACAGAGGCCAACCCCCGCGCTACGTTTCACCCTATAAGATTCCCACCCTCGAAGAAGGCCCAGAGGGAGAATATTTGACCGACCGAATGGCGAATGAGGCCGTCAAGTTTATTAATTCTAATAAAGACAACCCCTTCTTTTTGTATCTTACGTTGTTTGCAGTCCACACGCCGATTCAAGGCAAGAAGAACTATACCGAAAAATACAAAGAAAAAATAAAGCCTTGGACAGACCAGCGCGACCCTGAATACGCGGCGATGGTCAACAGCGTCGACGATGCGGTCGGGACAGTGATGCAGACGCTCGACCGTCTCAACCTCGCTGACAACACGCTGGTTATTTTTACGGGCGATAATGGCGGATTGGCGCCAAAGACCAATAACGCGCCCTTGCGAATGGGCAAAGGCTCGCCTTATGAAGGCGGAACGCGCGTCCCGCTCATTATTCGCTGGCCGGGTAAGGTCAGGTCTGGGTCGGTGACAGACGCCCCCACGATTAGCGCAGATTTCTTCCCGACCATCATGAATGCAGTGGGAATTCAGTCCCCAGTCAAAGAAGGCATCGACGGCGTCGACCTTACTCCTGTGTTGACAGAGAGTGGAACGCTTGATCGTGACTCTCTCTATTGGCACTACCCTCATTATCATCCAGGCGGTTCGGCGCCGTATGGGGCCATCCGAAAAGGCGATTGGAAGTTGTTGGAGTATTTTGAAGACGGCCGCCTCGAGTTATATAACCTGAGGAATGACTTGGGCGAGAAATTCAATCTTGCGAGTTTGAACAACCAAAAGCGCGATGAATTACACAAGCAACTTGTTGAATGGCGCAAGAGTGTGAATGCGCAAATGCCGACGCGCAATCCCCACTACAAACCAGAATGGGCCAATGACCACGCCCGAAAACACCCAGAGGCGGCTCCTAAAGAATGATCGTATGAAGATACGTAAATTTATTTATAAGAATTGAGGTTAATTATGAAATTATTGTTCACTTTAATGATGAGTATATTTCTCATTATGGCTCTTTCTGTTACAACTCATTCCGCGCCGCTCAAACCGCGGGTAGCAGTACTAACAGATATTTCAACCTGGGAAACCGACGATCATGAATCGTTGATCCGGTTTCTGGCTCATGCTGACATGTTCGAAATCGAGGCCCTGATCATATCGACCGGCTATAGCATCAAAACATTGACCAAGTCTCCTGAGAAGGATTTTATCAACATCGCGCATGGCGTAATTAACGCCTACGAAAAAGATTTGCCAAACCTGATGAAACGCTCCAACCAAGTGGGGCATAAATTCGATAGCGCCAAACAGAAAATCGGATATTGGCCAAGCCCCAATTATTTGCGAGACCGTACCATGTTTGGCAGCCTGAATCGAGGAAAAAAATTCATCGGCGATGATAATGATTCTCCAGGGAGCGACCTGATTATCAAATTAGCTGATGAAGATGACTCTCGCCCTCTTTGGATAACGGTTTGGGGAGGCGGAAACACGATAGCCCAGTCAATTTACCGGATTCAGAAAAATCGTTCTGCTGAGCAATTTCAGAGTTTTCTTCGTAAGATCCGCATCTATGCCATAACAGACCAAGATCGAAACTATAAGGGCGAAGAGCTTGAGGTCAGCGCCCATGGGTGGGTTCGAGAACAGGCTGGCAGCGATCTTCTCTTTATCTGGGATGAATGCGCTTGGAAGGCGCATAACGGGACCGGTAAGAAAAACTGGGATCAGTATGAAACCCATATTCAGGGCCATGGACACATGGGCAGCCAATATCCAAAATATAAATATGGCGTTGAGGGCGATACTCCGGCTTTTCTTTATCTGATGCCGATTGGCCTTAACAATCCAGAAGACCCGACTCAATGTAGTTGGGGTGGAACGTTTAAAGGCAACGAAAAGAATTTGTGGCAGCCAAACAGTTCATGTTGGTCGTATTTTGACCGCTTCTACCCGGCAGCCTTCAACAACTTCGCCGCTCGAATGGACTGGGCAACAAAAGGCGCAGGCAACCGAAATCCGGTCGTTATGCTCGATGGCGACAACGGCATAAACGTTCTAACGAAGACCCCTGAACAAGGCGAAACCGTTACTCTCGACGCTTCACAGACTACGGACCCAGACGGTGACAAACTATCGTTTAAGTGGTGGATTCAAACTGATGCGGGAACGTATCGGGAGAGTGTCAGCATTTCTGATAGCAATTCGAATATTGCCAAAGTCAACGTGCCGCCTGATTCTGCTGGAAAGAGCTTTCATGTGATTTGTGAAGTGACTGATGACGGCGTGCATAACCTTACTTCATATCGAAGGATTATTTTCGAGCCATCAAATTAGACCGATATATTTTCTTCATCTTATAATGGGGGCCGACGCCGGGGATGTTAAACTCGTCTGCTATGGTTTGCCATCCCTGTTTTTTATAAAAACCGACCGCTGAGGTTCGCGCGTTACACCAAAAGAGGGTAATGCCGGTTTCTGCTGAGAGAGTCTCTTCCACATATCTGATCAGTTCCCTGCCCAGCCCCACTCCGCGCGCGTCTGGATGGGTCGCCATGCCACGTAGCTGAAATGCAGGCTGGTCTTCAAAATCAACGTGATACATACTTAAACAACAGAAAATGGCGTCACCAGAAAACGCGCCATAGTGTTTCGTTGTCTCGTCATGGTCTCCATCAAAATAGGGCGTAGAGCGGTCGGTCCCGCGAATGATCACGTCTTGCCGTAGGGGAATAATCTCTTCCAAAGCGGCTTGTCTCCAGTCGATTGTTTGATGATTGATCGTGATGAATTTCGTCATAGCGACGCACACACTATTAGGCGATCATGTTGTTGGTCGATTCAACGTTTTGTTTTTCATAATACGGAAGAATGATGCGAAACAGGCTGCCTTCGCCTTGGATGCTTTCGACTTCGACGCGTCCGCCGTGGCTGGATATGATTTGGTGGACTAACGACAAACCCAGGCCGGTGCCTGTATCTTTCGAGGTATAGAACGGGTCGAAGATACGGTCGATTTGTTCGGTCGATATGCCTGTTCCCTGGTCAATAAACTCTACCGCTGCGTGGCTGTTGTCCCATTGTTTGATTTGTATTTGTATGGCGCCTCCATCAGGCATGGCTTGTTGGGCGTTCAACAAAAGGTTCAAGAACGCTTCTTTACACAGGCCCAAGTCGACCGCGATTGTGGGCAGGTCAGGCTCAACGGTGGTGGTGAAATGATATTGCGGGCCGTCTTCACTGGTTTCAGGTTCTGTGTAGGAATTGATGTGGGCCGCCAGGTCGTTGGCGCTGACTTCATCAATGACCGGCTCGGGCGGGCGGGCGAACATCAAGAAGTCATTGACAACGCGCGAGAGCCTGTTGACTTCTTCGATGATGAATGTAGTCAGGCCTTCTTCGCCTTGCTCATTGCCAAAGCGTTTATTCAACAACTGGGCTGAGCCGCGAATGATGCCCAATGGATTGCGAATTTCATGGGCGACGCCCGCTGACATACGCCCCAGCGAAGCCAAGCGGTCTTGACGGCGCACTTGTTCTTCAAGTTTGCGAATTTCTGACAAGTCATGGAACGTGACCACAAGCCCTTTTGATTCGCCGTTCTCAAGCATAGGCAACGAACTTACTTGTAATGGCAGCACAGTCTCATCATCAATGGCGCAAGCGATTTCACGTTCAGAAATCGACTTTCCTGATGACAAGGCGCGCTGAATAAAGTCGATGAACGCTGGCGCTTCTATCGCCTCCGTCGCTTTCATTCCAGATGGGTTATCAAGATTGAACGCCGACCGCCCGGCGGGGTTCATCAACCGAATTACGCCTTCCTGGTCGACGCTCATCACGCCGGTCGAAATGCCAGACAAGACGTTTTCAAGAAACCGTTGGGTCTGGGCCAGCTCGCGATTGCTATCTTCGAGTTGGTTGGTTTTTTCGTTTAGGGATTGGATTTGCTCCTGAATGCGTTCCGCCATGATATTAAAGGCCGAACTCATGATGCGCTGTTCTTCGGAGCCGCGTTCTTCGATACGGACGTCAAAGTTGCCTTGCGCCATGGCGTGAGAGGCTGAGGCCATGCGATGCAATGGCGCCGCGATGGAGCGGGCGACAATGGCGGCGATAAACACGATGGCCAAGAGCGTTAAGCCAAAACTAATTTGAGTTTCGCGAAACGAAAAAATCCAAACCGCAACAACAGGCCGCTTATGAATAAACAATGCTGTCGTGTCGCCATGTTGGTTAACGATCGGGAGAATTTTCGTATGAATTTCTGCGCCATTGTCAATAAAGGGCATCCTGACCGAGTTTAGTTCGACGGCTTCAATGGCGCCGTCATCATTTAAATCAAACAGGCTTTCCATCGCGTCTTCGGGGATATGGTCTTGAAACAGCGAAGGCCTGGCGTTGACGATTTCAATCGGGCTGTTAACTAAATAAGGGGCCATTTTGGTTGCAAAAATGCTATCGGGGTCCGATTCTTGGTTTTTTTCAAACAAAACGGTTTTAAACAAAACCGCGCCAAGCATTTCGATGTTATCGCGGTGGTCGCCAAACATGATTCCTTGGCCAATCCATTCATATACACGGTTGCCTTCTTCAATAAAGCGCACTTGTTCAAGAGACTTCACCGTCTCTTCATATTCGGCCAACGTGATGAGTGATAGCGAGTCTTGTTCTACGAAAGGAAAATTTTGAGTCGTCTTATCTAACCGGCTTCGCAAAATTGTATTGTATGTGTCTAATTGTTGTTGAACGGTCGCGCTAGCGGGGTAACTCGCCGTTTTCAACATGGCGGCTATCTCGGGGCGAGTCTTAAACGTGTTTTGGCGAAGATAAGTAGAGGCTTTAAAGAGTATGCCAACGAAAATATCATTTTGAAAGCGTTTGTGCTCACGTTGTAACCGTATCGTTTCGTTTTCTAATTCGTTGTGTCGTTCTTCTACTTTTGACAGATTGAAACTGTAATAGGGTATAATCGCCACTGGAATCATCGCCAGCAGCGCAACAAACAAAAAAGCGAAAACCAAACGGGTACGAAGGCGTCTCATACAGCGTCCCAAACACCTGGAATCTCAGCATGGCATGAATAACAACGTCCATTCGAGATTCTATTTTGATGGACGATAAACCCACTCCGCTCAATCAGCAATGTCTGGCATGACGGGCAATAGGTGTTTTCCCACTCTGAACATTGCCCCGCAACGTTGCCGATGTAGACAAACTCAAGCCCCTCTTGTTTCCCAATCTCAGCAGCAGTCAATAGCGTCTGCGCTTGAGTTCTTCCTCTGCCCTGCATTTTATAGTCGTCGTGAAAGGCGGTGACATGCCATGGAACTGTTGGTGAAACGCCAGCGATAAACCCGGCGATGTCGCGTAATTCTTTTTTTGAATCATTCAAACCCGGCACAACCAGCGTGACGATTTCTAGCCAAAATTTAGACGCATGCAATTGTTGGATCGTCTCTAAAACCGCTTGAAGCGTCCCGCCAAGTTCTCGGTAGTTTTTGTCTTGATAGCTCTTCAGGTCGACTTTATAAAAGTCTGTCCATGGTTTGAGATATTCAATCGCTTCAGGAGTTCCGTTTCCATTCGAAACAAACGAGGTGTAAAGCCCGTGTTGTTTAGCAAGACGAAATATTTCGACCGCCCACTCTGTCGTGATTAACGGTTCGTTGTAGGTGCTGGTGACGGTGCGCGCCCCTGAGCGAACAGCCATGTCGACAAATTGCTCTGGTGTTACGCGTTCAAATCGGCCTGACGAATTGGGGTCGCGCAGCGTCTGAGACGTCAGCCAATTTTGGCAATAGGCGCAATGTAAATCACAACCCAACATGCCAAAACTCATGGCGTTCGTCCCGGGCAGCGCGTGAAAAAACGGTTTCTTTTCTATCGGGTCGCATTGAGCGCCCGCTATGTATCCATAAGGAACCATCAGGCGCCCATTTTGGTTGAACCTGACCTTACACACCCCTTGGCGCCCTTCTGGAATCAAGCAGCGGTGTCCACAAGCGAAACAGCGTAGTTTTCCACCATCAAGACGCTCATACAATTCGCCTTCGCTGGTCAATTGTGATAATTGGTCATTGAGCGCTTGAAGGCCTGTAGACTTATTCATAACCCGAAACCTGACTGTATCGTACCAAGTCATAGTATACAGTGTTTTGCGTAAAAAAGGCCGGAATAGCCTCATCGCTCAGGCTTTACCGCTACCCAATCTGATGTAGAGTATAGGGCGGCTTGACCCAGACGCCGGAGTGGTGGAATTGGTAGACGCGCTAGGTTCAGGACCTAGTGTCCTTCGGGACGTGGGGGTTCGAGTCCCCCCTCCGGCACCACGGCCCCCTTCTCTACGGATTCATTTATTCTGAAAATCCTTTCATCCTGTCCGCCGCGGCGGATAGGAATGAGGGTTATAAAATTGGATTTGATAGGGGTCAGCGCGCGCGAAGCGCTCAGCGTTTGGTGCAGTAATGGTGTGATCATTCTTTATTTTTCTTGACGAAAAACAAAAGGCGCTGACGCGCCGTCCCCCCTTTTTTAAGGGGGGACGGCGCGTCAGCGCCTGGGGGGATCAGGTATTCTTCATCAGAATCTGGATGATCAGGATTTGCCTGTTTTATTTATTCTGAATATCCTTTCATCTTGTCCGCCGCGGCGCAATCCAGATTCAGAAAGATTCACCCTCAAAGGTTGTCAATCTCCAAAATTACATGAAAGTTTGGCGCTCTCTTCCCCCCTCGCCCAAAACCTGCTTGACATTCGTCTTGCGCTCGATTATTATACATATGTTCACTATCCATGATTGATGGGCAATGCAATGCAGATCAAAGAAGTCCATACCCCGCAGCAGTACGAGTCGCAGGGCATCTCGATAGCCTGGTGCACGGTCTCGGCCGGGTTTCCGTCTCCGGCAGATGATTATCTTGAAGCGCCGCTGTCGCTTGATGAGCTGGTGTCGCGCCGCCCCGAGTCGACCTTTTTCGTGCGCGCATCAGGCGAATCGATGGGCGGCGCGGGCATCAAAGATCGCGACATTCTGGTGGTCGACCGCGCCGAAAGCCCGCGCTCGGGCCATGTGGTGGTGGCGATGGTGGGCGGCGAGATGTTGGTCAAACGCCTGGCCCAGCGCGGCGACAAGTGGTTTCTCGACGCCGCCAACCCGTCATACGCCGCCACCGAAATTTCCGAAGAACTCGAATGCGTCATCTGGGGAGTCGTGACCCATGTCTTGCATACGTTCGTATCGTGAGCGCACGCCCTGCGTGGCGCTGGTCGATTGCAACAGTTTTTACGCGTCGTGCGAAAAGGTGTTTGAACCGTCGCTCAAAGACCGCCCGGTGGTGGTGCTCTCTAACAACGACGGCTGTGTCATCGCCCGCTCGGCGGAAGCCAAACAACTCAACATCGACATGGGCGCGCCTTTTTTCAAGGTGCAAAACCAGCTGCACCGCTACGGCGTCAAATATTTTTCGTCAAACTACGCGCTCTACGGCGATATGAGCCGCCGCGTCATGCAGGCGCTGGGGCGGTTCACCCCCAACCTGGAGGTCTACTCCATCGACGAGGCGTTTTTAGACCTGACCGGGGTGTTGCCCGACAGCGGCCCACAGCGGCTACAAGACTATGCTCGCGAGATTCGCCGCTATGTTTACCGCGCTACCGGGCTGCCGGTATCGGTGGGAATCGGCGAAACCAAGGGGTTGTCGAAGATCGCTAACCACGTCGCCAAAAAATGGCCTGAACAAAACGGCGTGTTCTGCCTGCAATCGCTCAGCCCCTCCCAGCGCAACGGCGTGTTAGAGAAGATACCCGTCAGGGACATCTGGGGCATCGGTTCGCGTCTCAGCCTGCGCCTCGAAGTGAGGGGGATCAAAAACGCCCGCCAGTTTCGCGACGCCGACCCTGACTACGTTCAATACCAGCTCAAGATGGGCATCCTCGGCAAGCGCCTGGTGTTGGAACTGCGCGGCGAGCCGTGCGGCGACCTCGAGCTGATCCGGCCCAACAAGAAGGAGATCGCCTGTACGCGCTCGTTTGGCAAGCCCATCACCACTCTCGCTGAGATGAAACAGTCGGTGGCGACCTACATCGCCCGCGCGGCGGAGAAATGCCGCTCGCAACACTCGGTGGCGGGCGCGATGACGGTGTTTTTTTTGACCAACCCGTTCCGCGTCAAAGACCCTCAATACTACAACTCGCGTACGGCGCGCTTCCCCACGCCCACCGCCTGCACCAGCGAGATGGCGGGGTATGGCCTGCGTATGGTCGAAGAGATGTTTCGCGACGGCTACCGCTATAAGAAGTCAGGGGTTATCTTGCTTGAGGTGAAGCCTGGCGCCGCCGTACAGGGAAACTTTTTTGACCAACGCGACCGCGGCGGCGACTATCGCCTGATGAAGACGATTGACAAGATTAACCGTACAATGGGGGCGGGCGCGATTCAGTACGCCGCCGCCGGGGTCAACCCCGGCTGGAAACTGCGCGCCGAATTCATGAGCCCCCAATACACCACCCGCTGGGAAGGACTCAAACAAGTCAGGCTATAATCGAAAAACCATGTGTGGACGATTCACGTTATTTTCCAAACTCGACCTGATCAAAATTCTGTATGACTACATGGATGAGAACGGGGTAGACAGAGACGGGCCGCTGCCGGAGGAGTGGGATGAGATTGTCCGCAAGCGGCAGTCCTACAACATCGCGCCCTCACAAGAGGCGCTGGTGGTGCGGGAGCATGACGGCCAGCCTCAGTTTGCTTCGCTGAAGTGGGGGCTTGTCCCTCATTGGAGCAAAGACCTCAAACCGGCGCGCAAGCCCATCAACGCCCGCGCCGAGACCGCGCCTGAGTCGGGCATGTTTTGCGGCGCCTATAAATCGCGCCGCTGTTTGGTCCCTACCACCGGGTTTTATGAATGGCAAAAACTCGACGCAAAAACCAAGCAGCCCCACTTTATCCGGCTCAAAGATGAGCGCCCCTTCTGTTTCGCCGGGTTGTGGGAACGCTGGGGCGAAGGCGGCGACCATCTCGAAACTTTCACCATCATCACCACTACGCCCAACGAACTGATGGCCCCGATTCATAACCGCATGCCCGTCATTCTCAAGCCTGGCGATTGGGCCCAATGGCTAGACCACTCTACTGACAACCGAGAGGCGCTAAGCGAATTGATGGCGCCCTACCCTGCCGGCGAGATGGAGGCCTACCCGGTCAGCGCGATGGTCAACTCGCCGCGCAACAACCGACCCGAATGCGCCCTCCCCATCGAAGCGGTCGAAGACGACACGCTGTTTTGATAGAATGGAGCATCCAGGCTGGCTCAAGCAAAACAAAAAAATGCGTCCAGAACCATTCAATACCTACCAAATCTGTTTGCTGATTGTCTGCATCGTTTTGTTGACATTATCATGCCAACGGTTTTTGACCAGCAATGTTGATGCTTTGGCTCTGAGCGTTCATGACGATTCGTTTTATTATTTGCTTCCAGCATTCAACTGTTCTCGCCTTGGCTTTTTTACCTTTGATGGAATCCACCCAACCTATGGGTTTCAGCCTCTGTATGCGTTAGTCCTGGCGGCGCTCAGTTATTGCGTTGGTTCGTTAGAGAGTTTGCTGCGCTGGTCGCTAATATTAAACGCCGTGCTGTTCGCCGCTACGGGATGTGTATTAGTTTCATCAATTCGAATAGCGCTTGAGCACCGACCCAACTGGATCAGGGAATCCGCTGCGTTATTTGGCGCCTTGTTTTTTCTGTTGAACGTCCCCGTGTTTATGGCGTCGATCACGGCAAAAGAAAACGCACTCGCTTGCTTCTTGCTTGCGCTGTTGGTTGACCTTTATCTCCGCATAGAAAAACAAAAAGACCAATCAGCGTTTCGATTGCCATTCACATTGGGGGTCATTGCCGGATGCCTGGTCTTGACGCGTTTGTTGCCCTCATCTGTATTCATGCTCATGGTGTTGTTCAGTTTTTTGTATGGTCAGAAGAAGTTGGTGCTCTATCCACTGATTGGCGCCATGCTGCCTTTGATGCTATGGGGAGCATACGCCTATCATAAATTCGCTCACGTCTTGCCGACTTCGTCTTCAATTAAATCGGGAGTGTTTACTGTTTTTTCTCAGTTGCCTGAGGCCAGTTCTGTCTCGTCTCCATTACTGGTTCCGTTTGAATATCTCTATCAGACCGGGCGCTTTTCACTCGGGTTCTCATCCGTGTTTCACTACACCCTCCACCCGAATGGTTGGATTGTTGACGGAGCGCCAACAAACTACGGCGTTCATTCCGTTCTCGTATTGATTGGTTTGATAAGCCTTATTTATATGGCCGCAACATGGAAGCGACTCCAACACTGCGATTTACTGATCACTTCGTTACTGTTCGCTTCGGCAGTGGGTTTGTTTATCACACCATTCTTAATGAAGGTCAAAGATTTGTATTACTTTACTTGGTATATTTTTGACCAGCCCTATTTAATTTCGTTTATGTTTGCGATTGCTTTCGCAAAGGCGTTGCAACTTATTTCAACGATTGAACTACGAATACCAACCTGGCGCCCGCAGTGGTTAAACAACAGCCTGTCAACCATTCTCTCAGTGATTATCTTTGTCGTGGCGTTATCGACTTACTACCGTTACCAGCCAGTCTACCAAGTTGAGGTCAATCAAAACCTTTGGAGCCACCTGATTTTGGCGTCATCCAGCTATGTCGACCAACATTTAAAGATATCCGCGTATTCAAAAATTGGGTCATTCAATGCAGGCGCACTGGGTTTCTTTTTGCCGGAACGCGTAATCAACTTGGATGGGCTTGCGAATGACGATGTCTACCTGTTTACCCAAAACGGTGGGTCAATCGGCGAATACATTCACGAGAACGCGATTGATTACTGTATCGACTTTAATATCGAAGAGGTTCTTGAAGTGGAGGGTGTTTCATTCAAGCCCTTGCGTTCATTTCCATTAAACGAAGGACGCTTTTCAATTGTTCAAATCCATTCGAGTGATACGTTTCAGGCGCACGATTTTTCGTTACGAATTGATGACGCCTTGTATGAAGGCGCGGCTTCGCTTGGCTTATTCGAACACGGTTCTGACAATTGGAATTTTGAAGGCTCCGCGATGAGTGGTCAGCCCGCGCAATTGGAATTGGGATTGTTTCCTGCTGTGACGGGCTATGTCGGCAATGGGCTGGTTCATTCTGGTTTGAACGAAGACGGCGGCGCAATGACTGGTGAAGCCGTCTCGCCTGTATTCACTGTGAGAGAAAACCAATACCTGATTTTTTCTGTGGGTGGAAGCCAAAGCCAATCGGTCGGCGCCCATTTGAAAGACGGGGGCTCGGTTCTCGGCGAGTGGCGAGGAAGTGGCGCTTCACATTTAGATGAAATACAAGTTGATGTATCTGAATACAAAGGCAGACAACTTCACCTAACTGTTTTCGATTATGACGACTCTCCTGGAGAGTATATACTTTTTGACCACGCAATGATTCTGTCGCCCTCACTTGATTGAATGAAATACGACCATGGGCGCCGCGCTCCCTATAAAATTTTCGATCAAACCCGTAAAGTAATTTTTATCTGATAGTCAAATAAGGGAGATGAGGACCAATGAACGAACAAGAGCGCGTTCAAAACCATAGCGACATGTTGTTTATCTGGCCCGTATTGTTCGCCGCGATGGCGGGCGGAATGGCCTGGGGCATCCGGGGCCAGTACGGACACGAAACCGGCGCTATGATGGCCGGGCTGTTGGTCAGCCTGACACTCATCACCCTGCTCTGCCGCAAGGCGAACCTGCTCAGCACCGCCCGCTGCGTTGCGCTCGCAACCGTCGCGATGGGCTTGGGCGGCTCAATGACCTACGGCCAGACCGTCGGCCTGACTCATGACGCTGCATTGGTCGGCAACTGGGACGCGCTGCAATGGGGATTTCTCGGCCTCGCGATCAAGGGCGGCGTTTGGATTGGCTTCTGCGGCGTCTTCTTTGGCATGGGGCTGGGCGGCGTGCGTTACCGATGGCGAGAAATGGTGTTGCTGATGGCGGCGCTGATTGGCGCTTACATCGGCGGGCTTTATCTTTTTCACACGCCGTTTGATCCCGAAAATATGCAGCTGCCATACTTATACTTCTCTGACCATTGGCATTGGGAACCAGACACATACGGGAAGCCCCGCTATGAATGTTGGGGCGGATTGGCGATGGCGCTGTTGACCACGATTGTATACGCCGGGTTGATTCGCGGCGATAAGATGGCGCGGCGCATTGCTTTTTGGGGCATAGTGGGCGGCGCTTTGGGCTTCCCTATTGGGCAAGGCGTTCAGGCTTATCACGCGTGGAACGCAGACTGGTTTCGCGAACTAGACCAGATGTTGGTTGATAGCGGCCGGTTTGAGATCTTCAAACACTTCAATTGGTGGAACATGATGGAAACCACCTTTGGCGCCATCATGGGGGCGTCTCTGGGCTTCGGCGTCTGGCTTAATAGAAAGCATATTCAACTGACGAATGTGGATGACGGCGTTTACATGCCGACATGGTTTGAAGGCTCGCTGTTGGCGTTGCATATTCCTCTTCTCATTGGCGTCGAGTTTTTCGCCTTCGCGCCAATTGATTTTGTCTATGATCTCGGATTAGGCCTTGTCTTTATTCCAATCGTCTGCATTTTAGGCGGTCGTTTCTGGCCATACCTAATTATTTATCCCATTACTCTGTTACCCATTGCAGGAAAGACTTTGCGACAACTTGGCTATAACGAAGGGACGATCGGTCTGCCGCTTGGATGGGCGATTTATGTCATCATCCCCTTATTGCTGTTCACGGCAATCGCGTTATGGAACTGCTACAAACCCGTTGATAAACCCAACGGCCGATTGTTCGCCAGTTGGTCATTACTGGTAACAGGATGGATGATCTTCTTGTTGAATTACGCCTTTTTCCAATTCCCCTGGCCGTGGCAAGAATGGACGGCCCGTACCCCCAATGGAATTATTTTTAGCGTATGTATTGTGTGTCTGAGCCTTGTCGCTCTGACCGTTGGAATCAGAGAATGGCTAAGACAGACGCCGAACGAAGCGCCAGTGCAAGACGAAGTATAATGTTTAGTTATGAATTCTCATTCCCAAAAACTGATTGTGATATATGACGGCAAGTGCCGCTTTTGCCGTCGGTCAGTCTCTCTGTTTTCTACTCTAGATTGGCTGAACCGTTTCGAGTTTGTCGATAACAGCGACTGGAAATCGCTCCAAGAAAAATACTCTCAATTATCAGGCTATGAAGCGCCCAATTCTCTGGTTGTCATCGAGAGGAACACGCTCTATTGGGGATTTTTTGCGATACGTCGAATGGTACTTTCGACGCCTATGTTCTGGCCGTTTCTGTTGGCGTTCTACTTTCCAACGGCTGGTTATTTTGGGCCCATACTATACGCGTGGGTCGCTAAAAACCGCTATAGAATCGGTTGTGATACGCCAGATTGTTCGTTGAGAGAATAGAACTATGGTGTGAGGGCAGGTCAGGCTAACGCCTTCGCCCGCCTTTTTTATCATGAAACGCCATGCGCCGACGGGAGTTAGCGTCGGCGTCTTCTTTTTTCTTTTCAGGAATCGAAAGATCAGTGCTCTTCATTTGAGCCAGTAAGTTTTCAAGAAACGCGACCAGCTGCAAGATCATTTGATATTCCTGCCGTTGCACGCCGAGTTCCTGGCTTTGTTGGTCAATCAATATCTGAATCTTTTTGTGGTCTTCTTTGCCTGTGACGTTGACTGCTTGGGGTTTGCCTTTTTGAAGAATCTTAAACGCCTTGCCAATTGTCGCAATGACTTTTTCGGGCGCGCTCTCAAACTTGTCAAAATGATCGCGTAAGAACTTTTTTATATTAAATGAAAACATGTCGCCCAGTTCGACCTCTTTGCCATAGAGTTGCGCCTGGACTTTCAACTGCCTCATCACGGCGGCGATATATTCCATCATCAATGTTTGAATCAATGAGCGGGAGGGTTTGGTCGATGACGACATCTGGTCAGTGAACTTCTTACGGACATACAACAATTCTTGTGCGCGCCGGCCAGCGTCGGTTTCGCGTTTATCTAAGAAATCGTCGGTTTCGCTTTTTTCTTTAGCCTGAAACGAAGTGAAGGTTGAGCTGCTTAGCCAATCGGCGTATTTTCGGCTCGCGCCCAATGAATCAAGAGACGCCGCGTAGCGTTCGTCGCCGCCCTCAGAGAGGTGCTTTAGAAGTCTCTTTTCTTTGTCACTGGGGCCTTTTTTTTGTTTTTGCTTTTCAGAGAGTTTATTAAACGTGCTGGTGATGGTTTCGACGATTATGCGACCATTCACAGATTTAGTCACAATTTCGTGACGTTTAATATCTGGATGTTTACGAAGGTAATCATTGACAATGATTTCCTTCATCTGATCCGCCGCAAAGGAGTAATCGTCCATTGTATCCCTGAAACCCTATAGTGAAATAATAACTAAAGGGTTGAATTTGTATTATCTAGTTTATAACAAGTTATATCAATAATAACTATAAGGGAAGGAGTGGAAATGTCCACGACTTCCAGAAACGAATCGAAGTTATAGCTTCAGGACATCGTCGCCCTTTTTCCATTGGCAAGGGGTTAACTCTCCAGTTTGTAGGGCGTCTAATACTCGAAGAACTTCATCAATATTACGCCCCACCGGAAGGTCATTGACGCAAATCCAACGAACCAAACCTTCAGGATCAATAATAAAGGTGCCGCGGAAGGCGACGCCCATACCATGATTCAGGATACCGTATGAACGGGTAACTTCTTTTTTGTAGTCAGCGATGAGTGGAATCTTGAGGTCTTTTAAGCCTGGGTGAGAATTACACCAACCCAAGTGAGAAAATTCGCTGTCGGTGCTTCCGCCAATGACTTCGCAGTCACGGTCTTTAAAGTCGCCGCTTCGGTCGCTGAATTCAATAATTTCAGTCGGGCAGACAAACGTAAAATCGAGCGGGTAGAAAAACAGGCATACCCACTTACCTTTATAGTCGCCTAGTTTTAAATCCTTAAATTCTTTACCCACCAAGGCTTTCACACCAAAGTCGGGCGCTGGTTGTCCAATCTGTATGCTCATTTAATTACTCCTTTACGATTGAAAATCGATTAGGATTTAATTTTTAAATTCTATAAAATACTGGAGAATGATACACGCCGAAGCCAAAATCTTCAGAAGGTGTATCAATAACCTTTAGAATCGCTCCAGTTACTTTTAAGGTCAAGTGGAAAGCCTTTAGATTGGTCTGGATTGACCGTTTTTCTAATCTAATACCTCGCTGAAAGCGCCAAAATCGCCGTGGCCTTCGTATCCACAATAAAGGCAGCGCGCGTGACGGTTTGACATCACTCGCTCACATTGAGGGCATTTTTGGACTTTTGCTCTTACCTTCCCATCCATGCTGCCGTCACTGAGGTCGATTTGTTTGATCCGTTCAAGTAGGTCATCTTCGGTTAAGTCTGAAACTTCTTGAAGCAGCGACCACATCGCCATGTTGATCAGGGTCAGCTTATCTAATCGCGCCTGTAGAGCGGAAATATTATTCGTCACATAAGATGATTGGCGGGCGCTTCGTTCTGTTTGGGCTTGGGCCTCTGCAATTTGCATCTGATTGATTTCCCAAATCATTGCGTTCCTCCAGAAGATAGCGCTGGTCTATTTTACCATAGAGTACGGCAAAACGCAGGCATTTATTCGGATGGATTTGTAGAATTTTTGCGCTCAGCGATGATTTCGGTCGATTCGGCAACAGGGTCGTATAATTCGAACGGAATCGAGTATTCTGAGCGTATGAAGTCAGCGAACCGGTAAAAATAATCAAGCATGTCGGGCGCGACCCAAAATTCCATGCGGCCCACTTCAGGCAGTTCCGTCCGGACCACACAGATGCCCTCGTGGTCATCTAGCAACGCATTCAAAAACCCAATTTCACGCGGCGGGATGCGGCCTGGAATGATAATACAGTCTATCGCGGGCGGTGGGTTATTCACGGGCCAAAATATCGCTTCGGTTCATCGTTTTCCCATTATAGTCAATCTTTACGACCGGCCAGTCGATGGGTTTGGTCAATACCTCAGGGCCGCTGTCAGTAATCAACACGGTGTCTTCACACTTGGTCCCTGAAATGGAGGGGTTCCAAGCAACGGCTTGACAAGTTTGCACTGTTTCATTGGTGGTTGGGATGGCTTTAAAATAGCGGCCTAAATAGCCTGTCGGCCCGCCTTGGTGGTGCAACTGCCACTCATGTTCAAAGCCAAGGGATTCATACTCAGAGATGCCGCGTTTCAAAACTTCACCATACGATACGCCTGGTTGAGACGATAAATTCAGCGCGGCGTCGATGCGGCAAACCGCGTCGTGTTTCTTGCGCATGATGCCATCAACGCCTTCGTAACTGACAATGCGCGATACGTTGGCGATTAGACCATAACGGCGCGCGCACAACACCAGCATGAAATGGCGATTGACCGGGTTTTTGGTAGGCAGCGGGTGGCGGTAATTTAATGCGCGTTCATCGCCCGCCACTAGGATGAGAACGGGCCAGATTTCGCGGTCGTAACATTCTTTGGCTAACAGGGCGCCAATTTCGTATTCGGTCATTCCGCGTTCAGCGCGGATACACGCATTACGGATCGATTCTTCGGCTTTTGATCCAAGCCAGCGATAGCGGTTTATCTCGTCGCCGCACAGCGGCGTGTGCAGTGTTTTCAATTCGTTTTCTATCTCAAGGTCTCGAACGACCGGGCCGGGGTTCAGCTTCTGATAATGGTCTTCAATCTCGTTAGGCGGAAGATACCAAAGATGATGGCCGTCTTCGATTGGCAGCCCTTCGATTTCTTCAGGGAACAGCCGCATGGCTTCAATGTTGTCTGCCGCCAGATAGACCTTGTCTTGGGTGATTAATAGAGGCGCGGCGCCGCCCGAACGGGCCAGAAAGACAAAGTTTTCTCCACCACAGGTCAACCAAGAAAAGTGGTGCGCTTCAGTGATCAACAAATTACAAATCTCGTTGTCGCCCATGAACCGCCTGGTGCGGTCTAGTTTTTCTTCGTATTCATTTCTGCGGTTCGTGAACAAGTCCATTCCCTGCTCCTAGTTTCGGGTTGCCGTTTGAATCATAGTCCTGTGGTTAGCATTGTCCAATACACACACATGAGGTGAAATTGGAAGTTCATTACGTCCCGCTGGTATTCATAGTTGGCTTTTTCGCAGGGGTGATCAATACCTTGGCGGGCGGTGGTTCTTTATTGACATTGCCGGTTTTGTTGTTTCTTGGTTTGCCTTCTCCACTGGCCAATGGTTCCAACCGTATCGCGATTTGGACCCAATGCGTATCCGCTGTCATGCGCTTTAGACGAAGCGGCGTCAGCGATATCAAACTGTGTATGTATGTCTCTATCCCTGCTGTTATTGGCGCGATTTTTGGCGCTCAGTTGGCGGTTGATATCCCCGATTCACTCTTTCAAACCCTGTTCGCTATCATCATGCTGGTTGTGGTCGTTTTTATCGTATGGAACCCGAAGCCAAAACGCAGCCAGGCGATTCACTATACTCCCCTACGCATTTCTGTGATTGGATTGGTGTTCTTTCTCATCGGGGTTTATGGCGGCGTGTTTCAGGCTGGCGTGGGTTACTTTTTGACGGCGGCGTTTGTTTTGCTCTGTGGGTTAGATTTGGTTTCAACCGCGAGCGCGAAATCTCTTGTCATTGCGATCTATACGACGTTCGCGATGGCAGTGTTTATTTGGAACGGCCAGGTCGATTGGTTTGTCGCCCTCGTACTGTCGGCAGGGATGGGATTAGGCGGCTGGCTTGGCGGCAGTCTGGCGATTTCAAAAGGCGAAGAGTGGGTTCGCTGGGCGCTCATCATCACTGTTGTCATAATGGCGATGAAGATGTTAGGCGTGTTTTCTGGCTCATCCGGGATTTGGATACTTTTTCTCAAATTGAATTAGAGCGTTTGTCAAAAAAATGTG
>CAZKYC010000027.1:0-48969 GCA_964556895.1 uncultured bacterium | reverse complement strand
CGTTTTTTGACCAAATTCCAGGTCATCCAGCAAGGGAAGTACTCAAATATCGGAAAAACCTTTTTTAATCACTTTTACTCATTTTTTACTGAAGGAACAATTTTGTTGACACTCTGGTTTGTCAGCTATAGGATGGTAAAGAATCGTTGTAGATTTTTTGTTCTTTTTGACTGATCATTTATTCTTGTGATAACGAATGACCAACAAGACAAGTATTTAATCGGCGGATAGTTAGGCTAGAGAGACCAAGCGAATGCGTCCGGGGGGGCGCAGAAATTTTCTTACAGCCAGTTTTATAGATTGCTTTTTATTTATAAGCATTTGCTCAGTTATAGTAGAAGGATGTTTCTTTTACCTTTAGAAACGATCGTTCTTTTTATGCTTTTAATTATCCATCATGAGAACTGCGGAGAAATGAGATGGGCAGTTTATTTGAACGCTTGCCAAAGTACATTCAAATCAAAGAAGCCATCCGCCAAGACATCGAACAGGGCGCTCTGAAAGAAGGCGAGCAGCTGCCGTCAGAAACCCATTTAATCGACCGGTTTGGCGCCAGCAAGATGACGGTCATTCGCGCCTTACAAGAGCTGGTTCAAGAGGGGTTTCTGCGCCGCGTTCAAGGCAAAGGCACCTATGTGTTAAAACCCGAAAACAAAGGCCCCGTATTAGGCGTGTTGTTGTCAGACTACCCCTGGAACGAACCCTGGCTTCTCTTGAAATCTATCGAGGAACGCGCCTCTCAATTCGGAATCGAAACCTGTGTATGTATCTCGTCAAACGATTTTCAAAAAGTCGACCGTTTCGCCGACCACCTGATTCAACGGCGGTTTAACGGTGTGATTGTGTCGATGGCTGAGCCTGAGTTTAACGGCGCCAACGTAAAACGCTGGGTGGCGCGCCTGTTAAAGACCCAAACGCCGGTCGTGATGTTAGATGGATGCGGCCATTCCAGCGGTGAGGCCTATTCGATTCGGTTTAACCATGAGTCGAGTATGGCTTCGCTGGCCAGCTCGCTAATCGAGAGTGGACACACACGCTTGTTGTTGATTGACGATGAATCGTGTTGTGAGTCGATTCGATTGGCTCGCTGCGAGGGGTTCCATACGGTTACGGGCGAATCGTCAAAGGTCGAGTGGGCCGACAGTTGCGTATGGAAAAAACGCCAGTCGATGATGGACTTCATTCAACAAGTGGGCCGCCAGATCAAACAAGAGCGCCCCAGTATGGTGATGTGCATCCACGATGGGTTGACAGCGCAACTCAAAAACACGCTGGATGGAATGCGTGACGAAATCAATGTTGACTTCACCCTGTCGGGGTTTGGCGGAGGCGGGGTTTGCGCCGCGCTGGATTTGACCACGGTCGACCTGCCCTGGAGTCAGATGGGGCTGTTGGCGGTCGACGCCATACAACAGAAAAAATTTGACGCCCAGCGCGACATACTATTAGAAGGCCGCGTTCAACTGAGGTCATCATTACAACTGGCTCCAACCTCGGTTACTTAAAGTGATCAAAGCCTTTCATGTCTGGGTCGATTCCTTCCACAATGATTTGGGGCGAGCTGGTTAGTTCACCAATACGGTGTAGCGCGCAATCGGCATCGTTCCATTGTGACAGTAATCGCTCAGCGTCATCTGGCGGCGCCGTGAGTAGTAGTTCGTAGTCTTCTCCACCGCGCCAGGCAAACTCAGCCGCGTCGGCGCCTGCATACTCGTTTAGCGCCTGACTACAGGGCAATGCCTTAGAGTCTAATTTTGCTCCAACCCCACTGGCTTGGCAGACTTTGCACAAATCGCGGGCAAGCCCGTCGCTGATGTCTGTCATGGAACTGGGGGTGACAAGTTCTGTGAGTCTCTTGGCTTCACCTAAGCGAGGGGTGGGGCGGTGAAAGCGGGACCGTAGGAAATCGCAGGCGTTTTGTGAGCGTTCTCTTTTCTTAGGATGAAGCAGGCTATCCAACCCGGCAGCCGCGTCGCCCAATGTGTTGCTGGCGAGTATCCAGTCGCCGGGTTGGGCGCAATTGATTTGAACCGGCTTTTCTGTGATTTGAGTTCCTAGGACGGTGATGGATATCCAAATCTGGGGCGAGCGCACCGTATCGCCGCCTATGATTGATATGCCCCATTGGTTTTGAAGTTCAGCAAACCGCTGATAGGCGGTAAGCACCCAATCGAGATCAGTGGAGCCAGGTAATCCGAGAGTAATCAGGGCGTAAGAGGGATTGGCGCATTTTCCCGCCAGGTCGCTTAGGGCGCTGGCGAGCGCTTTGTGGGCGATGTCTTGGGGCGGCGCCCATTCACGTTTGAAATGGACGCCTTCGACCATGGCGTCGGTTGTCATCACGATTGGGGCGTCTGGCGGCTTGACCACAGCGGCGTCGTCGCCAAGCCCAACCAAAATATCAGGGTGTTTGGGGGAGAGTATTTCATGTAATTGGGCTAAGAGGTTGAATTCACCCAAGTCAGAGACAGTTTTCACTGGCTTTCCTTCGCCAAGCCATACGGGTTTGTTCGACAATGACCTTAGAGGCAATCGGGTTTTATAATAGTTGTCAAAATAACGTGCGGTTTGAAGGCGCATAACTGTATCTATCGCTGTCCGCCGCGGGTGATTCGGGCGCGCTTACCGCACGCAATTTTGTCAAACACTTTATATTACAAATTACGGGTTTTTATGCAATACTATGAACGTACAGAGTTCACTGCCTAGTGTAATGAGTTCTGTGTGTTGTCACAAATGAAACCACTCGTTTGGGGGCGAAAAACAATGAAACGCTACTGGCTCATCGCCGTATTGATCAGCACGATAGGGTTCTACAGTCATGCTCAACCGGTCGAAGCGCCGTTACAGGTCAATGTCAGGGTCTTTTCGATGACCCATGAGGCGATGGCCGCACTCAAAGACGAGGGGTTTACCCGCGCTGAGTTGACCGCGCTTCAAACAGACTACTTTAAGGCGGGCGGCCTGTTTGAGGGAGAAGACCCGCTGTCGGTCGGCCCAGGGCGAACAGAGATCGAGATTCCACGGAATAAATTGTTGGCGCTGCGTGAACAAGCCGCTGAGCGAATCGTTGTATTTATGTTTGAACTGGTTCGCAACGGCGAGAATGACGCAGCGGCGACCATCATTCGGCGGTCGTATTCACTGGGCGAAAAAGGCGGTGAGGTCGTGAAGATTCGCGACAAGAAGAGCCAGTCGTATTTTCCTGAAAAGACGCCAACCTATCGCATTATGGATTACCGCTTTGGTTCGATTGCGCAGTATCAGGAATTTTATTATGAGCTGCATATGAACATGGGCGGCGATGATTTTGAATACACCTTGTATTTGAACATGCAGACCGATGAGTGATTGCTCCAAACTGATGATGGAGAATTACCATGACTGACGTTCAAGCCGTACGCGATATTTTGAAACGCGTCCGCCAGGCCCACTGGCGCTACTGCGGCGTGATGTTCTGGAACGACTTCGTACGTTGGTTTTTTTATTGTGGAATCGCGGCGGCGCTGGCGACATTCGCGATGGCGTTTCTGCCCGATTCATTGAGCCGCCTTGGCGTGGCGGCGGGCATCCTGGCCTTGTCGGTCCCTGCTGCGTTCATTCAGTTTTTCCTTCGTTCAAAAAGCATGACCACGACCGCGGTGTTGGCTGACAGCCGTCTTCGGTTGAAAGAGAAAATTTCGTCAGCGCTTGAGTTTGGCCGCGAAGAAGAACTCGACCTGGAACGGCGCCAATGGAAAAGCGCCGCCGTGATGGACGCCTGGCGCGCGGTGTCGCGAGTCAATATCAAGGCGGCCTTCCCCTGGAAGAACCCGCGCGAAGCGGGGTGGCTGTGGGTTCCGGTTTTGGCGCTGTTTTTGTCGGTGTTTGTCTTGCCTGAGTTCGCCCTACTAAGCGGGCGGGGTGAGGCCGAAGCGCAGACCGCCGAAGCCAAGCGCATCGAAAAAGACCTGACAGCGTTCCTTCAGCGACAAACCGTAAAGCGCCAGGCGGAAGAAAAGAAACGCACCGAAGCCGCCAAACTTGATGAACAACTCAAAGAACTCGCGACAAAACTCTCAAAAGGCCAAATCGATAAGCGTCAGGCGTTGTCAAAACTGTCGTCACACGAACAAGATTGGGAAAAGCGCAAAGAAGAACTGATGACGCGCATGCCCCTGGTGAACCCCGGCGCCGACCCCACCATGAAAAAACTCACCGGCGGGTTGTTGAAACAACTGCAAAACGCCGACTTTGAGAGCGCCGCCAAATCGCTTCAGACGCTGCAGAAGCAAATGAAATTGGGCGCCCTCTCCAACGAAGATTTAGAGCGCCTCTCGAAAGAACTCGATCAAATGAGCGCCATGATGGACAAAAACATGCCGCTCTCTGACATGCTGAAAGGCGCGGCGGAGTCGCTCAACAGCGGCAACCTGAATCTCTCGCAAAACGCGCTCAAATTGGCTGAAGGCGAAATGATGAATTTGAGCGAGATGCTTGAACAAATCGCCATGATGGAAGCCGCGCTCAATGACCTGAAGAACGCCAAAATGGCCTTCTCAGGCACGCCAGGCAAATGCAAAAAATGCGGCTCATTGTTTAAGAACGGTCAATGCAGCGGCGGCAACTGTAGCGGTCTTGGTTCAGGGAAAGGGAACAGTTTATTTGCGGGTACGAATCCATGGAAACCGGGCTATTCAGAGAAATTTGGCAACGGAATGGGCGGCCCGGGCCGAGGACGCGGCGGCAAGGCGCCGTTTGAAGAGACACAATATCAACTCACCATTGACCAACTGAAGGCGAAATTGCAACAAGGCCCGGTGGCGGGCGTCTTGCCAGTCGACGGCCAGTCGATCGTGACCGAATCAAACGTGACGGTAGAAGAGTCTCTGTTCGAATACCGTCAGGCGGCTGAAGACGCCCTAAACAAAGAACCGATTCCTATGGCCTACCGCCGCCATGTTCGCGCCTATTTTGAGTCGATCAACCCGCCCGCAAGCGCGGCGGAGCCGACCGACTCCGAATAAACCGCCATCCAACGCTTTTAATCTACCGCCTGGAGGCTGTTGAACAACTCCAGGCGGTTTTTCTGAACAAATAGACTCATGCAATTGACCGATCATAGGAGAGCCATTCGTGATGAAGATGACCATTGTGAAATCGAGTGTGTTGACTGTAGTCGTGATGGTGTTGTTCTTGGCGGGATGTTCAAACCAAAACGCGTTGACGATCTATACGTCGGTTGACCAAGACTATTCGGAACCCATCATTCAGACATTCATCGACGCCAACCCGGAGATGGGGGTCACAGTCTTGTATGACAACGAAAAGACCAAGACGACGGGCGTGTTTGAGCGCATTCGCCGTGAAAAACGCAACCCCCAGGCCGATGTGTTTTGGAACTCAGAAATCATTCGGACTATTCAACTCAAACACGAAGGCCTGCTCGCGCCGTATACGTCGCCGTCAGCGGCGGATATTCCTGAGATGTTCAAAGACCGCGAAGGCTATTGGACGGGCTTCTCAGCGCGGGCGCGGGTGATGTTGATCAATCGAAACATTATTCCGACAACCGAGACGCCCAATTCGATTCCGGCGTTGGCTTCGATAAAGTATAAAGACAAAAGCGGTATGGCTGTGCCTGCGTTTGGAACGACCGCGACCCACATGGCGGTGTTGTATTCCATGCTTGGCCCGGAAGGCCTGATGAAACAGGTCGGTTTGGCTCGGGCCTTCGGCGGGATGAAGGTTCGCGTCAGCAACGCAGACGTCCGCGACGCGGTCGCCAACGGTCAGCTCGGGCTTGGCCTTACCGACACCGATGACGCCTTCGCGGCGATTGACGCTGGTAAGCCTGTCGAGATGGTGTTTCTTGACCATGACGGGCAGGGCGCGTTGATGATCCCTAACACGGTCGCGTTAATTCAAAATGGCCGCAACCCTGAAAATGGCAAAGCGTTTATTGACTACATCCTCTCTCCTGAGGTCGAACGAAAACTCGCCGAAACCCGCGCGAGACAAACCCCTCTGCGCAGCAGTGTGGAGTTGCCTGAGGGCGTGCCGTCGATTGATGACATACAACCGATGCCAGTCGATTTTGAAGCGGCCGCCGGGAGCATTGAGGAATGTATGGAGTTTTTAAGACAAAATAAATTCATATCGAATTGATTTAATGAACACAACCTGGCGCTCTTTGTTTGGCCTCCTGCTTGTTCTTCCCATTCTGTTGTTTGTGTGGGGGCGGGTTGACGGCAGCGCCGCCAATCTGGCCAGCGTGTTTGATGGGGCTGCCGTCTTTCGGTTAACAAACAGCATTCAGTTAGCTTTTGGCGCTTCGGTGTTGGCTGTGTTTTTCGCGCTGCCAGTGTTTTTCGCGCATTCCTTCTTCCTTCACTCAAAGCGGGTTTGGCTTCAGGCGGTTGCGTTATTGCCGTTTTCCGTTCCGCCGTTTGCGATGGCGTCGGCCTGGATGACGCTGGCCGGTTGGGTGGAGAACCCCAATGGCCGAATTGTGTGGGGCGCGCAAAGCGTCTGGGAGCAATGGTTGTATAGCGTCCCTGGCGCGGCGTTTGTCTTGGCGCTTTGTTTTTGGCCGATTGTGTTTTTTTATCTGGTGTTGTCGGGCGTCCCTGCCCGCCGCGAGCATGAGGCGGCGCTGATTTATATGAAGCCCATGCAGCGTTTGGTTCGGTTTTGGCTGCCAACACTTTGGCGCCCGTTATTCATCAGTGGTTTTTTTGTCTTTGGCGTGTCGCTCTTACAGTTTGAAGCGCCTTCGCTGTTGACGGTTGATGTGTATCCCCTTGAGATTTATGTTCAGTTTTCGGCGCTGCTCAATGAAGGCAACGCGATATTGCTCAGTCTGCCGTACTTGCTTCTCGCTCCAGCGGCGGCGTGGATATTTTTCGCCGACCCCAAACAGGGCGCGTTTGGCGCGAGTGAATTGGTTTTTATTCGCCCCAATCGCTTATCGGCTTTGGGTGTTATTGGTTTGGCCTGTGTTGTATTTGCGCTGTCTGTTTTTGCGCCCGCTGGCTCATTGATGCTTCATGCGGGCAGTGTGGGTTTTGTGGCCGCTGAATGGCTGCGCCAGAGCGAGACGATTGTTTTGTCTGTTTTTTATGCAGCCATTTCGTCTATTTTGATGTTTGCCTGCGGTCTATGGCTATGCCGCTCGACGAAACCAAACGAATTATTCGTTTGGCTTGTTGTTGGGCTGGCGTGTTTTGTCTTGCCGGGCGTTTTGATTTCAGCCAGTTGGTTGGAGTTTCGCTCGTATTGGCCGGGCTGGCTGCCGCATTGGGCGCAAATCATCACCTTGATAGCAGGCTATACAGTCCATTTCTGGGTGATTGGCCTGGCCGCCGCGTTGATTTTCTGGGATCGCTATGGGCGCCGTCAACAAGAGGCTGAGTCGCTGCTTCCGTTAAGCGCAATCAAGCGGATTCGCTTTTTTTATATGCCTGCTTGGCTAAAGTACTGCCCGCCGATTTTGTTTGTCATGGCTCTGGTTGTATGGGCCGACGCCGCGGTCACGACGTTGTTGCACCCACCGGGGGGCGAAACGCTGACCATCCGGTATTTTAATTTACTGCATTATGGCAGCGAGCCGCGAACCGCGGCGGTCGGGTTGTTGCTCCTGCTTACGCCGATGGTTTTGTTGTTGGCTGGCGCGTTCATGCGGTACGCAGCGTTGGGCTGGAGAACACGCCATGAATAAACCAAACCAACAAGCGCCTGGGGTTGAATTTGAGGCCGTTTCTTTTTCGTACGATCGACAGCCATTCTTAAAAAATTTGTCGTTGCAGATACAAGCAGGCCTGACCACGGTGTTGTTTGGCCCGTCGGGCGCGGGCAAGACAACCTGTCTCAGGCTTATCGCCGGGTTTGAGTCGCCCCAGTCTGGCGCCATAAAACTTGGCGGCGTCGAAGTCGCATCGGCGAAGCGGTTTGAACCGCCAGCCAAGCGAAACGTCGGCTATTGCTTTCAAGAGGCGGCGCTGTGGGGCCATCTTAAAGTCAGAGACCATGTCCTGGCGCCGTTGCGGGCGTTCAAGCAAACCCCATCCGAGCGTGACCGCCGCGTGAATGAAATTTTATCAACATTTTCATTGTGCGATTTGGCTGGCCGCTACCCAGATCAACTCTCGGGCGGCGAACGCAAACGGCTTGAATTCGCGCGGGCGACAGCGGGGAACCCAGACATTCTCATTTTAGATGAACCGCTGACTGGAGCCGATGGGCCGCGGCGCAACGACCTGATGCCTTACATTCGCGCATGTGGAAACGATAGCCGAGCCGTTGTGATTGTCACTCACCATCACGAAGAAGCGCTGGCGCTGGCGGATGAATTAATGGTGTTTGACCAAGGCCGCGTATTGCGCGCAGGCGGCGTTGAAGAGGTGTTTCGCGATCCCCAATCTATTCAAGCCTCACGGCTATTGGGGCGACAGACAATCCTCCCGGCTACCCTGCAAGCAGGAACCATAGTCACACCGGTCGGCGAGTGGCCCGGCCACCCCGTTGGGGATGAGGACGGGTATGCCGGATGGCTGCTTGAAGATATTCAGATTTCCAATGACGGAACCGTAGAGGCGGTGGTGCACTCGTGTGAATTGATCGGGCGGGGCTATCGAACGACAGTTCGATGTGATGAGAATGAACTGGTGGGCATCGCAAAATCAAAAGGCGCCGCTGGTGATATAGTAAAACTACTTTTTAATCAGCCCCCCGTTTGGATCCCAACACATGATTAACCGGCGCTCGTTTCTTTTTACAGGGATCGCGGCCAGCCTGACGGGGTGCGGCGGGGGCGCCCAGCCTGACATCCTCACGTGGGGAAGCCGGGGGCGCGTCGCCGGACGATTCGCCGCGCCGCGCGCCATAGGGGTCAATCAGGGCCATGTCTATGTGATTGACCGCACCGGGCGCGTCCAAAAATTCTCCGAACAGGGCGAATTCGTTCTCGAATGGCTGCTTGAGTTTCCTGATAAGGGCACGCCGACCGGGCTGAGTTTTGCCCCAGATGGGTCGTTATGGATTGCTGATACTCACCAAAACCGAATTCTAAATTATTCAACGTCGGGTGAAAAGCGGTTTGAATTTGGCTCGTTTGGTTATGAACCAGGCCACTTTATCTACCCCACTGATATTGCCGTTACCAATGACGGGGCCTTATACATTTCTGAATATGGAAAGACCGCCCGCATCCAGGTGTTTAACTCTGACGGCGACTATCAGTTCAGTTGGGGGACGTTTGGCAAAGGCCCTGATCAATTCAACCGTCCCATGGCGATCATCATAGGCAAAGACGGGCTTTTGTATATTGCCGACTCCGTCAACCACCGCATCAAAGTGTATGATGTAGAGGGGCGGCCAGTGCGGACATTCGGCAAAGAGGGGAATGCTCCAGGAGAGTTTAAGTTTCCTTATGACTTGGCGATGAACAAATCTGGCGAATTGGTCGTCTGCGAATGGGAAAACCACCGTATTCAGCGCCTGACCAAAGAGGGCGAGCCAATCGATCAATGGGGCGGTTTGGGCGCGCCGGTAGGGCGATTGGCGGAGCCTTGGGGCGTTGATGAACACGCAGGACGCGTCTATGTTGCGGACACCAAAAACCACCGCATTCAAGTGTTTTCATTTCCGGTGATTTGAATTGCGGCGTTTTTTGTTACAAGATAGCCCTATGCTCTTATCGTATGGGCGTTAAGGGGCTATAAATGCTATAATTATGAAAATGAACCGCATTCAAGTTTGGGCGAAACGAAGACTACACGATGAAGAGCGCTGCGTTTAATTTGGCTTTTAAAGTCCACCGGAACGATCTTTCGTTCCCTGAAGCGTTGCTGCGTTCGGTCGAAGCCCAGGCGGCTGAAGACTTTATCGAAGCGCTCAATTCGTTGGCGGGCGATACAAAATATAACGCCTCTGATCTTCAAACCCTCATTCAACAAGCAGAGGCCCAACTGGGCGGCGGTTCGAACGGGCGCAAAAAACAGATCGAAAAACTTGAAGAACAGATTCGTGAGTTGCAAAAGAAGTTTCGCGAACAAGAAGACGCGATTCAGTCTTACAAAGGCCACATTTCTTCGCTCAAAGTTACGGTGGTGCCCGGGTTGAACGCGGTTTTGGTGTTTCTGGTCGGGTTTATGTTGGGGTTTATCCCCTTCTTGTTGGGCTTTTATATTTTCGCGGGCATTGTTTTGTTGGCGTCAATTATTTTGATTACGGTCTTGGTGATTCAAGATATGGACAAGTTGAAGAAAGAACAAGACGCGATCGCCAAAAAAGAAGCCAGCCTCAAACAAGACATCGACCGCTGCCTGATCGCGATGGAAGGCCTCGGCCAACAGCTTGAAGAAAAAGAGACCCAGGTAAACCGCCTCAAACAACCTGGCGCTCAATCAGGCGCCCTGCCAGACGCTGGCGGCGACGCGTCATCCAGCGCGCCGGTTGATGATGTGAACCCCTTGTTGTAACAGGAGTTTGAATGAACGACGAACAGTCTCCCGGCGCATGGGATGAAAAAGAAGTTGAACTCAACGATATCGTGATCAGCAACAGCTGGGCGTTGCAAGCCATTCTTGAATATCTTGACCTGAAAGACCCCGGCGCCCGCGACCAGATCTGGCAGTTGTATCTTCGCATGAAAGAAATGGCCGAAACCGCGAAACAGCCCCCCGATGAGAATCAATCCAGCACTGATGAAACCGACGGCGTACGCGATAATTAGACACAGGTCTTGAATAAACCACAATACCCCAAATTCGAAAAAAGGCGGATTAGACCAATGAACGATTTTCCCCGCCGGTTTGTGCCGGCTGAATGCGACTTAGGTGAATGGAGCCAGTTAGAATTACTGTTTGACGCGGTAGTAAATAAAGAACTCACCAGCGCGGCGGAACTGGAGCAATGGCTATTGGAAGTCAGTGAGCTCGGTTCATGCCTGGCCGAAGAACGCGCTCGGCGCTATATCGATATGACCTGTAACACCGAAGATGGCGAGATCGAAACGCGCTATCTTCACTTTTTAGAAACCATCGACCCGAAATGCAAACCCTATTGGCACAAAATCAATGAAAAATACGTCGCCTCGCCGTTGCGCAGCGAGTTGCCTCAAGAGCGCTATGGCGTCTATGACCGCGCCATTGAGGCGGAAATCAAACTCTTTCGCGAAGAAAACATTCCCTTACAGACTGAGGCCGCCAAACAAAGCCAACAGTATCAGAAACTATGCGGCGCCATGACGGTCGAGTTTGACGGCGCCGAACAAACCATGCCGCAGATGGGCAAGTATCTCGAAGAAACTGAACCCGAGCGGCGCCAAGAGGCTTGGACGCTGGTGTCGCAACGCCGCTTGAAAGATCGCGAGCGGTTCGATGAGATATTTGACGAGTTGGTCAAGTTGCGTCATCAAATCGCCCAAAACGCCGGGTTTGATGACTATGTCGGGTATGCGTTTTTGAACTACAAGCGGTTTGATTATACGCCTCAACATTGTTTTGATTTTCATCAGGCGGTGGAGAAATGCGTCGTACCGCTAACACGCAAACTGTGTGATGAGCGCAAACACGCGCTGAAATTAGAGAGCGTGCGCCCGTGGGACCTGGCGGTCGATCCGTTGGGGCGCCCGCCGCTGCGTCCGTTTAACACGGGCGAAGAATTGGTAAACGGCGTCAAGCGGATCATCCATCACTTTGACGAAGACCTCGCTGGCCAACTGGAGGGCATGTACGCCCAGGGCGAACTCGACCTGGAAAGCCGCAAAGGCAAAGCGCCGGGCGGATATCAATATACGCTCGAAGAAATACGTCGTCCCTTTATCTTTATGAACGCCGCCGGCCTGCAGCGTGATGTCGAGACGCTGCTGCACGAAGCCGGCCATGCCTTTCACGCCATTGCGGCGCGTAACGACCCTCTTGTTGATTACCGCTCGTCTCCCATCGAATTCGCCGAAGTGGCGTCGATGTCGATGGAACTGTTTGGTCAGGATTATTTTGACGAGTTCTTTTCTGAAGACGACGCCTTGCGGGCCAAGCGGCTTCATCTCGAAGGCGTGATTAAGATACTGCCCTGGGTCGCCCAGATTGACGCATTTCAGCATTGGATTTACTCGAACCCCAATCACACCCAAAGTGAGCGCACGGCGCACTGGCTTGAACTGCAAGACCGCTTTGGCAGCGGCGTTGACTGGTCGGGCCATGAAGACGTACAGCAGTCATTGTGGCAGCGCCAGCTTCACCTCTATTGCCATGCGTTTTATTATATTGAGTATGGCATCGCCCAACTGGGGGCGCTTCAATTGTGGGGGCGCTTCAAGGTCGATTCGGCTGATGCGCTGCGCCGCTATCGCCAGGCGCTGGGGTTGGGAGGTTCGCGGCCATTACCGCAATTGTTTGAAGCGGCGGGCGTCAATTTTGATTTCTCAGAAGCGACCATCAAGCCGCTGACCGAGACCATTGAACACGAATTAGAGACGCTGCCGATATGATTGCGGGGTTATTCGCTTGAGGCGTCGATGAACTCAAGCGCGACGGGGTCGAAGAGCCGCCGAATCTCAAGCCCGTCGCGGGTTTTTTGTTTCCATTGCTCAAAATACTCACTGGCTTGTTTGACGACCAGCTGGCGCTTGATGATGGGTTTGGCTTCTTCGAGCGACATGTCGTGGTCGGTCGCCCAGATTAGGTGATAACCGTAATCGGTTTCGACAGGATGGCTGACTTCGCCGTCGCCCAGCGCGAACGCCGCCTTTTTAAAGACGTCAAGAAGAATGTCGTCATTGCGTTTGATAAAGCCCAGGTCGCCGCCGCGCCCGCGGGTTTTGGCGTCTTGGGAATAGCGCATGGCCAGCTGGGCGAAGGTTTGGGCCGGGTTGTCGCCCACCATTTTTTTCAGCTGCTGCGCCCGCTCTTTGGCTTCGGCGCGTTTGTCTTCTCCCTCGCTTTTGGTCGCGCTGATAAAGATATGGCTGACGCGGACGCTGTAGGGGTGGCGGAACTGTAAATTGTTTTTGTAGTAGTAGTCTTCGATCTCTTTTTCAGCCGGCTCGTATGTAAAGGTCTTTAACGTGCTTTGTTGCAGCTGTTCCACCGCCATTTGGACTTTGATGGAGTCTTTAAATTCTTCATCCGTGAGTTGCAATGTTTCGAGGGCGGCTTCATAGCCTTCGGCCTGGTTGATGCGTTGTTTTACGGCTTCATAGTGTTGGTTGAGTTTATCAGGGGTGGGCCCAAAGCCTTGGCTGAGAGCGGTGTGTTTTAAGGCATAGATATCAATGATTGATTCATACAAGGTCGGCAGAATGTCTTTGAGATACTGCTGGCCTTCGGCCGTTGTCGCCGACAAGCCGCGTTTGCTGAGGGCGATGACGCCCAGCGATTCTAATTCTGGATAATAGATCTCTTGTCCTTCAACAATCGCGATGGGGCGCTGTTGGGGCTGTTGGCTGCAGGCGAAGGCGAAAAATCCAACGAGCACTGCTACAATAATAATTTCGGCAATGGGGGACGGCTTATTCATCAAGCGCCGGGTTCCTTTGTTCAGTCGAAGTTTCTTCGTAAGATGATTATATAGTGGTTGCCAGAATTATGTGCGGATTGCGTTTACGTAACTGTATCTATCGCTGTCCGCCGCGGCGGATTCGGGCGCGCTTTACGCACATTTTTTTGACATACGCTCTAGTATAACGAGTTTTTGTCTCTGGGGTTGTCATCTAGACTGACACAAAATTTAGTTTTGTTCTGTGCAAATGTAAATGGACGAGCGAATTGTTGTATTTTTGCCAACGTATAATGAGCGTGAAAATCTGGTTGACCTGGTCGAACAGTTGTTCACCCTGGGGCTGAACCTGTCGGTGTTGGTTGTCGACGACCAGTCGCCTGACGGTACGGGCGAACTGGCTGACCAATTGGCCGCGCAATATCAAAGACGCGTTCGCGTCATTCATCGCCCGCCGCCACGCGGACGCGGCCGGGCGGGCATCGACGGCCTGCGCGAGGCCTCGAGGATGGACTGTGACTTTGTCGTCGAGATGGACGCCGACTTGTCACACCTTCCCAGCGATTTGCCAAACTTGCTTCTCGCCGCCCAAGACGCCGACCTGGTGATCGGATCAAGGTATGTCCCCGGCGGGCGTACGGAGAATTTCAGCTGGTTTCGCATAGTAAACAGCAAGGTCGCCCGCTGGCTGAGCATTTTGTTTTTAGGGCTGAATTATACCGACCCGACTTCGGGCTACCGCGTATACCGCCGCGAGGCGCTGGCCCCTCTGCCGTGGGACAAAATGATCTCACCGGGGCCGTCGATCGTCGAAGAAACCTTGTATTACTTACAACAAAACCAAGCCAGAATCACTGAGGCGCCGATCAATTATTTAGAACGCCGCGAAGGCCAGTCAAAACTCAATATTTGGACGCGAGTTCGATGGATTCAAACCATGTTGAACATTCGCCAGGCGGCGAAACAGTAATCCACCCACCCAATCGTCTCCTTCAACTCGTCTGGGCGCTGGTTTGGATTGGCGTAGGGTTGTATGCGCTGATCTTTATCTATCACGGCGCCGCCTTGGTCGCGCACCCGTATGATATCGACAACAGCGAAGGGTTTTTGTTGTATCAGTCGGTGCGCATCGCCAACGGCCAGTTTTTATACCCTTCGTTAGACCAGGCGCCGTATTTGGTCGACAACTACCCGCCCGTCTATCCCTGGCTAGGCTCGTTTTTTGTCGGCAATGTTCCCAACTTGGTTGGCCTTCGCGCGATTTCGTTTGTTTCGACGCTGCTCACAGCGTTTTTTCTTGGCGTTTGGACGCACTGCCGTACGAAGTCCGTCCCGGCGTCGGTTCTTTCAGGGCTTGTCTTTTTGTCGTTCTATCATGTCTATCAATGGGGCGCGTTGGCGCGAGTGGATGCGCTTGGGCTCCTGTTTAGCGTCGCGGCGCTTTTGGTGTTTGAGCGATGGAAGAATTGGGGGTACGCGCTGCCGCTGTTGTTATTGGCGTTGTTTACCAAACAATCATTGTTCGCGGCCCCGGCCGCCATTTTGTTGGTGTTGATCGCAAACAACTGGCGGCGGGCGCTAAAATACATGACCGTCTTGTTGTTTGTCTCGGTGGTGTTTTGGGAATTTATATTATTTATTACCAACAACGAAGCCTGGAACCACCTCATTGCCTACAACGCGAACGCGTTTTTCTGGTCGGACGTTTGGATTAACGTCCGCCACTGGGTGTGGATGTACACCGTGTGGGGTTGCGCGCCGTTGGCGATGGTGTTGATTGACGCGAAGCGGGCCCGAACCAAACAAGACGGCGAAACCTTGTTGTTATTTTGGTTTACGCTCGGCGCGCTCGGCGAAGCGCTTTTGTGCGGCAAGATCGGCTCTGCGCCCAATTATTTTTTGTCGCTGGTTGCGGCGGCGTCAGTCGGTTGCGGGGCCATCTATCATCACATGCAAAGTAATTTACGGGACGCTTCGTCTAACCAGGCGTCTCAATTGACATCAGCCTTTTTGGCGGCGGCGTTTTTGTTTCAAATTATTGCGACGCTCCATTGGCCCGCGTCGCAGTATGACTTCGCTAAGACGCCCACCCGCGCTGACCTTCAGGCGGGGCGCCTGATCGAAAAACGCATCCAACAAATCAAAGGGCCTGTGTTATCAGACCTATGCGCATTGCCTCTTAGGGCGGGCAAGCCGCCCGTGTTTCAGCCCTTCATCAATACCCAATTGTCGAACGAAGGCAAATGGAGCCAAAGCCGCTTCATTGAGACGGTCAACAACAGAATGCACCCCGCGTTGTTATTGCGTTTTGACTTGTCGCGCCCTGACTGGGACCGCAGGCGCTTCACAAATGAGATGATCGCGGCGTTTCGGACTACCTATGAGTTAGACCAACAAATCGGCGAGTATTATCTCTATACTCTCAAATCATAAAAGCCGGGCTACAATGAACCTGTCGCTGTAAGCGGCAAATTTACTGAAGGGGCCTCCATGAGCGACAGCGCACAGTCTGAATTTCGAAATGATCCCCATCATGGCGGTTGGGTGTTGGTTGCGCCTCAGCCGCAACGGGAACAGTTGAGCAATCTCCCTTTTCGTGAATGGCCTCTCGATGACCCTGGGTTGTTTTCTGACCCCGAAGCCTCGGGCGCCATCGTGGTATGGAGCCGGGGACAAGCCATTCAGGGGCGCGACGAAATCGCGATTCGCGTGTTGGCCAACAAACACCCGCTCTATCGCGTTGAAGAACCAGACCAGATCGACGAAGTCGGCGTGTTTGACCGCATGGGCGGGCTTGGCGCTCATGAACTCATAGTAGAGAGCCAGCGGGCCGACGATACGCTCGAAAGCATGAGCGTCTTGCATGTCTCAATGATATTTGAAGCGGTGCAAGAGCGCATCCGCGATTTGAAACGCGACATTCGCCTGCATGGGTTCTCGTATTTTCGCGAGTGGGCCTGCGGCCCTGAGGCCCCCGCGGCGCCGCCGCATTCCCAATTTATTGCCAGCGCCATAGTTCCACATGGACTGCAGCAGGAACTCGACGCGGCCCAGGCCCATTATGATGTCATGCAGAAGTGTTTTTTTTGTGAGATGATTGATCAAGAGACGTCTGAAGACAAACGAACCGTCTCCCAGTCAGACCAATTTATTGCGTTGTGTCCCTATGCGTCCCGCTATCCATTTGAAGTACATGTCTACCCGCTTAGCCATCAGGCTGACTTCAGCGCCATGCATTCCGATCTTCTTAACCCACTGGCTGACATGGTCAAAGAGGTTTCGCGCCGAATCGAGCGCGCCCTGCCGGGGTGGACGGTTCTGATGGCGCTGCATACCCGCCCGGCGCTGCAAGACGACCCTGAAGACGAAGCCGGGATCAACCGTTCATTTCACTGGCACCTTGAGTTTATGCCTCAGCCGCCGGGGGATTTGAATTGGGCGTTGCGCGCCGGGACGCCGATCATCCACACCGCGCCTGAAGCCGCCGCAAACTTTCTACGCAGTCTGGACCTTTCGTAAGGGGCAATGACAAACGCCGCCGCATTGCTGGTATTGGTTTCCCGCCGGACGGCGCTGACAATTAGTCTTACTCTGTTGTTGTATCAACTTCGATGGTTGCCGTTGTTAGGCGCTGACGGGCCCTACATGGTTAGTTACGTCGAATCGTCTTCGTTTCCATTGTATTACCGTTCATTGCTTACTTTGTGGATCCACCGCGCGGTCTATGTAATGATCTCGCCGTTTGGTTTTGACGGGTGGAGCGCCATCTCGCTCAGCAGCGCGGTGGCCGGGGCGGGGGCGGTCCAGGTGTTGTGGTCGTTGATGTCAGACATTCGCTTTCTCGCGCTCAATGTTTTGTGCGGCTCGTTTATGGTGTTTGTTGGTCATGTTGAGAATTACGCCTGGGTGAATTTTTTCTTACTCGCATCATTCTTGTGGTTCTACCGATGGTATGGCAATCAGGCGCCCGTGTGGCCGGCCTTGGCTTGTTTTTCGCTGGCGTGTTTGTCTCACATGTTGGCGTTGTTTTATGTCCCAGCGGTTGGGTACGCATTGATGCGCCGCAAGCAATTCAGGCCTCTCGAAGTGCTGCTCCCTGTGTTGGGATTTTTGTTTGTAGTAATCGCTTGTTCGTTGACCTTTCAGGTCCATGGGACGGAACTCGGGCTGGAGCGGCTCATGCCTCTAGGGAAGGCCTGGGCGCCAAACCACTTTGAGGGTCTGACGCTTCTCTCGTGGGAGCATATGAAACTGCTGGCGTTTTTTCATTACCACGCCGCTTATCTCGCGGTCCCCATTCATTATGGGCCTCATGTGTGGGAAGACGCCTGGGTGGTTGGCCTGCCGATGGAGTTGTTGCTGTTGGTTTTATTGCGAAACCGCATCAATACGCCCTTCTTGCGGCTTCTTTTTGTTTGCACGGTTTGCGGTTTGGTTTGGACCCTGGTCTGGCACCCCGACTGGGGGCCGCATGATTGGGACCTGTTCAGCCAGTTTGGAATCCCCTTGCATGTCTTGTTGGGATTGCTCATTCTTAAACGCAACCAACCCAAGGGAACAATCGAATGGGCCTAAACAATCAAACCTTGCTCATACTTCGCGCTGAAGACGACATCCCGCGGTTGGTCCAACAGGTGCGGGCGCGCGGCGGCGTTCCGGTGGCGTGTCCAATGATTGAGATTCAGCCGCCGGGCGATTTGGGCCAACTTGATTCAGCCATAAAAGAATTGAGTGGGTTTGATTGGATCGTGTTTACCAGCGCAAACGCGGCCAAGTTTTTTATTCAACGTGTTAGCGAACTTGGCGTTGATCGTAAGTCAATATACAAAATTCAACTCGCGGCCATTGGCCCGGCGACTGAAAAAGCGCTAGAGGGATTGGGGTTGAATTCACTGGTTGTTTCTTCAAAAGCGAACGCACTTGAATTTCTTAACGAATTTTCAAGTCAATATGATTTGAACGGACAGAGAGTGTTGCTGCCGCTGTCTAATATTGCGTTGAGGACCATGCCTGAAGGGCTGGCGAAACGAGGCGCAAAGGTCTCCGAAGTTGTCGCATATGTGAATACTGCGCCGGATAGCATTCCTGAAAAAGCAATCGCACTGCTAAAGAACAACCAGATTGATTGGGTGTTGTTTAGCAGCCCGTCAACGGCTAGACATTTATATCAATTGTTAAACGAAGAAAATATAGAACCCGTGTTTCGCGCCGCGTCGATTGGGCCTTCGACCAGCGCGGCGCTGAGAGAACTCGGCGTTGAGCCAGATGTCGAAGCCGATCCGCATACTTTTGACGGGCTATTAGATGAGATCGGCGCTCATACCCACACAACAAAGAAAATGTGATGGTCTAATACAGTTCCCACTGGTCAATTGATACGGGCGCTGGGCCGAGGTATTGTTCGGTCAATCTCAATACATGGCGCCAACGGCGGTCGATAAAATCATGAGCGAGGCCGACTGCGTTCTCAAAATCGGCGGGCGTTTTTTTGGGGTCGGGCGGCTTTGCGGTTCCGTATAATTCGGCCTCAAGCGGAATCAGTTCTCGAACCTCATTCACGCGTTTGTCGAGCGCGGCGTGAACGCGCTCTGGGCTGAGGTGGGTCTGCTGAAGTTCTTTCAACCGCCGCCAAACCATGTCTTTGTATTCGGGCAAGACGAACAATCGCTTGACCATTTCAGTGATTTCGTTTCCTCTGTTGATGGCGGTGTCAAATGTATCCTGGTTGACCATATAGCCTCGGCCGCCAGAGCCGAACGAATATTCAACATCCCACAAAAAGAAGCGCCATCGGCCTGAGCTGGTGCGTTCGCGGGCGGCGTACCAATTGTGGTGAGGCCAGTCGTAATTTTGCAGCCAAATATTCAAAATAATGTAGTCGGTGAACGCTTGAAGATCGAGGCGCCGCCGAGCAATGTCTAACGTAAATGGTTCAGTCCGTCGAACGCTTGTAAACGCATTTCCCATTTCTCGCCATGCGTCCAAATCGCCTTCCACCGCGTTGAAGTCAGAGACGACATCCCACTCTTCGCCGCCAAAGTAGTATTGGTTGAACACATCGGTGATTCGTTCGGTGGGGTTATAGATTCCCCATGATTCGCCGTTAATGAAAAGTTCGGCGAAAACGCCGTGAGCGACGCCGCCGCCGATGGATTTATGAAGGTCGCGTGTGACCTGGTCGCTGACGAGGATGGCGGTGGGGCGTTGGGACGAGTTGTCATAGCCCCAGGTGTCGTTAAACCCGCCGCGAATGACCAGGTTGTTGAAGTTGTCGCGCGGGGTGTCTGGAATCAGCGGATAGCGCAGCCGCGTAGGGCCGTATTCATCGCGAAAGTAAAGGCGGAACGATTTTTTGGGCGAGCGTCCGCGCGAGGCGCCGCCGTGGATGCGTACGCCGCAATCAACGCCGAACTGGCGAACTCCGTTGGCGTCGATCCATTCGACTGACACCGGGCGTTCCCATAACGGGCCGTGCATGCCGGCATTTGGGACCAAGCCTGTTCGTGGATCAAAAAAGTGGTCGGGATCGCTGACAAACGACATGATGGGCAAGGGCTGTTCATCGCGTATTACATAGGTGTGAGTGACAATCGGGCTTGGCCCATAGCCGTCTTGAAACGCCCGGGCCCGCAAAACAGTTGTTCGGCGAATGGGGAGGGTATGGCTTGCATGGATGTCGTCGAGTGTTGGCTCGGCGCCGTCGGTTGTATACCGAAGCTGCGCCTCGGGCGTCGGCGGCGTTAATACGACGCTCAAATTTGATGAGTAAACGCCGCCAGGCTGGCTGAGGGTTGGCGAGTCAAGATACCCGATGAAGCCCGTGTCAGGATTTGGGACGTTTGGCGAGGGAGTCGTGAAAAAGCGCCATTCGCCTGTTGAGATCCGCCCATATGAAACGTCGAGTTGTTGATTGGGGAAGGCGATCGAATTTTCAATTGCGCCCGACGGCGAGATTAACAACAGGGTTTCGCCGTCGCGGTCAAGCTGAAAGTTGGCGTGGTATTCATTGTTTTTGATTAAGCCATATCCTGTTGCATAAATCAGAACCAATCCATTTGGCGGCAGCGTGATCGACGGCAACAACCACTTTCGCGGCGCCAGAGGGTCATCGCTGAGGCTATAGCCTTCGAGAGAGACGGCGGTGGAGCCACTGTTTTTCAGTTCGATCCATTCCAATCGCGTGCTGGAAGCGTCTTCTTGAGACGTCGCGGCGAGAAGCTCGTTGATTTGAATATCAGCGAAAGCGATTGTAGAACAACAACAAACGATGAATAACACAAACCCAGCGGCTAACCGCCGCTTGATTGCTGCCTTCATTTCTTTCCCCTAACACGACAAAAAGCCATCACAAAATAATCATCAAACTCAGCGGTTGGCATGTGTACAACTCTGCTCACTTCAGTGCGGGCTTTCAGGCCTATTTGCACAGGCGCTCCCAGAGTTGCACCCATGCCTCTGTTTACAATATCACAAAACCAAATCTTTCACACTTAGCGGTGTTTATTCACGCCTGCCTGTTTGCAATAGGGTTTGATTTTGCACTTCGAGCAATGAGGCGATATAGGGGTGCACAGGTTTTGGCCGAAGGTCACCAACAAATCGTTGATCTCGATCCAATACTCTGCGGGCAATTTCTTGCGCAACGCAAACTCAGAGTCATCGGGCTTGGTGGTCTTGATGTAACCCCAGCGGTTAGTGATTCGATGTACATGAATGTCGACGCAGATTCCCGGCAGGCCAAAGCCGAGGGTGATCACCAGGTTGGCGGTTTTTCGCCCCACACCGTTGAGGGTCAACAACTCTTCAATCGTGTTGGGCGTTTTGCCGCCGTAGCGGTCGATAATGTCACGGCACATCGAGTGAATCTGTTTGGCCTTGTTTCGATAAAAGCCGACCGGGTAAATAATCTGGGCGAGTTCGTCTTCAGGGATTTTGAGAATGCCTTTGGGGGTGCGCGCCCGCTGTTTGAGGCGCTTGAAGGCTGAGGCGGTGGTTTCGTCTTTGGTGCGCAGGCTGAGGATGCACGAAATCAAGACAGCGAAGGGGGTTCGGTCTGTTTCGGCGACGACTGTAACCGCTGGCGTCTTCCATTTTGGAACCTCTTGCCGTAGGATACGGACGGCCTGATGAATGTCTTGTTTTTTCACCGTGAAACCTTCTGATAGTCTTGTAATGGCGTAACAACGCCCTGAGAAAAACCGTTAATTCGGGATATCATAACGGCTTCTGTCGAACCATGTATACCGCTGAAAAACGAATTGTATCCGCTCTTAGTTTGTTGGTCATCTTTGGCGTGGCGCTCTACCTGCGTTTTTACGGGCTTGATTGGGCTTATAAAGACGGCGCCTATTCATTTCACCCTGACGAGCGCCATGTCGAAGCCTGCGTCAACCAAACGCGCCCTCAATGGTTGACGCCGGAAGAACATGCCCTGCCGGTTCGCCAACAAATCGATTTATTGGTCGAACGCAACCTGAAGGTCGACCCTGACCGGCAATACGGCCCTCACGACCCTGACCGCCCCGGCCTCAAACCTGTTAACTATAACTACGGCACGCTGCCCAACCATATTTACCTGCTCGCCAGGCATTACTTTACTCAGAGTTATATCCCCCCACAAAATGGCGCGCCGGGCGAATGGGTGTTTCTCAACTTTCCTGACTGGTTTAGTTTGTGTGTCATCGGTTTTGCGTTTTTGTTGGGCCTGTCGATGTATTGGGGCCTGTGTCGCGACCTGAAAACCATCGAAGGCAGCGAGGCGCCTTGGTATCTAGACCCCCGGCGTTTGTTTTATTTCATGCCGTGTTTGTTGCTGCCAGTCGTGGGCGTGTTTGTGGCGGCGGCTGTTCCTCAGATCGCGATGGATTTCTCGGTCTACCACCCGGAGCGCTCGTCGGTATTATTGATTGGCCGCGCGGTGACCGCCTGGGCGGGGGCGTTGACGGTCTTGTTGGCGTATTTGATTGGACGCCATGCTTATAATTCTCTGACGGGGGTAATCGGCGCGGCGTTTCTCGCGACGGCGATGTTGCATGTGCAATCAAGCCACTTCGCCACGGTCGATATCATGCTGGGCTTTTTCGCCACGGCGGCGGTGTACGCCATGCTGCGTATGGCGCAAACCGGCGGGCTGTTTTGGTATCTTCTCAGCGCGGTCAGCATCGCCTGCGCGGTCGCCGTCAAATGGAGCGGCCTGATACTCTTGGCGCCCTTATTTGTCGCCCAGGCGATTGTTGCCTATGGCGGCGCCAAGCGCGGCGTTGAGCGCTGGATTCAGTTGTTCTGGCTTGCTGCGAACGGAATTTTTCTCTACTTCTTCATCCAAGCCGCGCGTTCGACCAACCCGCCGTTGAATGAGTCGCTGGCGGCGTTTCGCGACGCGTTCTTTGGCAGCATGTGGTGGGCGCTGCCGCTGGCGGGTTTGGTGTTTGCGGCTTCGTGTTTCTTGCTTCGCCTGCAAATGATCTGGGACGGTCGCGAGCGCGGTTGGGCCGCCGACGCCTGGCGCGTCTATAAGCCCTGGGTGTGGATGGAAATCGCGGGCTGGGTCGGTATCGCGGCGTTTTACATCGGCCAGCCGATGGCTTGGTTTGACGCCCGGCAGTTCGCCTCCGACATCGCGTATCAATCGGCCATGCACACCACCGGCGATGTGACGGCGTGGTATACGCTGCAATTTAACAACACCATTCCGTTCTTCACGTCGCTCGACAATTTGTTCTACCCCTCGCTTGATTGGCTGACCGCGACGGCGGTGCTGTTGGGCTGCATCTATGCGCTGTGGCGTGTGTTGAGCCAACCCAACCGGGCGGATATTTTCTTGTGCGCGTTTGTGGTCCCGGCGTTTATTTTGCTCAGCACGTTTCATTCAAAGTTTCCCAGGTACATGCTGTTGGTCTTGCCGGTAATGATGGTGTTGGGGGCGCGCTTCTGTGTGGATATGATGCGCATCCAACCGATGTTGTATTCCCCCGAAGCGCCCTGGTTCGGCCCCGGCCTCAAACGCTGGACGCGGCGGGTCGGAACCGTCTTTGTTTGCGCCGCGTTGTTGTGCGGGCTGTGTTACGGCTTCGCCTATATCGGCATTTATAACCATCCCCACACGCTGGTTCAGGCGACGCAATATCTGAAACAGAAGTTAAAACCTGGCGACCAGGTTCTCGTCAATAATGTTGATGAAGGGATTGGCTTGCCGGGAATGAGGGACGTTGGCTTTCATTACGCCGGGCCGCCGGGCAATGACATCGCCGCCGCGGCGGATTATTACGCCAAGCGGCTTAAGGGCGCCGACTATATCGTCTTTCGCAGCAAGCGACCCTATGGCTCGACGCTGCAAAACCCCGAGCAATTCAAAGCGGTCAACCAGTTCCTGCGCGTTTTATTTTCAGAGCAGATTGGCTTTCGCGTCGACAAAGTCATCACCCAGCCGCCGCGCCTGTTAGGCTGGGAGTTTCGCGTCGACGAAGAAGACGAGACCGCGCGCATCTATGACCACCCCAAAGTCGTTATCTTTAAACGCAATCAAACCCTCGACGTTAACGCCATGACCGAGGCGATTATGCATCCACCCGACTGGGTGCAGGAGATCAGCGCCAGCGAAATTCTGCGTCTGCGCGATGGAGCCCCGGTGTTTATCCAGCCGCAGACGTTCCCCATTCTGCGCTGGTGGTTGGCGCTGTTTGTGTTGGGGTGGATCGGCTTCTTGTTGTTGTTCCCGCTGTGTACGGCGTTGCCCGACCGCGGTTACGGCGTCGCTAAGGCGGCGGGCATTGCGGTGTTCTCATGGCTGTGTTGGATGTTAGCGTCGATCAATGTGGCGCCCGCGTCGGGGGTGCAATTCGCGCTGGTGTTGGTTTTGCTGCTTGGGGCTGCGGGCGTCTCGGCGTTTGTGAACCGCGCCGCATTGGCCATCTTCTTCAAACAGCGGGTGGTGTTGCTGTTCAGCCTCGAAGTATTGTTCATTGTGGTGTGGGCGCTGTTTTTGTTGGTGCGCGCCTACCACCCCGCCGCCGCCTGGGGCGAGAAACCGATGAACTTCTCGTTTATCAACGCAGTCTATCGAGCGGAGACGTTCCCGCCCGAAGACCCGTGGATCAGCGGCGAACCGGTCAATTATTATTACTACGGCCACATGCTGTTTTCGATGGCGGGGCGCGCGGTCGGGTTGATGCCCGAGTACCTGTTTAACGTGGGCGGCAGTTCCATCGCCGCGCTGGCGGCGTTGGGGATATTCTCTCTGGCCTACGCCATGACGCGCCGCGTGTTTTTGTCGCTGTTAGGGGCATATCTGTATCTGTTCTCGGCCCCGCTGCTTTCACTGTTTCAATATCTCAATTACGCCGTCACTCACAAGGCTGATACGGTCGCAGCGCTTAGCAACATCACGGCGGGCGCCCGAACGCTGTTCACCTGGTATGTGACGTCATGCGCGATGTATTTGGGCTTTCGCTCGCCTGACGTGACATCAAACCTGCTTGAATACGACCGCTATGATCTGTATGGCAATTTGTTCTGGCAAATCAGCCGCGTGGTTCCCGACACCGTCGCCAATGAGTTTCCGTTTTGGACGCACCTGTTTATGGATTTTCACGCCCACATGTTGGTGGTCCCGTTCACGCTGGTGTTTTTGACGCTGGCCTACGCCATGTTGGCGCGTCCGTTGAACGAACTCGACTCAGGCCGCTGGAGCGGGTTTGTCTTCTGGATGGCGCTGATGTTGGGGACGGTGACTTGCACCAACACCTGGGACCTGCCCGGCCTGGCGATTGTATTGATGACCGCGGCGGCGATAAAATTTTGGCGCGAATCGCCCATCGCCAACTCTAAGACCTATATCGAATGGACGGCGCCTGAGACCTGGCTGGCGTTGTTGCGCATGCCCATTGTTCCTGTCATGGCGACGCTGGTGTTGAGTTATGTCTTGCTCTATCCGTTCCATTTCTGGTTTGAATCACGGGTCAACAGCATCGGCGTGATGGGCGAAGGCCAGACCGCGCCCTCTCTCTATGTTTTCTGGTGGGCGCACCTGCTGTTGCCTGTCGTGATCTCTGCGGTGTTGCTGGCGGTGACGCGGCCCAGCGGCGGGGTGTCGCTGTTGCGTACCGCATTGTTTAGTTTTGGGCTTGTCGTCTCAATCGCATTGGCGACACTGATAACCAATACCAACCCGTTTGGGTTTCGGCCTCCACTGAGCGAAACCAACGCGCCGCTCAATTACGCCGTGGTTGGCCTGTTCTTGCCCTTCCTCTCGGTGTTGTTTTTCTGTTTGTGGAGCCGAAAACGCTGCGTGATGCAGACCTACGCGATTCTACTAGGCTTTGTTGGACTGGGCCTGTCGCTGGGCATTGAACTCTTCTACATCAACGAAGGGCGCACGCCGCCCACTCACCGCTGGAACACCGTCTTCAAATTTAACCTGCAAACCTGGCTGTATTTCTCGCTGTTTGTCCCGGTCGCCTGCCAATTGATTTGGCAATGCGTCGGGTCTGTCGGCAAGAAAACCGGCATGTGGTTCGCCTATCTGTCGCGCTTTGGGTTTGTCTCGGTCTACGCATCGGTCCTCTTATTGACCACGCCGTTCACTATCATCGCGCCTGCTGTGGTTATGTTTAGTCACGGTGGCGCCTACCGCGACGCGCGCGGCGATATCCCCTCGCTTGACGGCCTCTCATGGTTGAAGACCGAACACTACCCCGACTACGTCCTTGTCAAATGGCTCAACCGCTACGCGCCAGGAGCGCCGACCATCGCCGAGATGCCCGATGGTTGGTACAACCAGGTGTCGCGGTTTTGCACCTATACCGGCCTTCCGGGAATCTTGGGTTGGTCAAACCATGTCGGCGAACGTATGCACGCCGACAAGACCCAACAGCGCACCCGTGACGGCGACCGTATTTATCTGTCCAATAATAAAAAAGAAATACGCAATCTTCTCGATAACTACCAGGTTGAGTATGTCTTGTTTGGCGAGATGGAGATGAACTACCGCCGCGAAAATTACGGACGCTTCACTTCGTACGGTCCAGCGGCGTTAGACCGCCTCGAGTCGATGGGCGATATCTATCAACTGGTTTATCGTTATGACGACTCGTCAATCTTTCGCGTACGCCGCGATCTGAATTTGGTCTACGACATTCATCGCGGCGAACAGAAGCCTCAACTCCCGCCCGCGTTGCGCCCGCCTGAAACGGGCCAGCCGTTGCTGTCTGGCCAACGCGGCAATGAGAACGGCATGTTTCTCGAACCGCGCGGCCTGGCGACCGACGCGCAGGGCAACCTGTATGTCGCGGACACCTTCAACCACCGCATTCAAGTCTTTCATCCTGACGGGAAATACGCCTGGAAGGTCGGTGAAGAGGGCGACGGGCCCAGCGAGTTTAAAGAGCCCAACGCGCTGACCATTGATCCTGACACGGGCAATGTCTATATCGCCGACACCTGGAACCGCCGGGTGGTGTTGCTCAATAAAGACGGTATCTATGTGGGCGCCACGCCGGCGTTGTTTTATGGCCCGCGTGGAATTTTGTTTCACCCCCAGACCAAACGAATATACATCAGCGACACGGGCCATCATGTGATTAAGTTGATGAGGCCTGACGGCGAACAAGAAGGCGAGTGGGGCGTCACAGGCGGCGGCGATGGCGACGACGCCTTTCGCGAACCGATTGGCATCGCCCTCACTCCAGACGGAAACATCGCCATCAGCGACACCCAAAACAAGCGCGTGAAATTCTATACGCCTCAGGGCCAACTCTTGAAGCAATGGCCTATTCAAACCGAGTGGCCCGGCGTTGGCGGTTTTGAAAGCCACCTCGCCTGCGCCTCTGACGGGACGGTCTTTGTCACAGACCCACGCGAAGGCTCTGTGCATGTCTATTCGCCCGACGGCGAGCTGCAACGCAAGATCAATCAAGACATGCAGGGGCGCCCGTTAGGCAAGCCAGTCGGAATTGTATGGCTGTCGGGGGGCAGGGTATTCGTGACCGATATCGTAGTCGAGACAAGCGGCGTTAAGCGAATCGAATAGCGCTGGGGCCTTCGTCGCGGCTGATCGTCAAGAGGCGGTCGAGCGTCTTTTGATCGTCGTATTTGTGGGGCAGCAGTTGGATGCGCACCGCTTCTGGAACAACATCATTGGCGCGTACATAGTCTTCTTCGACCAACAAAAAATAGATCTCGCCGGGGTCTTGTTCAGGCAGGGCTATTTCGGTTTTTATTCTACGAAAGGCGCCGATTGATTTCAGTTCGGCCTTGATCTCGTCTTCGTCAGGCGTTTCGCCTCGTTCTAAAAACGCTTCGAGATAGGCGCAAATTTGTTCGACGCCGTCGAGGTATGCTTGCCGCCGTTTGCTGACACCGTTTGCCATGATTGGTCTTTCTAAATCGCTTGTCAAAGGGACATGCGGTAAGCGCGCCCGTAGGGCTCAGCGCTTCATACAGATTTGAAAACGTTTTCCGCATGCAATGTTTAAAAGCCACTATAAAACAGCTGCAAGCATATTTAATCCGAACCCGACGGGCGGCGCAACTCTACTGGATCGGGCCTTTCTTCTCCGGCAACAACACCGCCAAGAGAAAGTAGAGTAACAAAGTAAACGGCATGCTGATCGGGATGATGCCCAAAATCACAAAACTGACGCGAATGATGGTGACATCAATGTTGAGATAGTCAGCCAATCCGGTGCACACGCCCGCGAGTACGCGGCCGTCTTCGATGCGATGGAGTTTTTTGGCTTCCTGGGTGAATTGATCAAACTGGCTTTTGAGCGTTTCGCCTGTTTTTTGCCATTGGGTGGGTTTTTCGCGCCTGACCGCGTGGGCCATGCGCTCAGAGGCGTCTTTCATCACCACGTTGTTGATGGCTTCGCCCATCTGGTCGGCGATTGGCTTTGAGGCGATTTGGTTGAGCGCCCCCGCCAACTCGGGCGGCAGACCGTCTTTTGACGCCAACGCCAAAATTTTTTCGCGGACGGATTTCAGTTCTTCAAAACACTCGCGAAATTCCGCCAACAACGGGTCGGGCTGAGGCGGCGGGGTGTCGTTGGGCGGCGCTTCTGCCGCTGCGCCCGCTGTGTTCTCCGTGTTTTGGCCAGGATTGGTTTCAGGATTGTCATGGGTATTTTGATTGAATTCGTCGTTCATGGTCATGCTCCTCAGCTTTCATTTCAAAAGTCGTTACGATTTTTTTCGGTTGATTAGTTCAGAAAAGATCAACAACCCGCCGCCAAACAACAGCGCGTAAGGCCACAGGTCGCCAATGGCGTTAAACACGCGAACGTCGAACCACAGTTCAAACATAAAGGCGGCGCCACTCGCGGTGAGTATGACGCCGAGAACTAACTGGCCTTTGTCGCGTAACTTTTGATAATCAAACAGCAGCCGCATACCGACGCCAAAGGGGATCAACGGCCACAGGTTGACCAGTGAGACCATGCCATCAACCAGTATGTTAATTAGGCTAATATTGATTTTTTCTAATACGATGACCGCGCCAATAAACAATAAGATGAACCCAACCACCATTCTCCCGGTGATGAGCGAGGGCTTTTTGTTGTTGGCCGTCGGGGCCCCGGTTGTTTCTGAACGGGCATGAATCATCTCTGGCTCCTGTTGGGTTTGGTTTGGCGTGTCAGCGCTTGCGGTAAAGCCGCTTGATGCCGCCGACGAGGGCTGGGGCGGCGGCGAGTGGGGCGGTTGCGGCGGCGCAAAGCCTGCGCCCGCAGCGGCGCTCGCAGTCGCGAAACGCGCGTTGCGGCGGTTGGAGGTGTTGACGGCGTCAAACAACGACATCAAGTAAATCGCCGGGCCGACGAACAAGAACCATAAAATGATCATCATTCGCGGCGCGAAGGGAAAGATCATCATGTGTCTTCCGTTATAAAACCACGCTTCGCCTACACCTGTGGCGCCAATGGCGGCGCCGAAAATCCAGATGACGAATGTGCCGCAAAATAGCAGCATAAATAACAGACCCTTGCCATACTCTTCGTTGTACAGCTGCCCGACGCCTGGAAAGATTCCGGACAACAGCCCGGCGATCCATGGGTTTTTTTTGATCATGGGCGTTTGGCTCATGGCGCTCTCCTTGCCTACGCTACGCCATTAGGCGTAAACCAATTCGAAATCCAAGCGATGCAACGGCGAGGTCAACATGCGGTGATTGTTCTCGTCCGCTTCTGACTGTGAATTGTCGTTGTTCGATTGGGTTTGGTTTAAAATGGGTTCCACCAATTGATTGGCGAATGTTTCGATGCTGTTGGTGATCTGTAGGCTTCGGGCCTGTACCTGGTCGGCGAAACTCACCATTTCGTTTGCGAACGGTTGGATCATCGCCTCTGGGTTGCTGTGTTGAACCTGGGGGTACAACCAACCAAACCAGGCGATGACAAAGACCGCTGCTGCCACAGACCAGCCGTCGCGGCGCAACACCTGGGGCATCTCAAACCGCGGCGTCAGGCGATCAGCCAGGCAGATAATTTTGTCTGACAGCGTTTCCTTCGGCGCCGCCTGGGGCGCCGCCGCATGTTCTTGATGGTCGATAAACGCCATCACATCATCAACCAGGGTCGCTGGGGGCGGCGGCGGTTGAATGGCGTCTAACCGGTTGACAAGGCGCTCCATTGCATCAGCGTATTGGCGCTGTTCGGGCGTGAGGTCTTCTTGGTCGCCGTCAAAATCTTGGGCGCCGTTTTCGCTGTCGAGCCGTCGCTGAATCCACTGTTCAAATTCATTTGGAGCGTTCATGGCCTTTCTCGCTTCCTCTTGGGCTATTCCCCCAAAGCGTAATCGCTTTGCAGCCAGTTTAACCGTTGCGCGAGCATGTTTCTTGCGCGGTGTAATTGGGTGGTGACCGTGCCTAAGGGCAGGTCGACTTCTTGTGAAATCTCTTCGTAGCTCAGATCTTCAAAATGGCGTAATAACAATATCGCCCGGTATTTGTCGGGCAGTTCTTGTATGGCCTGCATGATGGCTTCGTCGCGGTCTTGGGCCAGAAGTTCTTGACGGGGCGAGAGATTTGGGTCGTCGGCGAAGTCGCGGGTCTCGCCTTCTTGGTTCACTATCGACTCGGTAGGCAACTTCTTCTTTTTAAACTGGTCGAGCATGTAATTCACGGTAATTCTCCGTACCCACGCCCCGAACGTCTGGTCGGGATTAAACTGGTCTAGCCGTTTAAATGCGCGGTAAAACACTTCTTGAACGGCGTCCCGGGCCGATTCAGCGTTGCGGCACATGCCATACGCGACGTGGTAGACCATACCGTGGTATCGCTCTACCAGCGTTCGAAAGGCGTTCCGGTCTCCCTGAAGCACTTGCCGGACAACAATACCATCTGAGTTCGGCTGATTCATATTGTGTTTTCGTTCTCAGTATTGCCATTCGTTAGAAGAGTACGAGGAACGGGTGTCATTCTTTCACAGTTTGCCGGGTTTTTTGTGGATTTGTTAGCGACGGTGGTGAAAAGGGCGTTTTGTTGAACTTTTGTATATCTTGTGTTGGAAAACATGCTGTTTTGGATATGTAGAAATAGTCGTGTTGGTAACCACTCCGACGCCGCTCTGCTTTGTTGCGCAGGCGCTCACAGAGTTGCACCCAGGCCTGAGTTGGATTGTCTATTATTGATAGGACGAAAATCGTTTTTTGACCAAATTCCAGGTCATTCAGCAAGGGAAGGACTCAAATATCGGAAGAACCTGAATTGTTTGCGCTGGCTCCAAACTCTGAATACTAATACGGCATGCGGAACTGAATCGGCGACTGAGACTTGGCGTCTTCAAGACCAAGCGCTTTAGACGCCTTGCTGGACAACAAATCAAATAGGGTCAGTTCTTCGGGCGTTTGTTCGATCACAGTCGGGTCGCTGCGCATGCCCGCCAGTTTGGCGGCGAGCTCAATCGCGTCGTCGAGCGTACCCAGCTGGTCAACCAGGCCGACGCGCTTGGCCTGACGGCCTGTATAAATCTTGCCTTCCGCCGAGGCTTTGACATACGCGAGTATCGTATCTGAATCAGGGCGGTATTTGTTTGGGTTGGGCTTGACGACTTCTTCGCTCTCCTCGGTGGCGTCATCAATGGATTCATTCGCCAGGCGGTCTTGATAGCGGTCGCGTTCTACCTGATAGTCTTCAATCACTTCAACAACATCGGGAGAAAACGGGAACGTAACGCCGTGAGTCTTGGCGTCCCAGGTGTCTAGAAGATTTACCACCTGGTCGCGGCGCCCGTCGGCGACGGCCTCGAGAAATTGGAAGTATGTATCGTCGATGACGCTCTGCATCATGTTGCGCTCGTCAGTGGAGAGCGAGCGGTCAAACGAGCCCATGTCTTTGTACTTGCCCGCTTTGACGGTTTCGTAATCAATGCCGATCTTTTCGAGCAGCGCCTGGGCCTGCATGAACTTGGCGTAGACGCCGATGCTGCCGGTCATGGCGCCGGGCGTAGACACGATCTTGTTGGCCTCGCAGGCGACGTAGTAGCCGCCTGACGCCGCGACGGAATTAAAATACGCCACCACAATCTTGCCGTGTTCATGGCGGATGTCGTGAATGGCTTGATAGAGATTTTGTGACGGGCCGACGGCGCCGCCAGGGCTGTCGATTTCGAGAACGATCCCTTTGACCGTGCTGTCGTCGCGGTAGGTTTCGAGTTGGTCGATCCAGTCTTCTTCATAATAGATGGGGCCGACGATTCGGACTAACGCTAAACGCTCGGAGCGAAGAATATTCGGCGTCGATCCCTGGAGCATGTAGGCGACCACGGCGATAAACACCGCCGCGAAGATCAAAAACAAAAAGAAGAAGGTCGCGAGTAAGAGTAATCCCGTTGATTTTTTCATCAGTCGAATCGCCTTTTTTTCAATCAGCGCTGTTTGAGTGGTTAAACCGCCGCGCTTATGTTCTTACAGCGCCTTTGGCGCGCTATAGTTGTTGTGGTGTTGGGGCGTGTTTACAATACGCCTGAAAGTATCGTAACAGTATACCTGATGACCGCATGGGATGAAATAACTTTATGCCAGTTGAATATTTCGCCCTTTTTTTCGTTGTTTTCCTCACCGCATTCATTGTGACGCCGGTTTGCCGGCGGTTGGCGGTCGCGCTTGATGTGGTCGACCACCCCGCTGAGCGCAAAGTGCATGTCCAGCCGGTTCCTTACCTGGGCGGGCTGGCGATCTTCACCGCTGTCGCCGCCGGGTGCATCTATATCGCGGTGTGGGCGCCCTATTTGCTCTACGCTCAATCGATTCAACCGTCGTTCGTCGCGTTAATCGCTGTCGCGGCCTGTTTTCATATTCTTGGTTTGGTTGATGACGTGGTATCGCTTTCCGCGCTGTTGAAAATGGTCATTCAAATTATTCTGGCGTCTGTGTTGGTTTCTCAAGGATTTACCATCACCCAGATGACCAGCCCGGTTGGCGGCGTGGTCCCATTGGGGTGGGTCGGCGGCGTGTTGTCTGTGGTTTGGATCATCACGCTGGTCAACGCCATTAACTTTATCGACGGGCTCGACGGCCTGGCGGCGGGCATCGTGTTGTTGGCCGCTTTGGCGAACTGCTTGATCGCGCTCGACCCGTGGCAGAACTTTGTTTGTATCACCTCGCTGGTTCTCATGGGCGCTTGTTTGGGGTTTTTGCCCTATAATTTTTCGCCAGCGAAAATTTTTATGGGCGACGCGGGCAGCCTGTTTTTGGGCGTCCTGTTGGCGGGCGGCTCGTTGGCCAGCAACGTCAAAGGCGCGACGGTGATGTCGTTGTCATTGCCACTGGTGATTTTAGGCATCCCGCTGATTGACGCGGCCCTGACGGTGGTTCGGCGCGGGCGGCGCGGCGCCCATTTGTTTAAGGCCGACCGGGAGCACATTCATCATCGCTTGTTGCGTCTTGGGCTATCTGACCGCGGCGCGGTATTATTGTTGTATGGGTTGTGTTTTTTATTGTCGATGGCGGCGGTGTTGGCGTCGAAGTTGCCGCCGCGCTATGCGTTCTTATTTATTCTGGTGTTTCTTGCCGCGATAGGGTGGGGGTATATCGTCTTTCGCACATTAGAACGCCGCGCGATTTCGCCTAGCGGCGGACCTTCATCACAATCGCCCCAATAAAGACGAACAGAAAAATTCCAACGCCGCCTAAAACAACATATTGCATGGCCAAGTTGGGCGGGGCTTCCATCACCGTTCGTTCCGGCAAGATGATTTGGATATCACCTGATTGTGAAGCGGAACCGAACGAGACCAGGCCCTTGATTGAGTCTGTTCCAGGCGCGAAGCCTTTGTCATTTAAGATCTCATAATCAAACGGTTGATAGTCGCGGTAGGGGATATGCCCGTCATAGTGGGCGCCGGGTTGAGTGATGACTTGCATCTGTTTCCAGCCGGGTACGGTCTCTAACTCATAATCTTTTAATTGAAAGTCGAGAGTCGCTCCCCGTGGGACGCTCGCTGGCAGCGGACTCACAAAGCCGAAATCAGCTTTGATAACATGCATGCCGTTGTGGCCATAATGGGCGTAGGCGTCGCCCATGCGAAACTCAAGCGCGAGGGTTTGATCGCCGACTTTGAGGTATTGTCTGCCGCCGTAGCGCTTGCCTTCAGCCTCGACATAGCGCGAGCGTTCGTTCTCGGTGATCACGCCGTCGTCGTCAGGGTCAAGACGGCGGGAGGCGTCTTCGGTGCCATTCAGACCAAAGACAATTTGGTATACCAACACGATCTGTGTCGGGGTCAGGGTCGCCTCGACATAGCGGTCGATGCTATCAGGGTTCAACGCATGGGGCCGGGCCGCGAACGGCCCGATCATCAAGAGTAAGAGTATGCTGAAAACACCCTTTGCCCGTTTCATGGTTCGATATCAGGCTCCTGAATCAGCCGCTGAACGGATCAACAACCCGGTCGGGATCTTCGGGAAAAAGTCGGTCGATTTTTGCGGCATGCGCACGCCCGACATGGAGATGTCAAACACTTGCTCCGGCGGGATGCCCGCCATCAGAAACGCAACATTGTAGTCTGGCGTCTTGGCGAGGCCCATGGCTTCGTCTTCGCCGCGAACGTATTTCACATGGTCGACCAGTTTTTCATTGGTTAATCCTAAGATTTCTTCGAAGATCAGGCGGTGAAGAATGGTCACGTTCAGTTCTCGAACCGCTTCGGGCGCCGCTTTGAGCGAGGGCGACTCGGCGCCCTGGCGGATACGAAACGCCCATGAATAGTGGCCGTCGTGAATGATGAGCGAACTGCGGCTTTGGTCAGCGGCGAGCAGTTCGCGTACTTCAGCGCCTGCCGTAATCGAGACCGGGTTTAACGCGCCTATCTGGCTGAGTTTTTCTTGGAGTGGGGTAAACCAGTCGGCTGGAAGCCCTTTCACCACGCGGTGTGTCGGCAAAACGCGCAAGCCCTGATCAGCCAATGGAACCATAAACGCCAACACTTTTCCCCAGGCTTGGGTCTTTGGGTCTTTTCCGGTTTTCTCCATCATCTCGCGGCGGTAGTTACAGGCGGTTTCATAACGGTGGTGGCCGTCGGCGATCACCAGGTTACAGGCTTTGACGCCCGCTTGAGCGGCGGCCAATGCGTCAGGGTCGCTGATCGCCCTTAAGACATGGCGCTGCCCGTCATCGCCGACAAAATCAACCAGCGCGTCGCTGGCTGAATCAAAAATGCCCGACCAGGTCGACGCGTCGCCGTCGCCCAGCAGAAAGATCGACGACAAATTGGCCTGGGCCGCGCGCGTCAGGCGCAGGCGGTCGGCCTTGGGGCCTTCAAAAGTGTGCTCGTGCGCCTTGGGGCCGCTGTCGTCTTCGAGATCGAGCGCGGCGAACAGCCCGGTGCGCGTCCAGGTTTGTTCTTCAGCCTGATAGGTCTGGCTGTAGACATACAAATATGGCTCGTCTTGTTTCAACACGCCTTCGTTTCGCCAGGTCTCAAAGCGCGCCGCTGCTTCTTGATACCAACCAGACGACTCTGAATCGGTCGAGTGAGTGGTCACATCAATCTCTTCATCGCCGGGTTGGGGAAGAATCAGTTTGACGACGTTATATTCATCCAACGCCCACAGGCGCTTGCGTTCTTCATGAGGAATTTTGTCGTAGGGAGGAGAAATGAGTTTGTCAATTTGGGGGACGCGGCCAAGGTCATACCGCCATCCGGGAAAAGGGTGAATGTCAGCCATATTTCCGTCCGATAGTTAAGAATAGGTTGAATCAGGGGTACGCGTTCAATATAAGCTGATACGCGTCGGATTGGTATGGGCGCAGGTCGCCTGCATCGCTGCCATGAAGCGGGCACGCCATGGTCGGGGCCGTACCCGCGATGAAAGGGATGCTATGCACGACAGGGTGTGCGGGCGCCGAACGGTCATCAACAACGTTCATACATTCATCGACGGCCAGTTCGCCGCTCAGGTCGCAGATTTCGAAGAACTCGATTCCAGGCGGGGGCGGAATCTCGCCAAACAACTCCGGCTGAATCGCATACGCCTGTTCCATAAAGTCCATCCAAACCGGCAGCGCAACTTTGGAACCGGTCATTTTTTCGCCTAGCGAGCGGGTGTAGTCGTCAAAGCCCATGTAGACGATACAGAGCATGTCGTTGCTGTAGCCCGCATACCACGCGTAGGTGCATTCGTCGGTTGTCCCTGTCTTGCCGACGCTCCAAAACGGGAGTTTCAACGCCTCGCCAGCCGTGCCTTCTTCAACCACGCCGCGCAAGAGAAACGTGACCAAGTAGGCGAGTTCGGGCGACAGACGCTTTCGGTCAAACAACGGCTGGTCAAATTCATACAACAAGTCAGGTTGGGTTTGGCGCGAATCCTGGCGTTGATAGACCTTGTCAACCATATGGAGCCTGACAAAATCGCCTCGGTTGGCTAACACCGAGTATGCCTGGGCGAGTTCGTAGGGGCTTGTTCCCGCCGAGCCGAGTGAGATCGAGAGGTTTTCTTTTTCGATGCTGAGGTCGAAGAAATTTTTGCTAAACGCCACCAGGTTTTGAATGCCCGCCATGCGGCTGCTTTTGTAATTGTCGAGCAACCAGACCGACGCCGCATTGAGCGAATGGACCAGGGTATAGCGCATGGTCACATCGCCGAAATAGCGGTTATAGAAGTTGCGCGGCGTCCATCCCGTCCAATATTCATACTCAATATCTTGAAGAATTGACGCCAGCGTCCAGTTTTGGTCTTTTTCGGCCAGCGCCGCCGCCATGACGAACGGTTTATAGGCGCTGCCGGGTTGGACGTTAGTCGACATGGTGGCGCGGATGAAGTTTCCACTGTTCTGTTTGTCGTGATAGTCATAGCCGCCCGCCATGGCGAGAACTTTTCCTGTTGACGGCTGGACGGCGACCAGCGCGCCCTGGATGTGTTGTTCGTTCGCGAGGCGAAGTTGGAGCCTGTTGTCGGTTTCAACGGCTTTGACGGGCAGGTAATAATCGGGCTTGAGAATGTCAAATTCGTCCCATTTCACTTTGCTCGCATCAATGGGCAAGGGAAACGGCCCTTCACCGCCGCGAACATTGGGCAACGTTACATTGACGCTTTTGGTTTCAGGGTCGTATTCACTGAGCAGCCTCGCGTCGTAGACATCGCCGCCCGCCTCCAGCCTGCCCGAAGTGTGGCGGTTGACGCCGCGGTAACCCGGTTCGCCCCAGTGCATCCCCGTGCGGTAGCGCATGCGGCGTTCGTGTTGTTCGATGCCTTTTCGTAAGGCCGCTTCCGCTGCTTGTTGCATGTCGACGTTCATGGTTGAGACCACGTCGATGCCTTTGCCTTTGACGCGCAGAGGCTGGCCTGTGTTTGACACGAAAGCGCCGTTGCTGAACTGGCGTTCGATTTCCCATGAGAAATAGGGGTGAAGGGCGATCTGGTTGCGGCCGAACGACCCTTGTTTTAGGTTAAATGGCTCCGCCAACGCCTGTTCATATTCGGTTTGGGTGATGAAGTTGTCGCGCAGCATGGCGCGTAACACGATTGCGGTGCGGTTCTGCGCCCGTTCAGGGAACTTGCCCGGCAGGTAACGGTTGGGCGCCTGCAGCATGCCGGCGAACAGGGCGCATTCTTTAATCGTGAGTTCACTGACGTCTTTGCCAAAATAAAACTTGGCGCCGCGCGCGACGCCGTAGACTTGCCCGCCTAGAAACACCTGGTTGAGATAGATTTCGAGAATCTCATCTTTGGTGTAGCGCTTCTCGATTTGCAGCGCCACTTTCCATTCCCAATATTTTCGCTCAAACGCTTTGATGCCTGTCTTGGGCATCTGGGGCCAGGGCACCTTATCGTTATTGATCAAGTCTTCGGCCAACTGAATGGTGATGGTGCTGGCGCCTTGAGTGCGCGACCAGGTGCGAATGTCATAGATCAATGCGCGCACAATATCAGGAAGGCTGATGCCGCTATGTTGATAAAAGCGCCTGTCTTCAAGAGCGATCACTGCCTGGGGCAGGTGTTTGGGCATCTCTGACAACGGCGCCATTTCGCGGTTTTGGGTGTCGCTGTAAAAGTTGGCGATTAACAGGGTTTTGTCGTCGCCCGAAAAAATCTGAGTGGGCATGGCGGGTTGATATTCTTCAAGAAATTCGTTGACGGGCAGCTGGGCCAGGTGGGTGTCAAAATAGCCCACCGTCAAGCCGACCGCGACGCCCATCATGAGAGCGAAGAAAACAAACAGGCCCATAACCATCCGCCAAAAATGGCCCTTGGGCTTTGATGGGCGCGGCGCCTGGGGGGCAAGACGGTTTTGTGTTGGCGGTTTGGGCCTCTTCGCTTTGGGTTTCAGAGGTTTGTTTGGCTTGAGCGGTTCGCCGGGCTCGTCTTTTTTTGTAACGGGTTTGTCAGCCGGAACAATGCGCGCGGGCGGCTTGCCATGCCGCGTCTTGGCCATGCCAGGGGCCTGCGCCAACGGCGGTAAGGAACGTCGCTCATCGCCGGGCTGGTTTGTCGAATTTGACGGTTGTTCTTTTTCTGTCATGGTTCGATGTTTGAAAGTATTTTTAGAGAAGTTTACTCGAAATTTGCTCATCATAACATGTTATTTGAACGACTGCTCTCAGTGGAAACCATCTCTTGATCGATCACATAAAAACGCATGGGTGCAACTCTGGGAGCGCCTGTGCTTCTAAGCGGAGCAGCACTGAAGCGAGCAGAGTTATTCACATGCCACCCGCTGAAAAGGAATAAGCATTTTTGAGATGGCTATAGAAACGACAACAAGACTTTTTTCGCGCCAGGAGTTTGCGCGTGTTTCCATGCGTCTTTTCCCTGGCCGATGGGATACACCGCTTCAATCAAGCGTTCGACGGGCGGCTTGCGCTTCTCGAGAAATCGCAGCGCAGGCGCAAACTGGCCGCAGCGCGAGCCGACCACGGTTACTTCGTCAATGACAAGCGGCGTCAAATCGAGCGCTTCGGCTTGGGCCATGGTAGATTTCAAAACGATGCGTCCTCGTGGTTTGACCAGTTTCATGGCGCGGCGCAGGCCGTCGCTGCTGCCAGTGGCGTCGACCACGATGTCCCACTGACAGTTAAGAGAACCATTCGGCTCACGCTCGACTTGAGTCGCGAGCAGGTCAGACACAAGGTCAAGTTTTGGTCTATGATGGCCAACCAACAGGCTCTCGCCTTCATGTTTTATCGCGAACGTCATCGCGATGAGCAGGCCTAACTTGCCGTCGCCGATAATGCAGGCGCGTTCGGTCGGTTCGATATGGATCTGTTCAAAAATTTCCAACGCCGCCGCCAACGGTTCAGTGAATACCGCTTGTTCGTCGCTGATTGAGTCAGCCACAGGCAGCAAGTTTTCAGGCGGCAGGCTTAGCCATTCCGCCATACAGCCGCCGCGGTTGAGGATGCCCAACACGCTACGGTTGGGACAATGGCGCTGCATCCCACGGCGGCATTCCACGCAGGCGCCGCAGCCCGCGTTAATCTCGCCGACCACCCGCGCGCCAAGTGGCAATTGGGCGCTGTCGTCATCAACCTGGCCGACAAATTCATGGCCGAGAATGCCCTGAAACCCCATGTACCCGCGGGTGAGTTCGAGGTCGGTGCGGCAGATGCCCGCCATCCGAACTTTGACGCATATTTCTCCTGAAGTTTGTTCAGGTTTCGGCGCATTATCGTTGATCAGGATTCTGGGCGGTTGGCAAACGATAGCTTTCATCCAAAAAAACCCTCGATCTCGTCTCATCAAGATAGTCTAGAATTTTGCATCAAAAAATTACAGCAAATTATCGAAAGAGCCCATTTTTTCACGTTGGACGCATTTCGCGTGTGGATTTTTCAATGCGCGGCTAGTATACTTCATTTTCTATGCTGTTGAATCAGACAAGGCTGGGCGGATGCAAATACAAAGGGTGGACCAGGGCGGCGTAACCATACTTCAATTTCAAGAAGATGAGCAACTGCTTGATCCCGAACGATTACAGACGTATTTGTATGAATTGATGGACGAGAAACGCTACAACGTGTTGATCGACATTGAGAACGTACGCTATGTCAGCAGTTCCGTCCTTGGTTTGTTTATCACCATTTGTAAGAGCGCCAAACAACACGGCGGCGAAGTGAAGATTGTCAACGCCCAGCCGTCAGTGTCAAACGTGTTTCGCATGACCCGCCTCGACCGCGTCTTTGAGATGTTCAACGACCGCAAATCGGCCATCGCCTCGTTCGATTAGCCTCTCTCTTTTTTTCGATACCGGCATAAACAAGATTTTCTCTTCATTCACTTGACACGGCTGCTCATTATTGATATTGTTTATATATAAACAATTAGGGTCAAAAGACTGATATGCAAGGGCCATTTCGAAATCAAATAGCCGCATGGTGTACTTACGACTTTGCCAACACCATCTTTTCGGCGTTGTTTATCACCTTCTTCTTTCCGGTGTTTATCAAAACCTACGCGGGCGGTCAGGAAGTCCATGTCGGCTATGTGATGTCGGTCTCGACCCTGCTTTCCGCCATATTGGTGCCGATCGTTGGGGCGATGTCAGATCAGAGCGGGCGCCGCATGCCCTATCTTATTATTTGCACCGTCGGCTGCTGCGCCGCGACCTTCGCGGTAGCATTTTCGTCGTTCCATATCGCCCTGGGGCTGGCCGTGGTTGCGCTGTTTTTGTATGGAATTTCGCTGGCAGTGTATGACGCGCTATTGCCCAAACTCGCCAGCCCAGACAACCAGGGGGCCATCAGCGGCTGGGGCGTGGGCGTTGGGTATTTGGGCACGCCCTTCTCGCTGATTGTCTTGACCGTCTGGATGATGTACGCGGGCTGGGAAACTGAATTTGGCGTTCGGGGAACGTTCGTGCTGACGGCCATATTATTTCTGGGTTTCTCGCTTTACCCGTTTCTGGTGATACGCGAAACAATAACGCCGACAGAGCGCACAATGTCACAAGAGATCTCACGCGCATTCGGCGAGTTAGGCCATACCATAGGTTGTCTGCCATCCCAGCCGGGCTTTCTGGCGTTTTTGGGTTGCGCGTTTCTCTTCTGGAACGCCATCATGGCGGTTGTGGTGTTTTTGTATTTATTCAGTGAAGACAAATTAGGACTGACCCAACAAGAGTTTGTCAAAATTTACGCAGGGCTGGCTGTCGCCGCGGCGGTGGGCGCATGGGGCGCGGGCAAACTCACCGACAAAATTGGGCCGAAGAAAGTTCTCGCCATCTGCGGGGTGGTGTGGATCGCGGTGCTTACGTCTTTTCTTTGGATCGAGACGCTGACGCCGTTCACCATCGCGGGCATGATCGGCGGCGCGGCGATGGCGTCTTATCAGGCTGCGGTTCGCCCGTTTTTGATTCAGTTCGCGAGGCCAGAACAAATGGGCGAATACTTTGGCTTTCTGGCGTTGTTTAACAAAGCCAGCGGTGCGCTGGGGCCGGCGGTGTTTGGCTGGTCAGCGACCCATTATGGCTATTCCGTCTCAATTTATATTCTGATTGGCTTTTTTGTCGCGGGCCTGATTTGTCTTGCGTTCGCGCCTGACTCGAAACAAACCAGCCAATCCAGTGAGGACGATTGTGTCAACCCGTGAATTTCAGACCCTAGCCGACATCGTCCATTTCTTTCCTGAGCGGGGGCCGCATGCGGCTGTCCGCTATTTTAATGGGTACCGCATCTTCCACACATCGTATGGCGAACTGTATGAACAGGCGCTGCGGTTTGTTGGTTACATGCGCTCGCTTGGAATCGAACGCGGCGACCGCATTCTCATCTGGACGCCCAACAGCCCCGAATGGGCAGTGGTATTTTGCGGCTGCGTACTATCTGGGGTGGTTCTTGTCCCCATCGACGCGCGTCACACGCCCGAGTTCATTCAACACGTCGCCAATGAAACCGAAGCGAAAATGATCGTCCGTTCTCAGTTCAGTGCGAATCCACACATCGGCGCCAAATCGGTGTTTACTGAAACGTTGATACAAACTGTGTTGTGCTCACAATCTCACAAACCTGAAACGCCTATTCAGCCAGACAATATCGCGCAGATTCTGTATACCTCCGGCACGACCGGCGACCCGAAAGGCGTAGTGTTGACGCAAAACAACCAGGCGGTAAACGTCAGTGACATTTTGAAGCATATTCCCGTCGACGAGTCATATCATGCGCTGTCGGTCTTGCCGCTCAGCCACGCGTTAGAACAAACCGCCGGGTTTTGGACAGTATTGGCCGCTGGAGGATCAATCACTTACATCAAAACATTAAAACCGTCTGCGCTGGCCCAGGTGTTTCAGCGCGAAACCATCACCGTCATGGTGTTGGCGCCACGCTTGTTAGAGATGTTTAAGCAGCGCATCGAAGAACAATTTGAGAACAAAGGCCTGGGCGGCGCATTTGAGGCAGCCTTACATGGCGCGTCGATCCTGCCGCGATGGATGAGAACGATCATCTTTCGGTTTATTCACAAACGGTTTAACACCCGGTTTCACGCCTTTGTCTCGGGCGGTTCGGCGTTGGCGCCCGACGTCGAGCGTTTTTGGCTGGCCTTAGGCTTTGAAATTTGGCAGGGATACGGCCTGACCGAAACCAGCCCGGTTCTGACCGCCGCCCAACCAGGCAGGAGGCGGGTCAGCAGCGTCGGTCTGCCAGTGTCGCATGTTGAAATTCAATTGGGCGGTGAAAATGAAATCCTGGCGCGCGGCCCCAATGTGTTCAGCGGTTACTACAAAAAAGACGCTGAAACAGAACAGGTCTTTCAAGATGGCTGGTTTCGCACGGGTGACGTTGGCGAGATTGATGACGACGGTTTCGTGTTTATTCGAACACGCCTCAAAGATGTCATCGTCACCGCAGACGGTATCAATGTATACCCAGAAGATATCGAAACGGTTCTTAATCAGGTTGAAGGCGTCAAAGAGGCCTGTGTATTAGGCCTGGGCGATCAGGAAGAAATCATCCACGCGGTCTTGTTGTTGGAACCAGATACCGCCGACGCAGAGCCGTTCATCAAAAGCGCGAATTCTCAGTTGCCGCCCGAACAACGCATCGAAGGGTTTAGCGTGTGGCCGGAGCCTGAGTTTCCGAAGACTCCCACGCTTAAAATAAAGAAAAAAGAGGTCAAAAAATTCATCCGCCTGCCGGAGGGCGCTTCGGCAGCCTCTTCGAAAGGCACTGCGCTTCAACGTATTCTCTGTGAACTAAGCAAGTTGACCTTGGATGAAATTCGCCCTGAGGCCAAACTGGGCGACGACCTGGGGCTGAGTTCGATTGACCGGGTCGAACTCGCCGCCCAGCTAGAGGCCGAGTTTCGTACGGACGTTGACGAACGCGCGCTCACGCCAGAGACAACCGTCAGCGAACTCGACACTCTCTTGCAATCAACCTACCACGCCCAATCGCTCAATTTTCGCCGCTGGACGCTGAACCTGCCTGCTCGATTCATTCGCTGGCTATTTAATAACGCTATTGTGCGTCCAGCCGTTCGCCTGTTTTGCGACGTGCGCTGTTCGGGCAGCGAAAATCTGGACGGCGTCAAAGGCCCGGTCTTTTTTGTAGCAAACCACACCAGTCATGTTGATACCGCCTTGGTTCAACTGCTGACGCCGCCTCATTTAGGGTATAGAACCTGTCCCGCCGCCTGGGCCGAATATTTTGTCACCGAGGGTGTGGGCCTGGTTGGTAGGCTGTGGATTTGGTTCTCATGGAACATCTCAACCATTGGGTTCAATATCTTTCCCTTCTCAAATACCGGCGCCTTTCGCCAGAGCATGGCCTACGCTGGCGAGTTAGTAGACCAAGGGTGGAGTATTCTACTGTTTCCTGAAGGCACCCGGACGCTGGACGGCCAGTTGAACGAATTTAAAGACGGCGCGGGCATTCTGGCGAACAACCTACAGGTGACGCTTGTTCCAGTTGCTATATACGGCGCCCATAAAATACTGCCCGCCGGGGCCGGATGGCCCAAACGAAACCGGGTCGACATCGCCTTCGGCAAACCCTTCGAGCCGGGCGGCGCCTCCCCTCAAGAACTAAATCAGCGCATCGAGAGCGAGATTGTTTTGCTTTGGCGCCAAACTAACTATGACAGCAAAAAATGATTAACTCGCTGATTTTTATAGTCTTATCTAATTGTGCGCCGAATTCAAAATTTCACCGGGAATAGTTAAAAATCTAGACGAACGCAATGTTTTGGTTATAATATGAAGCCCTTCAGGATTAGAGGGGCGTTAAGAAACGTTACGCGAATCGCAGGGAGCAGTTTAATTTATTTCTGTTGTAGTCGTATAGATGACAATCGGGAAACCATCTCACCGATGTATCGTATGCTGAATCCCCGCAACCAAACGTCTTTCAGTCAGTAAAATAGAGACGACACATTATTGGCGCAGCACACACTCGACGCTACCGAGAGAGATAGCGCTGCACCTAACGCGAACGGCCAAAACCGCCACTGGGAGCGACACATGATAAAGGGACATCTTCCGCCAAAAGAAGGCCTCTATGACCCCGCGAATGAACACGACAACTGCGGAATCGGCTTTCTGGCGAACATTGACGGCAAGCCAGCGCACGACATCATCCGCCGCGGCATGGAGGTCTTGGTCAATCTGACCCACCGCGGCGCCTGCGGCTGTGACCCCGAAACAGGCGACGGCACCGGGATGATTATGCAGATTCCTGATGAGTTTTTCCGTAACCAAGCCGAGGAAATTGGGTTTGACCTGCCCGCCAAAGACGAATATGGCGTGGGTATGATCTTTTTGGATCAAGACAAAGACAAGCGCGCCGCCATGCAGATGGTTATCGAACAAACCATCACCGATGAAAATCAGACGGTTTTAGGCTGGCGCGACGTCCCGGTCGACAACACCAAAATCGGCTGGCTGGCGCGCGAAACCGAGCCGTTCATGCGCCAGGTGTTTATCAAGAAACACGCTTCCATCAAAGACCGCGACGCCTTTGAACGCAAACTGTTCGTCATTCGTAAACAAATCGAACATTACGCCCGCCAACATCAAGACGAGGTAGGGTATTTCTATACGCCGACGTTCTCATGTAAGACCCTGAGCTATAAAGGCCTGTTGGTAGCTGACAAGATCGACGCGTATTTCATTGACATGCAAGACAAGAGTTTCAAGTCGGCGATTGCGCTGATGCACCAACGCTACAGCACCAACACCTTCCCAACCTGGGATCTGGCGCAACCGTTCCGTTACCTGGCCCACAACGGCGAAATCAATACCCTGCGCGGCAACATCAACTGGATGAACGCCCGCCAGGGGCTGTTCGCTTCCGAACACTTTGGCGACGATATCAAAAAAATATCGCCTATATGTATCCCCGGCGCCAGCGACTCGGCCACGCTCGACAATGGCCTTGAGTTGTTGTTGATGTCAGGCCGTTCGTTAGAACATTGCATCTGCATGATGGTTCCTGAAGCCTGGAGCGGCCACGAAAGCATGACCCAGGAAAAGATCGACTTTTATGAATACCACTCCTGTCTGATGGAGCCGTGGGACGGCCCGGCGTCGATCGTATTCACCGACGGCGTCAAAGTGGGCGGCGTGTTAGACCGTAACGGCCTGCGCCCCTCACGATACGTTGTCACCAAAGACGGCTTTGTGGTGATGTCGTCTGAAACCGGCGTCTTACACATTGATCCGGCTGACATCAAACAAAAAGGCCGCCTTCAACCTGGGCGTATGTTCTTGATCGACACCGAAAAAGGCGAGATCACCGAAGACGTCGAGCTCAAACACAATTTGGCGTCTCAAAAGCCTTACGGCGAGTGGTTGAAAAAGCACCGTTTGATGCTTGACGATCTCAAAGCGCCCCAAAATACCAATGACGCGGCGGAAGAGAAATTGTCTTGCTTTAAGCGCCAACAGGTGTTTGGCTATACCGATGAAGATTTGAAATTCTTGATCGGCCCGATGGCCTGCGACGGCAAAGAACCGACCGGCTCGATGGGCAACGACACCCCGCTGGCGGTGTTGTCTGACCGCCCCCAGCTGCTGTATAACTATTTCAAGCAATTGTTCGCCCAGGTTACCAATCCGCCGATTGACCCGATTCGCGAAGAGTTAGTCATGTCGCTCGACGTGTTTTTGGGAAGCGAAGGCAACGTTCTCGAAGAAAAACCAGACTATTGCCGCCGCGTCCGTTTGAACCAGCCCATTCTCACCAACGACGATCTTAAGAAACTTCGCGCCTTGGATGAAACGGGTCTGCGCGCCAAGACCATCAAAACGCTCTATCCAGTCAATGAAGGCGAGGCTGGTCTCAACGCGGCGATGGACCGCGTCCGACAAGAGGCCTCACAAGCCATAAAAGACGGATACACCATCTTGATCCTGTCTGACCGTGGCGTGGATGAGACTCAAGCGCCCATCCCCGCGTTGTTGGCCAGCGGCGGCGTCAATCACCATTTGATTCGCGAAGGGACGCGCACCCGCGTTGGTTTGGTTCTCGAATCCGGCGAGCCGCGCGAAGTTCATCATTTCGCCGTGTTGGCGGGCTTTGGCGCTCAAGCGGTGAACCCCTATCTGGCGATGGAAACCGTCCACGCCCTGTGGGACGACGAATCGCTCAAGCCTGAAATCGACAAAGACAAAGCCATTAGCAATTACATTAACGCTGTTGATAAAGGCTTGCTCAAAGTCTTTTCGAAGATGGGCGTATCGACGCTTCAGAGCTATACAGGCGCGCAAATTTTAGAAGCCGTCGGCCTGGGGCAGGAACTCGTTGATGAGTATTTCACCTGGACCACCTCGCGTATCGGCGGCATCGGTCTTGACGTGATCGCCCGTGAAACCCAGATGCGCCATGAGTACGCCTTCCCGCCCGTGCCAGACGGCAATCCCGATCTGATGATTGGCGGCAGTTATCAATGGCGCCGCGGCGGCGAACGCCACCGCATGAGCCCCGAGACGATTGCGAAGTTGCAGCATTCCGTCAAAATTAAAGACCTCAAAACGTTTAAAGAATATTCGGCGCTGGTAGACAACGAGAACAAGCGCCATAACACCATCCGCGGCCTGATGGAGTTTCAATCTTCCAATGGCCCGATCCCGATTGAAGACGTCGAGCCAGCCGAAGAGATCGTCAAGCGCTTTTGTACCGGCGCGATGTCGTTTGGTTCGATCAGTAAAGAAGCCCACGAAAACCTGGCCATCGCCATGAACCGCTTGGGCGGGCGCAGCAACACCGGCGAGGGCGGGGAAGACCCCGAGCGCTTCAAACCCTTGCCCAACGGCGACAGCAAGCGCAGTTCGATCAAACAAATCGCGTCAGGCCGTTTCGGCGTGACCATTGAATATCTGACCAACGCCGACGAACTTCAGATCAAGATGGCCCAAGGCGCCAAGCCTGGCGAGGGCGGCCAGTTGCCCGGCCACAAGGTCAACGAAGTCATCGCCAAAACGCGCCACTCGACGCCCGGCGTGACCCTGATTTCGCCGCCGCCTCACCACGACATCTACTCGATCGAAGACCTGGCGCAGTTGATTCACGATTTAAAAAATTCAAATCCAAGCGCGCGCGTCTCGGTCAAGTTGGTTTCTGAAGTCGGCGTCGGCACCATCGCCGCCGGGGTTTCTAAAGGCAAGTCAGACCACATTCTCATCAGCGGCGACTCGGGCGGAACAGGCGCATCGCCGGTCTCATCGATCAAACACGCGGGGCTGCCCTGGGAACTGGGGCTGTCAGAGACTCAGCAAGTGCTGGTCAAGAACGACCTGCGCGGACGCATCATCGTCCAGACCGACGGCCAGATGAAGACGGGCCGCGACGCGGCGGTTGCGTTTATCTTAGGCGCTGAAGAATGCGGCTTTTCGACCGCGCCGCTCATCGCTTCGGGTTGCATCATGATGCGAAAATGCCACCTCAATACCTGCCCGGTCGGCATCGCCACCCAGGACGAAGAATTGCGCAAGAAGTTTGAAGGCAAGCCAGATTACGTTGTTAATTACTTCTTCTTTGTCGCTGAAGAAGTTCGCGAGATCATGGCGTCAATCGGCGTACGTTCAGTTGACGACCTGATCGGCCATACCGAATATCTCAAACCGCGCACCGACGTGACTCACTGGAAAGCCAAGTCGCTGAAATTAGAAAACGTTCTTCACAAGCCCGCCGAGGCTGAAAAATATCCGGTTCGCCATGTCACCACTCAAGACCACGGCCTAGATAAGGCGCTTGATAAGAAATTGGTCGAGTTGTGTAAAGACGCGATCGAAAACAAGACGCCGGTCAAACTTGACCTGCCGATTGTGAACATCAACCGCACCGTCGCGACAACGCTCAGCCACGAGATCGCTAAAAAACACGCGCTCGCCGGGCTGCCGGATGACACCATTCACATCAAATTTTCTGGCTCAGCGGGTCAGAGCCTGGGCGCGTTTCTCGCTAACGGCGTTACCATCGAAATCGAAGGCGACGCCAACGATTATGTCTGTAAGGGCATGTCGGGCGGGCGCTGCATCGTCTATCCGCCCAAGACGTCAACCTTCGCGCCTGAAGACAACATCCTCATCGGCAACGTTGTGCTTTACGGCGCCACCAGCGGCGAGTGTTTCTTTAGGGGCGTGGCGGGCGAGCGCTTCTGTGTCAGAAACAGCGGCGCGCGCGCAGTAGTCGAAGGCGTGGGCGACCACGGCTGTGAATATATGACCGGGGGCCGCACCGTCATTCTCGGCGCCACCGGTCGCAACTTCGCGGCGGGCATGAGCGGCGGCGCCGCTTACATCTATGACCTCGACGGCGGCTTCAAAGGCCGTTGCAACCCATCCATGGTTGACCTCGAGCCGGTCGAAGATGAGAGCGACGTCAATGAGTTGCACGAAATGATTACGAAGCATTTTGCCTATACCGGCAGCACCGTCGCCGAAGCCATTCTCAAAGACTGGGACGCGACGCTGCGTAAATTTATCAAAGTCATGCCCAAAGAATATCGCCGCTATCTCAACGAGTTGGCCGCCCGCGCCGAGGCGCAGAAACCTGGCATGGCCGCAGCTGTCAAGTAATAAGGAGATGGTATGAATTAGTTTTGAGGCGGTGTGGCTTCGGACGAAGATAG
>CAZKYC010000026.1:0-49055 GCA_964556895.1 uncultured bacterium | reverse complement strand
GCACCCATGCCTGAGTTGGATTGTCTATTATTGAAAGGACGAAAATCGTTTTTTGACCAAATCCCAGGTCATCCAGCAAGGGAAGTACTCAAATATCGGAAGAACCGAAATTTATATATAGTACATGGGCGAATTTATATTCTCTTGCCGTTTGGCGAGTTCTTCAAACGACACGCCGTCGATGACTGTCACTATTGCGTCGCGAACATCGCTCCAGACTGAGCGTAGGGCGCACCCTGTGGTTTTATGAGCGCACGCCGCCTGTTCTTTGCTGGAGCCATTGTCACTGCATTTAAAGGGAAGGAGCGGACCGTCTATTAGCGTGATGACTTCACCTAAACAGATATCACGCGGGTGTTTGGCTAAACGGTATCCACCGCCAGCGCCGCGCCGGCTTTCAACTAGGCCAGACCGCTTTAATTCAAGTAAGATTTGAACAAGAAAGGGGTGAGGCACGCATTGTTCTGTGGAAATTTGTTCGAGGGTTCTGACTTCTTCGGTGTCGAAAGATTGGGCGAGATCTAACATCGCCAGTATGGCATATTCACCTTTTGCTGAAATCCTCATGATGTCTTCACCTCTGTAGTGTGCCAGTACGTTAACAATTTAACTATAACATAGTTTAAGAATTATGGAATATAAGTTTTCATAATAATTTTAGTTAAGTTTAATTTCCAAAACAAGCATATGTTTATAATGGGGCTGTGAAATCAAACTAAATCACTAGTGTTTTCTTTGTGATTATTTTTTGATTTCTAACAATTGTTCTGTCAGTTCGATAAGATTGTCACAGATTACGTCGGGGTTTGACTCTCTGAGTGCTTGTGGATTGGCCTTTCCTGACGCCCCGGTTAAAACCGCAACGCAGGGTGACTTGATTTTTTGGGCAGCCCAAATGTCGGCTTGGGCGTCGCCAACGATCAGTGTATTTCTGAGTTCTTCGGGAGGGTTTTCAGCCATCTCAACGATTTGTAGAGGAGATTTTTCTGGATAGCGGGCGCGTAAAAAGATATAAGGATGAGGTTTGCTCAGTTGGTGGTTGAGGCCAAGAGATTTGAGTTCGGCCTCGGCCTTTTCGGCTTCGTCGTGGGTGGCGATTCGGTCTACACCAAAATACGCAAGCATGCCCCAGCGGTCTAATGGAGTGAGGATTTCATTACGAGGCCGGCCTGTCGCGACGCCCAGAGTGAATCCTGCGTCTTTTAGTCGAGTTAAACAATTGTGGGTGGCTTCTCGCCCTAATAAGGGTTCTTCTTTATGAATCAGCCCTGGCTTAGGGCGGTAGGGCAGTGGTTCCCGGTAGGTTTCTTCGTATAGGGCTTCACCTAAGTACCAGCCTTGGAACAATGAGCGGCAATCATTCCACAAAGGCGCTGAGCGGTCAAACCACGCGCCGCGGTCTTGGTTGTCGCCGATGACCAGAGTGTTGACTGCGTCAATGAGTTCGAGTCCACGCGCTTCGTTGCCAATTTCGTCGAAAAGTAACTTTTCGGGTTTGGTAATGGGGACAATATTGCGGCCAATGGCGCGAAAATAATCGCCCCAAAGGTGCATGTCTTGGCTGCGTAGAATTTCTGCCGGTCTGTCATTCTTACTGCATTGGCTGAGACGGCCCCAAATGGGAGACAGATTGTCTTTTAATGACGTTTCATCAACGCGGTTTAGTTCTTTAAGAATATCTGAATCATCTGGCAGTGATTTTAAATAGGTTGGGTCGCTATTTGTTGCCGTCAAGTAATTAAATACTGGTGAAAAAATTGGCGCGAGGTACAAACCAACAACGAGATACGCCAGGTCCCAATTGTTGTTGATGCCGCGCGACTTGCAGGCGCCAATTAATTTTTCGGGCAGGTATTTTCGCCATTCCACACGAGACGACTTGCTTAGCCTTTGATAGAACAGGTCGACGACTGGGGTGTACAGGGTGGGGTTTAACCCAAGATAGCCGGGGCTTTCGAGCAACTCGCGTATGGTAAGGCCAGCGGCGTCCCAGTAGGCTTCTTCGCTGGTGATGACGCCGTCCATGTCAAAGAGAATTACATCGATGTTTTTCCATTCGCTGGAGATCGTTGTCATGGATGCATCATCTTACGCCACTACGGCAGGCAAGGGAGTGGTTCGCTCCACAGGGGCAAACAGAGTATCGCGTTCGACGGGTTCGCGCCCGGCTTCTTCGATCAACCGACGAATCGTCGAGACCGTCAACATTTTAGGCGAGGCAGACCCCGCCATGTGGACGATCTTTTCGTCGATGACCGTTCCGTCGAAATCGTCAGCGCCAAAGCGAAGCATAACCTGGGCAGCCTTCACACCAAGCATTGTCCAATAGGATTTAATATGCGGGAAGTTATCTAGATAAATTCGAGAAACCGCGTGAACCCGCAGGTCTTTCATGCCTGTGCCCAACACGCCGGTCAAACGGGTGTTTTGGGGTTGAAAATGAAGTGGGATGAACGTCATAAACCCCTTGGTCTCGTCTTGAAGGGGCCGCAAGTGAGATAAGTGGTCAATGATTTCTTCCGGCTGTTCGACGTGGCCGTATAACATCGTCGCGTTGCTGTTTAACCCCATGCCGTGCGCCGTGCGGTGAACTTCGAGCCACTCATCGACGTACAATTTTCCTGGACACATTTTGTCGCGGACGCGCTCAGAGAACATCTCGGCGCCGCCGCCGGGCAGGGAACCCAGCCCTGCGTCAACCAGGTCGTTTAATACCTCTTTGATTGGTTTGTCGCTCATACGGGCGAAGTGAGAGATCTCGACGGCGGTGAAGCATTTCAAATGAACATGAGGGTGGCGCTCTTTCAGCGCGCGCAGCATGTCGAGGTAATACGAATACGGTAAATCAGGATGAAGGCCGCCAACAATATGAAACTCTATCGCGCCCTGCTCGACGCCTTCGTCAGCGCGCCGTATCATTTCATCAATGGAATATTCGAAGCCTTGGTCTTCGCCCGGCTTGCGCGCGAAGGCGCAAAACTTGCAGTCGTCTACACAAACATTGCTGTAATTGATGTGTCGATTGACGATGTAATAGGCTTTGTTGCCATTCCATCGTTGGCGAACAATCTCAGCCATTCGCCCCAGGGCGTGGATGTTTGGCGTGTGATAGAGAACCAGCGCTTCGTCGTCGGTGATACGTTCGCCGTTTTTGACTTTTTCTTCTATGTGTTCAATTGAGTTGGACATAATTTTCTTCAACAAATATGAATACGAGCATTATAAGGATTGATCAGAATTGAACTAGCCGGGTGAGTTTATGCCAAGTTTACAATCAATTGTACTTCGCCTTTGTTCAGGCGTAACTCTTTGGCGATCTGATCGGCGGGCCAGCCTTGGCGGTGGAGTTCGATGATGCGGTCTTTGTCGCGGTGATTACCGCCGAGACCGCGAGTCGGCAGGGGAGTGACGCGAGCGGTTGCCGCGGGTTGAGGCATTTCGGTCACTTGGTTTGAAACCAGCGCCTCTTGTTTCTCGGCGATGGTCTGGTTGAGTGAAGCCTGGGCGGTTTCTAGCCGCTCTGTAACCCGGCGGCTAATGGTTCGAACCGCCTCGCTTTGAAGGTTAATTTTTTGCAGTTGAGACTCGGTGTAATACTCGATATTCGAAACCAAATCGGCCAGTGTGTTTTGAAGGATTTCAATGTCGCGGGCGGTGAGCGTCTTGGGGATTTCAGGCTGGCTTTCTTTCTCACGCAACAATTCACGCATCTGCCGCTTGAGCTGATACATCCATAAAAACAGACCAAGAGTCAGCAGGAGAAGAACTCCCTCAATCAACGTCATGCTTGTCCCTCAAACACACATTCAATAAATACGGTATGGAGTAATCTTAACGGCCTACCCCTGAACGTCAAGATAGTTTCCGTGAATTCCGTCTTTCACGCGCTGTTTTTGGGCCTCTTCTTTTTCTTCTTCGGGCGTTGCGCGTCGTTTCATGCGTTGTTCGCGGCGAGAGGATCGGTTTTCGTCATCTTCGCGAATGGCGTCTTTTTCGTCGGTTTCTTCGCCTTCTTGTACGGTCTCTTGTTCTTCGCGCACTTCTTCCTGGAATGCTTGGTTAACGGCGGACGGACTGATTGGCCCTTGGTTGGCCTGGGCTGACGCTTGGCCAAACTGTTGGTTCAACAGGATGTTCGCCATTTGGTTTTGTAGGTCAACCAGCCTCATCGCGCCGACTCCGACAGAATTCTCGACTAGGGATTAGACTGCCATATCCTGTTGCCAGGCGCTTAATTTGCCGCGAAGCCTCAGCATGGCCTTGGTGTGTAACTGGCAGACGCGCGATTCGGTCACGCCGAGAACTTCGCCAATTTCGCGTAATGTTAACTCATCATTATAGTACATAACGACGACAAGACGCTCTTTTTCGGGCAGGTTTTCGATGGCTTGGGTCAGCAGTTCGATGATCTCTTCTTTTTGAATCTGGTCGCGCGGGTCGTTGATTTTAGGCGACGGCGTTACTTCAGCGCGCGTCGCGGTGCCGTCGTCAGAGATTCGTAAGACTTCATCAAGCGACAATAAAGCGGCGCGGCTGGCGTGATGAAGCAGTTTGTTTAATTCATGGACTTCAACTTCGAGTTTCTCTGCCAGCTCGGTTTCGCTGGCGGGCCGTTGCAGTTCTTTCTCCATCTCGGCGAACGCGCTTTGCAGTTTGTTGACCTGTTGGCGCAACGACCGGGGAATCCAATCAACTGAGCGCAGCTCGTCAATAATGGAGCCTTTGATTCGGGGGATGGCGTAGGTTACAAATTTGACTTCACGAAGGGGGTCAAAATTGTCGATGGCCGATAATAGCCCCATCACTCCGCAGGAATATAAGTCATCGTAATCAAGCACTTCGCTTTCGATATGCGAGACGCTTAACATTCGGTTGATGACGTATTTGACCAAGTGAATGTATTTCTCAGCGAGTTTTTCACGCGCATCAAAGTCGTTGTTTTTGGTATATTCGACCCACAAGCGGCTTTCTTCTTCTGAAGAAATCTTCTCGCGAACGACATCGTAATAGCGCATCGGCGAAACATCCTGACTCAGCGTTCAATTCAGTGTATATGAGTGTACAACGATTTCACTAAAATTCATCATTAGCGACCTGGCGATGTTGACCTTCAACTTTGATGGATGAGATACCATTGTCGCGTAGGTTTTGAATCATTCGTTCAGTTAGTTTAGCGCCTTCACGCACCAATAGAGCACCGTCGTTGTTGTGAACCGCCGAAATCGAGATCATGTTGGGCTGAACTTCGTCAACGCTCATATCGAGAATGAACCGTTTATTCGGGTCGCCTTTGAGATCTTCCATTCGCTGTTTGGCTTCTTCTCGGTGTGACTCAACTAGCGCTGGTTCGGCAATATGTTCATAATAGATGCCCCATAAATAGCCTAGTAGTCCAAACCCTAACAAGCCTAAAATCGCGTTTCTCAATAGGATGTTAAAATCCATCCCATTGCCAATCACCGTGCCTAAAATTACAAGAATCAAGCCAATACAGGCAGTGACAGCGAACAGGCGCTGTTTCATCTGTGCGATTTCTTTATATAACCTAACTTTGTCCATTATCAAATAAGCGCATAGAGTTTTTTGAATTATACCACGAGCAACATATTTAGCAATAACCCAAATTTGCAAAACTTACGCGGTGTGAATGAATGCAAATTCGAGATAAGGGATCCTGTTTTGTCAGTCAGTTCGCGGGATCACGTCTTGAATGCGGCCATTGTGGTGGTTGATATGCGCTTCTGCCGTCTCGCGGTCAACATCCAGATAGTGCATCACCAGAGCCGTTTTCAGCTGGCCATTGGCCTTTTGGATCAGCGTGATCGCTTCGTCGTATGACAAACCTGTCAGCATGGTTATGATTCGCCTTGAGCGGTCTTCTAACTTGAAATTGGTCGCTTTGAGGTCGACCATCAGGTTGTGAAATACCTTACCAATTCGAATCATCGCCGTCGTGGTTATCATATTTAGCGCCAGTTTGGTGACGGTCCCGGCCTTCATGCGGGTGGAGCCTGTGACCACTTCAGGGCCAACGATGATCTGAACCACTACATCGACATCCGGCATGTGGTCAGGGTTTGAGTGGCAGGTGATAAACGCCGTCTTGGCGCCCCGCTTTTTGGCTTCAGCCAACGCCCCGTGAACGAACGGGGTCAACCCAGACGCGGCGATGCCGATCGCGACGTCATTGCCGCCAATGTTGTGTTCCGCGACTGCTTTGGCGCCTTCGTCTGGGAAATCTTCCGCCCGTTCAACCGCTTTGCGCAGGGCGTCCCAGCCGCCGGCGATCACGCCCTGGACCATCTCCGGACCAACACCGAATGTCGGCGGGCATTCAGAGGCGTCTAACACGCCCAGCCGTCCGCTGGTTCCCGCGCCGAAATAAAACAGGCGCCCATTGGCTTGAAACGCGTTTACGACATGTTCTACGGCTTTTTCGATTTGCGGCAGCGCCTGTTCTACCGCTTGAACCGCGATCTTGTCTTCTTGATGAATGACTTCAAGAATCTCTCGGGTTGACATTGTGTCGATGTTTTCCGAATGGGGGTTGCGTTGTTCGGTCAACAGCGACGCCATGGTTTCAGGCGACCGCTTCATGAAATCTCCTCAACGATTTGTTCGAAGTGAAGGTCTTCGCCAGGCAGAATCTTGAGCTCGGCGCCGTAGTGTTGCTCTAACGAAGCCAGTTGGTCGGCTTTGCCTTCAAAAATTTTTTTGGCGATGCGGGGGTGAACGCGCAGGGTGACGCTTTTAGCGTCTTCTTCTTTACAGATTTCTTCAAAAGTGCGGAAGATATTGACGATCATGGTGTCGGTAGAAAGAATGAAGCCTTCGCGTTTGCAGTAGGGGCACGGTTGGGTCAGGGATTTATTGAGGCTTTTTCTCACCCGCTTGCGCGTCATTTGAAGCAGGCCCAAGTCAGTTAGCGGGTAGAGATGGGTGCGTGAGCGGTCGTGCACCAGGTGTTCTTCTAGATGGGCCATCAGATGGTCTTGATGTTCTTTCTCTTTCATGTCGATAAAATCAATGATGATGATACCGCCGATGTCGCGCAGCCTCAGTTGGCGCACGATCTCGCTGGCGGCGTCGATGTTGGTTTTGTAGACAGTCTCTTCGAGGTTGTGCTTGCCTAAGTAGCGGCCTGTATTTACATCAATGACGGTCATGGCTTCGGTTTCATCAATCACGATATAGCCGCCGCATTTGAGCCAGACTTTACGGCTGCGTAAATTACTGATGTCTGTTTCGAGGCCGTAGGTTCGAAAAACCGGGGTCGAGTCGTCATAAAAGGTAATGCGGTGGACGGTAGTCGGCGCCCGCATTTTGACATACTCAACCACTTCGCTATACAGCGCGGGGTCGTCGACGATTAACTCGTCAATGCCCTCGCTGATGAGGTCTAGAATGAGCAGGTAGACCATGCCCGGCGCCTGATGGACCAATGAGGGTGCGCCAGACGATTGGCTTTTGCGGTCAATTCGCTCCCACTCATCGCGCAAGTGATCAATGTCTTTCTTGAAATCCTCTTCACCGGCTTCAAGGCCGGCGGTTCGCACAATACCGCCCATTGATTCAGGCAGCTGGTTTGAGATGGTCTCTTTCAGCTCTTCGCGCTTTTCTTCATCTTCAATTCGTCTTGAAACCCCTATATGGCTGGTGCAGGGAAGCAAGACGGTATAGCGCCCCGGCAGCGAAATATTGGTCGTAACCCGGCTGCCCTTCGCGCCGATTGGTTCTTTATATAACTGGACCATAATCTCCTGATGTTCTTGAAGCAGGTCGCCAATGGTGACTGGCGGCAATTCGGGTTTGGTTTCAGATGATGACTCTTCTTCATCTACCCCCGAATCGTCTTCAGAAAAATAGCCGTATTCATCCAATTGTGGATAAAGGTCGTTGACATAGAGAAAGGCATTTCGGGCGAGGCCAATATCAATAAACGCCGCTTCGATTCCGGGGATAATCGAGGTGACGACGCCCTTGTAGATATTGCCGACGATGCGTTGTTCATCGCGCCGCTCTACGGCGTATTCCGCCAGTTTTGAATTTTCCAGCACAGCGATACGCACTTCATAATCGTCTGCGCTAACAATGATTTGCCGTTGCATGAAAACTTTCGGTATGAGTTCAACGTTGTGTTGGTTCAATCAACGGTACATATTCGCCTGTTTCCGTCAAGGCGTACATTTCGGTGCGGGTGACATGATAAAGTTGTATATCTAACCCTGAGGCTTCGGACAACGCAGAAATGAATGCGTCTGGTTTGGTAAATTGTCCACCGTTGATGACTTTTGTCCGGTACATGAATTTGGGCCCATCAGAATCAGTTGAAATGATCTCAGCATCGACCAGGTTCAACGTTTCGAGCCATTCTGAATGTTTTAATGCTTCCTCAATCGGCGATAGTTGCTCTTGAGCCGCCCCTGTACAAGAAAGTTCAAATGCAAACGCCTTGGTGTTGGCTGTAATTTTTGGGGCTTTCACTTGAATCTCAGTTGAACGGTCAAAGGTGATTCCATTCGGGCAGAATTCCGTCAAATGGCGCGCCAGATCGCCAGCGTCATACGGATGGGTCGTGATAATCTCAACATACTCGCCCAAACTTTCGACGCCGACCGACAGCGCCGAAGCAAACGTAATCTTTGGATGAGGACTGAAGCCCTCGCTAAACGCCAGTTGGATTCCAGCCCGGCGCAAGACCGAATCAAACAGCAGGATCAGGTCGCGATGACCGGCGAAGCGAATCGGCCCGGTCTTTTGAAACCGCAGCCGATACCGAAAGCGGTCGACGCTTTCGGGGGCCGCTTCTTCTTTGGTGGTGCTGATTTCGGCGGCGAGGTCGTGCTCCATGTTGTATTTGGACGACGGCATGAAGTTTGAATCAGGCGCATGCACCGTGATCACATCCTCGCCGTCGCAGACCTTACACACCCGGCACATTTCGTTGCCGCAATGGCGGCTTTCTTTTTCTCTGAATGTCTTCTCCCACTCGCGCCATAGATAGCGGGTGCTAACGCGAATTGAGACCGCGCCCCAGGGAAGCAAGTCGTCTTTTTCAAACTCCCGCGAGGCGTACTCTTGAATCGGGCGGCCAATGGCTTCGAAGGCCTCATGCCAGAGGTCAGCGCGAAAGTGTTCGCCCCATTCGTCAAAGCGCGCGCCTTTGTCATAGACATACTTGATCGCTTCGCCGACTGTTGCGTCTCCGCGCGCCAGAGCGCCTTCGACCAGGCTTTTGTCAGGATCGTGCCAGTTGGTTTTGATGCCGCGCTGTTTGAGCCGCGAAGTGACATACCTCACCCGGCGTTTGATTTCTTCATTGGTAACCTGGCCAAACCATTGATAGGCGGTATGTGGCTTAGGCACAAACGGCGACAGCCCGACATGAACCGTCGCCCGCTTGTTGCCTTTCTCGCGTAGGATGTCTTTGATGTTGAGCACCATATCGACGATGCCCTGTAGGTCGTCATCGGTCTCGGTCGGCAGCCCCACCATGAAATAAAACTTGACCGTATCTTGATTGACCGCGACCGATTCGCGCACTTTGGCGTAAATCTCAGCGTCGTAAATCAGTTTGTTAATCGCCCAGCGCAGGCGCTCCGTCCCTGCTTCAGGGGCAAAGGTAAGGCCAGAGTTTCTTACCTTGCCGATCTCTTGGGTCACACGGGCGGGGAAGGCGTCGATTCGCAATGACGGCAGCGATAACGAAACGCGCTGTGGATAATACTCTTGAATCATGCCGCTGCACAATTTCGGCAGCTGGGTGTAATCGGCGGTTGAAAGCGACATCAGCCCGACTTCATTGAGGCCTGTGTCGCGAAGGCCTTCTTCGGCGTCTTTCATCAAACGTTCGGGCGAGCGTTCGCGAACAGGGCGGTCGGTGTACCCCGCCTGGCAAAAGCGGCAGCCGCCCGGGCAGCCGCGCATGACTTCGAGCGCGAGCCTGTGGTGAACGACCTGGGTGTTAGGAACAATCTGTTTAGTCGGGTAATATGATGTCTCAAAATCGTTGACTACACGCTTATGCACAACCTTTGGTACGTCATCAAACTTGGGCTTTGACGGAAAGGTCTCGCCATAGCGGTTGGTCTCATGCTCATACAACCAAGGGACGAATACGCCTTCAATGCGCCCGAACTCACGAATAACTTCTTTGCGCGAAGCGCCTGAGTCTTTGAGTTCAAGATAGCGTTGTGACAATTCGAGAATGACGTCTTCGCCCTCGCCGACCACAAAACAATCAATGAAATCAACCATTGGCATCGGATTATATGCACACGGCCCGCCCGCAATGATCAGCGGGGCGTCTTCGTCACGGTCTTTCGCCATGATGGCAATGCCGCCCAGGTCGAGCATGGTCAACACATTGGTATAGAGCATTTCGTGTTGAAGCGAAAAACCGATGATGTCCATCTCGTTGAGCGCTGTCCCGCTTTCAACAGTGCCTAAGACAGAGCCTTCATCACGAATCTGTTTTTCTAAGTCAGGCCAGGGTGCGAACACGCGCTCACACCAGAAATCTGAGTTTTCATTCATCAGACCATAGAGAATCTGTAAGCCTAAAAATGACATGCCGACTTCATAGACATCAGGATAACTAAACGCAAAGCGAAGTTTTGCTTCGGGTTTGGATGTGACCGCGTTCCATTCATTGCCAATATAACGAACCGGTTTTTGGACGGTTTGTAGTTGCATGATTTGACTCGACCTTAAAGTTTACTGATTTAGTAACGATTGATTGTAATCGCGACCTGCCGACAGTAAAAGAGCGTAAGAAATTTTAGAACGTATTTATCACTATTAGATGACCAGTCTATCTTGAATTGGTTGTTGAAATAGGGCGTATAAGTCCATGTCGCTTGCCTTCGATACTGATTGCGCTTTATGATGGCTGTTCGAGTGCTGCGCGTCTTACGAATCTTCCGTGTGCTTAAACTGGCGAAATACATCAGCGAAGCGGAACAGTTAATCAAGGCGTTGCGCGCCAGCCGGCGTAAGATCATGATCTTTATGTACACGGTGTTAACGGGTGTTGTCATGATTTTGGGCTATGGAATGATCGCCGTGCCCACCGGCATCGTCACCGCCGAACTCACATCGGTCAGCCCCAAGGTATCGACCCAAACGTGTATTCACTGCAGCGCGGAAGGCCATGACCATGATCATGACGCGACGCATTGTAAGTTTTGCGGCGCAAAGTTATAAACACATTTCCTGTTTTCATTCTTCCATAAACACGATACGCTAAAATAGAAACAATAATTTAGGGAGAGAAAAATGAAAAACGTAATTACACTTTTAGTCTTGGTTTGCCTTGCTCCAGTTTTCGTGCTTTCCCAAGCCATCGAAGACGTTGTGCCTGAAGACGCTGGCATCCTACGCGACCTAGTCAGCAGCTCGCAAAATACGACGTTTCGACTCGCGCCCGGCGTGTATGGCATGCCTCAGCAGCTGCGCTTTAACGCCAATACCAACCTAGTGTTTGAAGGCTCCGGCAGCGGCCTTGGCCCTGACGCCACCGTGTTAGATTTTCTGGCCTTTTCAGAAGACGCCAGTTCTGACGGGCGGGCGTTGAGCGTGCGCGGCGGCGTTGTGTTTCGTAACCTGACCATCATGAATGTCAGAGACCGGGCGACTGATTTGCGAACAGGCAACATCGGCTCGCCGTCAAATCAACAAGTCACCTTCGAAAACGTCTGGTTTATCAATTGCAGCACGGCGCTGAAATCAACCGGCGGCCGTACGGTAGGCACAGCGGAAACGCCCATGATCGTGAAGAATTGCGTGTTTGCGCTGACGGCTGACTACCCGTTTGAGTCATTCAACGACGCGGTCGATGTTCGCGACACGACCTATATCAATCTTGATCATTGTGACTTTTTTGCGCATCCAAACCTGGTGCAGACCCAGATCAATGATCCTGCCGCCGCGCCCAACGTCGGCCCGGTAATTACCATCACAAATTCGATTTTTCTCGCGACCGATGGTACGGAAAACGATGACCTCGACATCGGCGCTGGCGTGGTCGCCGTTCAACATTCCGTCCTGTGGGACCTGGGCGCAAACGGTGATGTTCAAATCGATGAAGGTGGAGCGGTAACGATAGAAAATTCCGTCAATGCGGACCCGGTGTTTGTGAATGCCGCTGGGGATACACTAGCCGCCGATTTGGACTTTAACCTGCAACCCGGCTCACCGGCGATTGGCCTTGGTTCTGATGGTAAGAACGCCGGTTCAGCAGCGCTTGAGCCGGCATCCATACAAGATTGGGAACTGAAATAGATAGATGTCAAACTGCCGTTAATAGTATACACTCAGGCAAGGGTATAACTCGGATCGCTTCAGTGCGGCTCCGCCTATTTGCACAGGCGCTCTCAGATTTCACCCTTGCCTGAATACGTTTGTCGTTTATAGATACACAAATCATTTGCGGCTATTTTTATTTTTTTTGTAACGAAAAACGGGGCCAATTGGCCCCGTTCACAATGGCGTCTATATACATTTCGTTAGTCTTCGCTACTCGGTTCCGTCTCGTCTTCACTTTCGGGTTGTGTGACTTCAACCTGTTCAATTTTGTCTAGTAACAATCGAATCGCCCCATTCGAGATCGAATAAATCTCAAGCGGGTCCTGGCGCGCGCCATAATACATCGTTTGAGTAGTGGTTTCGCTTTCGCTGTCGAGTTTGGCGAGTTCGATGGTTTCATTTTCGTCTTCCCCAAACAACGAAATCACCAGGTCGGGGCTGTCGAGTCCATATTCGCTGGTGGCGCCTTCAACAAAGTCAGTGGCTTCGAGTTCGACAATGCTGCGCACGATATCTGACACAGCGGAATAATCGGCTTTGCCCTGTTGGGGTTGTTGAACAATCCAGTCACTGGCTTCGTTGCTGGCTTCAAAAATGACATCGCCAGCGGATACGATTGAGAAGCGCTTGACGCCCCATGATCGCATGTTCGAGATTTTGGTTTTGCGCAGGTCGTCCCAAGTGAGGGGCATGTCGTTAAACTCGTTGGGTGAAATGGCGAATACGTTCTTGTCGCCATCGCGCATGGCGTAGACGTTTTCTGACAGGCTGGTGGCGCCGACCAACAAGGCGCGTGAAGCCCAACTCGCTTCGTTGCCTGGTTCGCCCGTCCAAAACACGACCTTGGTGGCTGGTTCGGCGAGGCCGTATGACGCCAACAGTTCAGGCTCTTCATCAATGAACTGCTTGATCTCAGACCCTTTGATGGTATTTAAAAACGACCGCAATTTTGACTCGTCCGCAAGCCCTTCGACAGGTTCAGTGACGATCCAACCGTCTTCGCCTTTGCGCTCGACGGTGTAGGCGATAGCAGCGCATTGAACGTCGATGCGCTGCACGTCATCCGTCTCAAAGGCAACCACGGTTTTGTCTCTCAACTCAAACAGGGTCTTATTGGCGGTCGATTGAAGACTGCTGCCGACAGTGATCACATCGCTGCTGCCCTTGATGAGCGCGTAATAGCGGCTTTGCAGCGGCGCCTCGTCGCCAATCGACATCGTGGTAGTATTCTCGCCTGCTTCATCTGAAAGAGTCACTTGAATCGACGGCGCGTCTAGCCCAAACGGCGAGAGGTCCTGGACCTCTTCGGCGATAAGCTGCTGGCGCTTACTGGCGGTAAAGTTGCTGGCGAGATTGTCCCATAGGGTTTTGTCGCCGGGGGCGGAAAACGGATGGGTCATCATCCACAATTCACCGTCGCGTTTTGCGCTGAATTCTCCGTTGGCGTTCACCACGCGGATGGCATCAACTTGGTCTTCTTCAAGGGTGAAGAGCTCTTTTTCTTTCTCTTCGAGTTCCGCTTGTTTTTTGATGGATTGGTCGTCTAAAAAATAGACGGTCGCAATCACCACGAGAACCGCACTGAGAACCAGCGTTTGGATCAGCTTATTCTTTTTCATGGCTTTCCTCGCTTCAAATTATCCACTCACGCGTTTCCAAACTACCATCGCCAGGCCAAACAGCGCGACCAACAACGGGAAGACAATCATGGTCAAGTAAAAGATCACATTGGCCTGCATGGGCGACAAGAGAATGGGCTGGCCGGTGTCGTCTTTGGCGCGGATTGAGATCATATCTTCTTGTTGAATCATCCAATTGATTGAATTGATTAACAAGTCGGCGCTGCTGAGATAACTTGTGTTTCGGATAAAATCAGAATCGCCGAAAACGACGGCCCTCATTTGGGGCGCATTGTCTAATAGTTCGACGTTCTCGCTGGTTTCAGTTTCATCCAGGCTTGAGGCTTCGTCGTCGTCGTCTTCGATTTCGATGGGTTTCGACGCGGCGGCGGCGAGCGTAATCGGCCCCATGATGTCTTCGCCGTCGTCATACCCCGCCGTGCCTTGTTCGGGGTCAAACAACACGTCGATATTGGTTTCGGCCCAGCTGGTATCGCTGGTTTTGATGAGTTCAGTGATGTCGAGGTCTTCGGGGGCTTCGCCAGATAAAGTAATGCTGCGCGCTTTAGGAAACGCGAACGCCTGCGCCTTGCCTTTGTAGGCGTCCATGATGGGGTGTTCTTCGATTTTTGACATGGTCGGGTGGATGGGCGAAGCGCCGAATGCACGCATCAGGGCGTTGTTTTCGACAATATAGTCATTGCCCAAAACGACGCCGAGGGTGTCGCGAATAATCGCTTCGAGGCCGCTGTTTGTTTCTGGATCGATCAAAAACATACCGTCTCCGCCTTTGTCGAGAAAGCGGGTAATGGCTTCTAATTCATTCACCAAAAATGGGCGCTGGGGGCCAGCGACAATCAGCGCGGCGCAATCGTCGGGAACATCGTCTTGTTCATACAAGGCGATTTCTTTGACTTCAAAGCCTTGGTCTTCTAACTGAGACCTCATGCCGTACAAGCCATCTCGGGTTTCACGGTCTTCAATCGATGGTTCGCCGTGGCCGGTGGTGAAATAGACCAGGCGGCTGGCGCCTTTGGTGATCTTCATCAAGGCGTTGGTCAGGTTTTCTTCGTTGACCGGGTCGACTTTTTCATGCTGATCGCCCAGGCGGATATACACAGGCCCATACCGGTCTGGATTAAGGCCGCGAATTTTCTCTGGCTGGCTTTGAGGGTCAACGATTTCAAACGTGATCTTGCCGGTTAGATCGGTGTAGAGGGCCAACAGGTCTTTTACACGGGCTTTTTCACCAGGAGACGGCGAGTCAGAACTAGCGAGAAATTGAATGGTAATGTCTTCATTCAGGGTTTTGACGACCTGGACCGTTTGTGAAGCCAAGGTGAATTTTTTCGCTTCAGTATAGTCAAACTTGACGTTGTGTTGTTTGGCGAGAAGGTAGATGAAGACGGCGATGCCCAACATGACAACGACCGACACCGCCAGGTTGGCGCCTTCCGCCGCTTTTCGGCCGGTCAGTTGGGTAATAAGAAACGTTGTGTTCTGGGCGATGTAGACCAGAATGAGCAAGCCGCCGACGCCCATCGCGACGCCCGGGTAGGCGTCGAACTGCATGCGGACGCCCCATAGAATGAAGCCGACGAATACAAACGCCAGCCCGATATATGCGAGTAGGGTATTTTTTGATTGCATCGGTTTATCCTCTCCAGCGGTTGGAATCTAACACACGCAATGTGAAGAACAGAAAGAATACTGAAAACAGAATGTAGTAGACTGTGTGGCGCGTGTCGATTACGCCCTTGGCGAATTCTTCGAAGTGTGAGAATACAGAAATCTCATTACAAATCTGGCCGATGATTCCTGGTTGGATCTCGTCAACAAAGCCGATCATCCACATCACCAACAAGACGGCGAACGAGATCAGGCCCGCGACAATCTGGTTCTCAGTCAGCGATGAAGCGAACATGCCAAACGCTAAAAACGCCGCCCCGACTAAAAAGACGCCTAAGTACGAAGCCAAGATGGTTGGGAAAAACGTCTGCGGCAACCCGGCCCAAACATCGACAACCAAATAGGAAATGATGGGATAGAACAGGGTCAACGCCAACATGCCGAAAAATACCGTTAGGACGGCCAGGTATTTACCGATCAACAATTCAGAGTCTTTGATGGGGTAGGTCATGATGAGTTCGAGCGTGCCCATCTTTTTTTCTTCGGCGAACAACCGCATGGTCAACATGGGGATGATAAACAACAACACAAACGTCATCACATTGGTGAGGCCGAGCAGGACGATCTCTGTGTAGTTCGGCAGTTGCATCATGCCAGGCTGCATACTGGCCAACTGCATGTATTGGTTGCTGGCGCCTAGGTAGGCGTTGAAGTACATCAAGAAGAACACGCTGCAGATGCCGATAAATAACACATACAACACATACGCCAACGGTGAAAAAAAGAATGCGCGCAACTCACGAGTGTAGACGGCTGCGATATTTTTCATTGCACGTCTCCTTTATCGCCTGCGACAATTTCAACGAAAATTTCTTCCAAGGTCGGGTCCATAGAGCGGATTTCATACAACTGCCAGCCTTTGCCTATTACGCGGCTTGACAGCTCGGGGCGTATATCAGCGTCTGGCGCCGACTGAATATTGACCTGGCATTGCGAACCGCCGCCGGGCAATTCAACCGTTTCGATGTTTTGAATGCCTTTTACGTCAGATAACACAGTATTGATCTCTCCGGCCGGGCCATCGATGGTCATGCGGATTCGTTTGGTTTGAGTGACGCGTGATGAGAGTTCGCTGACCGCGTCCGCCGCGACGATGTGGCCTCTGTTAATGATGACTACGCGGTCGCAGACCATGCTGACTTCGGGAAGAATGTGGGTAGAAAGAATCACGGTTCGCTTGCCTGCCATGCTGCGAATGAGTTCGCGAATTTCACGAATTTGGTTTGGGTCTAACCCGACTGTGGGTTCGTCTAAGATCAAGACTTTCGGGTTGCCGATCAACGCCTGGGCCAGGCCGACGCGTTGACGATAGCCTTTTGATAATTTGCCAATGGTCCGGTTGGCGACATCAGCGGTGCCGGTTTCTTCGAGCGCTTCACGAATGGAGGCGTCTCGTTCGCTTGAAGGGATGCCTTTGATCTTCGCGGCGAAACGAAGAAAACTGACAACGTCCATGTCAAGATACAACGGCGTGTTCTCAGGAAGGTACCCGATGACCTGGCGAACGGCGAGGGGATCGTCTTTCACATTATGGCCATCAACCACTGCGGTTCCATCGGTTGGCGGGGTGTAGCCGGTGATGATTCGCATGGTGGTGGTTTTGCCTGCGCCGTTTGGGCCAAGAAAGCCCAGAATTTCGCCTTCAGCGACGCGAAACGACACATCATCGACAGCGGTGAAGCGATTGAAGGTTTTTCGAAGGTTTTCGACTGTAATCATTATCGTCCTCATCACGTCTCAAAAGATTTTCACGCAACTCAATAGCGGCAGAGCATTATCTGCCTTTATCAAGTGCGTTTGCCAAGCGTAACTGGCCTGAAATAAAGGGGTTCGATAAAGCGCTGGAACTCCAGCACTGCTATTGCAACGAGGGTCGCCCAATTTGGGTAACGTTTACTCGCGCAAAATTCAGATGACAATTTTGTCCTAAAATGAATGATTGATCAAGATGAGACGGCGAGCCCAGAATTGACGGGCGCACGCTTCTTTAACAAAGTGATACAATTGCCTTTTTCATTAAATGTTACGTCGTCCATAAAGGCTTGAATTAATAACAAACCGCGACCGTGATTGGCGAGAATTTCATGATCTTCAAATGATTTGGGCATCTGGCTCCAATCAAAGCCATTGCCTTGGTCTTCAATGATGTATTGAACGCTGTCCTGGGTCAGTTCCGTCTCGACATGTACGCATCTTGATGAGTAGGGTTCAGACAATGAGCGTTCTTTCACCAGTTGGTTGAATTTGGTGATTTCGCTCAAACTGGCGCCCTTCATCGTTGATGGAATCTCTAAATTGCCATGAATGATGGCGTTGATCAGGGCTTCGTCTAACGCAAGCCGTATGTTGGTTAAATCATGCGCGCCGCATATCCCCACCCGAATCAATTTATCAGTGATGAGGTCAATCAATGGGAACGTGAACTTCAATATGTTTGAAATTTGATAGGTCTGTTTTTCTGATCGGAAGTATTCAAAAATTTGTTGTTCGAGACGCTCCTTAATCCTGACTCTCAGAACTTTTGACGCCACTTTGTGGACAAGCTTAATTTCTTGGGGTTTCATCAAGAAATTCGATGCGCCAAGCCGCAGGGCTTCGATCACGTCTTCCCGCCGTCCATACCCCGTCAAAATGATAACAGGTACATCATCTTTAATATGGCGAAGTTCGGCTAATAATTCTAACCCCGTAACGCCGGGCATTCGCAAGTCAGTCAGGACTAAATCGACTGCTTGATTGGTAAAAATGGTAAGCGCTTCTTCGCCGTTGGCTGCGGTCAGAAGCCTGTAGTTTCCGGCTGCGTTTAGTATATCGACGAGCAGTTCACGAATCATCTGTTCGTCGTCGACGATTAAAATTGTTCCTTCACTCATAGGCTCTACTCAACACAACGAAGCAAATTATGTGAACAAGAAATCATCGTAAGTGTCTCAGAAAATGAACTAAAATTCAATACAATAGATTGGTTTAATTCATTTAAGCCGTTTTTGGTATTAAGGTTCAGTACTATTTGATCCTAAAATGGCTTACAGTGTTTGAAACTACGATATACATTGGCTAATTTTTGATGGCGGCCTGAACTCAGTGGTGTTCATCGTTTTCTTGCTATGATGATGGAGGCTTGAAATCACGCGCCCATTGAATCGTTTTGGGGATGCCTTCAGAGAACGGGGTTTTTGGAGAATAGCCAAGCAACTCCTTTGCATGAGATATATCGGCGATGTAGCGTGTGACTTCGCCTGATTGTGAAGGCTTGTAAGTGATTTTGGGTTCCTTGCCAACTTCTTTGGCGATTAATTCAGCTAATGTGACCAGGCTGTTACCTTCGCCATAGGCTAAATTAAACGTCTGGTTTTTGACTTCACCGCTATGCAATTTATCGATGCCTAACATGATGCCCTGGACGCAATCATCGACATAGGTAAAGTCTAGGACTTTCTCTTTTCCAAAGATGACAATTGGTTCTTCCTTGGTGATGCGGTCAATGAAGAGCGGCGTGACGCGCTCCATGCGTTCAAGGTCGTTGTCAAAGCGGCCATAGACATTGCTGAAGCGGTAAACGATGTAGGGCAACCCATAACATTGAGAGTACGAATAGATAAATGCTTCGCCTGAAATCTTGCTGGCAGAGTAGGGGCTTTCGGCGACGACAAAATCGGCGTACGACTCTTTGGTGAGATGGCGGTGGATGTCACCGTACACTTCACGCGAACTGGCGAAAATGACGGGGATATCGGTCTGTCTCGCGGCTTCGGCGGCGTGAAATGTCATCACCACATTTTCGAGGGCGCGTGAAGGTTCTCTCACTAATTCAAAGACTTTAGCGTGGGCGGCCAGGTGGACAATGATTGAAATCTCATACCCGCTAATCAATTCGATCAGGCGGGCGCCGCAATCAGACGTCAGGTCGAGCGATTTCATCGGGACCTTGTTCGTCCATGTGTTGGGCCGTTTATCGATTCCTAAGACAGAGTGGCCCTGTTCCATTAGTTTGAGGGCGAGATTCGTCCCAATTTGCCCGCTTGATCCGGTGATGAGAATATTCAAGATTTTTCGATCCTCAGACGTGAGTTGTATGAATGCTGGCATCATGGTATCAACCTATCCAATCGTCAAGACGATTAACGCGTTGAATATAAGCGCTCACAAAAAAAAGGCCGGCGATTCGCCGGCCTTTTTGATCTCTAATAGGCTGTCAACTAATACAATCGGAAGCCTAACGCATGTTCTGATCGATGTTCTGGATGCTGTTTGATTGAGTTGGTTTGAGAATTCGCTGAATGAACCACCGTGGTTGAGCTTTGTCCATCCAGCGCTGAACCTTCGAAGGTCAATTCGCCGCCTTCCTGGCCCGATTCGCTTCGTTTTTCTGTCACTGAAATTAACGTTTCAACTTCGGTTACCGCTTCTTTCAGCAGTTCGATTGATTTTTTTACGGCTTGGTCGTTGGTTGATTCTTCTAGTTGTTTCAAACCAGGCAGCAAGGATTTGGCGAGGGTCTTGTGAACTCCACCCAGTGATTCTTTTAACTCATTCATCGCGGTTTTGAAGGTTTCGGCGTCTTCTTGTGACGAGGCAGGGGACATACCAAGGGTAGAATTTTCAGGGTCGTTTACTTTCGTTTGCAGGGTTTTGAGTTCAGATGAAATGGCTTGTAGGGATTGTGACAGGTCTTGCAACTGGGCGGAGGTTTCTTCACGGGAAATCACCAAGTCGGATTTTAAATCGACGCGGGTTCCTTCAAGGCCTTGAGAATTGGCGTAGAGGGCGTTCATCATTGATTCAGACGCCGTTTTGAGGCCTTGGTTGACTTCATCAATGCGGCCATGAATTTTACTGATTGTACTGGATAAGGTCCCAACGCTGTTATCTGTATACTTCACCCATTCCGCCCATTGCGTTTCATACGTCTTCCGAATTTCCGGCATAAATCCCTGTACTTCTTCTAGCGACCCCTGCGTTGATTTGATGTTCTGGTGTAACACCGCGACTTGATCGGCCAACCCCTGCAATTGATTGCCGATGGTTTCGTTTGTTCCTGCTGTTTGTTCGTTGATCCCGCCGATGTTCGCGAGCAACTGGTCGAATTGTTCGCGTTGATTGATGTTGCCGTTTTTTACTAAGTCTTGTAGCGATTTCATGGATGAGTTCAGGTTTTCCGTAAGAACGTTCTTTGTGCTCTTTACATCGCTGCCGACAGTATCTACCGCCGCCAAGATCAGGCCAGTGGATTCTTGTTGATTTGTTTTCAAATCATTAAGCGCAGTGTTGATCGTTTTTGATTGAGACGATTGGGCTTTGTCCCATTGGGCGGCCAAACTTTTGGTTATTTTCTGTTGTGATGAACTGAGTTCGTCTATCACGGCCTGGCGCGCTGATTCTATGTCATCTTGTAATGAAGCGGTTGAGCTTTGTTGGTTTTCACTGAGGCTTTGTTGGAATGACGTGAGAGACTCTTGGGTTGCTTTAAATCCGTTGTTGGTATTCTCGGTGATTTCTAGGATGCCCTGGGCCAGGATCGATGAATTCTTACTGGTTTGCTGGACAACGGCGTCTCTGGCTTTTTGGGTTTCTGTCGTCACTTTTGAAACAATTGCCTCGCGGTTGTTTGCTAGGTGCTTTTCAACATCCTGCAAGCGATAGTCAACATACGCCGCCATGCCCATCCATGAGCCGACGATTACGACTCCTGTCATGAGTAAACCTGATGCGTACCCTTTTCCGGTTAGACCGCCGGGTGAAGGGGGGGATTTTACTTCGGGACTAGCGCCTGGCGCTAGTTGAGGGTTGTCCGTCATGGTACCTAACTCCTTTAAGAGATTTGGTTTGTGAGCGTTTACGCTCGTTTTTTTTGTCAAGGCGTCATCCTTGACTCTCCGGTTTGTTACCAATACAAACATACAAATACAGCGCAAATTTATCTTACGCAGTCGACGAAATGAGGAGTTAGGTCAACAGTAGGTAGGAAATGAAATAGACTGCTTCGACCAGACGATCCAAGGCAGGTAAAAAGTTAGCCTGTATATATAACAACCTGCTCTAACATATTGCTTTACAGTTCATTCGTTAGAACAAATATAAACTCTATGAAATACAAAATCAACTTAAATGATTTTGTGAAATTCACCGGGGATCGTGTGGAGAAACGGTCAATTCAAAGCCCACTACGTTTCACCAACACCTCAACCATCAACAGTCCCTCAACCCCGATGATTAGATTGTATGATGCCAAGAGCGTTACCATTTGTCAATCAAAAACGGGGGAATGTAGAAAAAAGTTTCAAAAAATTTTGTTTTTGAATGGGTTATTTTTTTTAGGACATGCTTCATTATGAATTGACTCTTTGGGGCGTTCGATGTGAAATAGGGTTTCAACACGAAAGGGAACGAAAAACTATGTCAGATAGCCTCTCTCAATTGCGCCAAATTGTTCAAGATAAAGGCCGGGTGGATGTCAAACTCGATGTGGGCTACACCGTTTTGTATAGCACTCTTCAAGGCAACTACCCCTACAACAACGGCCTGAAAGGCGAGGTTGAGGGCATTCCCATCAAATTGCGCTTTACAGCAAAAACCGTCGCCAATACATTTGGAACCTTCCCGGTTTCAGACAAACTTGAGGGCAATATTGGTGATTGTAAGATTGAAGGGCGGTTTACTAACCAGATCGTTTTTTCGTCAATCGTAGGAAACATACCCGTCAATGACGCCGTTGTTATAAAAAACGGGGATAAAAAATACAAACTACGCTTCAAAATCTCTCGTGCGCCGGGCGTGATTCGAAACGCCAGCGGCGGCGGTGGCGGCAGTAAAGTCAACCCGGTCGGTACGGTCTTTAGGCGCGGAAAGTTAGTTGACGCCAGCGAGGTTTCAGGCGGCGGCGGTGAAACCATGTATGAGGCGTCGATCCCGATCATCGCCGAACTCAAAGGAACCATCGAAGATATGGAGCTGAACTTCAGGTTCACCCCGGTCTACTTCACCGACACCACCACTCGCAGGACGCCGATAAACCGCCATGCGCAAGGGTATCTGAAGTTTGTTAGGTAGTTTTTCCACAATCAATTGCTTTAAAAGTAAATATCCTAAATAGAATGAACACTAATTATAGCAAGGGTGCAACTCTGAGATCGCCTGTTTAAATAGGCCTATAAGCCCGCACTGAAGCAAGCAGAGTTGGCCTATCCAGAAAAAACAATAAAAAAGGCCCTCAATCGAGGGCCTTTTTGGTATCAATCTTCTGGTGTCTTAGTTTCCGGCTTCGGCTTCTTGGAGTTTCTGAAGGTCGGCGAGGCTGTTGACAGGATTCTTGCGCCCTTGGTGGCATGTGAAGCAGGTCACTTTGTCTTCATACTCTTTAAAGAAGCCATCATTCAAACCTTTGACCATTTTCATGAACTTTCGGGCTTCTTCTTTATGAAGATCAGGATTGTCGACATGAAACCCACTGGGCACGTCATGACAAAAGTTGCATTTCACACCCAATGATTTTGAAAGGTTCTGCATGTAGGCGTATAACTCTTCTTTGGTTTCAAAATCGTTGTTAAGGACTTGAAGGTTTTTGGCGAAAGAGGGCTGTTCTGTGTCTTGGCTCCAGGGCTGGTTGTCGCCGCTGACAACCAAGACAAGACACGCCAGCGTTACAATTCCGAGAACAGCAGATAAATACTTCTTCATTTTCATCCTATCCTATCTCCTTTTGGTTTTGAGAGCATTCGACGCGGACGGCCTGAGCCTGAGAAGAAAAGCGCAGATGAAAAGACGAAGCGTTGAATGGTGACTCATTCTATTAAATTTCTGTCTAATTGACAATACGTTTTGGGAGTGAATTTCAATTTTTTCTACTCTTTTCGAGTATATAAACCCTCAGTTATGTTAAGTTTGCTGCTAAACTTTTATCATTCTCATTGAGGTCAATTCGAACATGATACCGATATATCGTTGGAAAGAGACGCCTGACTCGCAGAAGGCCAAAATTATGGCCCGCTCAGGCCAAGATATTGACGCATTTATCCCAAAGGCGCAAGAAATCATCGACCGAGTCAAAGCCGAAGGCGACAAGGAAATTATCGCGCTGACTCAAGAGTTTGACGGCGCCGATCTGAGCCAATGCGGCCTGCGGGTTACCCAAGAAGAGATTCAAGCAGCCGGCGCGCGGCTTGACCCGAACGTTAAAAAAGCGATTGAGATTTCTTATCAAAACATTAAGACATTTCATGAACGCCAGATGCCGGAAGAACTCTGGTTCACCGAAGTCGGCCCCGGCTTGATGTGTGGCGAGAAGGTGTCGCCTATAGAAAGTTGCGTGCTATATGTTCCCCGCGGGACAGCGGCGTATCCATCGGTTTTGTTGATGCTTGGCGTTCCCGCAATGATCGCCGGGGTAAAACGAATCGCAGTCGTAACCCCGCCTCAAGAAGACGGATCGGTGGATGATGCATCGTTGTATGCGGCAGAGTTAATTGGCATTGATGAAATTTACCGCTTTGGCGGGGTACAGGCTGTCGCCGCCTTTGCACTGGGGACAGAGACTGTCAAGCCTGTTTTGAAAATGTTAGGACCTAGCAACATTTACGCATCGGCAGCTAAGAAAATACTTTATGGTAAAATGGACTTTGGGACGCCAGCCGGCCCTAGTGAATCGATCATTTTGGCCGACGAATTCGCTGACCCCGAGATCGTCGCGACAGACTTATTGATTGAGGCGGAACACGGCCCTTACTCGGCGGCGTTGGCGGTAACGCATTCTGAAGAATTAGCCAAAGCGTTGGTTGATATCTTGCCTGTCAAGATAAACGCCTTGCCAGGAAAACAGAAAGATTATGTCACAACTGTATTTTCTAATTATGGCGGAATTGTTTTGACCGATACTTTAGACGAGGCGGTGGCGTTTACGAATGACTATGCGCCCGAGCACCTTGAGGTACTGACAAAAGACCCGATGGCGCTGGTGACCAAGTTGACCAACGCGGGCGAAATCATGATGGGGCCATTCACCCCCATTTCGCTTTGCAATTATTCGCTCGGCGTGAACGCCATTCTGCCAACTGGCGGGCAGGCGAAGACCTCTTCGGTTGTGACTGTGCACGATTTTATGAAACGCACATCGTTGAGCTACGTCACCGAAGAGGGCTATCTATCCCTGCGCGAACACGTTGGCGTGTTTGCGGATTTTGAAGGGTTCCCTGCTCACGCAGCCGCCGTACGCATCGAAAGGAAGGGCTGAGATGTTTCAATTTGACCCCGTCACCATTCAACGGACCACTCGCGAGTCTACCATTTCGACCACCATCGAGGGCGGCGAGATGGACCCGAATTTGAAAGCGAAAATTGATACGACAATTCACTTTCTCAGCCATATGATTGAGCAATGGGCCTGGCGCTCATGCCTCAATTTGTCGTGCTCAGTTGAGATGAAAGAGTTTGTGCTGCAGCACGTCATCGCAGAAGACGCCGGGCAATGCTATGGCGAGGCGTTGCTGCGCGTCGCTAACCAAATGATTAAAAATCAAGGCATTAACGCAAATGGCGTCGGTGAAGGGTTCATTGACGAGGCTGCCGCCCGCGCCCGTATTTCGTATGAATACCGCAGCGGATTTTTCTTTGAGCGCGGGCCGGTACAGATTCCTGAGCGCGTCGAAGACATGCTATGCATGGATTTATGGAACTTTCTCGGCGGTGTGGCGCAGGGCGCCCGGGCGACTATCCAGATTGAGTTAATCTCAGGTGAAGACCCTCACCACATTTGGGAGGCGGTCTTCAGGGCCTTTGGCGAGGCGACGCGCGCGTCACTTTTACCATGCCCCTGGCGAAAAGGGCACACGGTCGGAGTGGCTGGGTTTATTAACGTGTCTGCTAAATAGTTTGGTATATCCTATGAAGTTTATAGAATATAACCTGACTCACATTGCAAAACATTGAAACCAGAATATACTACATAGGTCAGTCTAAGCACAATAAAACCGTAAATTGCTCAACAGTTTGTAGATAGAAGCGAAACGGCGTACTTCACCCACATCATTCACCATCGAATAATTCACGACGAATTTAATAGGTGATTATCCGTTTTTTATAGTGATTGCCAGAGATATGTGCAGATAGAGTTTTCAAAACTGTATCAATTGCTGAGCCCTTTGGGCGCGCTTTAACGTTCATCCTTTAGGCAAACACTCTGCGTATGAACCTATTTGCGGCTCATGCGCGATTTTACGCACATGGAGTTAACGTAAAAGTATGTCTACCGCGGAATCATTAAACCCCGTGAACTTAAACCGAAAAATTCAGGCTGTCGAATCCGCCACTGTACGGTTCGCTGGCGACTCTGGCGACGGTATGCAGTTAATGGGAAGCCAGTTCACGACCAGTTCGGTTATGCATGGAAACGATGTATCGACGCTGCCTGACTTTCCGGCGGAAATACGCGCCCCGGCGGGAACCTTAGCAGGGGTTAGCGGGTTTCAAATCAACTTCGCCAGTCAGGATATTCACACGCCAGGCGACGGTATCGACGCGTTATTTGCCATGAACCCGGCGGCGTTGAAAGCCAACCTTCGTGATTTGATTGACAGCGGCCTCTTGGTCGTCAACTCTGAGACCTTTACGAAAGACAGTCTCGAAAAAGCAGGCTATAAAGAGAACCCACTCGAAGACGGGTCGCTAAACAGTTACCAGGTGGTTTCGATTCCAGTCACCAAACTCAATCGAGACGCCATCGAAGGTTTAGGTCTAGACCGTAAATCGGGCGACCGCTGCAAGAACTTTTTCATGCTGGGTCTGGCCTACTGGGTCTACAATCGCCCGACTGAGCCAACGGTGAAGTGGCTCGAAAAGAAATTCGCGGGCAAGGACAACGTTCTCGAAGCCAATAAGCGTACTTTCAACGCTGGGTATAACTACGGCGAGACGGCGGAACTGTTTACCAGTTCATATAAAGTTGACAAGGCTGATATTAAACCCGGCGTCTACCGTAAAATTACGGGAAACAGCGGGGTGGTTTTGGGCCTGGTCGCCGCCTCAAAACTGGCTGATAAACCGTTGTTTTACGCCAGCTATCCGATTACGCCTGCGAGTGACATTCTTCATGAAATTTCAGTCCACAAAAACCACGGCGTAACCACATTTCAGGCTGAAGATGAAATCGCCGCGATGTGCTCTGTTCTTGGCGCTGCCTTTGGCGGCAGTTTGGCTGTGACAGGGACCAGCGGCCCCGGCCTGGCGCTGAAGATGGAAGCCATCGGCCTTGGCGTAATGACCGAGCTGCCCGCGGTCATTATCAACGTCCAACGCGGCGGCCCTAGCACAGGCCTGCCAACGAAAACAGAGCAATCAGACTTGATGCAAGCGATTTATGGCCGCAATGGCGAGTCGCCTGTGGCGGTGGTCGCGCCAGCGACGCCGGCTGACTGTTTCAATATGGCGCTTGAAGCGTCGCGTATCGCGTTAAAGTTTATGACGCCTGTGATTCTGCTGTCAGACGGGTATCTGGCGAACGGCGCCGAGCCTTGGATGATTCCAGATGTGGATTCATTACCAAAAATTGATGTCAACTACACGACAGAGACAAACTCTGATAAGGGGTTCCAGCCCTATGTTCGCGATGAGCGCCTGGCGCGGCCTTGGGCGATCCCTGGTACGGAAGGTTTACAGCACCGTCTGGGCGGCCTGGAGAAGCAACACATCACTGGCGCGGTCAGTTATGACCCCGAAAACCATGATTTCATGGTGAACCTGCGCCAGAACAAGATCGATGGCATCGCCGATGATATTCCACCGCTGCAAGTGAACGGCGGCGAGACTGGCGATCTGTTAGTGCTAGGCTGGGGCGGAACCTTTGGCTCGATCACCACCGCCGTCGACCGGGAGCGCAAGGCGGGCAAGTCGGTTTCTAGCGCTCATCTGCGTTATTTAAATCCGTTCCCCAAAAACCTGGGTGAAGTGTTGTCAAACTTCAAGACGGTGTTAATCCCTGAACTCAACCTGGGTCAACTCAGAACGATAATTCAGGCAAAATATCAAATCAAAGCGAAAGGCCTTAATAAAGTCGAAGGCCGTCCTTTCCAGATCGCTGAGATACAATCAGCCATCAAGAAAGCCCTAGAGGAGTAATGAACATGGCGATTGCGCCGCAAGAACCCAAATTAACGCCAAAAGACTACGGCTCTGATAATGATGTGCGCTGGTGCCCTGGCTGCGGCGATTATTCGATTTTGTCGCAAATGAGAAAAGTCCTGGCGAACATGCAGATTCCAAAGAAAGACATTGCTTTCGTTTCTGGAATCGGCTGTTCGAGCCGTTTTCCTTATTACATGGATACCTACGGGCTGCATTCGATTCACGGGCGCGCTCCAGCATTCGCGACGGGGTTGAAGGTGATGAACCCCGATCTTCATGTATTCGTCATCACCGGAGACGGCGATGGCCTCAGCATCGGCGGCAACCATTTAATTCACGCCATTCGACGAAATGTTGACATCACCATCTTGTTGTTCAACAACCGAATCTATGGCCTGACCAAAGGGCAGTATTCGCCCACGTCTGAATGCGGCAAAAAAACCAAATCGACGCCGTACGGTTCGGTCGATAATCCTCTTCACCCACTGCGTATCGCTTTGGGCGCTGAGGCGACCTTTGTGGCGCGCTCGGTTGACGTCTATACCAAACATTTAGCGGCGACCCTCGAAGCCGCGGCCAAGCATAAAGGCGCCTCGTTTGTTGAAATCTATCAGAATTGCAACATCTTCAACGACGGCGCCTGGGAATGGGCGACCGACCGCAAATTGAAATCAGACACCGTTATTGAACTCGAAGACGGCAAGCCCATGCGCTTTGGCAAAGACGGTGAGAAGGGCGTTCTCTTGAATGAAAACCACGAACTCGAATCTGTTGTGATCGGCGAGAACGGCATTTCGGACGACGATTTGCTTGTGCACGATTCGACTCGTGAGGACCCCGCGCGGGCGTACATGCTGGCGGGTATGAATTACCCTGAGTATCCCGCTCCGGTTGGCGTCTTTCGCCAGGTGTCGCGCCCGGTCTATGACGAGGATGTACGCGCCCAGGTCAAACAGGCGCAAGAGTCGCGCCCCGGCGGCGATTTAAAATCCTTGTTGTACTCCGGCGAAACCTGGGAAGTGAATTAGTCCAAGACGAAATACATGAATAGAACCCGCCTTGGTGAGAAATCATCAAGGCGGATTTTTTGTTTGATCAAAACTTGTCCGCGACCAAGTGGCTGGCGTAGCCCAGCAGGGCGGCGAGCAGGTAGGGCAGTAGGTCTTGCGGATTGGCCCCCGTATATTGGACAGCGGCGAAATAAAGGCCGCCGGGTACAAGTATCATCGCCAGCCATTGGTGGGTCCAGCCGCGATGGCGCGCCAATAGCGGTAGGGTGATCAACATGCCCAGGTAGGCTGCGCGTTCGAAGTCTTTTCGCAATATCAAGATTCCATCCACAATGAGAAACAAGACAAGAAACACCATCTGTCCTTTGCTCTTGGTATCGACATCAGGCCACAGGCCGAAGAAGACGCAGATGGCGATACAGGCGGCTTTCCCGAACAACGGCAGCGGTTCCCAAAAAGGGAAAAAATAGAGACCGCCGCAAAAGAGCAGGGACGCGGCGATGTGGGTTTTGTATCCTGGCATAGAGGCTAATCAAGCAGCGAGATTGGGATCGGTTCTTTAGACGGGTCGGCGCAACTCTTGCATTTGTCTTCGGATTTGACGCAGTGCTTGCCGTCGCCTTTGGTCATACAGCCTTCACCGTCGCCGTCGTTGCTGCATCCGCCGCGGCTGCGGCCTTTGTTGGGGTTTAAGATGACAAACCCCGCATCGTCTTCGACTTTGATCCATTCAATGTCAGAGCCTTCGAGATAGGGCAGGCTGGTTAAGTCAGTGTATATTCTTACTCCCTCGCTTTGGATGGCAATGTCATCCGCCCCGCGAAAGTCATCCAGGCCGATGAAATATTTTAGCCCGGCGCAATCGCCGCCCAACACGGCGACCCGTAAGGCCGCGTCAGGTCGGTTTTGTTGGGCTTGTAATTCTTTGACTTTTTTGGCGGCGGTTTCAGATAAATAGATCATGGCTAAATTTTGACTTCAAACGCCGCTGTGTCCAGTGCGCAGCATGCTTACCAATGGGGGATGACTTCTTTAAACCGCTCAGGGAAGCGGTGGCTCTTGGGCCCGAAGATGCCGATGTCGCCGTGGCTGACGAGTCCATTCGAGGTGTGATAGAAGTCGCCGGGATAGTTTGCGAGCCAGGTGTTATTATGGTCTGGTCCCCAACTGTTGACTTGCCAGCGATGGCCGTAGGTACGGCCCGGGTTGTCGGTGTCGTCAGTGACATAGTCATAGGCGGCGCCCCATTGCTCATAGTCGTCGGGGGTATTGAACACGGCGAAAGGGTCAGTCGGCGGGCTTGAGATATACGCGACCGGCGAGGTCAAGTCGATATAGCGCCGCGTATTGGGCAACCGCCGGGCGGGGCCTTCGCCCTCGGTGAATCGGGGGTAGCCGTTGTTGTCGAGGTGGTACATTTCAAGGGCGGTGCGCAGCATGTTAAAATCGCCCTGGACGCGCGAAATTTTCGCTCGAATTTGTGCATTGAGAAAGTTCGGAACCGCAATCGCGGCGAGAATGCCGATAATTGCGACAACGATAAGTAATTCGATCAGCGTGAATCCCTTATTCATGATGCTCTCCCTAAAACGTTGTTGCTATTCACAGAATTTAAAATCAAATTATGGTAATCTTAGCATCGATAGACAGAAGCGATAAAAGGAATTTCACCCTATAATGTACAACGAAACCCTAAGTCAATTAATTACAGAGCGCCAGAGCGTTCTCTGCGTCGGATTAGATTCAGTCTACGAAAAACTGCCCGCCTGTGTGATGAACGACCCGTCGCCGCAGTGGATCTTCAATAGGGCGATCATCGACTCGACCCACGATCTGGTGTGTTGTTATAAGATCAACTATGCGTTTTATTCGGCGCGAGGGCCAAAAGGCATCGAGGCGATAAAACAGTCCATCCACGCGGCTCATGCCTATGGTGTTCCAGTTATTCTCGACACCAAGTGGGGCGACATCGGCCATACGGCTGAGTATTACGCCAAGTCGGCCTTTGAAGAACTTGAGGCGGATGCGGTAACGCTGAACCCATACATGGGCGAGGAAGCCATCGCGCCGTTTCGCAAATACTCAGACCGGGGCAGTTATATTCTTTGTTTTACATCGAATTCATCCCGGCGTGATTTTCAGACTAAAGAAGTAGTGAGTGATGACGGCAACGATAGGCAACCGTTGTATGAATATGTTGCGGGCAAGATCAATAAATGGGACATGTCAGGTAACCTGGGCGCTGTGGTTGGCGCTACTGCTCCTGAAGAATTGGAGAAAGTGCGCAGTATTTTGGGGCCGAAGGCAAGCATTCTTTGCCCGGGGGTGGGCGTTCAGGGCGGCGACTTAGAAGACGTGCTTTACGCTGGCGCTGCGCAGTACCACAATCTTGTCATCAACGTATCGCGGGCGGTTATTAACGCGTCTCCTGGCGATGATTTTGATGACGCCGCCCGTCGCGAGGCGCAACTGTTCGCCGACCAAAGCCGCAATTTCTTCACCGAGTCGATTGAGGATTAGTAGGGTAATTTAATTGTACCTAATCATCCCCAATCGGCGCCCTGGGTACAACTCTGCTCGCTTCAGTGCAGGCTTTCAGGCCCTTTTGCACCGGCGCTCCCAGAGCGGCGCTCAGGACAATGAAGGATTATCAATAGTCGAACCATCGAGGTTTTTTCGCTTTTTCAGTTTAGGCATGCGTTTATGAAGAGGTAGTTTTGGAAGGTTTCTCTTTCGCCACTAACGCCTGTATCGCCGGGATTGCGCCGAATATCCACCAGAAAGTGATGCCGATTTTATCAGACGGGCCCAAGTTATTGATAAAGGCGTGAATGATGAAGGTAATCATCGCCCCTTGAAGCGCCGCCAGCGTGGTACGGATGTAGGGGCTTTTGGTGTGACGTTGTAATAGCAACGCATGGCGGAAGAAGGTATACAGCAGTATCAGAAAGACCGTCAATCCAACGATCCCCACCTCGGCCAACAACTCCAGGTAAATGTTATGCGCTCCCATTCTTAACTTGGCTGAATAGGCGTCTTCATAACGAAGGTAGTTGAAATATTCGTCTGGATACGACCCCCAACCCGCGCCTAACCAAAGATGGTCTTTCCAGATATCAAATGCGGCGACCCAGCGGCCAATGCGGTCGTAATTGGCTACATATTTAAGGTCAGTGATGGTTTCAATCCGCTGAACCAGCATGGTTCCCAGGCCCGTTCCAACAACGACAACCGCCCCAATCATCGCGACATAAATGAGGATGAGAATCAAATCGACAGACGATTTTCGATGGCGGAACTGGTACAAGTAAAACAACAGAACGAAGAAGATGCTGATCCAGGCGCCGCGTACAAAAGTCAATACAATTGCAATCCCGACAAAGCCTGTTAATGCAATTAAGACCGTACGAGTTGTTCCAGGCTTTTGTTCGAGCATGAAGGCCAACAAAAACGTGAATGTTAACGTTATATACGCGGCGTAGACGCAGTGCTCGACGAAAAATGGATACGCCAGGTCGCCGTAGATTCGCAGGCCGTTCACCGCCTGCGTAATCAATCCATAGATGACGATCAAGATGTGGAATACCAGAGCCAATGTCAAAAATTGTTTGAGTTTGGCTTCACTGGTGATGAATCTAGGGATGAAATAATACCCGGCGAGCATATAGCCCGAATCTCGAATAATGGCTTTTATCGTCGAAGTAGGCTGAGTGGTATACACCAGCGAAAACACCATGACGAAATAAAATAAAATAACCGCGCCGTTCATCCATGACATACGAATAGGGATTACACCCTTTTTTAAACATTCCCCGGCGAATAATACGACAAGCAGAGGGATGAACAATTCCGTGGGCAAGGTTAGCCGGGTAGTCTCACTCAGATGAAACTCGACAGAGAAAGGCAGCGTAACAAATAGCGCCAGCGAAAAATATTCATAGCCAAATAAGACGCAGACGCCCAGTGACAGCGCTCCAATCGCGCCCAATAGCGCCCATTCGGAAGCGAAGAGCCACAAAACTAACAGCGCCAGAACTACCAGGCCTGACGAAATGGCGATTTCAAGCCATCGTTGAGGCAGGTTGATAGAGGATGAAAATTTAGAAAGAACCTGATCGACCATGCGCGAAACCTTAAAAGCGCCAACTCACCGTGTCAAGCGAGCGGGGATGCTGCTTGACAGCATTTCATGCTAACCATAGAGTTTCAACCAAGATAGGCCATCTTTCATAACGCATCACCATAAAAGGCGCTCATGTCGTTTGTTGAAGACCACGCTGACAGCCATCTAGTCGGTCTCTACCTGCGCGAATTAGGCAAGTATCCCTTGTTGAACCCGCAAGAAGAGATCGACCTGACCAATAAAACCCACGCAGGCGATGAAGAAGCCCGTAGCAAGCTGATCCTGAGCAACCTGCGCCTAGTGGTCAATATCGCCAAACGCTATCAAAACCAAGGCTTGGGCCTGATGGACCTGATCGAAGAAGGCAACCTGGGGTTGATTCGCGCAGTTGAAAAATTTGACGTATCGCGCAACTGCCGTTTTAGCACCTACGCCACCTGGTGGATTCGGCAATTCATCAACCGTTCTGTGACCAACCAGGGAAGCATCGTTCGCCTGCCGTCGCATAAACGTGAGTATTTATATAGGGCCAAACAAGTTTTCAACCAACTTGCCCAAGAAAAAGGGTCCGACCCTAACCCGTGGGAACTGCAGGAAGAGATAGAGAAAGAGCTCTCTGAGTCTCAAGCACAAGACATTGTCGATCTTATTTTCTCGCCCAACATCATTGAGTCGCTTGAGGGAGACGAAGAGAGTTCGTCTGACCATGACAGCCGCTTTGAAGATTTATATACTCCGCGGCCTGATTATGAGGTTTCGCTGCTTTCTCGCGATGAGCGGCTGATGTCGTATATTGACCGGCTGAACGACCGTCAGAAATTCATTCTCGAAAAACGCTTCGGTCTTGATGGCGGCGAGCCGATGAGTATCAATGACATCTCGGATGAGTTAAGCCTGACCCGCGAGCGCATTCGTCAACTCCAGAACGAGGGGATGCAGGCGATTCGCGAAATGATTTCTCAAAGCGGCGAAGAAGTCGCTGACTTTTTTGATGAGGTGTAGCAATCAATGAAAGAGGTGTGTGAGTGGATTTAAAACCCATTTTTCGCCAGGTGCCTGATTTTCCTAAACCGGGAATCAATTTTATTGATATCACGACGTTGTTGTTGAACCCGGAGGCGTTCGCCTGGACGATTGACGCCTTGGCTGAGCCGTATCTAGACCAGGGCATTACCAAGGTCGTCGCGATTGAGTCGCGCGGATTTATCTTTGGCGCGCCATTAGCGTTAAAACTCAATGCGGGCATGACGGTGTTGAGAAAACCCAACAAACTGCCCGCTGACACCTATGAACAGTCGTACGAACTCGAATATGGCACGGCTACCATAGAGGTCCATAAAGACGGCGTCGAGGCTGGCGACAAGGTGATGATTGTTGACGACCTGCTTGCCACCGGCGGCACAGTCGATGCGGCGATTGAGTTAATGAAAAAATTTGATTGCACCATCGCCGGGATTTCTTGTGTGGTTGAGTTGACCTTTTTGAATGGACGCGAGAAACTGGCCCCGTATCCGGTTTATACGTTGGTTACATACGATTCAGAGTAAATTTTCATTAAACGGTTTTTCCGTTTGGGTTGTGGGACATGGCCGTAACGCGAATTATCATGCATGTTGATATGGACGCGTTTTTTGCTTCTGTTGAGCAGCGCGATTTTCCTGAATTGCGCGGCAGGCCGGTCATCGTCGGTGGCAGCCCCTCCGACCGGGGCGTAGTGGCGGCGGCGTCGTATGAAGTGAGAAAATTCGGCGTGCGGTCTGCCATGCCGACTTCGCAGGCGTTGCGGCTATGTCCTGAAGCGATCTTGCGTTCTCCCCGCTTTAGCGCTTACCGAGAAGCCTCTCAAGAAATCCACGTCATCTTTGGCGAACTGACTGACCGCATTGAGCCGGTTTCATTAGACGAAGCCTACCTCGACCTCAGCGGGCAGGTGGTGGATTTTCAACATGCGTTGTCAATTAGCCGACGGTTAAAGAAAGACATTGTCGACCGCATCGCTCTTACCGCATCGGTCGGCGTGGGGCCGAACAAATTTCTCGCCAAGATCGCGTCTGATTACCGCAAGCCAGACGGCCTGTTTATCATCAAACCTGAAGAGGCGCTGAACTTTTTGGGGCCGTTGCCCGTGCGGGTGATTCCTGGCGTCGGCCCTAAAACTGACCATCGTTTGAAACTGATGGAAATACGCACCGTGGGGCAGCTGCGCGAGCGTACGCCGGAAGAACTGCAGGAATTTTTGGGCAAAAAACATGGCGAGCGCCTTCATCAACTCTCACAAGGCATTGACGACGCCCCCGTCGCGTCAAGCCGCTCGCCGAGATCGGTGTCTCAAGAACGCACCTTCTCTCATGACATGAGCGACAAAGAGGCGATGAGCGCCATACTGAATGATCTATCCGAGATGGTGTCTCAACGCCTGAAGCGTAAGAAACTCAAAGCGCGCACCATAGGCGTCAAGGTGCGCTTTGAAGATTTTCGCGTCGTGACCCGCTCCACCACCATTGACGAACCCAGCGATGAAACAGGCATCATCGCAGAAATCGCCAAAGGCATGTTAGAGCGCGTTTCGTTACAAGGGATGAAAGTTCGCCTGTTGGGGGTAAGGACGGCCGGGTTTGACGATCCAGACGAAGTTGACGCTGAGTTGCCTGACCGTGAAGTGCAATTGAGATTCTGGTGACAACCAGTCGACCGTTCCACCGCTGAGAGATATAATCCCCCATCATGGCTACCAAACCCAATTCACCAAAACCTATCTGGCATAGCGAAAGCAAAGGCGGCGCCCACGAGGCGTTTGTCGCTTTCTCTGCCGGGCGCGACGTTGTTTCAATCCCTGAGGCCGACCACGCTCTGGTTCCATATGACATTTGGACCAACCAGGCCCATGCGCTGGGCCTGAAGAAGATTGGCGTCTATAGCGCGCCCCAAGCAAAGAAGGTTCTCAATGCATTAAAGAAACTGGAAGCCGGGTGGAGCCAGGGCGAATGGCGCCTTGACCCTGTCTTAGAAGACGTCCACATCAACATTGAAGCGTATGTGACGTCTGAGTGCGGCGAAAAAATCGGCGGTCGCCTGCATAGCGGCCGCAGCCGCAACGACCAGGTCGCGACCGACATGAAACTATTCGCCCGCGACGCGGTATTGGCGTTTTGCCAGGAGTTAGTCGATCTCGTCGATTCGCTGCTGTCATGCGCAAAAACACACGCAAACGCCGTGATGCCGGGGTATACCCATCACCGCAAGGCGACGTTGACCACCTGGGGGCATTGGTGCGCGTCGTACGCACAAGGCGCGTTACGCGACGCCCAGCGCTTTCAGGATTTGTATCGCAGAATGAACACCTGCCCGCTGGGCGCCGCCGCCTCGTATGGGACCACATGGCCGTTAGACCGCGCCTATGTCGCTCAGCTGTTGGCGTTTGACGGCGTACAAGAAAACACCCTGGACGCCATTGATTCACGCGGCGAAGCGGAAGCCGAACTGGTGCACAGCATCGCCTTGATGATGAAGCGCCTCGCCGCCGCTTCACAGGGACTGATAGTATTTTCAACCGACGAATTTGGTTTTTTGTCGCTGCCGTCGAGTTTCACGACGGGCAGTTCCATCATGCCTCAAAAGCGCAACCCTGATTTCGCTGAAGCCATCAAGGGAAAAGCCAGCGTCATCTTTGGTTATGCGTTCTCGCTGTTGTCAATCAACGCATCAAACTTTTTTGGCTACAACAAAGACGCGCAATGGACCAAGTACGTTTTTATGGACGCCATTCGCGAAGGGCGGGGCGCCGCGCGATTGTTAGGCAATGTGTTTGAAGGGTTAACCGTAAACACTGACAAAATGGCGCAGGCCGCCAAATACGGGTTTCTGAACGCGGTCGATATCGCCGACGCCTTGGCGCGCACTCGCGACCTGCCGTTTCGCGCTGCATATAAAATTTTATCTGAAGCGGTCGGGCAAAGCACAAGCGGGCGCTTTCATCTTGACGGCCTAAACCTATTGCTAGAAGAAACAGGCGTGATGCCATTAAGCATGGACGAATTTCATTACTTGACTGAGCCGCAGGAATGCGTCGCCCAACGCGACCACATCGGTTCGCCGCATCCCAAGCAATTAAAGAAGAGCCTTCATTCGATGAAGCGCGCTAACGCATCGCTCGCCAAATGGATCGAATCAGAACAAGCGAAGATCGACGCTGCGCGTGAGCGCTGTCGCCGTGGAGACGCAGCGTGAATGAGGCCCCCGCCGTTTCGATGAGAAGCGTCGGGAAACGCTATCTGCTTTCCTCTGAGCGCCAATCCACTCTCAAAGAGATTGTGTTGCGCGGAGGGCGCGGACTGACGACTGAAACCGCGATTGACGCGGTCAAAGACGTGACCCTTGATATCAAGCGCGGCGAGATTCTGGGGCTGATCGGCGACAACGGCTCAGGCAAGAGCACGCTGTTAAAACTGGTCGCTGGCATCACCGAACCCACCTCAGGCGAACTCCAAGTCAACGGGACTGTCTCAAGTCTTCTCGAAGTCGGGGTCGGGTTTCACCCCGATATGACCGGGCGTGAGAACGTCTTTCTATCGGGCGCGTTGTTGGGCATCTCCCGCCATGTCTTGGCTGATCGCATGGACGACATCATCGCCTTTAGTGAACTTGAACAATTCATCGACTCGCCCGTGAAGCATTACTCTTCAGGAATGTATCTTCGCTTAGGGTTCGCGGTCGGGGTCTATGTTGATCCGGACATTCTTCTCGTTGACGAAATTTTGGCGGTGGGCGACCAGCGTTTTCAGCGAAAATGTAAAGAACATGTTCGCGCCCTGCGCCGCAGCGGCAAGACCATCGTGGTCGTGTCTCACGACTTGGATGCGATTGTCGCGTTATGCGACCGCGCGGCGGTGATTCATAAGGGCGCGCTGCTTGGCGAGGGGCGTCCCTACGATATGGTGACGCTTTATAAGCAGCACCAATTTCTAGAAGCCCGCCAGCGCGGCGAGCCGCCCTCGGCGGAGATCATTCGCCGAAACCGTTTGGGCGCCTTTGACGCGAAGGTCGCGAGCGTGCAGATGTATGACGCGAATGGCCATGAGCAATACGTCTTTGAAACGGGCGACCCGGCGCGGATCGAATTGCACTGGAAGACGGAGACGCCGATTCAATACCCGATTTGGGGCGTTGCGTTTCATGCAGACGACGGTTATGAACTCGCCACCATCGCCACCGACGTGGCCATCGGCGATATCGACCAAATCGAAGGAGAAGGCAAAGTCGTCTTTGAATTCGACGCGCTTAACTTAATCGAAGGCGCCTATAGTTTGAGCATCGGCTTCACCCAGCGCGAAGAAGGCCCCGGTTCGAATTTTAATTTTTACGAGGGGTTCGACTTGCTGCTTGAACTCTGCCCGTTCATGGTAAAGCCCGGCTCAAAAGGCTATGGCCTGCGAGGAAAAATCCATCTGCCCTGCAGCGCTCGTCTCGAAGGCGGCGCCCGTGGTTGATCTCTCGCTGGTCATCGCGTGTTATACCGACGGCGCTCATCTCGAAGACAGCCTTCAGCAAATCGAGCGCACTCTCTCTAATTCTAAATACTCATACGAATTCATCATCATCGACGACGCCAGCCCAGACAGCAGCGCGGAGGTCGTCAAACAATGTGCGGCCTCGCGGAACAACACCCGCATGGTGTTGCACGAGACTAACGTTGGCCGCGGCGGCGCCGTGACTGAGGGATTTCGGTTAGCAAGAGGAACCTATGTCGGGTTTCTTGATATCGACCTTGAAGTTCATTGCCGATACATTCCGTCAATGCTACAAGCGCTTGAAGGCGAGTATGACGGCGCCACCGCCTTTCGCCATTATGAAATTCGCTGGAACCTGGATACCTTCTTTCGCTTTGTGCTGAGCAACTCCTACCGCGCGTTGGTCAAATCGATGCTAGGGCTGCCTTATCAAGACACCGAGACGGGGTATAAATTTTTTGTCCGTGAGCGTGTATTGCCATTGCTTGATGAATGCCAATCCACGGGCTGGTTTTGGGACACCGAAATCATGGCGCTATGTCACAAACATCAATTAAACGTAATTGAGATTCCCGCCTTGTTTATTCGCCGTTGGGACAAAGCCTCAACCGTGAAACCGGTTCGCGACAGCATTGACTACTTTCGCGAGTTATTGAGATTTCGCAAGCGCTTTTTTCAGGAACGCTGACCATGCGCAGCCCCATCTATTGGCACCCGCTTCTTTATGAATCAAGCATCCGGCTAATTTATGGGCGGAATTACAAAGAACGGTTTTGCGCTGTTGCGGATTTTATTGATGAGGGAGAGTCTGTGGTTGATTTGTGCGCGGGCGACTGTGCGGTTTTTCGATATGCATTACGAGACAAACACGTTGACTACATAGCCTGTGATATCAATGAGACATTTTTAACCTGGGCTGAGCGACGGGAAATTTCAACGAAGCGACTTGATGTGATTGACGACGCGCTTCCCGAAGCAGATTGCGTCATCATGATGGGCAGCCTGTGCCAATTCATCCCAAACGAAAAGAACGTGATTCAAAAAATGATCAATGCGGCGCGGCGAAGGGTGATTCTTACGGAGCCAGTGCGCAATTGGTCGCAAAGCCCTTGGACGATAGTGCGATGGCTGGGGCGTTTTGGCTCAAGTCTTGAAACGGGCGAAGCGCCTCATCGGTTTACTCAAGAGACGCTCACGCCCGTATTGAAATCATCTGGGTTTCAACCCATTCATCTCATTTGCGGCCAGCGCGAGCTCATCGCAGTGTTTGATAAAACTTTGTCACTTACATCTGGCTAGGATCAAGAACAACATACTTGATGCGTTCGCGGTTGTAGGTATAGGTTGCGTGCAGCCTGCCGTCGCTGCCCTGAATCATCGCCGGGTATGAATATTCTTTTGGCTGGTTTTCGAGGGTAACGGCGGTTTTCCAGGTATCGCCGTCATCCTCTGAAAGGGCGATGCTCAGGTTGTGGCGTCCACTTTCGGTGTGGTTGTAGATCAACGCAACCCGGCCGTCTTTCAGTTTGACGGCGTCAATGCCCGCGCTGGGGTTGGGCAGTTCGGTCAGTTCGCCGGGCGACCAGGTCTTGCCGTTGTCTTTCGAGATGGATTTCACGATACGGCCCAAGCCGCGCGCCCGCGCCAACATGCGCAGGCTGCCATCGTCATCCACCCACACCGTCGGTTGGATGATTCCGTTCAAGTGGCCCGGGACGTAAATCGGCGACGACTTGCTCCAGGTCTTGCCTGCGTCGGGGGTGAATTCCATCCAACACGCCCAGGTCTTCCAACTCTCGACCGAAGAAGGACAGAGCAGTGTGTCATCGTCTAACAGAATGGGCTTGGCGCGAACCGGCCCTAACACGCCCGCCGGGAACAGTTCTTCTTTTGACCAGCTGTCGCCGCCGTTGGCCGATCGCTTGACCAGGCCTGACCACTCGCGCGGACTGGGGCCGGCTTTGTAGAACAACAGCGTTTCACCGTCTGGCATTTGAAACAAGACCGGGTTCCAACAAGGTACGCCGCTATGTTGCGCCACTTCTTTGGGGGCCGACCATTTGTTATCGACGCGTTTTGACAGCCAGACGCCAACATCGTTGTCGCCTTCGCTTGTTCCGCCAAAAAACGCGCACAAAAACACTCGCGGTTCGACCTCGACAATGGTTGAGGCGTGGCAGGACGGAAACGGCGCTTTGGTGTAAACCAGTTCTTCTAAGAGGATGGCGTTTTCGCCCAAGCGGTCTTCTGCGAGAGTACTCCATGCAAATACCATGACGGCGATTGGTATAGATAGAAATCGATTCATCGTTTTTCTCCCCAATACTTTTTGATATTGAACTCGAAATTGTAGAACAAAAAAGGGAAGCCATTTTGGCTCCCCTCACAAGTCAACTGCCATATTGTAGGGGTAGATGGGGATACGGTCTTGGTTTGCATCTATCCTTGAATTTATAGTTATCAAAGGCAGGCAGTAAGAACGAGTTTAAACCTATCAGAAGCCAGACCATCTTGACCCATGGGTGTATTGCCAAGCGGGTGGAGCCAAAAATAAAGATAGCCGACGTGATACCCGCTTCGGCATGATGATGAGGCTTATCAAAGATATTGGGTAAGTCACTGCTGAAGGTCGTCGATTCTAACCAATACCCGGTCATGGATTTTTTCGGTGGTAATCAAAAAACGAACGGGCTGTTGGTTTTCGCCGACAAAGACATCTTTGTAGGCGGGCACGTTTCGAAGACAGCTGCCGGTTTCAAAGGTTTGATTGATCGACTGGCGCAGGGTGCAGGTATAGCAATGGATGGTTTTTCCACACCCGCCAGGCTCGAATGCATTCACGCAATTGATCACCTCGCCCGGCAAAGAATTTTTTGTTTCGTGTTCAGCGTTACAATTCAGTTCACAAGCGGGCGTGTTGACTTTTATCACATGGCCGGTCGAGTCGACTACGACGATGGGGAAATGAAACGAGTTGATGAAGGTTTGAAAACTGTCGGATTTATCGTTTAAAAAATTGTCCGAACACGTTTTGCATATCCCATGAGTGATGAGCCCGGAGGGTCCCGGGGCGTCTCCGAGGTCTTTTTGGCACCAAGCGCAGATGTGTTTCATGTTGTTAACTCCTGTTGCACTCTCATTTTAGCCTTTTTTTTTTGAAACAGGCAATGATTTTGTTGAGAAAATCGTTACATTTTATGACAACTCTATGATTGAAAACCGCCCTAAATACGCCTATGATCAATCGTAAACTTCAATAGACTGTCACATGGCGCCTAGAATTTGAGGAGAGGTTGAATGAAACGATCGAGTCGTGGTTTTACCTTAATTGAACTGTTAATTGTTGTCGCCATTATCGGGATACTCGCCGCCATCGCTGTCCCAAACTTTTTGAACGCCCAGATGCGCGCCAAGGTCGCCCGGACTCAGGCAGACGTCAGGACGACCGCTACTGCGATCAAGATGATGCAACTCGATAAAAATGTATTGCTGCTTGACTTTTGGGATGATGACCGTGAATGGGGCCGCAAGCGCTGGGAAGACATTTTTGGCTCCGTCGGGCATGCGCCCCCCTCCAACACGCTTGAGAACGTATTTGCTCCATTAACCTCTCCAATTGCCTATTTATCGTCTATCCCTATTGATCCATTTGAAAACAACATTGATACGAATATTGGATTTGGCGCCGATGAACGCGGCAAAACATATATCTATTTCGACAACGACCCAGAAGATTCAAGTGAAGACCATAACATCGGTCTTTATCGTTTTGGTAACCAAGTGGCGGAACGGATAGGAATTCAACCCTTAAAAACAGGCGAATTCGCCATTTTCAGCATCGGCCCGGACGGAAAGATCGGGACCGCTCAGTCGCAATCCGGCGACACCCGCGGCCTGCCGTATGACACCTCGAATGGCGTTGTGAGTGGTGGAGACATTGTTGTGCGCGGATAATCGAATCTAACCAGAGAATCGAACAGGGCGGGAGAATTCTCCCGCCCTGTTCATTTTGTAAGAAGTTTTAATTACGAATCAAAAATTAACAATGCCATAATAAAATCTCAACTTAGATACATTTTATTATATTTAAAATTTTTGTTTGAGGTTTTTTGAGATGAATTCGCCGAAATCAGGATTTACGTTAATTGAACTATTGATTGTCGTCGCCATCATTGGAATTCTCGCCGCCATAGCCGTCCCCAATTTCCTCAACGCTCAAATGAGAGCAAAAGTGGCTCGCGTCTATTCAGATCAGCGCGCGCTTAGTACGGCGTTAGAGATGTACTTTCTTGACAATAATTCTTACCCCCATGAGCTCGACTGCGGTTGCACCTACATTCAATACCTTACCGGGTTAACGACTCCCATTTCGTATATAGCGTCAATCGAAACCGCCGACCCCTTCGAGCCTCCACCCTCACAATTCGCGGGGGGATGCCCCAATTGGAAATCGACGTTTCACTATGTAAACTATTCTGGTGTGTGGGGGCCGTGTGTGTACCCCAATTTTAACCCTGATGCCTATACCATCATGAGCTACGGCCCTGACCAATACCAGAATGGCGCGGAGCATTTCATCCGTTGCTGGAACGCTCCTGACGGGTGCCGCCCGGCGACGTTTATCAACGGGAACCCTTGGAACTTGGTGTATGACCCAACTAATGGCTTGATAAGCGGCGGAGACATTGCCCGATTTGGCGGGGACACACGCGGCGCGCCAACCATCGTCGGCGGGTAAGTAAATTAGGGTTCTTTCGATAGTTGAGTACTTCCCTTGCTGGATGACCTGGAATTTGTTCAAAAAACGATATTCATCCTTTCAATAATAGACAATCCAACTCAGGCATGGGTGCAACTCTGGGAGCGCCTGTGCAAAAAGGCGGAGCCGCACTGAAGCGAGCAGAGTTGTACCCATGCCAAATACAACGATAAAAAAATCATCCTTGAGATCGTGTCTGGAAATTGTATAGTGGTTGCCAGAATTATGTGTGGATTGAGTTTTCATAACTGTATCTATCGCTGTCCGCCGCGGCGGATACGGGCGCGCTTTACGCACGCAATTTTGTCAAACGCTCTAATTCAATTTGAGAGAACGTATCCAAATCCCGGATGAGCCTAAATTAGATTGTGTGTGACCGTGAATACTAAACAGGGCGGATAATTGGCTCGCCCTGTTTTTTGTATTTTTTGTCCTGCCGGGCGCACATATAACGAAACCAGCCGCCGAATTACTTGGCGGCTGGTTTGTTTATAGCAAGAGAATTTATCGCAGATGTTTATTAAAAAACTCGATGGTGCGGTTCCAGGCGAGTTCGGCTTTCTCAGGGTCATAGCGCCCAGTCGAATCGTTATGGAAGCCGTGGTTGGCGTTTTCGTACATGTGCATGGTGTAGTCTATATTGGCTGCCTTGAGGTCGGATTCATAGTCAGGCCAACTCTCGTTGACGCGCTTGTCTAACTCCGCCAGTTGAATCATCAGCGGCGCTTTGATGTTTTTTCGCAGTTCCTTCGCCGCTGGAGTTCCATAGAATGGCACGCCTGCGTTCAACTGATCGCCCATCACCGCCGCCAGCATGTTGACGATATACCCGCCGAAACAAAAACCGACCGCGCCCAGTTTTCCGTTGCTGAGTTGGTGGGTTTTCAAAAACGTCGCTGCGGCGATGAAATCCTGTTCGATTTTGGCGCGGTCGAGAGAACCCTGCATGCTGCGGCCTTCGTCGTCGTTGCCGGGGTATCCGCCCACCGGGTGAAGCGCGTCGGGCGCGAAAGCGACGAAGCTAGCCTTTGCGAGGCGGCGTGCGACGTCTTTGATGTAGGGGTTCAGCCCGCGGTTTTCGTGAATGACCAATACCACCGGCGCCTTGCCCTCGAGCGATGAGGGCGTCACCAGGTAGCCGCGGCCTTCGCCGTGGCCCTTGGAGGATTCAAACGTGAGGTAGCTGGCCCTGATATCAGGATCGTTAAACGAAACCTGTTCGGCTTGAGCGTAATTGGGCATCAACACAGGCAGCAGCATACTCATGGTGAAGCCCGCCGCCGCCAGGGTCGAGAGGCGGTCCATGAAGGTGCGGCGGTCAATAATGCCGTGGGCGTATTCGTCATACCAGTCAAACGCTTCTTGTGGAATCGGGTGGTGAGATACGGTATTGGATTGCAATTGTTCTGACATCTACTTCTCCCTTTTCATTCAGCATGATAACGATACAAACAACATAGTCGCTCGATTGACAGAGATGTATATTCTGATGGGATACCATGATTGAGGTTCAGTAGAAGAAGTACAAAATACTTTGAGGATGGGAAAAAGTCAAACAGGCGAGTTCAGACCTAATGATGAAACCGGAGGCATGATCGATTCATGCCTCCGGGCTCGTTAAATGTTCCTACAAAACCATTTCCATTTTTTTGTTGTCGAATTTAATGGTCTTTTCGTGACGGAAGGCCATCATGCCCATCTGTAGCGCGGTTTGAACATGAAACCCTAAGTCCATCGGGCTAAGCGTGTTCTTGTCGCGGCTTCGGATGCAGCGGAAGAAATCGCTCCAGAAGCGGTCAAAGTTTTCACCATATTCGATGGGGAAAGTTTGGTCTTTCTTTTTTGATCCTTCAGCTGGGATGAAAACAACAGCGTCGCCTTTGACGGTGAGGGTTCCTTCCCAGCCCCGAATGATGGGGATGCGCCCTCCGGCGCCCCGGTAGCCCGTGCCGGGATTGTTGTTTCCTTGTGTCCCTATTACCACAACAGTCACCTTCTCGGGGTAATCGATCAGCATGTTAAACGTATCTGGAACCTCGCGCTCTTGATAGCGGTACTTGCCGCCCGACGCCACCACAGAACTCGGCATGGTGAGGCCTAAAACGCTCAATACAGGTGTGAGTGAGTGGGGGTACAAATCGGTGACGGGGCCGCCCGCGTAATCTTCATACATGCGCCAACGAAAATAGCGGCTGACGTCATACTCCCGCTTTGGCGAATCGGCTAAAAACGCGTTCCAGTCGAGGTCGTCGCCAGGTTTCGCATTGGCGTCGTCGATGGGCATACCGCGTTCGCCCCAGTCGCCCACGCGAAAGTATCCACACTCGGCGTGAATGAGATTTCCGACTTGGCCGTCCTCGATCAATTGCTTCATCACGGCCCAGGCGCCGTCAGCCATGCCCTGGGTTCCCAATTGCATCACCTGGCTGGATTGCTCAACCGTTTTCGCCAGCCGCTTGGTCAATTCAAATTGCCGCCAATGGGTGACGGGTTTCTCGCAATACACATCTTTCTTGGCGTTAATGGCGTCAAGCGCTTGATACCCATGAACATGGTCGGGAGTGGCGATACTCACGACGTCAATTTCAGGATCACTCAGCAGGTCGCGGTGGTCCATATAGTGTTTCTTCACGTCGAACCGGTCCGCTGCTCTTAGCATGCGCGGGCGGTAGGTGTCGCACACCGCTTTAATCTCAACGTTGGCATTGTCTTTTTGTTTGGCGACGGCTTGCAGGTGTGAATGTCCCCGACCGCCTGAACCGATCAACCCATACCCTAGCCGGTCATTCGCGCCCAAAACCCTTGAAACCGACAGCGCTGTCATCGAACAACTGAGCGTGGCGCCATACGACGATTGTTTGATGAAACTACGCCTGGAATGTTTGTTGGTTTTGTTGGTGGATTCTTGTGTCATTTGATTATCCCCCCCGGATGATAGTTACTGTTGCCCTGCCCAATCTTGATAAAGTGCTTCGATTTGGTCGTTGTTGAAGATTCCGTCCCAGAGTGCGACGGCGTAGCGTAATTTTAACGGCTTGGTTTGAGTAATTCTGAATGGTTTTTCATGATATCGCACAGTGGCTGAGAGATACGAGAAGGGTGAAGGCATGGTAAACCAGGTCGCTGGCTTGCTGTTCTGTGGGTCGTTCAACATGCAGGCCGTCATTGGGAAATCGCCAGTCGCCGAATAGGCGCACCAGTCGGCCTCGGCTAGGCGCTCATCTCCGCGAAAGATTTCGCCTTGGTCGTTGTCTGAATTAAAAAAACGACCAACTTTGTCTAGCGATTCGATAAAGCGCATACCCAAACCGTAGTAATGAGACCCGCCGACTTCAGCGCTAGTAGAAGCGGGGACGAGCGAGGTCTCCCAGGTCAACACATTCGCCTTGTGTTTGGCTAGATGTTGAACGTGGATTGTTCGCAACTCATGGGCCAGAATTTTGTTTTTAGGATCAAACCAAAGCAACGTTTCACAAAACTTTGCGCTGTTATCGTCACCGCTTTTAACGTCATGAAACGCTTGATGAATTTGCTTGCCGTCCACGTCGGTTTCCGCCCAGAACGAAACGCCATTCAAATTAACGGCGAACATCAAGCCGTGGTGGTGTAAGTGGTCTTCAGGCGCATCGCGCAAAATGTTCCTTCCACTGGGAGAAAACAACTTTTGAACATAAGGCTTAAAAGGGACGCCAGCGTATTGATACACCATCAGCGACTGGTTGACGGATTCGATTTTGAGAGCGTCTTCTTGAATATTGATCGTGAGGTCTTCTTGGGCGTCCAGCGGTGCAACGATCGATAAGCAGAATAGATAAACCCAAATAAGGGCAAGCGCTCTAGTCATGGTGAAACTCTTTCACCTGTTGAAAACAGGAAGAAGCAAAATGATATGATATGGCAGACCTATTGTTCAAAATCTGAAATAAAAGCGCAAGGTGGGTTTGTGAAATGGGGGTGAAAAAATCAATCAGGCGTGGCAGGAATTGAACCAGCAACCTACTGATTTGAAGTTTGTTGGTTTAACTGCTTTTAAATTGCTTCTATTTCCTTTAAGTCCATATTTTCTAATATTTATTCGAAAATAACATCTTTCTAGTTACTTCTAATTTATTCTTGTTCGCTGTACTTTGATGACACCATTGATGACACCCTAATCCACTGATACTATATCTCCACTATCAGAAAAATAGGAGATTCGCTCAAAATGTCCCATCTCACCAAGAAGATCGTTGACGCCGCAAAGTATGAAGGTGACGCTTCCAGAAAACAACGCTGTGTGGTTTGGGATGATGATCCGCGTGGATTTGGAGTGCGGATATCACCTGCCGGTAAGAAGACGTGGATTCTGCTTTACCGCAGTCCAAATTCAAACAAACAGCGTTTTATCACACTTGCAGACTACCCCACCGTTTCATTAGCCAATGCTCGCAAAATGGCGACAAACGAACTGTCGAAGATTTTTGGCGGAGCTGATCCTGCCGATGATCGCCGCAACCAGCGCAGAGATTCGCTAACCATCAATGAATTGTGTGATGTCTATCTTGAAGATTACGCCAAACGACGAAAGAAGACGTGGAAAAACGACGAGTACCGCATCAAGCGCGTGTTAAAGGCAAAATGGGGAAAGAAGAAGGTTTCGTCTATAAGCCGGTCAGACGTTTCTAAACTCCATGCTGAATATGGTGCGACTTCTCTTTATGAAGCAAACCGGATTTTAAATCTTATTTCAACCATATTTCGATTTGCCATTCAGAATGGTTATGTTCCAGACGGCGCAGTTAATCCAGCAGCCAACATTTCCAAATTTCGTGAACAACCAAGAAAACGCTGGCTGGAGAATGATGATGAAATGACTCGTTTTTTAGACGCAGTGAATGCGGAAGAAAACATCTACTACCGTACATTCTTTCTGGTCATATTGATGACTGGGTTCCGTCGGTCAGAATTGACGAATCTCAAGTGGTCGGATGTTGATTTAAAAGATGGTATAGCAAAACTGGCTACGACAAAAAGTGGTGATCCACAAATTCGTCAACTGTCACCGGCAGTGTGCAATCTGTTATCTGAACTGCCAAAACTTGAGGGCAATCCGTATTTGTTTCCAGGGCGAAAACCAGGGCAGCCGCTTGGCGATTTGAAGAATCCATGGGCGCGTATTGTGGAGCGGGCCAAACTGGATAATTTCCATGTTCATGATCTACGCAGATCGTTTGTCTCTATGCTGGCGAATGCTGGGACGCCATTGCTTGTGGCTTCTCGTCTAGCCGGACATTCTTCTACGCAAGTTACGGAATCTGTCTATAGCATTATCGGAGTTGAGCCATTAAAAGAGGCGGCAGCGTTGGTGAGTGCGAAGATAATGGGTGTAAACAGAACGAAGGACAAGAGGGAATAATAAAGTATAATGAACCCCAAAAACTAGATAGGAGGTTAAGGTGGAAAACCGCGGAGTCGGACGAGTTCCGGGAGAAGTACCGGTGGCGTCCGGGGATGCCGCGTGTGAGTAGTTGCTGCATGAGGGCGCGTTTGAGAGTGCGTGTTTGTTCAATAACCCGCCGCGTCGCGTCGATGGCGGCGTCCACACTGCCCAATATCTCCGCGATTTTCTCTTGCTCAGGTAAGGGGGGAAGAAGGAGGTTTTTGTCTAAACTATGTTTTACAAGCACAAATGCTTGGCCACTTCCACCTTTTAACCAAAAGTCCCCCTTGCTTAAATGATACATTAGAAATCGTGTATCAATTTCAACTTTGTTGGGCCACACTACATGAGTGTTTGCTATAGCATTCCATTTATTACTTGCAAGAAAGACTTTTCCACATCTTGATCCTACAGCGGATACAATTATTGCCTCTCCCTCATATCCAAATGAGTGATGCCATACATCCTGACCGGATGCGCTATATGATGGATAAAGTCCATCTTTGTATTTA
>CAZKYC010000025.1:0-49593 GCA_964556895.1 uncultured bacterium | reverse complement strand
ATCATTGTATATGATATGGCAACAATGTAAAACCAATATGAACACCTATGGTAAATGTCACTGGGTTTCCTTTTTATATCGAGTATAAAACCCAATAGAATTATTAATGGAATTACAATTGTTGCCAATATGATTCGAAGCATATTCTTGTTGACTCGAATGGTTGGTATGGAGGCATTTCCGGCTGCCTAGTTGTTAGACCTATAGGCATCAATAAAAACTTGATGATGTTCATTTTGAGTGTCGCCGTTTTGGCCTATTTCAATTATTTCCAATTCATTGGTACTAGTATAATCAAGACCTGAAGGAATCGGAATGCTATTTCGATAAATCTGATATGTGTACTTTTTTGTTATTTTGCCATTTATCAAAATCTTTAAATCACCCATGGTTTGAGTGTTGACGCTCTTTTCAATATAAAAATTTCCAGTTGCATAGCTACTAATTTTTATTACGCTTTGTTCAGTTATTATACTTCCATTATTAAAAGCGTTGTTAATTCTGTCTTCAATTGTCCCTGGTTGATTGGCTAAATCTCGCCCTACTTTATTATTCCAGAGGTCTTTATACATTTCTTCATAATTGTTAGCAACCGTAGGGTGGGTTCTTAACCCACCAATTGCGACTGAGGTTTGACAGATAAATTGAGGGAGAAAACAAGGCGGCTCCCGGATTCGAACCGGGGATAGAGAATTTGCAGTCCTCTGCCTTACCACTTGGCTAAGCCGCCGTGAAACGGTCGCAATTCTGTGAGGAAACGGCTGGAATAAGAACCTGTCTTTGTAATAGAAACAAATCCAGTCAGTAATCATAAATCCAGGTACGGGGCTGTCAACCGTCGGCGCGGTTTTCGCGCTTCTACTTAGAATGTATCACAGAAAGAATAGCGTGCAGTAACGGGGGAGGGGCATGGGTATGACTCTGGGAGCGCCTGTGCAAAAAGGCGGAGCCGCACTGAAGCGAGCAGAGTCATACCCATGCCAAAAACAGGTCGAACCAATTTTCTGTATTACAGAAACCCCAAATATACATTCATATAATCCGCTTCGCCTTCAATGAATCGCGCCCCAAAGATAGACTGTTTGTCACTTAAAGAATAGTTTGTCATAATTGTCGCATGAGCGCGCCCGAAAGGCTCAGCGGTAAATGCTGAACGGGAAAACGTATTCCTGAAGCATTTTTGACAAACAAATAAAAAAAGGTGAACTATGGCTTACCGGGTTGGAATCATTGGACTTGGGACCGTCGGCGCCGGAGCCGCGAAGACCTTGGCGCAAAACGCGGGTCTAATCGCCAAACGCGCAGGGACGGACGTAGTATTGTATGCGGCGGCTGACCTCGATTTAGAGACCGACCGCGGGATCGATCTCTCCCAAGTCAAGACGACAACCGACGGCTGGAAAGTCATTAACGACCCTGATGTTGAGTGCGTCGTCGAGCTGATCGGCGGTGAGAGCATTGCCAAAGAGTTTGTCATTGGCGCGTTGAAGAACAAAAAAGACGTGGTCACCGCCAACAAGGCGCTGTTGGCCGCGCATGGCGACGAGCTGTTTAAAATTGCCGAAGACAATGGCCGTAAGATTTACTTCGAGGGCGCGGTGGGCGGCGGCATCCCCATCATCGGGTCGCTTTACGGCGGGCTAGCCTCAGCCAAGGTCGATGAGATTTACGCCATCATCAATGGAACCAGCAACTACATCCTCACCACCATGGAAGAAGCCAACCGCAACTTTAACGTGGTGTTAAAAGAAGCCCAGGAGTTGGGCTACGCCGAACTCGACCCCACCTACGATGTCGAAGGCGTCGACGCGGCCCATAAGATTACCCTGCTTGCGTCGATCTGCTTTGACACCGAAGTCAAACTGAGCGAGGTCTACACCCAGGGCATCGGCGAGATCACGGTTGAAGATATCGAATATGGCCGCAAGTTGGGCTACTGCCTCAAACTGTTGGCGGTCGCCAAAGACCTGGGCGATGAAGTTGACGTGCGCGTTCACCCCACGTTTATCCCAGAGAGCCATTTGTTGGCCTCAGTCAAAGGCGTGTTTAACGCGGTGTGTACTTACGCCAACGGTATGGGCATGACGGTCGAATACGGCCGCGGCGCCGGCGACATGCCGACCGGGCACGCGGTGATCAGCGACGTGATTCAATGCGCGCTCGATTCACAGGCGCGCCGCCCGGTTGATTACTCAAACTTCTACACGCCCGCCAAGGCGCTGCGTCCCATAAGCGAGGTGACGTCTGAGTATTACCTGCGCTTTTTGGTGAAAGAGAAGCCCGGCGTGTTTGCCAAAATCGCGACTCTGCTCGCCGAACAAGACATCAGTATTCTGTCGGTGCTGCAGCTCGAATCCGCCCACGCGGAGCAATGCCCGGTGGTAATCATGACCCACCACGCCAAAGAGGGCGCCATGATGAAGGCGCTTAAGGCTATCGAAGCGCTTGATGTTGTGTTAGCGCCGCCGATGGTGATACGCATCGCCGACTTAGACGACGCCAAGGCGTAATTGGAGACCAACCCACAATGAAATTTATCATTGCAATTCCAGACGGCGCTTCCGATACGGTCAGCGATTTTGAGGATCAGCAGACGCCGCTGGCGGCGGCAAGTACGCCGGTGATGGATGAACTCGCCGACTGTGGCCAGGTCGGTTGGGCGCAGAACACGCCCGACGGTATGCACCCCGGCAGCGATGTCGCGTGCCTGTCGATCTTTGGCTATAACCCGGCTGAGATATACAGCGGACGGGCGCCGCTCGAAGCCGCCAGCCTGGGCGTCGACTTGGGCGATGATTTCGCCTTTCGCTGTAACCTGGTCACCATCGAAGACGGCAAGATGAAAGAATTCACCGCTGGCCACATTTCAACCGAAGAAGCCGACTCACTCATTCAAAGTATGAACCAGGCGGCGCAGGGGCAGGGCGTCCAGTTTCATACCGGCGTTCAATATCGCCACATTATGCAGGCCGCTGGGTCAAACGGCGAAGTGAAATGCACCCCGCCGCATGATATTCTTGACCAAGACATCGCGCCGCACTTACCGCAGGGCGCGTCGCAGGATTTCGTGCGCGGCATGATGGAGCGCTCGATTGATGTATTCAAAGATCAACCGGTCAACCGCGCCCGTATCGCGGCGGGAAAACCGCCCGCTACCCAAATCTGGCTGTGGGGCCAAGGCCCGGCGCCCAGCCTGCAACGCTATTCAGACCGCATCGGCTGGAGCGGCGGCGTCATCACCGCCGTCGACTTGATTCGCGGCATCGGCGGGCTGGCGGGCTTGGAGATCATCCATGTCGAAGGCGCGACCGGGCTGCCTGACACAAATTACGAAGGCAAAGCCCAGGCAGCGCTTGATGTGTTGGAAAAACATGACTTCGTTGTCGTCCATGTCGAAAGCACCGACGAAATGGGCCATGCCGGCGACATGAAAATGAAGACCCAAAGCGTCCATGACTTTGACCAACGCATGTTAAAGATCTTGGTTGAAGGCGTTCGCCAACGCGGCGAAGACTTTCGGTTGTTACTGTTGCCTGACCACCCGACGCCGATTTCGATTCGAACCCATACCAGCGATCCGGTTCCGTTTTTGTTATATGACAGCCGGTCGCCTGAAAAGAAAGGCGAGGGCGGCTATTCAGAATGGACGGTCAATCAACGCAGCAAGAATGTCGTGCGCGGCTATCGCCTGCTTGACGCGCTGGCCCAAAAAACCACAATCGAAGATGAGTACATTAAGACGTACACGATTGAAATTTAACGAACCGACTTTATATGAATTGAGGAACTCAGCATGTCAATCATCGTGCAGAAATTTGGTGGTACGTCGGTCGGCGACACCGCCAAAATTCTAAACGCCGCCAACAGGGCGGTCAAAGAGATGGAGCAAGGCCGCCAGGTTGTGGTCACCGTGTCAGCCATGGCGGGCGAAACCGACCGGCTGTTGGGCCTCGCCAATGAGATCGACCCCGCCGGGTCGCCGCGCGAACGCGACATTCTCGCAGCGGCGGGCGAACAGGCGTCAATCGCGCTGATGGCAATGGCCTGTGAGAAACTGGGCAAACCCGCCATCTCGTTTCTCGCGCCCCAGATCAACATGCGCACTGACAGCGGCCACACCAAAGCCAAAATTTTGAGCATCGACGACACGAAGATTCGTAAGGAGCTCGACGCGGGCAAAATTGTCGTCGTGGCGGGCTTTCAGGGCGTCACCGGCGACTGGGAAATCACCACACTGGGCCGCGGCGGGTCTGACACCACAGCGGTCGCCCTGGCGGCGGTGTTAGACGCAGAGCGATGCGATATTTACACCGACGTTGACGGCGTCTACGCCACCGACCCGCGCATCGTGCCCAATGTCAAAAAAATCGACGCGCTGTCGTATGAAGAGATGTTAGAGATGGCGTCGTCGGGCGCCAAAGTGTTACATACCCGCTCCGTCCAATTTGCGGCGAAATTTGACGTACCGCTTCAGGTGCGGTCTAGTTTTGAAGATAAGCCCGGAACCATGATTACCCAGGAGGCTCAAACCATGGAAGACGTTGTAGTTAGCGCAATCACACATAACACCAAAGAAGCCAAAGTGACCTTCATGGGCATCGCCGATGAGCCGGGAACAGCGGCCAAATTATTTTCTAACCTGGCCGATCTCAATATTAATGTGGATATGATCGTTCAAAATGTAGGCGAAAATGGCCTCGCTGATATATCATTTACAGTAGAGCGTACCGATTTGCCCTACATTCAAAAGAATGAAGACGAGTTACGAACAGCGATCAACGCTCAGAGCGTGGTGTATGGCGACAAAATCGCCAAAATTTCGGCGATTGGCGTCGGGATGAAGTCTCACGCTGGGGTCGCGTCGCGAATGTTCAGCACCCTGGCTGACAAAGGCGTCAACATTCTAATGATCAGCACCTCGGAGATTAAAATCTCATGTGTGATCGACGCTGACTACACCGAGCTCGCGGTGCGCTCGTTGTGTGAGGAATTCGACCTGGTGAATGAGTAGCCTCTCATCGGTCGGGTTCGCTCGCGAATCTGATGTGATTGGAGAGGTGAATGAAACGGATTTTTCTGTCGCTGTCCCTCATTCTTTTTTTAGGGACGACAGCGTCTTGGTCGGCGCCGTATCCTGACGACCAATCATTGCATTTCATTGTTGTGTTAAAATCAGCGCCTACCATGTTGGTGGGCGCGCCGCAAAACGGCGCGGCGCGTTCTCCCCAAGCCCAGGCGCCGCGTCCGGCGATGACCTATCGCCAACATCTGTTGGCGGCCCAGTCGGGGGTGTTCGGCCAATGCCAACAAGCCGACCCCCAGGCCCAACTCGGCGCGCAATTCACCGACCTGATCAACGCGTTTAGCGTACGTATGAGCGCTGAGGCGCTTGAAGAACTGCGCGGTCATCCTGACGTGAAATACATTTCCCGCGTTAAAACCTACAAACCGACGTTGACCCAGAGCGGCCAACAGATGCGCCTGCCTGAAGCGTATGAGAAATTTGAGTTTGGCGACACGGCGGGCGAGGGCGTGTTGATCGCGATTATTGACTCAGGCGTCGATGTCACTCATCCCGCCTTCGTCGGCGATGGCTATGAATACCCTGACGGCTTTCCTAAAGGCGCCGCCGATTTTACCAACAAAAAGATCATCACCGCGCGGGTGTTCCCGCCGCCGTTTGGTCAGCAAGGCGACACCACCCTGTTTGACCGCGACGGCCATGGAACCAACGTGGCGTCGATTGCCGGGGCGAACCTCGATATCGACTCGCCGTTGGGCGTATTAAGCGGTGTGGCGGCGCGCGCCTACATCGGCAATTACAAAATCTTCACCAATGACGGCGCCAGCAGCGAACAGATCATCGCCGCCATCGAGGCCGCCGTGCGCGACGGCGCCCATGTTCTCAACATGAGTTTTGGCTTCTCGGCGTTTGACGAGCCTCACCACTCGGCTGAGTTAGACGCAGTGCGCAACGCTATCGCGGCGGGCGCGGTGGCGGTCATCGCCGCCCAAAATCAAGGCGACGAGCTGACCATTGGCGCTCCCGCCCAGGTCGACGAAGCCATCACTGTCGGCGCCATCACCAATTCACACCGCTCGAATGGGACCGTGGATAAATTCGGTTTGCGCATCAACCTCGTGGTCAATGGCGAAACCGTTATCTCAAACGAACAAGCCAATTTTGGCTCGCCGTCAAACCAGGGCGCTTCTTCAGGCTTTTACACAGAACCCATTATTGGCGCCTTCCCGATTGTTGACGCCGACACGCTCGACGGCGGCTCGTTTGGCGGCGACTTGGACGGGCGCGGTTGTGTAGATTTCCCCACTACAGCGGAAGCGACCGACTGGGTGTTGGTCCAGCGCGGCGACTGCCAGTTTGTCGACAAGGCGGCGCGCGTTCAGGCCATTGGCGGGCGGGGCGTGTTGTTTTATCAAAACGACCGCCCTGATACACAGATTATTATTCCCGATTCAGAAAATTTGACCATCCCGTCGGTGTTAGTCGGTCGTGATTTTGGTCTCGCGATCAAAGACGCGCTGCTCAACGGCGACGAAGTGGTCGTTGAAATTTCGGGCGAGCCAGCCGCCGACCAGCCGTTTACCGCCAACCGCATGGCGACCTTCTCATCCAAAGGGCCGTCGGCGGAATTTAGTTTTAAGCCTGATGTCACCGCGATTGGCGCCGGCAGCTTTGGCGCGGTTCAGAACGATCAGGATTTCCCCGGCAGCCAGTTTGTCGCGGGCGGCTTTAATTGGATCGACGGCACCAGCCAGGCGGCGCCGCGCGTCGCGGGCCTGGCGGCCTTGGTGAGACAGCTGAACCCCGACTGGCCGCCGGACTGGGTCAAGTCGGCGATTGTGATTTCGGCGGACGGTTCAACCCGAAACAGCAACGGCTCTCGCGATGCCTTCGCGCTTGAGACCGGCTCAGGGCGGGTTGACGCCTTCGCCGCGACCGAAGTCGACACCATTGTATTGCCGCCCAAGTTAGGGTTTGGAAAACAGACGGTCCACGACAGTGTGAGCGTCGATCAGATGGTGCGCATCATCAATGTATCAGACCAGCAATGTGAATACACCATCACCCCGCTTCGGTTTAGCAACGAGTTAAAGGTCGAGTTGTCTCAAGATTCGTTCACTCTTCAACCGGGCGAAAAAATTGAGATTCAAGCCACGGCGAGCGCTGGCGACCCGCGTATTTTGAGAGACCTCGAACAACGCCTTCAACTCAGCAACCTCACGACAGAAAAAAACTATAGCATCGCCTGTTGGATGCGCGTCGCCAGCGCGCCTGGGCCGCAGAGCATTTTGGTAGTCGATGATGACGACGGCGAATCGTTCGAAGATTCATACCGGGCCTGGCTCGACGCCATCGGGCGTACGTTCGTCCACTGGGATGTCGACGCCATAGGCTATTACCCGACGGCGAATTACATGCATGAGTTTAACGCGGTGGTGTGGTTCCAATCCGGCAAGAGTTTTAACGCGCTGTTTAACGCGAGCAACCCGTCAGCCGAGGAGTTTATCAGCCCATTTAATCTTCAACATCTCTTTGAGACTGAAGTGCAGCGCTACTTAGGCGAGGGCGGAAGGCTGTTCCATTCCGGCCAGGATTACTTCGATCAGAAAGAAGAAGCCACTCTGGCCGCTGAGGCCTACGCGACCCGCATGGCGGTGCATGACCAGGGCGCCAACAGTATCGCGGGCGCGTCTGACAACCCGGTTGGCGCTGGTGTGGACTCATTCTCAATGAATTACCCCGCCGGCATTGATGACTTTGTCGACATGATTCGCCCGATTGGAAGCCGCGGCCTGGCCGACGCGGCGTTTTTCTCAAACGGCTCAAGTGTTCGCAGCGTGGGCGTGACGGTTGAGGGGTGTAACTACCGGGCGGTGTTTCTCTCGTTCCCGCTCGAAGCGGCCCCCGACGCCTCGGCCCAGCAGATTTTACAGAACAGTTTGAATTGGTTTGACGAGTTAGACAAATCGTCAGCCCAGGTTATCTCCGTTGTCCCAAGCGAGATTGATTTAGACACTGACAAGGGGCCCTACTTTTTATCAATCAACGGCGAAGGCTTTACATACTCTGAGGGCCATCGCGCCTGGTTTGATTCTGTGCCTGTTGAAGACGTGTTCCAGGTTGATTGCGGCCTGATTGAGGGCGTCTTGCCCGACGAAATTCAGCCCGGCGTCTACACGCTGACGCTCAAAGCGGGCAACGGCCAGGTGTTTGAGTTGCCCAACGCGCTGACAGTCAAATCAGAGTCGAAATCGGCCGATTGGCAGCTGCACTAGCGGCGGTTTGATTCCAGCCTGAGTGCGGTACAATAGTGGCTTGCCGAAGTTTCAACACAGAATTTTTACAAATTGAGGTGAGTCATCTTGCCGGGGAAAATTGAGACGTTTGATACGACCTTACGCGATGGGACGCAAGGCGAAGGGGTCAACCTGTCGCTTGAAGACAAGTTGCGCATTGCCCAGCGGCTAGACGAATTTGGCATCGACTTTATCGAAGGCGGTTGGCCGGGGTCTAACCCCAAAGACATCGGCTTTTTTCAACGCGCCAAAGAAATCAAGTTTCAACACGCCAAACTATGCGCCTTCGGCAGCACCCGCCACGCGCGCAACAAGGTCGAAGACGACCCCAACGTACGCGCCTTGATCGAGGCCGAAACCGCGGCGGTATCGATTTTTGGCAAAACCTGGGACCTCCACGTCAAAAACGCGCTGCGAATCGAACTCGAAGACAACCTCGACATGATTCGCGATACGGTCCGTTATTTGAAAGATAACGGGCGCATCGTGATTTATGACGCCGAACACTTTTTTGACGGCTATAAGAACAACCCCGACTACGCCCTTCAAACCGTGAAGGCCGCCCAAGACGCTGGCGCTGATGTGTTGGCCTTCTGTGACACCAACGGCGGGGCCTTGCCTCATGAGGTCTCCGAAATTTGCGCCAAGATGAAGAACGAACTCGACGGCGCCCTCGGCATCCACGCCCATAACGACGGCGGCTGCGGCGTCGCCAATACCTTAGCGGCTGTCGAGGTGGGTTGCTTACACGTTCAGGGAACCTTCAACGGCTTTGGCGAGCGCTGCGGCAACGCAGACCTGTCAAGCGTGTTGCCCAACCTGATGTATAAGATGGGCTATGACGTCGTTCCCGAAGAAAAGATGAAAACCATCGCCGGGCTGTCGATGTTCATCAGCGAACTGGCCAATGTTCCGCTCAAACATAACCAGCCCTTCGTCGGCATGAGCGCCTTCGCCCACAAGGGCGGCATCCACGTCAGCGCCGTACAGCGCGACTCGAAAACCTACGAACACATCGACCCCGCCCTGGTGGGCAACCGCCAGCGCATCTTGATTTCAGAGCTCTCAGGCCAGTCAAACATCTTTCACATGCTTCAACACATGGGTATCGAAGTCGACAAGTCGTCTCCGGTCGCTAAAAACGTGTTGAACAAAGTCAAATCGCTTGAGAACGAAGGCTATTTCTTTGAAGCCGCCGAAGCCTCGCTCGAATTGTTAATTCGTAAGGAGCTGGGCGAGTATACCTCTCACTTTGACCTGGTCGCCTATCGCGTGTTAGTCGACCAACATTCATCTGGCGATCTATGGTCAGAGGCGACTGTGCGTCTAACGGTCAACGGGGATTCTTATTTCATGGCGGGCGAGGGCGACGGCCCGGTCAACGCGCTCGATAATGCGCTGAGAAAAGCGCTGGTAGAGAAATACCCTCGACTCAGCGAAGTCAAATTGACTGACTTTAAGGTTCGCATCATCGACACCGGGCGCAGCACCGCCGCCAAAACTCGCGTCATGATCGAGTCGACCGACGGCGAATCAGACTGGATTACCATCGGCGTGTCAGAAAACATCATCGAAGCCTCGTGGGAAGCGCTGGTTGACAGCATCGAATATAAGCTGTTGTTAGATGACAAAGCCAAATAAGCCGCTTCGATACGCCATCGTCGGCGGGGGCGCGGCGGGCTGTACGTTGGCGTGGCATCTCGCCCAAAACGGCCATTCGGTGGTTGTCTATGAGAAATGGAACGGCCTGGGCGGGCTGGCGGCTGATATCCCGTTTGGCAAGACTTCGCTCGACCGCTTCTATCATCACATCTTTACCAGCGATACCCATGTTCAGGCGTATGCCGACCGTTTAGGCCTCGCCGACAAGTTGCATTGGTGCGACTCGTCAGTCGGCTTTGAACACAGCGGCAAGCTATACCCTTTCACCAAACCCAAAGACCTGTTGCTGTTTAAACCGCTGCCCTTCTGGTCGCGCATTCGCGTCGGCCTGGCGGTATTACGCATGCGGCGGCGCGACTCGTTTGATGAACTCGAGTCAATCACCGCCGAAGACTTTATCATTCGCGAAATGGGCGAACCGGCTTACCGCATTCTCTGGGAGCCGCTGCTGCGGTCAAAATTCGGCGACCGCTATCGCGAAGTCTCCGCCGTCTGGTTTTGGGGCAAGATCAAACTGCGCGGCGGCACTCGCTCAGACAAAGGCGGCGAGAGCCTGGGCTATATGAAAGACGGCTGGGCGCAGATTTATGAAGGCATGGGCAAAAAAATCAAAGGCTGGGGCGGCGAATTTCGCTTTCGCGAAATCGTCAAACGAATTGACAAAACCTCCGACGGCCTGACCATCAAAACCCGCTCAGGCGAAGAAACCTATGACCGGGTCATCGTGACGCCCAGCATCCCCAGTTTTCTCGACATGGCGGCGGGCCTGCCCGATGACTATCGAAAAGACGTCGACCAGGCGCCTTACCAGGCCAACATCACCATGGCGATGGGGCTCGACCGCTCGATCTCTCCCTATTATTGGCTCAACGTGACCCGCCCCGACGCGCCCTTTGTCGCCGTGATCGAACACACCCGGTTGTTTGACGACCCCGACTATGACGGCGTGGTCCCTATTTATTTGTCGCGCTACCTCAACGCTGACCACCCATACTTCAGTATGAAGTTGGCTGATGTTCAAGAGGTTTTCATTCAGGGATTAGAAAAGATGTTCCCTGACTTCAAGCGCGAGTGGATCAAAAGCGCGACGATCTCGAAGGCCGAATTTACCCAGCCCGTGATCGGGCTTCATTACTCCAAACGCCGCCCCTCCTTCGACACGCCCTGGGAGGGCCTCTATCTCTGCACCATGGCCCAGATTTACCCCGAAGACCGCGGCATGAATTACAGCATCAAAATGGCCGAGGAACTGTTGGTTCACCTCGGCGAACTCGATGAATTGACCGCGTGAGATTGCAGCTGCGTTGCTATAGTGGTTGCCAGAATTATGTGCGGATTGAGTTTACATAACTGTATCTATCGCTGTCCGCCGCGGCGGATTTGGGCGCGCATGTGCTTCTAAGCGGAGCAGTACTGCAGTGAGCAGAGTTGAACCCAGGCCGCGCCCAAAGAGTTGTTGCTGAAGCAACCTCCATCAAATTAAACTGCACATTGGTAAACATTTCCTTTATACTGGTTTATTGTATTTTTTGGGGAGTATTCAAATGAAACGAAATCATTCAGGCTTTACCTTGATTGAGCTGTTAATTGTTGTGGCGATTATTGGCATTCTGGCGGCGATTGCCGTGCCCAATTTTTTAAACGCACAAGTGCGCGCCAAGATCGCCCGGGTTCAGGCTGACGCCAACTCGACAGGCAACGCGCTCGAACAATACCGGTTGGACAACAATTCCTATCCACTCGACGCCTTCAACCAGGCGCCAATTGGGCTGGCCATGTTGACCACGCCGGTGTCATACATGAACAGCCTGCCCGTGGATATTTTTAAGCCCGATGTCTTTATCGATGCGGTCGACCCGGGTGGTGGCCGCTGGATGGAACTGGGCACTGACACCGGCGACGAGCCCCGCGTCGGCAGTTGGTTATTGATTTCCGCCGCGCCAGACGGCGTAGATAACACCAATGGCCACCCCCGCTGGCCCTTCGGTACAGTCACCTGGGAGTTTGACGTCAGCAATGGGGTCAACTCAACCGGCGACATTCTGAAAATGGGCGGAAGTTTCTCTCAAGGCCGCTACACCATAAACGGAAAATCAAACCGGTAGCGGCTTCGCGATTAAACAGACGCTGGCTCCTCTTGGCGAATTGGATTGACAAAGCGCCTGTCGCCTTTGTACTGCTGCTCGTGTTCACTTAGAATACCGGTATGGTATTCACATTGTCGTTTAACCAACTGGTCTCGATTTGCGTCGCCAAGTCGGAGGCGCCGTTCATTCATGCCGCTGGGTTATTGCGCGATCAACTTGCGCTTCGCGGCGACCTTGAGATTGAGGTCGCTGAGTTTGGCCAACCGCGTCGCAGCCATTTCGATATTCTGCTCTGTGACGCTGAGTCGCTCCCGGTCGAGATTCAGTCGTTGCTTGATCCGCCGCCGAAGATAATGTCTTGCCCCGATTACGCTGACCATTTTCATCTCAGTTTGCTTGAAGACTACGACACGCCCACGCTGGTTCTGTTCGCGGGTGCGCCTCAGGGCCTGATTTACGCGATCGGATACCTGCTTCAACAAATCGGGGTCTATAGCGACCGTATCGACCTGCCAGATTTCAACCACACCCGGCGCCCGTTGAACCCGCTGCGTGGATTTTTGTTTGGCGGGCAAGAGGGCCCAAACGGTTCGCCTCTTCAACATGCGCTCTGGGGCGATAACTGTTCCGGCGCGCGGGGGGGCTCTGAACAAAACAAATTAGCGCTTCCGATAAAACAAATTGAATACTGCTGCCGCGGTTTTCATTCAACTGAACCAAGCGACATCGTATGTATCCGGGCGGATGATGACATTGAACAATGCGTCCAAGCGGCGGTTGCACTGTCTAAACAAAAAGAGACTTGGATCGACGCGTCGGATCTGAATGAAGCGAAGTTAGATGAGTTGTTGCTCTCTCAACTCGACGGCATCCACGCGCTGGCTCATGATGCGCAAAGTGAGAACTTCGCTCTGCTTCAACGCGAGTCGCCGCTGAACATGCAGCTGGTCGCCTTGTGTCAAATGAACAACTTGTCTGCCAGCGATTTAGCGCGGCGCCGGGCTGAAGCCGCGCCGCTGATTTACGCCGCTTTGGGCGTATCTACTGGCGAGCCAGAATGGGCGCGCTTTGTCTGGTCGGCCTTGTCGTGGTCGCCGATTCGCAGCCTGGCTGAGATTTTTGAATCCTACGGGCGCTGTTATTTTGGCGGCGAAGCGGCGGAGGCGGTCTGCGATGCGCTAGAGCGCGGCGACCAGGGCGGCGAACTGTCAATCACCCTGAGTGACTTGAATGAGTGTGTACCAAAAGCGATGAGAGCGCTCGCCAACGAGCGTCTGGCATGAACGCTAAACCGGGGGGCGATGATGACTGAACCCATTTCAATCAAACAGTATGACCAATGCGAAACGTTGGTGTATCCAAACTCGGCCTCATTAGGCCAGGCGGCGGCGGACTACACCGCCGGGCGAATTCAGCGAGCGATTCAATCTCAAGGCCAGGCGCGAGTAATTTTCGCCACGGGCGCGTCACAGTTTGAGTTTTTACAGGCATTGGTGAAACACCCGATCGAGTGGAACCAAGTCGTCGCTTTTCATCTGGATGAATATCTCGGCGTTTCAGACGACCACCCCGCCAGTTTTCGTTTGTATCTAAAAGAGCGATTATTTGATATCGTAACGCCGCGAACGGTCCACTTGCTGAATGGGACCGCTGACGACCCCGGTGTGGAATGTGCGCGCTATGAGGCCCTGTTAATCGAAGGCGAAATTGACCTGGCGTGTATCGGCATCGGTGAGAACGGCCATATCGCGTTTAACGACCCGCCCGTGGCTGATTTTAATGATCCGAAATTGGTGAAGGTTGTTGAATTAGACCAGCCCTGCCGCCGCCAACAGTTGGGCGAGGGTTGGTTCCCCACATTTGATGACGTGCCGACCCACGCGTTGACGCTGACGGTTCCCGCTATCATGCGCAGCAAAGCGGTCAGTTGTGTGGTTCCCGATGAACGAAAAGCCCCAGCGGTCAAAGCGGCGCTGACTGGCCCGGTTGAGACGGCTTGCCCTGCATCGATATTGCGGAACCACCCTGATGTGAAGCTTTGGCTTGATTCTCCAGCGGCGTCACTCGTATAGATAACCAGTATTTTTTGGTGTTCTGTCTTTACATCCGATAGAATAGATGAATGATTATTCGTTCACATAAAGGCGATTGTATTGATTTTCGATCGTTGAGATAAGCGAGTTTTGGTATGGCGAGACCAGTATTATTTCTACAAAACATAACTCTTGAAGGCCCCGGCATGATCGGCGCTTTTTTCGATCAACGGAACATCCCATATATTATCAACGACTTATATGCTGGCGATGAAGTGCCGAACCATCCAAGCGATTATAGGGCTGTGATTGTCTTGGGCGGGCCGATGAATGTTGACGATGATGAGAAATACCCATATCTGACAGCCGAGAAACAATTCATCAAAGATTGTGTTGACCACAAAGTTCCATTTTTGGGCATTTGCTTAGGGTCGCAACTACTGGCCTGCGCGTTAGGCGCTGATGTATACAAAAATACACAGAGTGAGATTGGTTGGTTGGGAGTTGATTTCACAGAAGATGGAAAGAACAGCGCTCTGTTTAAAGGGCTCCAGTCGCCGCTGCCTGTCTTTCACTGGCATGGCGACACATTTGACATCCCCGAAGGCGCGAAACATCTAGCCAGTTCAGGCGTATGTAAAAACCAAGCGTTTTCTGTCGGGGCCAAGGCGTTTGGGCTACAGTTTCACTTAGAAGTGACCTGTGAAGAAGCGGCCAATTGGGCGAGAGCGTATCTGCCAGACTGTAACGAAAACGACGCGAAAGACGCACAGCGCTTGATTGACCAGCCCGAGCCTGAGAAAGAGAAAAACGTTGCCATGTGTGGGGAATTGTTGTTGACAAACTTTATTTCACTAAGTGGTTCATGAAAAAGAGAAAAAAATTCAAATAATTGCTGGTTTGGTTCGTATATATAGAGAAACCGTTTCAGTCAAAGCAGCCTCACAAATCACCTAAAATGTAGGCATTTCTGGTTAAAGGGGTTAGAGGGGTCTGACGTTCTTGTATTTCTTTTGGTCTATCTAATTAACCCAACTTTGGCCGAATAGCGTTATTTATACATCACTGAATGGAAGAAGCCATGAAAATCAGTTTTCGAATTGTCGCTCTCGCTCTGGCCGTGGCTGTAGTTGCTGGCTGTGGCATGTTTGGCTCTGGCAACAATAAAACCGCCGCGAGCGGCGGGAAAAAGCCGGGCGCCGCCCAATGGGACAAAAAACCCGAAAAGCCTAAATTTAAAATTCCCGTCACGGTTGAACGCCTTGAGCGCGAACGCATGTACGCCTACCTGCAGGCTGTAGGGACGGTTGTTCCGGTCAAAGAAATTGATGTGAAGTCTGAGATGTCAGGGCGAATTTACTTTACGAAAAGGTGGAAAGAGGGCGACGAGGTCAAGAAAGGCGACATTATCGCCGCCATCGATGATCGTGAGCTGCGGCTCACGATCAATGAAGCCGAATTAAACCTCGAACTGGCGAAAAATGATGTCCCCGCCGCCCGCGCGGAGTTAGAGAAGGCCAAAAAGGATGAAGAATTTAATCGCGCCATGCTTGAGCGCGGCGCGACTTCTAAGGCCGAGTACGAAAACGCCGTTATCGGGCGCATTCGTCAAGAAAACTCATTTGATCAGGCAGAGAAAAACGTCGATGCGCGGCAGATGTCGCTGCAAAAACTAAAACAAGAACTCGAAAAAGTCGAAATTGCTGTCGCGTTTGACGGCGTGTTATTGCCGCCAGACCAAAACGTCTCTAGTTCTCCAGGCAATGAAGCCGACTTGACCCAGATAGAAGGCACCATCATCGGCGCCCAGGCGGTTGTCTGCCGCCTGGCCAATATTGACCAGGTTTATGTTGCGCTGGATATTCCGGCCAAAGATTTGTTGATGGTCCAAATCGGCCAAAAGGTTGAACTGGACGTCTACTCACGGGTTGACCGGGAATATACAGGCACGGTCGCCGACATTTCAACGACGCTGAATTCAAACACGCGAACCTACACCGTCAACGTTTTGGTTGACAATCCTGACCATGAGATGCGCCCCGGCATGTTCGCCAAAGCGCGCATTATTACCGAAGAAAAGAAAGACGCGATCAGTATCCCCCGCGAACTGGTGTTGTTGCGAAACAACCGTAATGTGGTGTTTGTCGCGGTCGAAAAGCCTGCGGAAGAAATCGAAGGCGCCACTGGCGCTAATGGCCCAAAAGGCAAAGGCGGCATGGGCAAACAAGACAAAAACAAACCTGCTGGTAAAGAACTCGCCGAAGACGAAGACAGCGGCGCCGGCGCCCAACTCGCGATGGCGGGCGGGTCTGACGCGACCTTCAGCGCAGCAGCCAACAATGATATCGAAGACGCCACTGAAGACGAGTGGGACGAAGAATTTAGCGATGAATCCACCGAAGAAAAAGAGCCTGAAATTAATTGGATCGTGGAAGAACGCGAAGTCACCCTCGGCATCGAGAACCGTGAAATGGTCGAGGTGATCGAAGGCTTGAAAGCAGACGAACTCTTAGTTGTGTTGGGATATGAGACCCTGAGCGATGAAGTCGATGTCAATGTGACCATTCGCGATATTGACACCGACGCGCTGTTCGCTGACGATGAGGAAGCATAAGCCGATTATGAACCTCGTCTGTGAAGGCTTGCGCAAAACGTATCCCGACGGCAAGCAAGCGCTGCAAGGGATCGACCTTCAACTGGGTGAAGGGCTGTTTGGGCTGTTAGGCCCCAACGGCGCGGGCAAGACCACCTTGATGGAAATCTTGACCCTTCTCTTAGAACCCACCGCCGGCCGCTATATCGTCGACGGAATCGACGCCCGAAAAAATCCCATGAACGTGCGCCAGACATTGGGCTATCTGCCACAATTTTTTGGCGTGTTTCCTGAATTGACCGCCAAAGAATTTCTAGAATATCTCGGCGCCTTGCGCGGCATGGCCCACCGGGACATCAAGCAGGAAGTCGACCGCTTGCTTTCGCTGGTGAGGCTTCAAGGCGTGCGCAACAAGCGGCTTAAGACCTATTCGGGCGGAATGCTGCGCCGGGTCGGCGTCGCCCAGGCGTTGTTGGGCGCCCCCAAACTGGTCATCGTTGACGAACCGACCGCCGGGCTCGACCCTGAAGAGCGCGTCCACCTGCGCAACCTGTTGTTCGAATTTTGCGAAGGGCGCATCGTCATCTTATCAACCCACATCGTCAAAGATATTGAAGAAACCTGCAGCCAGATGGCCCTGCTCCAAGACGGGCGAATTCGCTACCTGGGGTCGCCGTCGGCCTTCGTCACCGAAGCCCACGGTCAGACCTGGGAGTTTTTCGGCGACGCTGAAGATGTAGAGCAACTGACCGGAAACCCTGAGCTGGTTTCGATTCGTGAATTAGAACAAGGCCTCTGTTTTCGCGTAGTGTCTCAAACCGCGCCCCGCGAAGGCGCCCAGTTGGCGCCGCCCAACCTCGAAGACGCCTACGTTCGATTTTTAAACTTTGAAACAACTGCGGCGTGACGCCGTTTGATTTCGTAAACTGAAATGAGGAGCCGACGTGTCATCTGAATCTGCGCCCGCCATACACTCCGACGCCACCGCCAAGACGGCCTGGCAGCGCGCCGCCGCTGTTCCCGGCGCTATCTGGCGAGGCGTCAAAGCCACGCCCAGCGCGGCGGCATACGGCGCCAAAGCAACGGTGTGGGGTGTGAAAGCGGGGTTCATCTGGAGCGTTCGCGAGGGCATCTATTGGCTGCGGCTGTTTGTTCACACCTCCAAACGCTATTTGAGAGTTGAGACCTACCTCGCCTTGATTGGCGCACTGGTTTTTTTTGGCTACATCATTTCAAACGACATGGCGCGCTCACAACTCGAGTTGCTGCGCCATTCATACGTCTATTTCACCATCGTGATGGTGTGGCTGGCGTCATCGCTGTTGCCGCGCGAACGCGAAGAGCGCACGCTCGAAATTCTCTGGAGCCAACCAATGGGCCGCGGGCGCATGGTTACGCTGCAGCTCATTACCCTCACCGTGTGGGTGTCGGTGTTGTGCGCGGCGGTGGTCGCGTTTTTCAGCCAATACTCGTCTTACCAGGAAGGCAAATGGACGATACTGCTCTGCGTTTCGACGACCGCGTTCGCGGTGGGCGCTGTGACCGTGTTGATCTCGACCTTTACCCGCCACGTCATCGCGACCGCGCTGGTGGCGTTGTTAATTTTTGGCGTTCATTATTACTGGCTTCGAGACTTAGGCCCGATTTCGTTTTATCCGACCCCGATTGATCCGCCAGGGTATGTACCGCCGCGCTGGGGCAAGCCCCAAGAGCCTAGCCTGTGGCTGAACCGAACTGTCATCGCCGTGTTGGTGGGATTCATTCTTGACTATTTATATCGCCGCCTGAAACGAACGGCGGAATGGGTGACCTGACGCCCGTGTGAAACGGAACTTAAATATGGAACAGACTTCATCTCAACAGCCCGATCAACCATCCAACGCCGCCGGGCGGCGCGGGATGGGCGCCGCATCATTTGCGGTGTCATATCCTGTAACCATTTCGATGTTTTTCATCGGCGTGGTGATGTTGGGCTGGATCTCGCTGAACAAACTGCCGACCAATCTGTTCCCTGACCTTCGCGCTCCACGCATCACCGTGCGCGCTGCGGCGCCCGGTCTGGCGCCGCAAGAAGTTGAACGTATCGTTATTGAATCAATGCAGGGGCGGGTGGGCACCATCAAAGGCGTCGAACGGGTTTCGAGCGTCGCCCGCGCCGACTCAGGCGCCATCATTATCGACTTTAACTGGCAGACCGATATGGACTTCGCCATGCTCGAAGTTAAAAAGAACGTACAGGGCGCCAACATCGAACAAATCGAATCGATCTCGACCCTGCGTTACGACCCCAACGCGCTGCCCATTCTCACTCTGGGGATCACCGGCGACCGCCCGCTTGACGAAATTCGCTACCTGGCCGAACGCACCGTCGGCCCCGCGCTGGAACGCATCGCGGGCGTGGCGCGGGCCGAAACCGTGGGCGGGTTGATCCCTGAAATTCGCTGTAAGTTGAACCCAGAACTCATTCACTTTTATGGTTTGACCATCGACAGCATCTCCAACGCGCTCGAAGAAGCCAACATCAGCGCCACGGGCGGCTATGTCGAAGAAGGCAACCAGCGCTATATGATTCGCGCAATTGGCGAAATCAAAAAACTAGATGAAGTGCAAAACGCGGTTGTCGGCTACTCAAACGGGACGCCAATCTACCTGACCGACCTCGGCGAAGCGGTGTGGGATTTTGAAGAACCCGTCAACGCCGTCCACGTCGACGGAAAAGCAGGCGTAGGCGTGGCGCTCTATAAAGAAGCCGGCTCTAACACCGTTGAAGTGGTCAAACTGGTAAGAGAATTCTTGCGTGAAAACGCCGGGCTCAAAGACGGCCAGGGCCAACAAGTCGCCGCCCAACGCGGCGATGGGGGAGGCCGGGGCGGTCGCGGCGGCTCTGACGGCGGCGCCAGCGCGAGCACCATCGTGCCCAAAGATTTAACACTTGACATCGCCTATGACCAGTCGATGTTTATCACCCGTTCGATTGAAGAAGTCAAACACACCGCGTTGCAGGGCGTCGGCCTGGCGGCGCTGGTGTTGTTGTTGTTCCTGCGCAATATTCGCTCGACGTTGATCGTTGCGTTGGCGATTCCGGTCTCAATTCTGGCGACGTTCAACTTAATGTACTTTATGGACCTGTCGCTCAACATCATGACCCTGGGCGGTCTGGCGCTAGGCGCGGGCATGTTGGTTGACAACGCCATCGTTGTGATCGAAAACATTTTCCGCCGCCGCCAGCTGGGCGACTCGCCCTACAACGCGGCGATGACCGGAGCGGGCGAGGTCGCGTCAGCCATCGCCGCCGCGACGCTGACCACGGTGGTGGTGTTTGTTCCGATCGCCTATATGGGCGGCGTGACCGCGCAACTATTCAAAGAACAGGCGCTGACGGTTGTCTTTTCGCTGCTGACGTCGCTGGTGGTTGCGTTGATGATGATCCCGGCGTTGTGCGCGCGCTTTCTGCGCACCGTGCCCAAGGCGAGAGAATTTCGCGAGTCGTGGTACACTCGCCTCTTGCGCCTCACGCTGCGGTTTCGCGCGGTCACGATTGCAGCGATCATTTTGATCACGGTCGCGAGCTATCCCGCTTTCAAGACGATTAAACAAGAGTTTATTCCCCAGGCGGCTGAATCTCAGTTTATGATCAAGTTGCGGCTGCCTGCTGGCGCAGAACTTGAAACCACCGAACACGCGGCGGGCAGCGTCGAAGGCTGGCTCAGCAAAGACCTGGGCGAGAACATCAAAACCATCTATACCCGCATCGGCCCCAAACCCGATGACACCGGCGCCATCGACGAAGAGCCCGAAGGCTCACATACCGCCGAGATGATGGTCTCGATGAAAGACGGCGCGGCGATCTCCGTACCGAGCGTGATTGAGTATCTCGAACCGCGCCTCAAGACCATCCATGGGTTGGAAGCGACTTTTTTGTTGTCGCAAACGTCGCTTTCGACGCTCATCGGTGAAGAAAAAGCCGCCATCGTGATTGAGATTCGCGGGCGCAGCCTTGAGACCCTGTCTGAACTGGCGCGCGAGGTCAAACGCCGCATCGACACCCTGCCAGAGGCGGCCAACGCGCGCACCACCATTCTTGACGGCAACCCCGAAGTCCACCTTCGTCCTGACCGGGTGTTGATGTCAGAAGTCGGCCTCGACCAGCGCCGCCTGGTGTCGTTAGTCCAAAGCCAATTACGCGGACAGGTCGCGACCCGCATTCAAGACACCGAACAGACCAAAGACATTCGCATCCAACTGGGCGACGGCGAGATCAACCTGGTCGAGTTAAAAGATACGATTATTCCCGTGGGCAACGACCGCGTGGTCACGTTGGGCAACCTGGTCGACATCAGCATCGAGCCAGGCCCGCGCGAGATTCTTCACCGCGACCAGGAGCGCATCGCCCGCGTGTTGGCTGACTTGGGCGAAAGTTACAAACTCAGCGACTCGGTCGCTGCGGTCCAGGGGGCGGTGTCGTCCATCCCGCTGCCGCGCGGGTATTCCATCAAGTTTGGCGGCGAAGAAGAACGCCGCAAAGAATCGTTTGGACGGCTTCAGTTTGCGCTGGTTCTCGCCTTGGCGTTGGTCTATATGGTGATGGCGTCGCTGTTTGAATCGTTGATGCACCCCTTTGTTATTATGTTCTCGCTGCCGCTGGCGGTGGTGGGGGTGATTTGGGCGTTTGTGTTGTCGGGCCAGACGCTCAACCTGATGGGGTATATCGGCATCATCATGTTGGCGGGCATTGTGGTGAACAACGCCATTGTTTTGATCGACTATATTAATTACCTGAGGCGTGAACAAAACGTTCCGATGATTGACGCGATCGTCCAGGCGGGCCAACGGCGCCTGCGCCCGATTTTGATGACGACGGCGACCACGGTGTTGGCGCTGCTGCCGCTGGCGCTGGGTTTTGGCGAGGGCGCTGAGATTCGCGCTCCGATGGCGGTGGCGGTCATCGGCGGGCTGTTGTCATCAACGGTGTTAACGCTGTTGGTGATCCCCACGATTTACAGCATCTTTGAAGATACGCTGGCGTTTGTGTGGAGGCTGTTCTCATACTTCACCCCCAATCGTCTGGCCGAAAGCGAACAACAAGCGTAAACGCGCTTGACGAAAAAAGTAGAGAGCGATGAAAAAAGCCTTGCAGATTGCCTTTTTTGAAGCGCGCATGAGCAGCCGCGGCTGGCGGTTTTGGCTGTTACTCATGCTGGCGCTGGGCATTTCGCTGTTCGCGCGGCGCGATTATGTTGCGTATGCCGAATACGGGTATTTTTTGTCTCCCGCCTATAGCTTTGTTCACCCGAGTTTTGGGTTGATGTTGAGCGTGTTTTTCTTAGGCGCGGTGGCGCTGTCGTTAGACGTCTGTGGGCGTTTACGCCGCACCCGCATGGACCAGATTGTGTTTCCGCTGCCGGTGGCGAACATGTCGTTGATGTGGGGCCGGCTGTTGGGCGTGATGATCATTATGGTCCCGGTCAGCGCTTTTGGCCTGTTTTCGCTGGCGATCTGGCAGGCAGCCTATGGCCATAGCCTGATCGTCTGGCAGCCGTTTGTGTTGGCCTTTTTATTGATTGTCATTCCTTACCTGGTTCCTATCGCGGCGTTGTTAATCACGTTACGCACGTTTTGGAAACACGACTTCGCCGCCCTGTTGGGCGCGGGCGCCGTGAGCGGCGTGTTGGGCTATCTGGGCTATCGCTACGGCCTGTTGATTGACGGCGCCAAAATCTGGGACCAACTCGGCTCCGCTTCGCCTTCACTGGGCGCGCGAGTCAACACGTGGGAGCACGCCTATCCCGCCATCGCCCAAGTTTTCACTGGCGTGTTGGTTCTTTACCTTTCGCCACTCTATCTTCGCCGCCAACAACTGCAACAGTGGGTGAAAGTTCGCGGCAAGCGCTACGGCCTGTTTGGCGCGCCCAACCTGATGCGTTGGATCACTGACCTGCGTTTTGATAAACACCTTGGTTTTGGTTACCGTCTCTCGTTGATTACACTTATTTTGGTATTCAGCGGCGGCATCTTTTTCGCGGCCAGTTCGATACGCGAACATGAGCGCATCGAAAAATCCCATGACGTTGTCTCGTTGGCGATTCGCCAGGCCAGAATTCGGCCGCCTGATATTGACCTCGAAACGGTGTCAGTCGCCATTCAACCAGAAAACCATTACACCAATTTATTGATTGAAGCAACCCTGAACTTCAAATCTGAAGGCGAGGTTGACCATATCGACCTCGAACTCGACCCGCGCTATCGCGTCGAAGGCGCGCGCTTTGACGGCGAACCGGTCTTTTATGAACAATGGGATGAAGTGGTTTCGTTTGACTTTAGCGAACCGCTTGAAAACGGGTCGTCTCACGAACTGGTCTTGCGCTATCAAGGGGCGCCTGACGCTTTGCATGAAAAATACAGCGCGCTTGAGTCAAGCTGGCTGCCGTTGCCCTGGAGCCGAGTGCGCACCGAGTCACTGCGCTGGGTCAGGCAAGAAGACGATATCTTTGAAGCCGATATCGAGCTTCATCTTGGGCCGGGCCAAATGGGCGCCTTCGCGGGCGAACTCGTAAAGGTGGAAGAAGACGGCGCCAGCCGGGTTGAAACCTGGCGCACCTTTCAGCCGGTCCCGACCCTTCAACTCTATTGGGGCGCCTATCAGGTGGTAGACGCCCCCGACGACTTGTCGCGCATGCGGGTTTACCACCTGCCTTCTCATGACTACCAGGCGTGGATCTACATGCAGGACGTTCAAGAACAAGAAGAATACTTGCGCGAAAAATTGGGGCGCCTGCCCTTTCCGCAGCTCACCATTATCGAGAAGCCCTACGTTCAAGAAGAAGCGATTATGTCCTTTAACCGCTGGTCGCGTTGGAGCGTCCAGCGGCTGAAGCCTCCCCGTTTTGAACGCAGTATGCCCGGTCAAATCGCCATTTTAGAAAACCAGACCCGCTACCTGTATGAAGGGATTTGGACGATTGACCGCATGGACGCCGACCCCACTCAGATTCAATTTTACCGCCTGCTGCGGCCAGTCCGAACCGAACTACAGACCCAATATTACAACCGCCTGATTGAGACTTATTACAAAGAGTCGCTGAATCCTGTCGGCGATATGGCGTTTTGGATCCAAGACCATTTGTCGAGTTATTCGGCGAAGATGTTAAACAAAAACTCGTGGGCGCGGCGCGGTGCGTTAAACTATGACGTCGGCCATAGCAAAGAACGCCCGCTGTCAATCGCCGAGGGCGCCACCCTGCTCGACCTTCGCGCCAACGGCGGCTACCCCGACCTCGAACGCGCGCGCGGCGAAGGCCTGTTTCGCATGTTGCACCACCTGATGGGCGACGACGCCTGGTGGCAGCTGCAGAAAGACATCTTTCGCGATTTTCGTTTTCGTTCGATGACGGCTGACGACCTGCTCGCGCGCGCCGAGGCCATTCACGGCGAAGATCTGAGTTGGTTTAAAGAGCAATGGGTGTACGGCGGCGTCTTGCCCGAATATGAGATCACCATCGCCGAAGCCCAAATCACAGAAAATAAATTAAACTTTACGCTCTCGTATAACATTGTGATTCATGTCAAGAACCACCGCACCGGGCGGATGGTGCTCCCCATTTATGTTGAGACCGAAACCGACTATATCTTCCGCAATCTTGAATTGGGTTCGGAAGGCGAAAACACCTTGGCCTTCACCGTGCCCAACCGGCCTATCATGGCGGCGGTTGATCCTGAACATTGGGTGCTGCAGGTTCCATTCAGAGATGAACAAAAAAACAAACGGTTTCGTTCGGAAAAGCGCATTCACATCGACGGCGAAGAGACATCCGCTCTCAGCCAGAGTTCAACCAGAGGCCGGCGTAGACGAAGACGAGGCGGTTGGAGGTTTTAACCCATGAACTACTTTGAAATCGCCATCCGGCGCCCAATTGCCACAATTATGTTCTTTGCCGCCCTAGTGCTGCTTGGAATGGTCTCTGTGAAGAAACTCCCTCTGCAACTGCTTCCGGATATTTCTCCCCCGTATGGCGCCGCCTACTGTTGGACGCGCCAAACCATGAGCGCCGAAGAGCTCGAACGTCGCATTATTCGTCCGATTGAGGGCGAGATCGCCCAACTGCCGAACGTAAAAAACATCCGCGTCCACAGCCACCGGCGAGGCGCCTTCTTCCCCATTGAGTTTGAATTCGGCACGAATGTGAAATATCGCATTGTTGAATTGCAGGAACGCTTGCAGACGGTTTTATATGCTGACTTTGACCGCCGTTCGGTGCGAGTCAATGCGTTCCCGTTTGAAACCTCATGGGTCAACAAAGAGTTTATGGACCTTCACCTCAAAGGCCCGCGCTATGATCCAAACCTGGAATACATCGACACCGAAAAAATTCGCCAGCGTCTCAATGACATCGACGGCGTCGCCGAAGCCGACATCTGGGGCGGAAACGACCGCGCCGTCGACGTCAACATCTTTCAGGACAAATTGCAGGAATTCGGCATCCCCTTCTGGCAGGTCATCAATACGGTTCAGACATACGCCAACGAGCCTGTCTTTTTAGGAGACATCAAAGAACACGGCATGGAAATGTTCGTGCGCCTGGATGGGCAGTTTCGCGACGAGTCGGAAATCTCTGACGTCACCATCAAAGAAGACGGCAACATTAACGTTCGCCACTTAGGGGTTGTTCAAGAAAACAGCGAACCCCGGCGGTATCTTCGCCGGGTTGACGGCCAGCCCGCCGTGGGCCTCGATATGGAGAAAGAGGCCCAAATCAACCCGATTGAACTCTCAAACCGAGCCCACAAAGTAATCGCCGCTATCAACGAAGACCTGCCCGAAGGATACGCCCTTCAAGTCGAGTGGGAAGCGGCGGACGAAATTCTCGAATTTTTAGAAACGCTGTCGCGCCTGGCGCTGATGGGCGTGGTGTTGTCGATGTTGGTGTTGTATTTCTTCATCCGCAACATTCGCATGGCGCTGTTGGTGTGTATCGTTATCCCCATCTGTATCATCACCACCTTTAACGCAATGTATTTCAGCGGCATGTCAATCAACATTATTTCTCTGCTTGGCCTTGCGGTCGGCGTGGGGTGTCTGATTGACAGTTCGATTGTGGTGTTAGAAAACATCTTTCGCCATCATGAAAATGGAAAAGACGGCATTACCGCTTCACTGATAGGTACGACCGAAGTGGGCCGCGCGGTGTTTGCGCTGACCCTAACCAACGTGGTGGTGTTCTTGCCGATAGTGTTTATCGACGGCGAAATTCGCCTCATGTTTACCGAGGGCGCGTTGGCGATTATATACCCGATGGTCATATCCATGCTGGTGGCGCTCAGCCTGGTTCCCATGGCGACGTCGCGCCTGATGATGATGCTTGACCGGACGTTTGGCAAACCCATTGGGCTAAAGCCGACCCCATCGCCCGGCGGGACGGCGCCCCAAGGCGCGTTAGGCTTCGCCGCCCAATCGCCAAGCCCATTCGGCTGGGTGCAAACGCTGCTGTCGTTTGATATGGCGACGCTACGCCGCTATTACACGGGCGTGTTAAAGGGGTGCCTGCGCCACCGCGTGCGTTTTTTGATCGCCATCGCGCTGGTGATTGCTTACACGGCGATTTACACGACTGGCAGTATAAACCGTGATGTTCTCGAAACGCCGCAAGACAATAACCACATCCCGCTTCATCTGTACTTGCCTGAAGGCACCAAACAAAGCTATACCCTTGGCGTGGTTGAAAAAGTCGAAGACATGCTGATTCGCGAAGTACCAGAGAAGAAGTCAATTCATGCCTGGGTGCGCGATGATTATGCTGAGTTTCGCATCGAACTGGTTCCCGTTTCAGAACGCGAGCGCAATGAATACAACATCAAAGAAGATCTGCGGCCTCTGATGGAATCCTTCGCTGACGCCGAACTGACCTTCAACTACACCCGCGCGCGAGGTGAAGAGGCCCAACCGCCGATGGACACAGGCCGCGGCGGGTCGATAGAGATTCGCGGGCCCGAATATGAACAACTCAATGTGTTGGCCGAAGCCTTCGGCGAGCTGTTGGCCCAGCTGCCAGACATTCGCGACGTCTCGCTCGAAGCCGAACCGGGCGCGATGGAAGCCCGCTTTACCTTAGACCGCGACTCCGCCGCGTTGTTACAAATCACGCCGAGCCTGGTGGCCCAGTCGATTCAGGTCGCCCAGCGCGAAGCCGACTTCGCCGCTATTCAAATGAAAAAGGGCGATAGTGAGATTGACATTCTCTTTAACCAGATTCCCAATGTTAAAGAGTTTGAAGAACAACAAAAAGAAAAAGAAGATGTTGACGGCATCCGGTTTGAAGAGTTACAGGAAGTGCCCATCTATTCGCCTGCGCTAGGCGCGACCGTACAACTACAAGACCTGGGCCGCCTCGAAAGCCGCCGCGGCATGGGATCGTTTCAACGCGAAAACCGCGAGCGCATTACCCGCATCCGGTTTGAAACCGCGCCCAACAGCAACTACTCCGAAATTGAAAATAACGTCAAGCAATTGATCGCGGCCTACCCCGCCCCCGCTGGCTACCGCCTGTCAATCGAAGGCAAGTCGCGCCGTATCGATGAAGGGATCGAGGCGCTGAAAACCATCGGCCTTCTCGCCATTATTTTGGTGTATATGTGTATCGCCTCGCTGTTTGAGTCGTTCTCACAGCCGTTGGTGATTCTGTTGGCGGTTCCGCTGGCGATTGTTGGGATCGTGTGGGGCTTTATTATCACAGGCAACAGTTTTACGGAATTGGCCGGACTTGGAATGGTGTTCTTAGTGGGCATGTTGCCCAATAGCGCCATTCTGCTGGTTCACTATTCGACCTACTTGCGCCGAGAGAAACACTTTTCTCGCACGCGGGCGGTCGTGAAATCAGGATCGACCCGCCTGCGCCCCATCATGATGACGGTGCTGACCACCTGTTTGGGCCTGCTGCCGATGGCGTTCTCATGGAAGGGCGATGAAGAGTGGGTGCCGTTCGCGATTTGCGTCATTTCCGGCCTGGTGTCGTCTACCATCTTGACCCTGATCATTGTTCCGGGCTTTTACTTCATTATCGAAGACATCGCCAAGTTTGTTGTCGCGGTTGTGAAGTATGCGGCCAGTTGGCGCTGGGTGTTTGTCTTCTGGAGCAAGAAATCACGCCTCAAGAAAAAACAAGAGTTTACCGCCTATCGCCAGAAGCCGCCGCGAGACGAGCCGCTTCAAGTTGAGATCGAATATCTCACCCGTGTGTATACGCCCGGTTTTCTAGAGCGGTTTACGCAAAGCCTGCGAGCGTATTTGCAAACGTTTCGCCCGCCGCAACAGTCGCTGGGCTTCTTGCCCCAGCCTCCAGTTGAACAGCCCACCACCAAGTCGCGCGCCAAGGCCCTTGACGGCGTATCGCTGACAATCGGCGCTGGCTTGTTTGGCCTGTTAGGCCCCAATGGCGCCGGCAAATCGACCTTGCTGCGCCTGTTGGCGGGCGTTGACCAAGCGTCGCGCGGCTATCTGTCGATCTGTGGGTATAACATGAAAACCGAAGCGCGTAAGGCCCAAAAGTTCATCGGCTATCTGCCTCAAGACTTCGGCGTCTACGGCCCTATGACCGCTTATCAATATCTCGATTACTTTGGCCTGTTGAAAGGCATGCGCAATGGCAAAGAGCGCCGCGCCGCCATCATGCGCTCACTTGAACAAGTGAACTTATTAGATCAACAAAACGTGCCCGTGGGGCAATTTTCCGGCGGCATGATGCGCCGCATCGGCCTCGCCCAGATTTTGATGGACCCGCCCAAGGTGTTGATTGTTGACGAACCCACCGCCGGGCTTGACCCGATGGAGCGCGTACGCTTCCGTAACCTGCTCGCCCAGTTGGCCCAAGACCGGGTGGTGGTTCTCTCAACCCACATCGTCGAAGACATCGCCCATAGTTGTAAGCGGCTGGCGCTGCTCAACGACGGCAAGCTGAAATACACTGGTTCGACCGAAGAGATGATTCGCTCGGTCGACGGCAAGGTGTGGGAAGTGTCAGCGACTGACACCAATAAATGGCGCAGCCTGCGTAAGCAATTTACTGTCGCGGGCCAACACCATACCGCCAACGGCGTCTTGGTGCGCATCATAGCCGAAGACGCGCCTGGGCCTGAAGCGAAGCCTGTCGACCCAACGCTCGAAGACGCATACTTGTACTACACACGAGAAACTGGCGAAACCGTCAGCGCTTCGTACTAAACTGATTGACATACGTCGCGGTGTTGCGCGGCCCTGGAGGGAGATTGTGTCTGCATCAAGTGGAATCCGGCTGTGGATGTTTGTAACGGTTTGCGTGTTCAGCGTGTCAGCAGTCGCGCAACAAAATACCGAAAATTTTGAACAGGAACCGATTGAGCCGCTCGATATCTATGAATACTTTGGTTCGGTTGATTCCATTGAAGACTTGACGGGAACCTTGCGCCTGCTCAAAGAAGGCAGCTACCGCCCCACCGGCCCCAAAGAGTCACTCACGCTTGACCAGGCGATTGGGACTGCCAGCGAGAACAACCCCAATCTAAACATAGCCCGCACCAGTTTACGCTCGGCGTTGTGGCAGCGCGAACTGACCGAAGCGGCCTATCGCGGCTTGTTTGATCTCGACGCCGACTTTAATTCTCAACTGCGCACCTTCTCGGCGGGCACCATTCGCTTTGACGAAGACGAAGGCCAGGTGTTTGAAACCCGGTCCGACACGCGCAATGTCGAAACCGCTTCGATCAGCCCGCGCTATCGCCAACAGTTTAAAAATGGGTTTGGCGTCACCGTGTCGCCCAACCTTAACTTTGAACACGACTCTGACGGTTCGTTTGACAGCAAGGCCGGCAACGATGAAGAACTCACCGGCGGCATCAACATGAACCTGAGTTACCCACTGTTTTCAGAACCGCGCCTCGCCATCAAGCGCGACCTTGAGAACGCCGACATCAACACCCTGCAGTCTGACCTGAGTTTGTATTTACAAAACAAATCCATCAAACAGTTGGTCGTTAATAGTTATTGGCGAATCAAGCAGCTTGAGCGCGAACTTGAGATTCAAAACGAGCGTTTGCTCCAGTCGCTGCAGATTGAGTTTATTTTCCGCACCCAATATGAATTCGAAAACGCTGCCCGCGTCCAGGTGGGCGAAGCCCAAATCGACGTGCTCAACAACCAAGCGAACTTGATTAGCCAGGAGGGGTCGCTGCGCGACCAGATCGAACTCTTCAACATCACCCTTGGCCTGCCGCTTGAGACTGATCTTGACTTGACTGACGGTCTCACGGTTGAACCGATCACTTTAACTGGCGACGAGTGCATTCGTTTGGTGAAAGAAAATAACGTCGCACTCTCCGATTTAGAACTCTCCATCCGTCAACAAGAAAATAATTTGCGCGTCGCCAAGTTGGGCCAACAGCCCGACTTTAACCTCGTCGGCTCCTACTTCAGAAACGACGAAGACTCAGAAACCATGGGCATCGGTCTGGCCTTCAGCTGGCCCTTCGGCGACGGCGGCGCCACCCGCGCCCGGGTGCGCATCACCGAAGAAAACCTGGAACGTCTGCGCATTCAATTATGGAACCTGGAGCGCCAACTGGTCCAAGAAACCTACAACGACCTGCGTTCGATTGACCTTCAACAACAGCGAATCATGATTCTTGAACGCAATGTCATTCAAGCCGAAGCCAACCTGGATAATGCGCTGTTTACGTTTAAGGAATTTGGGCGCATCACCTTTCGTGACATGCAAGACTTTCAGATCGACCTCGCCCAAAGCCGGGTGAGTTTGGTGCAGGCGATTGTTGGCTACAACATCTCAAAGTCAAACTTGATGCAGAAGATTCACGAGTATGAACCGTCAACCGAAGTCGCGCCGCTGATTGATCTGTTGAATTAGTTTGTAAGGTGAATCAAAACAAAAACCCGGGCGATGATTTACTGCATTATAAGAAGCAGCAATTGATCAATCACTGACAACCTGATTAAGCATGGATGCAACTGTGGGAGCGCCTGTGCAAAAAGGCGAAGCGAGCAGAGTTGCGCCTATGAAACGAACACCGAATCCTACGGGTTTGAGATGGCTTTAGCCGATCAGGTCGATGGTTTCTTTGGCCATCTCGTCGCCGGTGCGAATAATCGCGGCGCTGGCGCGGGTGAGGGTTTCTTCGCGCTTGAGGGCGATGACTTCTTCGGCGATGTCGACGTTTGAGAGTTCGACGGTGTCACCCTGCGCGTTGACCGTCGTCTGGGGACGCTCGCCGGGGTTGACGCCGAAGCCGGGGGTGTTGATGTTGGCCAGGTTGTTGGCGGCGCCAAGCGCGCGCAATCTCGACGCGGTCAGCCCTGAAAGCCCAATTGAGAGAATATCCATAGTAATCTAATTATATCTTAGAAATCCCCTTTCAGCAATTCAGGGCTGTTTCTGTGCGCCTGGCCCCGCTAGCATACGCAATTAGCATGATGTGAAACGCTGAATGTGAAACCAGGCCCGTGAACCGATTCTTCTATTTCTTTCTCGGCATTATCTTGACCTGCGTGTTGGCGGCGCTGTATTGGGCGTTAAAGACCCACCAACAGACCGTCGAGGGCCTGCCGACGTTGTTAATTCGCGAGTTTCGCCCCTTCGTCGAACCCGAACGCATCATCGATATCAACCTGGGCGCCGTGCAACAACGCGCTGACCAACTTATGGCCGAGTATGGCTATATTCAAGAGATCATCATCCGAAAAGAAGACCGCAACGGCGTCAAGCGCACCATCTACCCGTTGACCTATGACTTAGACTTTCCCAACTTTCCGCCCCAAAACGACCCGGCGTTCGCGCCGAAACTCATCATGGAACGCGAGCGCATCATGGGCGAGTTGTATGTTCGCATCGACGCCCAGCGCAGCCGCCTGTTTCAGGGGGCGATCAACGGCAGCATCGCCGCGCTGATCATCGTCGCCGGGTTGGGGGCGTATACGCTGCGCAGCAAAGAAGAGGAAGTGCGCAAGACCACCACCCTGCTCGAAGAAAAACAGCGCGAGCTGATTCACATTGAGCGGTTGGCGCTGGTGGGCCAGATCACCGCGAACCTGTTGCACGACCTCAAAAAGCCGGTGTTGAACATTCGCGCCGAGGCCGAGACCCTCAAAGAGGGCGACGCGCGCCGCACCATCGAAGAAGAGACCGACCTGTTTTTAAACCTGCTGCGCGACCTGAGGCTGGAGAGTTTCTTACAGCGCGACGCCGAACACGCTGAGTTTGTCGACGTGGGCGAGACGCTGATGCGTTCGCTGAGGCTGGTGCGCTACGCGCAAAACAGCGTCAGCGTTGAGTTTGACCTGCCTGATAAACTGCCGTTTTTGTTCGGCCAGCGCCATCAACTGATTCAGGTTTTCTCAAACATCTTGCTAAATGCCTTTCAGGCGTTGAACGGCGAGGGAACGGTCTTGGTGCGCGCCCGGCGCATCGACGAAGACGAAACCGCTGCGCTCGAGGTCGCGTTTTCTGACGACGGCCCAGGCGTCCCGGCGGAAGCGGCGGACCGCATCTTCGAGCCGTTTTTCTCGGGACGGCGCGACTCAGACTCGACCGGGCTGGGGCTGTATATCACGAGGAGCCTAGTTGAGAGCCTAGGCGGATCAATCGCCCTGCACAGCATCCCTAAACACGGCTGCACCTTCACGCTGCGCTTTCCCCTCAGCGACGAAGAAAATTCGTAAGGCGAATCACGGCCTGATCTGGACGATATCGCCGACGCTGCTAAGGCCGTTGCTGGGCATGAAAAAGGTGAAGCCGGTGATTCCATTCACGTTAAAGTCGAGCACGCCGTTGGGCCCGACGCTCCACAGTTCATAGCCGAAGGGGCGGGTTTGAAGCCCGCGCGCGACCGCGTCGGGGTTGTTGGGCACGCGCAGGCGCGGGTCAAGCCACAGGTCGCCGTTGGGGTAGTAGATGCGCTCTAGGTGATATTCGCCATACTTGAGGCCCCAGGCGTTGCTGATGTGTTCGCTCTCAAACACGTCGCGCGGCGGGGTTGAGAAATAGGCCACCGGAGTGGTGAGGTATTTGTTCTGCCAGGGGGTGTGGTTGTGGGGGTGATAGTCGTTGTTGTCGAGGCGGTACATCTCTGCCGCCGTCCCATATGACGACATCTCTGACTCGGTCTTGGCGATCTTGGCGCGAATCTGGGCGTTCAAAAAGTTGGGGACGGCGATGGCCGCCAGTATGCCAATAATCGCCACGACGATCAACAACTCAATAAGTGTGAACCCGCAGCGCTTCATAGGGAACCCTCCGGTATGCGGTAGAAAATAGTATAGAGGAAAAACTGGCTGTATGTAGTAATTCAGCGAATTGTTTTTGACACAGGCTGGCTTCCCGAGCAGCGGGTTTTCGCCTCATGCGCCACGAGAAAAACGCTCTATACTGGCTTCGATGTTTTATATAACCAATAGTGAACCACGAACAATGAACTTTTACAATTCACTTAGGGCAGTACTGGCTGGTTTCATTTTCGTAGGCTGTCTCAGCGCCGCCGCCCAACAGCCGGGCGCGGGGCGGCAGGCGTTTGTCGATTCGCCGGGCTATTACAACTATTTGTTGTGGTTGCCGCCGAATTACCATCCCGGCGCCGACGCGGCCTGGCCGCTGATGGTGTACCTGCATGGCGGCGAAGGCCTCAGCAGCGGCGGCGTGACCTCGCTCAATGAAAACATCCCCGGCATTCTGCAGCTGCCCGCCGTGGTTGACGCGCAGTACCCCAGTTTGAATGAATGCATCATCGTCTCGCCGTTGCGCACCGATTTGTTTTGGTTGAATTCACGGGTGGATGAAATGCTGAAAGAAATTACCAACGCCTACCCGGTCGACTCAACCAGAGTCTATTTGACCGGCATGAGCCTGGGCGGGTTTGGCTCATGGGCGATGGCGTCGGTGTTTTCTGAGCGCTTCGCCGCGATTGCGCCGCTGGCCGCCAATGGCGATATCGAACAAGCGTTTGAAGAACGCGAGCTGATCTTTCAAATCGTCTTCGGCCCTGACATTGCGGCTGAAGGCTTCGCCTTTCGCGATGATCATCCTGGCGAGACCTTTGTCGGCAACCCGGCTGCGTTGGCCAACACGCCCGCCTGGGCGTTTGTGGCCGACCGCGATCCGTTGATCCCGCTTGAGTTGGTCCAGTCGTTTGTCGGCGCGATTCAAGATGCGGGCGGCGACGCCCGCTTGACAGTCTTCAATGGGTTGTTACACGACGTCGGCCCGCTGGCCTATAACGAAGACCTCTTTCAATGGATGCTTTCTCACCAGCGCGCCCCTGCGTCGTTCGCCAGCGACTGGATGATGTATGAGTGATATCTGTGGCCATACGGCTGCTTCAGCGGATGCGGTCTTCGATTTCATCACAGAGAGCGTTGTAGATTCGCGCCACTCTGGCGCTGTACTTCTGCTTATAGGTTTCAAAGCGTCCTTCAAAACTCATAATCTTTGCGATGTCTTCGGTATTGGGCACCACGGTTTCAAACGGGGCCGGAATCGTCGCCGTCTCGACGCTCCCGGTTTTTGCCCGCTGGATGGTGTCTTTATGTGTGGTGGCAGAGACTCGAACCATTGACCATAATGTGCCCAGCGGTCTGATTCGCCGATACCCCAAACTTCGAATTCGGTCGACCAGATAATCGGTGCCGCGAACCGAGAGCCGGTCGGGTACCGACGGAGAAATATAATAATCAGCGCAATTCAATAAAAATTTGACTTGCAACGCCACGCTGGGCGGACAATCAACAATGGTGTATTCGTAGTTTAATTCACACCAACTTTGAAATACCCGTTGTTGTCTTCTCCATTTTCGTAAAAACTCTTTGGGTTCTTGAAAGCCTCGTTTGGCTTTGGCCATATTGGTCTGTATTTCATCGATTCGATAGGTGCAGGGGATGCATTCAATCTGGTCTTCGACCTCTTTGATATTGGTTGCGGCGGGAGCGACAAAATTGCTTATCGTGTTCGGGTCAAACTCGGAATTCAGCATTCGCGCCAGCAAGTCGTGAAGCGTTCGCTTATATTTTTCCATAAATAAAAACGAAGCCTCGCCTAATAACAACTCGGTGGCGGTATATTGGTGGTCGGCGTCAATGAGTAACACCTTCTTGCCGCGATAGGCGAGCGTTTCTGAGATTGCGACCGCGTTGGTGGTTTTGGCGACGCCGCCTTTGAGATTCAACATCAGGATGATGGGCATAAAGAAACTCCAAAAAAGGTTCGAAGATATTTTACAAACTGAAATGTTTTTCGAATAGGAAGGGGAGCAGTAAAAAATAAAAAAGGCGCAGCGCCTAAACATACACTGCGCCCTCCAGGGGCATAAAAAAAGTGAATACAGCCAGCGACGGTTATTTGTCGCTGGCTTCGTCGAGAATCTCGCGAAGCTGTTTTATTTCATCTTTGCTCAGCGGGTTTGTCTTGACCAAGGTCGAAAACAAAGGTACAGGATCATTGTCAAAGTAATGTTTGATCACTGAACTGAGCGCACGCTGCCTGACTTGTTCAGGCTTCATGACCGGATGAAAAATGAACGCCTTGCCGCGTTCGCTTTTCGTGTGCGTCACCGCGCCTTTGATTTCAAGACGCTGTAACAGGGTGATAACCGTGGAATACGCAAGTTTGGTCTTAGCGAGCAGCCGCTCCCGCACTTCACGCGCGGTGGCGGGGCCATGCTCCCACAAGACGTTTAAGATGCGCATTTCCGCTTCTGAGACATTTCGCTTTGCTGGACTCATTCGACTCTCTCTCCTAACGGGGCTAGACATAAAATAACAACAAGCAAAAAACTTGCATAAAAGTTACAAAATTTAGCGTGACCAATGAAATGGTTCATTGTCTTCGCCTTTCGTGTTCTGGTGTCTAGAACTGTTTCATTTTACACAGATGAATTTCAATTTGGAGTCTAAAATCACTTTTTTATTAAAAAATATTAAAATGACGAATTCCCGTTCAATTTACGCCCAAAAATCGCTTTCTCAGGTTCCACGGTTGTTGTCGTCTCAAGACCGAAATCAATTCTCGCCGACTTATGGCTGCATGAACCGCGAGTATTGGTTATGCCGCAGCACCGACTTTCCAAACTCCATCACCCAATTCGGCGTTCATGCGCTTGCATTGTGCTATGCAAATTGCATGCCGTCAAACCCCTATTACAAACATTCGAAGGTTCTAGATTGGACATTAGCAGGGATGGAGTATTGGACAAAGATCCAACACCGTGATGGATCGTTTGACGAGTTTTACCCAAACGAGCGTGGCTGGGCGGGGCCGACCGGGTTTCTTGTCTACGTTATGTGTGACAGTATCAGACAGTTAGGCAATGACATTCCTGGTGAGTTGAAAGAAAAATTGTTAAAGGCCATCCACCGGGCTGGGCTGTTTTTATCGAGTACTGACGAGTCGGGCGTTCTGGCGAACCACCACGCGATGGCGGTTTTGCCGATGTATGAAGCCTACTTGTTAGTACAAGATGAACGTATAAAGAGATCGTTTGATGTAAAATTAAACGAATTTTTCTCATATTGCCATGAAGAGGGCTGGTGTCTCGAATATGACGGCGCTGATCCGGGCTATTTGTCGGCCACCATCAGTTTTATGGCGAAATTGAGAAAACATTACGAAGATGAGCGGTTCATGCCGTTTTTCAAACGCTGGGTCGAATTTTCAAGTTATTTTGTTTACCCCAATGGGCATTACGCTGGAACAACCGGCAGCCGCCAGACACTACATTTTTACCCGCATGGCTACGAACTGTTGGCCCAAGAGGTTCCATTGGCGGGGGCCGTCGCCGACCGTATGCTCGAAGGCCTGCGTGATGGAGCGCTGGTTCCGCCTGAGATTCAAAACGAGCGCTACATGGTCTACCGCATCCCCGAGTTGATGTTGTCATACATTGATTATGGCGAGCGCGCCGAAGAGGCCCCGCTCTTGCCGTATGAGCGCGAAGGCGAGCGCAAGTGGTTCTCTGGGGCCAAGATTTTCGCCGCGCGGCAAGGCGATTCGTATTCAGTGATCAACGCCGCTAAAGGCGGCGTGGTAAAATATTTCGCTGTTTCAGATCAACGTCTATGCGTCAATAACTGCGGCCTGATTGGCCAACTCGAAGACGGGACCGTGTTCACCAGCCAATGGATCGACGCGTCACACCAAATCACCATTGACGATCATAACATTACGGTCAAAGGGCGCTGCCACAAAGCGCCGACTAAGATTTTCACTCCATGGAAGTTCATTATCTTTCGAATCGTGATGTTGACAACCGGGTGGACGTCATGGACGGCCTATCACTTGAAAGGCTTGATTCGCAAGATACTTATGCTCGGCGCCAAGCCGTCGCCGGTGCGCTTTGAGCGTACGATTCATTTTGACGAGCGTAACCTATCGGTGCAGACAATCGTTCACCTTGACAACGGCGCCCGCATACAGGGGCTTCAGGTCGGCGATGAGTTTCCGGCCCGCTATGTGCCTCAGTCGCGCTACTTTCAGCCGCAAGAGTTGGATGTGAAAGGGTATACTCTCATGAAGGCTGAAATTGACCAGGCGAATATTGAAGGCGGCGTGGTTGTAACTGAAACATTTCGAATAGGCGGCCAGGCAAGCCAATTTGAACTGTCGTCGATTCAAATTGTAGAAAAATCAAGTTAGACGGGTGACAAGAGGGCGTAGTAAGGTTATAGTTTGACTCATATAGTGCAGTTCGGACGAGTTAGATGTCATCTAACTTGAACGTAGCGATTTAAATTTAGGTTTTTCAAATATTTGCTTGACAAATCTGAATTATACTGCCTATAATTCAAAAAAAGACACTCTGACCGAACCCGTCTCACCTTTGGCGCTAGGCTGTAGAAAGAGTTTTTTTTCGGCGTTCAGGACGAATGGGGGTTGGCGAAAGGCCGGCCCGATGCGTGTGGTATAACCGTTTATGCGAAAGCGCACAAGCAAAGCACCGACAAAATTGAATGACCGCTACATCATTCCTGCCATCATTCTAGCTGTGGTGGATGGAATGGTATTGGCTGGTATGTTTTTGTTGGCCTATGTGGTTCGTTTTCACACGCCGTTGTTTGATCTGATCGCCCCGGTTGGCGGCCTTGTTCCTGAGGTTGAACCCTACCTTGTTCTTGCGTTGATGATTTCAGCGCTTGGCCTTTTGGTATTTGAACGAATTGGCCTCTATCAGCGCCGCGTCGGCCTCGACCGCAAGGTTTGGGTGGTGACGCTAATCTTGGCGACTTTGGTTAATTACATTTTCGTCATGGCGCTGTTGTTTAACTATCGCGGCTTTGAATTTTCGCGTCTCACAGTCGCGCTGGCGATTCCCCTATCGGGGTTTGGCGTGGTCGCGACCCATTATCTACTGAAACAAGCCCAGATGGCCCTCTTAGACCGCGGCATCATCTTCTTTAAAACCGTGTTGATCGGCCCGGCGGCCCACTGCAGAAAATTTCAAGACAAACTGCTTCAATATTATGGTTCTCAATATCAAGTTCTCGGGTTTCTCTCGACCGAAAACCGCCCGGTGAATTTTTCAGAAACCGCGGCGCCCAAGGGCGCGATCCCATGCATCGGATTGAAAGACGATCTGAAATCGCTGTTAGAACAGGGCGGCGTAGACCAGGTGGTGATCACCTCGCCGCCTGAAGACCATCGCGAAATCATTCAGATCATGGATATCTGCCGCGAATCCAATACCCCCTATCGCATGACCCCCGATCTCTATGACTTGTTGGCCCAGCGGGTGCAGGTTGAAGAGATCGAAGAGATGCCCGCTTTGTTGTTTGACGAGTCGCCGTTGATTGGAGGCGGACGCATCTTAAAGCGCGCCTGCGACATCGTCATTTCATGCACCGCGATTATTGTCGCGTCGCCGTTGATGTTGTTTATCGCGGCGTTAATTCGCTTTGACACGCGCGGCCCGGTGTTTTATGTTCAAGAGCGGGTCGGCAACGACGGGCGCCGTTTTCACATCTATAAGTTTCGTTCGATGGTTGATAAGGCCGAGCAAGAGTCTGGCCCGATTTGGGCGACCTCGAACGACCCGCGTACGACAGTGATTGGCCGCTTCTTGCGCAAATACAATTTGGACGAATTGCCGCAGTTCTTTAACGTATTGCGCGGCGATATGAGCCTGGTCGGGCCGCGCCCTGAACGGCCATATTTTGTCAACAAGTTTAAGGGCGAGATTCCCAACTACATGCGCCGCCACATGGTCAAGACGGGCATCACCGGCTGGGCGCAAGTCAACGGATGGCGCGGCGACACTTCAGTCGACAAGCGCACCGAACATGATTTATATTACGTCAAACACTGGTCGCTTTTCTTAGACATCAAGATCATCCTCAAGACGCTGGTCTCGTTTAAAAACGCCTACTAATATTGGCGCGGCGTTTTAATTCCCGCCTGTCATTATCACTCAACACTCATGTTGTAATGAAGAACGTAATTGTGAAAAATATCGCCGAGTTTTGTATTGCCGTCGACGACGCAATAATCATAAATGGCGATGCGGTTTGTTTTCGGGTAAAACTGTAGTCGCCTCAGCCAACCGCCGCCGCCCTGGTCGCCCATGCGTTGAAAGTCAGTGAGAATCTCATAGACCATCTTGCCTTCTTTGTTTAGGCTGGTTTGCAGCGACAGCGCGCCCACATGGCCGCACACCACCATAAAAATGTTTGAGTTGTCATACACCAATTGATCCCAAACCCTTTGCCCGTGGGGATGGCGCCCGTTCGGGGCCATGTAGTGGTGGGTGGCGACAATCACCCGGCGGTCGGGATGCTGTTTGACAATTTGGTTGGCCCATTCGAGGATGCGGTCATCGGGGCCGTATTCTAAATTCAAGATCAAAAATTTGAGGCCGCCGCTCTCGAACAAGCAATAGTTGTTGTCGTTGTCGTCGCCCAAGTTTCCGCCATACCAGTCGTATTTCTCAAAATCGCTGACCGGGAAATATTTGTTAAAGAGCGACGAGTCGCGGTCGTCTAGATCCTGGTCATGGTTGCCCGGCGCGACCGAGTAGGGAACAACGCCGTCGAGAAGGCGGTGGGCGTCGCGGGCGACCTTCCATTCGTCTTCGCTCTGGTTGTAATTTTGAACGATATCGCCCAAGTGAACCACAAACTGGATGTTCTGTTTCTCAGCGTTGTCGCGAATCCATTGGCATTGCGCGGTATACAAATGTGGAAACTTCTCAGAGTAGTATTGTGTATCGGGCATGAGCACGACGGTAAAATAGGGCAGGGGTTCGGCGTCTTCTTGGCCGTTGGCGGTGAATACAAACAGACAGAGTAACAACAGCTGACTCATCATAAAATGGCGCATCATGGTCTCCTGTGAAATAGGGAATATCATCTACGTTTTCTTCAAGCCATCTCTAAAGAATTTGATTTATGGTTTTGCTAGGGATGGGTGCAACTCGGCTCGCTTCAGTGCTGCTCCGCTAAAAAGCACAGGCGCTCCCAGAGTTGCAGCCATCCCTGAAATAGATTGTCAATTGTTGATATGTTGATTTTCTTTCGTTTTTTTTTTGAGATGGCTTGAAGAAACTCTACCGCGCCAGTGTTAAAATGTTATTACGAGGACGGGGATATAATTTCTTCACAAAAAGCGCGCCCGAAGTTCTCACCGTTAGATATAGTTATAGACCTTCCATCCTCACACTAGTTTGGCGACTACTATAAATGGGCCATCAGGAATGGGAAGAATGACAAATCAGTGGTAGGCTCGACGGGTGAGCGGCGCTATGATAGAAAGACAAAACGCTACTGTTCTATGGGATGCAAGGGATGGCGGACAAAAAACTGCATATTTGCTTAAACAAAGAAAACCAAGAGGTTTTCTACGCATCAATGATTAACCGAAAAGACCTGCAGGCCAATCTGAGCACGTCTCATTTAGTCGAAAAAGGCATGAGTCTGGTGTTGATGGAAGCGCCGCCCGATTGGGACGGCAAGCCGCTCTCGCCCGAGACCATAAAAAAATCATCAAAGGCGTTTGAAGGCCATGTGATTTATAATGAAGGACGTGGTTTGTTTCGGGTGCGCATTTTGTCAGGCGACCAAAAAGACATGGTCGAGCGGGTGCGTTCCGGCTCAATCAAGAAAAACATTCTTCATGTCAAAGGCCGCGAAGTGGGCGCCATTTATGAGCTTGACTTGCAGGGGCGGTTAGGGGTTGATTCGGTCGGCCAGATTCAGAATGCGTTTCGCAAGCTGCCTGAACAAGTGAAACCGATTTTAATTAACTTTGGCGGCGTCACCAACATCACCAAAGACTGTTTTGGCGTTTTGATTGAAACCATCGAGGCGCTGAAAGAAAAAGGCCGCGCGCTGACCATTCTGGTCCCGCCCAACAGCCGGGTTGAAGAACTGGTGGTCGGTTCACGGTTGTCGTCGATTATTGAAGCCTATAACGACCGCGAGCAGGCGGTGACCGCGCTGTTGATGCGCACCTTCACCTGACCCTTGCCAGATGACGGCGATGGGCTTTGATACACACTCGCCGGCGAACGGCGCATCGGTATGGAGCGGCGTGTGAACAACAATCATGATTCCATTGAAGCCTGAACGACTCGAACAAATCAAAGACCTGGCCCGCCAATTGGGCTTCCCTCAACTCGACCCCGAACAACTCAACCTGGCCCTATGCCATAGTTCATACGCCAACGAGGTTGACGGCTGCGCCAATTGCGGCAACGAACGGCTTGAGTTTCTCGGCGACGCGGTGGTCGGCTTCACCGTCACCGAGGCGTTGTATGAATTGCGCCCTGACTTGCGCGAAGGCCAGCTCTCAAAAATCAAAAGCGTGGTGGTCAGCAAGCGCATCCTCGCCAAACGCGCTGAAGCGCTGGGCCTTGGCGGTTTTTTGTTGTTAGGCAAAGGCGAAGAACAAACCGGCGGACGCACCCGCTTTTCGATCTTGGGCAACCTGTTCGAAAGCCTGGTCGGCGCCATTCATCTTTCAGAAGGCATCCACGCGTCAAAACAGTTCGTGCTCGAACAACTGATGGAAGAAATCGACAAAGCTTCGCGCGGCGAGAGCATTCTTGATTACAAATCGATTCTTCAAGAAGAAGTGCAAAAATCGTACGGCGTCTTGCCGTCTTACCGGGTAGTTTCAGCCGAAGGGCCAGACCATGACAAACTGTTTGTGGTTGAAGTGTTTGTGCGCGACAAGCGCATTGGCCGCGGCGAAGGCAAAAGCAAAAAACGGGCGGAACGCGCCGCCGCCTCAGACGCGCTGCGCGAGCTGGGCGTTCAGGAAGTGGCGTGAGATGAAGGTGCTGCCGCTATACATGCCCTTTCAAGGCTGCGGCCATCAATGCGTCTATTGCAACCAGCCGCTCATCGTCGGCGCCAGCGACGAACAAGACCAATGGCCTGAACGATTAGAGTCTCTAAACCACTATGGCGGCGCCTGTGAAATCGCGTTCTATGGCGGGACCTTCAGCGCTCTGCCGCGCGAGATCATGCAGTCATGCCTCGACCAGGCGCAGCCCTATCTTAAATCAAATGTTGCCACCGGCGTTCGCATCTCAACCCGGCCCGACCGCGTTGATGAACCCACGCTGGAATTTTTATGGCGGCGCGGGGTTCGCACCATTGAGCTGGGCGTCGAATCATTTGACAACCGGGTCTTACAAAAAAGCGGGCGCGGCCACGACGCCCAGGCTGCTCGCGACGCCTGTCGCCGTGTGAAAGAGTTTGGCTTTCAATTGGGCGTACACCTTATGACCGGGTTGCCCCATCAAAGCGAAGGCTCATGGCGCGAGACAGTACATGAAACCGTCTCGTTACAACCCCACTTGGCGCGCATCGCGCCGACGCTGGTGATACACAACACGCCGCTTCACCAAATGTACCTTCGCGGGGCCTATCAGCCCCAGTCGCTGAACGACGCCATTCGACAATGCGCCTATGGGTACGTCCACCTGCGCCGCGCGGGCGTCGCCATCGCCCGCTTGGGGCTAGGCGTGTCTGACTCAACTGGCGACGGGACCGGGAAAATCGCCGCCGGGCCGTGGAGCCACGCGCTTCGCCACGACGTTGAGTCGCATCTGGCCAGAGAAACCATAGAGCGCGTGATCAACAATGCGCCAAACCAAGATATCGCCATCCACCCCAAAGATTATTCAATCGTTGTGGGAACCCAAAAGCGCAATCTGGTTCACTGGGGCTCATGGGTCAACATCATTCGTGACAAATCTATCGAGCGGCATACCTTCAAGTATGGCGGCGCTGTTCATCCGCTCTTCTGGTGCGACCATGACTGAGGGGCGGGTCTTGGCGCTCGACCTGGGCAGCAAACGCGTCGGCGCGGCGTTGTCAGACGCGCTGCGCATCACCGCCCAACCCTATGGCGCCATCGAATTCAAAAGCGCGAAACAGCTCATCAAAGACGTCAGCGAGATCATACAGCGCGAGTCAGTCAGCGTGGTGGTGGTGGGCCTTCCCAAGCGCCTGGACGGCTCAAGCGGCGACAAAGCAATTGAAGCCAAGGCCTTCGCAAAACAACTTCGAGAAGCAGCCCATGTTGAGGTAGACTTGTGGGACGAACGCTTCTCGACCCACGCGGCCCAACGCGCCCTGCTCGAAGGCGACGTCAGCCGAAAGAAGCGCAAACAAGTGGTCGACAAAACCGCCGCCGCGTGGATACTGCAAGGCTATCTTGATTCGAAATCAATGAGATGAACAACGCGCCCCCGCCAACCCTTAACACGTCCTGGCCCGCATTGCTGATCGCGGCGTGCGCGCTGCTGGCCGTCGCCTGTTCCATACGCATTGAACTTCTCGGCCCCTTATTTCATCTGCGCGGCTGGATCGCCGGGCTGCTTCCGCTGTTGGCATTTTGGGAGACCGCGTCACGAGCCATTTCATTAGTTCAACCCAACGGCGACGCGCTTGAGCGCACCGTGTTTACCGCGTTTCTCGCTCTCGCCATCGCTTCGCTGATTGGCTTTTTGCTTCTAACGTTCAACATCGGCAATCCAACCGTTTTTCTCTCGGTTGCGGGTATAGCCGTCATTCTCGAACGCCGCGCCTGGGCGCAGCGTTTCACTGAATGGATACAATCATGCCAGACCTTAGGCCTCGCGTTTCACCCGCTCTGGCTGGCCGTAGCCGCATTCATCGCCTTGTTCGCGATTGCCGCCAGCCTGCCGCCGCTGTGGTATGATACTCACGAATATCACCTCTACGCGCCGGAGCAGTATTTGCGCGCAGGCGGCTGGTTTCCGTTTTCACACAATGTGTATTGCGCCTTCCCCATGAATGTCGAGATGCTATACCTATGGCCGCTGGCGGCGGGCAGCAGTGTCGGTTGTAAGGTTGTCTTGTTTGTCTTCGCGCTGATCGCCGCCGCCGCGACGGTCGCCCTAGCCAAACGGTGGGGAATACACACCAACGCCCTGTGGAGCGCACTGGTTCTGTTCGCGACCGGGCTGCTCTTGCGGGTGGTGATGCAAGGCAAGATCGACGCCGCGTTAGTCGCTTCGACAGCGGTGTTGTTATTGGCCTACGAGCGCTATCGAACAGAGGCCAATCCGCTTGACGGCGCCATGGTCGCGGCGGCGGTGGGGTTTTCGTTGGGCGCGAAATATGTGGCGGCGCTGTCTATCGCCGCGCCGTTTGTAATGGTTGTTTTGATTGACGCGGCGGCGTCAAAGCAATGGCGGCGAATGAGTGTCTTTCTTTGGTGTATCGCGGGTGGATTGGTTTGGTGTGCGCCCTGGTTGGTGAGAAACTGGGTCTATTATGACAACCCGGTCTACCCCTTATTGACGCCGCTGTTGGGCGGAAGCCCGCCCCTCTTCGCCGAGCTGTTTCAAGCGGCCCATGCGCCCGCGTCATCGCCATTGACTGAACAGGCCAGAGATTTTGTCTGGCTGCCGCTGCAGAAATCGTTATTTGAATCGATCCCGATTGGCTTCTCGCCGTTGTGGTTGGCGGCGCTGCCGTTGTTGGTTGCCCGGCCCCAAAACAGTGGAGCATCTCGCGGCGCGGTCTTTTGTCTGGTTGCGTATATCGGCTGGTTTGTTCTCACTCAGCGCAACGACCGCTTTCTCGCGCCGCTGCTGCCTTTGTTGGCGATCATGCCTGTGGTTGTGATTGAACGCTGCCGGGCGTGTAACACCCAACGCGCGCTGGTTGTATTGATCTCGCTGTTCTTGGCGCTGCAGCTGTGGCTGGGCGGGCGCGTGGTGGTGAACTCTCAATCAGTCGACTATATCACGTCGCCTTCGCTTGAAGAGTCTTACCTGGGTGAGCGCATGCCTCACTATCGCGCCATCGACTGGCTCAACCGCTTAAAGCAGGAATTGCCTGAACAAGTGGGCAATGTAGTATTCGTTGGCGAGGCCCAGGCCTATGGCGCCCGGTTCGCCGCCGTCGCGCCGACCGTGTTTAATCGCCATCCGCTTGAATCCAATACTCTTCACAACGTATCCCATATTCTCTATAACCGTTCGGAGCTCAGCCGCCTCGCAAAGGGCTATGGGCCGTTGGGGTGGACGCTCGGCCCCTTGCTTCAACAGCGCATGGATGAATTGACGCAAAGCGCCGCGCTCGAAGAAGTCTATCGCGACCCTGACTACCCAGACGTGATTAAAGTGTTTCGGGTGAAGTAGGGGTGTTTCACAGTATTGTCAGTTCCTGAGAGTAAAACCTCACGCCTTGGGCGATTTGACAACCGCCAGGCTTCGCATTTAGTTTCGAGAGTTTACTTCGGTCGCTGACGCTCCCGCGTAATGACGCTCGGTTTCAGTTGCTACTTCTTAAACGTCTTCAAATCGAAATCGTAATCGCGAATCTTTCGGTAGAAGGTGGCCTGGCTGAGATGCAGCGCGGCGGAGGCCTTGGCGACGTTGCCCTTGGTCACCCGCAGGGAGTTCTCAATGGCGTTGCGCTCGACAATCTCAAACGGAACAATCTCGTCGCTGTCTTCTTGCCGCTGGGCCGGGACGTCATGGCTGGCGGCGTTTTCGACCGCCTTGCGCACCGTCTCGGGCAACATCTCGACCGTCAACAACTCGCCGTCGTTCAACACCACCGATTGCTGGATGCTATTAAACAACTCGCGAATATTGCCCGGCCACTGGTGGGCGCACAGCACCGCCAACGCTTCGTCGTCGATGTCCGAAAAGCGTTTGTTGTGTTCGCTGGCGAAACGCGTCAGAAAACTCTCGGCCAAGTCGGGGATATCCTCAACCCGGTCGCGCAGCGGCGGGATCGGCAGCTGGACCACGTTGAGGCGGTAGTATAAATCTTCGCGCAACACGCCGTCTTCAATCGCCTGAAGCGGCTCGCGGTTGGTGGCTGAGATGATGCGCACGTCAACCGAGATGCGTTCCTTCCCGCCGACGCGGTAGAAGGAGTGGTCTTGTAAGAAGCGCAGCAGCTTCGCCTGCAGCGACGGGTCCATCTCAGTGATTTCATCCAAAAACAGCGTCGAACCGTTGGCTTTCTCACACTTGCCGATGGAGCGCTCGCTCGCGCCGGTGAAGGCAGACTTTTCATGCCCAAACAGTTCGCTCTCCATCAGTTCTTTGGGGATGGCGGCGCAATTGACGTCGATCAGGTCTTTGTCTTTGCGCGGCGATAACGCGTGGACCGCCTGGGCGGCGAGTTCTTTGCCGACGCCGCTTTCGCCGGTGATCAACACGGAGGCGTTGGCGCCAGCTACGGTTTCGATGATGCGGTACACCACCTGCATGTCGTGGCTGCCGCCGATCATACTACAGAGGCGGGTGCGGCGGGTGCGTTCGAGCGCCGACAGACGGCGCCGCAGCAGGGCGTGGTCGACGGCGTTTTTGACGGTGGCGGTGATGCGCGGCAGTTCGATGGGTTTAGGCGAAAAATCATACGCGCCCGCTTTCATCGCCTCGACCGCCTGTTCGATGCTGCCGTGGGCGGTGATTAAAATGACGGGCAGGTCAGGCTCGATCTCTCTCAGTTCGCCGATCAGTTCGACGCCGTTGCCGTCAGGCAAAAACAAATCAAGCAAGACGGTGTGAAACTCGTCTTCTCGTATCGCTTGTCGTAATCCAGCGGCGGACGGTTCGGTGCGCACGTCATAACCTTTTGACGAGAGGTGCATCTCTAACAGGCGCACAATGTCTTCGTCGTCATCACAAATCAACAAACGCGGCGTCATAGTTAAACACTCCAGTCCAAGATGAAAACATTGTAGCATGAAGCGCGTTTGCGGTTGCCGTGCGCGAAATGGGTCTGCTACCATAGGCGCAAGCCTATTGTTCAATTGGGGAGATTTGAAAATGAGCACACGATATGCGCTTGGAATCGACTTTGGCACCGAATCAGGCCGCGCCCTTCTGGTGAACGTAGACACCGGCGAAGAAGCCGCCACTCACGTCTATCCATACTCAAACGGCGTGATCGACGAGGCGCTGCCCAATGGCGGCCCCGGGTTGGAGCCTGACTGGGCGCTGCAGGACCCCAATGATTGGATCGAGACGCTCAAACAGACCGTGCCCAAGGTCATGAGCGACGCGGGCGCGTCGCCCGACCAGATCGTCGGCATCGGCGTCGATTTTACTTCGTGTACGGTCTTGCCCGTCGATGAGTCGGGCCAGCCGTTGTGTAACAACAGAAAACTCAAAAACCGCCCCCACGCCTGGCCCAAACTCTGGAAACACCACGCCGCCCAGCCCGAAGCCGACAAAATTACCGCCGCCATCGAACAAAGCGGCGACCCCATTCTCGAACGCTACGGCGGCAAGATGTCGTCGGAATGGATTTTCCCAAAAATCTGGCAGGTGCTCGACGAAGATGAAACGATTTATGATGCGACCGCGCGATTTATCGAAGGCGGTGACTGGGTGGTTGAACAACTCTGCGGCGCCGAGGCGCGCAGTTCCTGCATGGCGGGCTATAAAGGCATGTGGGACAGCGACGACGGCTTTCCAAAGAAAGAACTGTTGGCGTCGCTTCACCCCAAACTGGGCGCCATCGTCGGGACAAAACTCTCAACCGATATCAAACCGCTGGGCCAGAAGGCGGGCGAATTGACCGAACAGGCGGCGCAGTGGATGGGTCTGCGCCCCGGTATCGCAGTCGGCGTTGCGGTGATCGACGCACACGCCGCCGTGCCCGGCGCCTCGGTGACCCAGCCGGGCCGCATGGTGATGGTGATGGGCACCTCGACTTGTCACATGCTGCTCTCTGACGAAAAGAAGATGATCCCGGGGCTGTGCGGTTGTGTTAAAGACGGTATTCTGCCGGGTTATTACGGCTATGAAGCGGGCCAGGCCGCCGTGGGCGATATCTTCGCCTGGTACGTCGACAACTGCGCGCCCAAGTCTGTGTATGATGAAGCAGAAAAACAAGGCATTAACCTGCATGAATTGCTCGAAAAACGCGCCGCGGCTTTGGCGCCAGGACAAAACCGCCTGATCGCGCTCGACTGGTGGAACGGCAACCGCTCGGTCTTAGTCGACGCCGAACTCTCAGGTCTGATTGTCGGCATGACGCTGGGGAGCAAACCGGAAGACATCTATCGCGCTCTGATCGAAGCCACCGCGTTTGGTACGCGCCGCATTATCGAATCGTTCAACGACGCGGGCGTCCCAATCAATGAGATATACGCTTGCGGCGGCTTGCCCCAGCGCAACACCCTGTTGATGCAGATTTACGCCGATGTGACCGGGCTGCCGTTTTATGTGGCCGAGTCGGCCCAATCGTCGGGCCTGGGCGCGGCGATCTTAGGCGCGGTGGCGGCGGGCAAGGCGGGCGGCGGCTACGACGACCCCACCGACGCGGCGAACAACATGGCGCGCCTTCTCGACGTAGTCTATAAACCCTCCGCCGAGGCCCACAAAATCTACACCGCCATGTATAACGAATATCTTAAACTTCACGACTACTTTGGCCGCGGCCAAAACAACGTCATGAAAACACTGAGAGAGATGAAGTAAGGGGGGAGAATGCGAAAGAAACTTCTCTCAGTCAGTTGTATTCTGCTTGGATTTACTTCATTTCAAGTTGCGTCCACCGAAGCCACCGACTACACGCCTCGACACATCCATGGGTGGACGGTTCAGGTGAGTGAGGTGTTGTTGAATGATGATAGTGAATTGGGCGAACGGGCGATTGAGTTACTTGAAAACAAACTCTTCGAAGCGCGGCGGGTGTTGCCAGAGCAAGCGTTGAAGCGGCTGCAAAAGGCGCCCATCTGGCTTGACCGTGAACATGATCCGTTCCCGGGCGGGGTTTACCACCCCTCGGCAGACTGGCTGCGCGAGCATGGTCACAACCCCGACATGGCGGGCGGCGTCCATATCGCCAACGCGACCAACTTTCTCAATTGGACGCATGACCAACCCGCGATGGTGATTCACGAGCTCGCCCACGCCTTTCATCATCAAGTGTTAGGTTATGGCAATGAAGACATCAAACAGGCCTATCAGAATGCGGTTGAAAGTCAGAAATATGAGTCTGTCATGCGTTACAACGGCGAGATGCAACGCGCCTATGCGCTCAATAACGAACAGGAATACTTCGCCGAAGCCAGCGAGGCCTATTTTGGCGTCAATGACTTTTATCCGTTTGTGCGCGCCGAATTGAACCATCACGACCCGGATATATTTCAGTTGGTAGAGCGACTTTGGACCAACCCGCCTCTTCGTAAAACGCCCTAATTTGCGCCCGATTTGGGGAGGAAACCCTCGCTCAGAGAAGGTGATTTAGCCTGTCTTCATCAGCGCTTCATAGCGCTGTTTGACGTCTTTGAAATTAATGTCATAGGTATAGATCTGGCCGAAGGCTTCACGGGCGCCTTGTTTGTCTCCCAGTTGGTCAAGCGATAGGCCCAGGTAGTAATAGACGTCTTTGAGTTCCTGAGAGGGCACATGCGAGTAGCCCTTGTTCTTAAAAAAA
>CAZKYC010000024.1:0-49713 GCA_964556895.1 uncultured bacterium | reverse complement strand
TGTCTGGAAATTTTAATTCAATTTGAGAGAACGTATCCAAATCCCGGATGAGCCTGTATTGTACTCTCGCTATCGCTGCCAAACCCGATTGTGGTAGTATGAATGCAGCAAGAATGAATTCAATATTATGGATAAAGCCAATGAGATATATGTGTACAGTTACCTTCGCCGCTTCACTATTTGTATTTGCTCTAAACTCATACGCCGCTGATCAACCCCAGTGGGGAGAAAAACACTCCCGCAACATGGTATCCACTGAGACAGGGCTGGTAGATTCATTTGACATCGAATCAGGAAAACACATTAAATGGACCGCCCCGCTGGGCAGCGAAACTTGGTCATCGCCAATCATCGCGAATGGAAAAGTATTGATCGGCACCAACAACTTCCCTCCCCGCGACCCGCGCCACAATGGCGACCGCGGCGTCTTGTTGTGCCTAGACGAGAAAGACGGCAGCCTTGTCTGGCAGTTGGTCGTTCCCAAACTCGGCCCCGACCCCTATCTGGATTGGCCCAAAGCGGGCATCCCTTCAACCATCACCGTCGACGGCGACCGCGTCTACGCCATCACCAACCGCAACGAGTTGGTCTGTCTCGATATCAATGGAATGCACAACGGCAACGACGGCCCTTACAAAGACGAAGGCGCCCACATGAGCATCGGGCTGGACGAGACGCTCGAAGCGACCAAGATCGACGCCGACATCATCTGGCTGTTTGATATTCCCAAACAAGCGGGGACCTACCCCCACGATTCGGCCCACGCCTCGATTTTGGTCGACGGCGACTTTCTCTACCTCAACACCAGCAACGGCGTCGACAACACACATAAACTGGTGCGCAAACCCGACGCCCCCAGCCTGATCGTGATGAACAAACACAACGGCCGCCTGGTCGCCCGCGACCAGGAAGGCATCGGCCCGCGCATCTTCCATAGCACTTGGTCTTCCCCGGCGATGGGCGTGGTGAATGGCCAAAAGACGGTGTACTTCTGCGGCGGCGACGGCGTGGTCTACGCCTTCAACGCGTTAGACACAATGCCCCCGCAAGGAACAGTGAAAGCCTTAGAACGAATCTGGAAGTATGATTGCGACCCCGACGCGCCTAAAGAAAACGTCAGCGAATATATGAAAAACCGCAAGGAAGGGCCGACCAACATTAAGGGCATGCCCGTGTTTTACAACAACCGAATCTACGTCGCTGCGGGCGGCGACATCTGGTGGGGAAAACACGAAGCCTGGCTGCATTGCATCGACGCGGCCAAGACGGGCGATATCACCAAACAAGGCCCGCTATGGAAGTATGAGCTAAACAAACACAGCTGCACCACCCCAGCCATTTCGAACGGCCTGTTGTTCGCCGCCGACTGTGAAGGCGTGTTGCATTGCATCGACGCTGACAGTGGAAAACCGCTTTGGACGCACGACCTGGACGGGGTTTTGTGGGCGTCGCCGATGGCGGCGGACGGCAAGGTGTATATTGGAACCAAAAACCGCAAGTTCTACATCTTCGCCGCCAACAAAACCAAGCAGATGATCTTTGAAACCCGCCTCGACAGCGGGACCGGAACCACCGTCACAGCCGCGAATGGGGCCATCTATGTGGCGTCGATGAAAAAACTGTACGCGATTGGCGAGTAAAATCCGCCTTGCTTGATAGTCCATCATTGTTTCTGTTATCATCAGAGGGTTGCTTCATTTCTCACTACAATACAGGAGGGCCGTATCATGACATCCAAATCCGTAACCCGTCGTACGTTTATCAATCGAAGCCTGGCAGCCGGCGGCGGTTTGATGGTTCTCAATAACAGCGTTTTTGGCGCCAACGACAAACTCAACATCGCCCTGGTGGCGGCTTATGGCCGCGCGCGCGCCCACTACTCAACCCTGCGCAGCGAAAACGTCACCGCAATCTGTGACGTCAAAAAAGACCACATCACTCACGCGCTCAAAGAGTTTCCTAAAGCCAAGGTGTATGAAGACTGGCGCCAGTGTCTCGACCACCCCGGCCTCGACGCAATCTTATGTTGCACCACTGACTTCACTCACGCGTTTATCTCAAACTGGGCGTTAAACCGCGACCTTCATGTCTACATGGAAAAACCCCTCGCCATCACCGTGAACGAAGCCCGCACTGTGCGCGCCAATTACCTGAAACGCAAAGACAAACTCGCGACCCAGGTCGGCATGCAACGCCACGCCTACTCAAACTTTAACCGCATCCAAGAAGCCGTACGCGACGGCGCCATCGGCGAGTTGAAAGAAGCCTGCGCCTGGGGCAACCGCCAGATTCGCCGCGACGGCTATTGGCCCGAAGAAAAACCCATCCCCAACAACATCAATTGGGACCTGTGGCTGGGGCCGGCGCCCTACCATCCATACAATTCAAAATACGTGACCGCCAAACCCGGCGCGGGCTGTCTTCAGTGGAACATGTTTTGGGACTTTGGCGTGGGCCAGATGGGCGACATGGGAAGCCACACCATGGACCTGTTATGGAACGTCATCGACGCCGAACTGCCCACCGACGTCAAAGCCCACTCCCCTGAGAAATTTAATCCCGAAGTCACGCCCGTTGAGTTGACCAGCGAGTTTATGTTTCCCGCCAACAGCTGGCGCGACGAACTCAAAGTCACTTGGTATCAAGGCGGCGCGATGCCCAAATCACCGTCGGGCTGGGTCGACCTCAACAAGATCGGCCACGGCGCCATGTTTGTCGGCGACCAGGGAGTGTTAATTTCTGACTTTCGAAACCACCTGATCCTTCCACGCGACGGCATCGACAACATGTCTCACTACGATCCACGCCCGGCGTCAAAAGCGCTGCCTGACCTAGGCCATTTCCAGATGCAATGGATCAACGCCTGCAAGAACGGAAAGCCCGCAGACACCGCGTGTAACTTTAAATACAGCGCCGACATGATTGAAACGATGTGTTTGGGACTGGTCGCGTTTCGCGCCGGACAAGCGCTTCGGTATGACGGCAAGCAAGGCAAGGCGACCAACGTCGCCAGCGCAAACCACTATCTGACCAAACCCTATCGCGAAGGCTGGACGATGAATGGGTAATTGATTAGAAAGGCGTCTGTCAAAACGAAAGCAAATACGCCTTGAGGCCGACAATCTTTTGTTCGCTTAGATAAGAGGTTGCGCCATGTTGGTCTGATGGATTAATTGTGTACCTACGTCTTTAATTGCGGCCGCCCGCAGGCAGGCAATATCAATAAGTCAGCGTTTTGGCCCACGATGGAACTTTAGCGCCGCCCGCGCGAAAAAAATCGCCCCGGCTTAACAGCCCGTTTGAGGGTTGATAGACGCGGCCTTCGACGGGGAAGTTATTGGCGTTATAGTCGTCGCCGCGGTCAGGCCCTGAACTTTCTAACAGATACACATTGCGCGGCCACGAGCCTTTGTCATAATTACGGTCGCCTTTAGCCAGAAAGGTCGCGAGTTCAAAGTTAGGGTCGACTTCACGGCCGTCGCCCTGGACGGACGTGTTTTGATGATTGGCGATGAACGGGTTTCGAAACGACTCGCTGCCTACATACGAGACCGGCGTGGTCAGGTCGCGAAAGCCCATGTAGTCATTGGCGGGGTTGTTGCTGTCCCACGCCCAGCGGGTGTAGGTGCCTTTATCGATTTGATAGGCCTCAAGCGCAGTTTGAACGGCGCGCATATTATTGACTGCTTGGGCCACCTTGGCGCGAATCTGCGCATTCAAAAAGTTCGGGACGGCGATCGCCGCCAGAATCCCAATAATCGCCACAACAATCAACAACTCAATTAACGTGAATCCTTGTTTGCTCCGTCCCATGTTCCCGCCCATTTCAACTAAAAAAATATCCGTGAGGATGATATAGAAGTGTTAGAGGCATATTCAAATCGTTGAGAAATTATTGTCAATAGCGTTTTGCAGCCCGTGGCCTTGGGTGTGGCGCTTAATGCTGGGGTAATCAATATCAATCATAAACAGATCTTCATCAATGAAATGAGTATTGATAAACCCCTGCATAAACTCTAACGATTGATAAAACGGTTATACGGCCCAGTCCAAGGCCCGCCTCGATCAACCTGAACCAATTGGTTTCTTGAAATCAAAACACGCCTAATTGGTTTTGTCGAATTTTTTGATCATATACTCCAGGTTCTCGCGGGTATACCACCCGTGATCGATCTCGTCTTTGAGCTTCGCCGCCGTGGTTTTCATTTGGGGCAGCGCCGCCCTGGCGTCGTCGCCAACTACCATCAAAATCTGCGACGCATGCAACTGATTAACCACATGGGCGTCGTCTAACCCTTTAGCGAGAACCGCGACCGCCTGTTTCGCATAGCCCAGGTGACACATCACTTCAGCGGCGGTGTAGCGCACCGGCGGCGACTCGTCGCTTAATGACTGCTTCGCCGCTGCGCTGGCTGGTTTAGCGGCCTGGCCAAGCGCCGCCAGACCGACCGCGCCCCAATAGCGATAGGACGGGTTTTTGTGGGTCAGCGCGGCTTTAAAGTCATTTCTGTAACGTTCTCCCCTGCCGACTTTGTCAGCCAACGCCAACAGGCCTTTGATATCGTGGTTGTTCTTAAACGCGTCTAACGGCGAGCGCTTGCCCGACTGGTTGAGCATCTCAAACTCAGGAACAAACCCCAGGTCGTTGGTCTCGACAATCCATTCGAACAGTTTGTCTTTCAATTTGTTTTGAATCGACGCGAAGGCCGGGTCGCCTGCGAGATTATTCAATTGATAGGGGTCGGTATGGCTGTCATAGAGTTCGTCATTGGGTATGCTCTCATCCATCAGCCAGGTTTCGTGCCCGGTGAGTTTGCCTTCTGCGTGAAGGCGGCGAATCTCCTGGCGAATCGGCGTCATTTCAGAAAAGAAACCACGCTGCATCCGCGCGCGGTGGGGCATGAAGTTACGCACATAGTGATAGCGCGAGTCGCGCACCGAGCGGCTGCACATCAACACTTCATCCACCCGGTCGCGAATGGCGAAGACATACTCTTGCGCAGGCTGTTTGTGCTTGCCTAGAAAGGCTTGCCCCTGCATCTGCTTGGGCGGTTCCAGACCAACCAAACTCAACACCGTCGGGGCGAAATCAACAAAACTGACCATGTCTTCACACGCGGCCCCATCAGCGGACGGCGCATAGTGCTTGTACTTCTCAGGAAAATGAATTAGCAGGGGGACTTTCAATCCAGAATCAAGCATCCAGCGCTTGCCGCGCGGCAGACCGTCGCCGTGGTCTGAATAGAAAAACACGATGGTGTTGTCTGCCAGACCGTCTTGGTGGAGCTGGTCGACAATCTCTTGAAACTGCTTGTCCATCAATGTGATCTGAGTATAGAACGACGCCAGATTGTCTCTGACCACCGGCGTGTCAGGATAATAAGGCGGGATAGGGACTTCATTCGGGTCAACCCGCTCTTGGGGCTTCAGTGTTTGATTGACCTTGCCGCGCTCGTCTTTGAGATAGCGCGTGCGGCTCTGGTGAGTCGTCATAAAGTTAAACACACTGAAGAACGGCTGGCCGGATTTCTTATTGCGCCAATGGGCCTTGTCGCTCGATTCGTCCCAAGCGTCGGGCGGCGTGGGGAAGTTGTAATCTTCTTTGACGTTGTTTGAACAGTAGTAGCCGTTCTCTCGAAGAATTGACGAAAAACACTCCAACTCTTTCGAGAGAGGTACGACGCCGCGTAAGTGATGAGTGCCTTGCGTACTCGCGAAAACGCCCGTGATTAGGCTAGAGCGCGCCGGGGTGCAAAGAGGCGCGGAGGCGAAGGCGTTGTTGTATTGGACGCTCAACTTGGCGAAGCGGTCGAGATTTGGCGTTTGGGCGAACTCGTCGCCATAACAACCCAGATGAGGGCTGAGGTCTTCACTGGTGATCCAGAGAATGTTGGGCCGCTCATCGGCGGCTGCAGAAGTTGAAGCCTGCGCTGCTGCGAACAATGACATTGTTGTTGCTGACAAAAATTGGCGACGCTCAAGTGTGAGATTTGGCATAATAGTCTCTCTTTTCAATACATGGTTCATTCATAGACGCCCTCTCAAAGTCAAATGCTATCTGGGCGCCTCTCTGCTCGTTTCAGTGCGGCTCCGCCTTGGAAGCAGTCTCTGTTAGGCAGCCGTCATTCACCGTCGCGTTTCAGGTCAGCGCGCACGGCCAGGTTTTCATGGCCTCCAGGCGATATGTTATACGCTTCCATGCGCAACCAATGGCCGTCATTCAAAGTAAACTCCGTACGCCAGCCCCAGTCGGGCGTACCAGGCCCAGCAGAGTAACGGCCCAGCAGCGCCAGTTTGGCGCCTTCAAACTGGCCTTTGCAGTACATCGACTCGGGCTGCATGTGAAAGCTGTCGCCCCAGGTCGCAGTGGCGGCGTGGTCTTCGCCGCCTAACATAAAGACGCCTTCCTGGTCGTTGCCGCCATACGACCACCAGTAATGAAATAAATAAAAGGCGCTCATGGCGACGGGAACCACCGTGGCGGATACCCCCGATTCAATGGCGGGCTTGGATGGATCAAGCCAGAGTGAATAGTTCCCGATCCAGTTGCCATCGAGTTGTTCGTAAAACTCTTTAATCGCCATCATTGCGGCCCCTTCAGTCGATTACGGCCCCGGGTTTAGTTTACTACGTTTTTCGATTGGCGGCGTTTGATCATGGCTTCCATTGTTTTGACGATGCCTGGGTGAAGCGCCGCGATGTTGTTCTTCTCTCGAATGTCTTTGTCGAGATTATAGAGTTCGAGCGGCGCATCGGGCTTGGCGGCGACATTGAGCCTGACCGCTTTCCAGTGGTTCCAGCGCAGCGCCTGTTTGCCGCCCTGTTCAGGAAATTCCCAATAGAGCGCTTCGTGTTTAGACTGAGTCTCGCCCATCAGTTCGGGCAGGTATGAGACCCCGTCAACTTGTTCATGCTCAACATTAACAAGGTCGCAAACCGTCGGCAGAAAGTCATAAAACACCGACGGGTGAGACGAGGTTGTTCCCGCTTTAATCTTGCCTGGCCAACGCGCGATCATCGGCGCGCGAATTCCGCCTTCATACAGGTCGCGCTTGGTCCCGCGCACCTTGCCCGCGCTATTGAAGAAGAGCGGATCCGCCATGCCTTCTTGATGAGGCCCGTTGTCGCTTGAGAATATGACCAGGGTGTTGTCATCCAGCCTGAGCTGTTTGAGTTTGTTGAAGAGTTCGCCGATGTCGCGGTCCATGCGTGAAATCATGGCGGCGTGGCCTTTTTGCGGCTCGGGCCAGTCTTTGTCTTTGTATATCCCATAATCAGGAACTTCCATGCCATGGGTGTCGATGAGCCAGTGTTCATTGTTGGCGTGTGGTATGGTATAGGGCAGATACAAGAAGAACGGTTCGTTTTTAGTTTCTTCAACGAACCTCAGCGCCTCTTGAGTGAACAGGTCATGTGAATAGTCGACGCGCTTGACGGCGGCGCCGCCCACCCCTTTTGAATAGCCTTTGTCTGATATAACAATCTCATTGTTGAGTTTGACTTTTTCGCGGTTTCGCCACAGATAATCAGGGTAATAATTGTGGGCGTGAACCTGGTTGAGATACCCAAAGAAATAGTCAAACCCCTGCTTAAGCGGAAAGCCGGTGGTGTCTTCTTCGCCCAGCCCCCACTTGCCGATACAGGCGGTTTTATAGCCCGCTTGTTTGAGATATTCGGCGACGGTCTTGTCTTGGGGCTGCAAAACCTGGTTTTGACCGTTAGTGCGCAGGCTGCCGGTATGTTTGCCCAACATAACGGTTGCGCGCGACGGGGCGCAGACGGTGCTGCCCGCGTAGTGGTCTGTGAAGCGCATGCCTTCCGTGGCCATACGGTCGAGGTTGGGCGTCTTGATGAACCGCTGTCCATAACAACCTAAATCGCCATAGCCCAAGTCGTCAGCCAAGATAAAAATGATGTTGGGTTTGGCTTGGTTCGCGTTGGTCGCCTGTATGGGCAGCGCCGCAGCCGCCGTCATCGCCCCTAAACGTTTTAGCATTGACCTTCGGGTAGTATGGATCGAATTCATCTCAACCCCCTCCACCTAGATTGACTTTTTCATTCCATGATAAACCTACCGAAAACCTCGCTGCATGTAAACGCTTGGCGCTAGGTCTTATCCTAGAAATATTGCGCAATCCATTGGATACTGAGCAGAAGACCACCCACTCCAGGAGACTGACATGATGCGCCCTGTTTTCACCGCCGCTTTCCTGTGTATTGTATTGGCAAGCGCCACCCAACAAGCCCCCGCCCAAAATCTCTTGTCTGGCTTCGGCCAGGATTGGACGGACGAAATCGAATGAATATTGATGATGGAGGGCGACAGGATCAACTGAATTCACCCATGTCGCCGAACACAATGATTTCAACATGAAACCAATTTCGCCAATCACATATTGTTTAATCCTATTTTTCTCTATCCCCCTCGCCGCCTTTAGCGACTGGCGGGATATTCGTAACGGCCATGTCATCCCCACCAAGACCTACGCCGACCAGCCATACATTGTCAAAACCGACGACGGCGCCTGGTTGTGCATCGTCACCACCGGCGCCGGACGCGAAGGCCAACCCGGCCAGCATGTTGTGACCCTGCGCTCGACAGACTATGGAGAAACCTGGTCTGAACCTGTGGCGTTAGAACCGCCCGACGGCCCGGAAGCGTCGTATGCGGTCATGCTCAAAGCGCCGTCGGGGCGAATGTTCGCGTTCTACAACCACAACACCGACAATCGGCGCGAAGTCAAAACCGTCGACGGCGGGGCCATCACCCGCGTTGATAGCCTAGGGTATTTCGTATTCAAAACCAGCGACGACCACGGGCGCAGCTGGTCAAACCAGCGCTACACCATCCCGGTCCGTGAAATGGCCATCGACCGCGAGAATGTCTATCAAGGCGCCGTGCGCTTTTTTTGGAACGTCGGCAAACCGTTTGTCCACAACGGCGCCGCCTATGTATCGCTCCACAAAGTGGGCGGGTTTGGCCCGGGCTTTTTCACCCGCAACGAAGGCGTCTTGTTAAAGAGCGGCAACCTGCTCACGATTGAGTCGCCCCGTGACGCTACTTGGCAGACGCTGCCCGACGGCGATGTTGGTTTGCGCACGCCCCCCGGCGGCGGGCCGATATCGGCAGAACAAAGTTACGTTGTCTTAAGCGATGGCTCGTTCTATTGCGTCTATCGTTCAGTCGACGGACACCCGGTGTTTACCTACAGCCGCGACGGCGGGCGCACCTGGGACAAACCGCAATACAAGCGCTACGCCGACGGGCGCCTGATCAAACACCCCCGCGCCGCCAATTTTGTCTGGAAATGGAACAATGGAAAATTTCTCTACTGGTTTCATAACCATGGCGGGCGCACCTATGACGACCGCAACCCGGCGTGGTTGTGTGCGGGCGAAGAAATCGACTCGCCCGAAGGCAAGGTCATCCGCTGGTCGCAACCCGAAATCTTGTTGTATGACGACGACCCCTATATTCGTATGAGCTACCCGGATTTTGTTGAAGATGATGGGCGCTTTTTCTTCACTGAGACCCAAAAAAACATCGCCCGTGTTCATGAGGTTCCTAAGAGTTTTTTAGAAACGCTTTGGGCCCAATTTGATATCAAATCTATTTCAACCGATGGGTTAATCGCAGAGTGGAATTCAACTAGCCAAACCCAGTCGCTTACGATTCCACCGCTGCCGCCGTTTCTGATGAGAGATCCTTCACGCCCTGACCACGGCGCTAAACAACGAAGAAATGGATTCACACTAGACCTGTGGTTGAAATTCGAGTCATTGAATTCAGGCCAACTTATTCTCGACTCGCGTGACGATGAAGGAAAGGGGTTGGCTGTAGTCACTGCTGAAGACCAAACGCTAGAGCTGGTCATGAGCGACGGGCGCACACAAAACCGTTGGCGGTGCGACCGGGGCATGATTCAAACCGACCAGCTTCACCATATCGGCATGATCGTCGACGGCGGCCCCAACATCATCACATTCATCATTGACGGCAAGGTAAACGATGGCGCCGCTCACCGCCCGTTTGGCTGGGGACGGTTTAGCCCCAATCTTCGCCATGTGAATGGTTCAAAGACGCTTCTCATCGCGCCGAACATGGATGGACAGATCAAATCGCTTCACGTCTACAAGCGCGCCTTAATGACGACTGAAATGGTTGGTAACTATCAGGCGGGCAGCCAGTAAATTATGCTTGACAATCAACACGCTTCCATGATATCACACTGACATATGCGCTTAACCTTTGGCGCATTTCATCGGCGCTTTCAGGTGTAAACCGGACGGGGGAGGTTTATACCTGATTCGAGCGCATCATTTTCGGGGGGGGGCGCATCATGTTATCACGATTGGTTCTCATTCTACTCATTGCATTGGTATGCCTTACTAGCCCTGTGATTGGTTCAAGCCAAGAAGGCGGAGTCAAAATCGGCCCGCGGCCAGGCGAAACCAATCCCTATGGAGCGCCTAGCCGCTGGACGTTGTTTCGCGATGACGAACTCGCTCTGTTTTCATTCAATTCACATGGCGATGAACACAAACTTCAGTCAGACAAAATCTATGTCAATGAAAACACTGACGACCTGAAGATTCATGACGGCCATAGGGCGAACGATTTCTTTCAACAGGACAATTATCACCGTCCCGGTAAATACGCCGCGGCGTCGGGGCGGTTTCGCCCTGAATCAGACGAAGTGGTTACCGCCCACTATGTCGATGATACGCGCTGGCGAGTCAGTTTTTTTACCCATGCTTTACTGCGTATTCGCAATGTAATTTTCGAAGACGCTGGCGAAGGGCTATTAGACATCGTCGCGGGCGACTTTATCGCCCTTGAGAACGACGACGAACAATTTGAAGATGAGATCATCGTCGCGCGCGCCTACAAAGACGGTTCGTCCTATTCATTGGCGTTTACGGTGTTTAATCAACACATAAATCCATTGATGAGTATTGACCCGATCAAACTCAATACCAGCGGCGGCGCCCATCCGATTGGCATCAAAGCAGACAAAGGCGACTTTAATAACGATGGAATCACCGACCTGGTCATTGTCGTCGCGCTGAAAGAAAAGGGCATTGTCATCTACCCGTTTTCATTCAGCGACAATTACACAACCATTACCGCCTGGGACAAACACACTCACACCCATAGTCACAATGTCTCCTCCGTTTATTTTGACTTGGCGGTTGGCGATTTTAACGGCGACAACTTAGACGATATTGCCGTATCCTATGAAAACCTTCGCATCTACTCAACGGTTAGCAACGACACAACGGTCTTTGAATATCAAAGTTCGATTGATTATCCACTTCTTTCCGCCAATTCAGCGCAACTGGTTTCAGGGTTGTTCCACTATGACCCTGACTTAGGGTATGACGTAAACAGAAGCCAGATTGGCTTGGTCTATAGCTCTCCTACTTTTTCTATGGCAGGAAGGAATAGGGATCAATATTCTGTTCAACTGTATCGAGTGAACAAAAACTTTGACATCCATGAATTCCATACAAGTTTTCGTTCACATTACGAAGTAAACCGAAATGACGTGTGGTCAAATCAGTTTTCCTGTTCCGCGGGCAACTTTATCTTTCATGACGACCCCAATCAGCCCCCCAACCTGTCAGAGATTGCTTTAAGCATCCCTGATTTTTTTTCCACATTGACAGTTCTGTTCAAAATCAACGATGACAAGATCGAAGTCTTCGACCACGCTAAGGAACGCGAAGGCGGCTCCGGACCAGTGGTTTGCGTTGCCTATGACTCAGACGGCGACGCGCTCAAACTGGGCGCCCCCGCCCACCTAGTTACAGACAATTTCATCTCGCTCGACGCGGCGATGATGGAGCCGCCCAAACATGTCGATTACCTGCCGCTTGACCCTCAGGATTGGCAAAACGGCCCCGAACATTGGAGCGTGATAAACGTCAATAGTTACCCTGACTTTTATGTTGACTATGTAAACGAAGATGAAACCAGCGGCTCAATAGTGTCGTCAGAACACTCGTCTCGCTCGTGGGCGTGGTCGTGGAGCGCAAAGTATTCAGAGTCGCTTCGAAACGGCCCAAAATCTAACAACACGACCATCTCTATCAGCGCCGCCTATAAAATGTCTGGCAGCAAGGCCCGGTCGCGAAAAGACTGGGACGGTCATTATCAAGAAACTGAAAAAGCAATTGCGATGAAGACCAATGAAGACGACATGCTTCAGGGCGTCATTCAGCTGGTTGATATTTGGCGCTACCCCATTCTCAATCAAACCGATGAAGACGGCGCCTATCTTTATCAAGACGTGTTTCTTCCCGGCCCAAAATATTCGTTTCTAGGCGGGGGCCTTGGTCATGAGTTTTATCAGCCCCGTCATGTGAACCACAACATGCTGACCTATCCGCGTTTTTCTGAGTCGTTCCCTAGCGGGGTCGGCGCCTATTCTATCATCGAGAAAAAAGATGATAGCGATAAGATTATAGAACATAATGCGTCGCGGCCATGGAACGATTTAAACCACATCGATTACTCGCCCAATGATGTGGATGTCCATGTATCATTTAAAGATGCAGAAAAAACAGGATATTCAATTTCACACAATCATTCGTTCAATCACGATTTAGATGTGCACGCTAAAATTTCTGCGAAAGAAGACGTTATATTCGAAGCGGCGAAACAATCGCTAGCTCTCTCGTTTAGTTCAAAATGGCGCCATCACTGGGGCGATAACACCACCAAACGATATGAGCAGTCAAACGCCAAGAGCGTCAAAATTCTTCAGCCTGATATCCCGCTGCCTGACCCGGGCTGGGGATTCGGCTACGTTCCCGCCGTATTTGTATCGTCATCGGGCGGCGCCTGGAAAACGAAGTTCGCCATTGATGAAAATACACTGGGCAATCGTTGGAAAAACTACTACGGCGGGCGGCCTGATCTAGGCCTCGCGCTGCCTCACCGCTTTCACGCCAGTCGGGCTAACAAATCGGCGTTTGACCGCTGGTCGCTGGTCACAGAGACTGAACGCATGGCGATGCGCGGCGGATTTTTGTATGAAGAAGTCGACGATGGCGAGAGAGAGATTCACAACGGCGCCGGCATCGAAGAAGGCGACGTGGTCATCGCGGCGGCGCGGGTGTATAACCTGTGTCTCTCTCAAGAAGCCGGGCCGTTCACGGTTCGATTTGAAGCGGCGTTATTTGATGTAGCCACCGCCTTCGAAGTCGAAGGCGAGCGCCGCTTGATCGGCGAAACCGTCGTTCGAAATTTAAACCCGTTTGAAATGCAAGAAGCCTCGGTCGAGTGGGATACGACCGGGTTTGGCCTCGAAGAAGATGCGAGTCTTGTTTGGCGTATCTATGCCACGGTTGACCCGTATGATGAAGTCGCGGGCGAAATTCATGAGTGGAAAGACCAAAACAACATTAACCTTGAAGGCTGGACCGACGAACACGGACGGCTCTATCACGGTAACAACGAAGGCTATTTTCCTCTGAACCACGACGGATATTTTGTCGGCAGGCCGGTCGCGAGTGCCGAACCCGGCGATTTGACCACGGCCCCTGTCGTGAATGGCTCACAACACGACCAGTCATTGGCGATTCGCCACGATGGCCAACTGTTGAGTGATGGAGACATTCGCGTCCCGCTTGGCGAACGCTTTGATGTGCGCGCCCATGTTCAGTTTAACGAGCATGACCACACAGGGCTGGGGCATGTATTGTTCCATGATGAAAACCCTGGCCAGACCGATGAAGTGTTCGCTGTTCGCCAGTTGAAGGGCTTTCGCAAAGACAGTTTTGTCTGGGCGAAGTGGGAGCCAATTGAAACAGGCGTGTATGAACTCTGGTCGGTCTATCTTGAAGGTTCAAACGACCCCAATCCGGGCGACGCCAGTGATATGTTGCACGTGACGGTCTATGACCCAAACAACGCTTTCATCAATCAATGGTCGTTGTTTGAGTGATTGGTGTTGGGTTATTTCGTTCTTGACTTGGATTTGAGTGAGTAAACCACTGAAGCGATTGACGCAACGGCGATGACGCCGATAACAACGCCGAACACCATTAACATGGAGCCGACATCCATCGGCGCTGGCTTTGACTCAACGCCAAACGCGTTGGCGGACGCAACAACTATCGAACCAAACATAAGCCGCCTCCTCAGACACTGTCTAACTTCACCTTACCCGTTGGGGAGGCCGGCGCCAACAATTGTGTTTCTCACTGGCTGATCTTCACTGTTGGCGGGTTGGCGAATTGATCAAACGCCTCTTTGACCATCGCTTCATTACATCCACCGCGATGGATGAACACCCGATATTTGTTGGTGTATGTCTTTCCCTCAACAAAATAGAAGGTGTCGCCGCCTGGCCATGAAACGCCAAGAAATCCATACTCGTCAGCCGCGCGGATAATCCATGGCGGGTTGGCGTCGATGTTGTCGGGGTGGTTCATGATCGTGATGCCTGAGGCGTCGCTGGCGCCGTCAAACTGGGCGGAGAAATCAGCCCAGGGCGAGCGGTGCAGGTCGCTGGTCGGCTGGACGCCGTCGCTGGTCGTCACAACAGTGTTCTCACGCTCAGGGAAACGAAAATTCAACCCGCCATAGCCTTTTTGGTCTTTTGGCGCAATTTTGATCGGTTCGAGCGGCGTCCAGATATATTCAATGTCAATGAACTGGCCGATGTCGTCAGAACGCCACACCGTCAGGTTCATCACTTCATCCATCACTTTGCGCGTGTCGGTATACCACCCGTTTTGAATGATGAGTTCATTGAAGACCGGGCCTTCTTCTTTGATGAGCAAGTGTTCAAATTTCGTCCACATACCGATTAGGTGCCACATGTCATAGCGCTGGCCGCCCGCGTGTACGCCCGGCCAGGCGAAATATAGCCCGCGGTGATGATAATGGTCGGCGGGAAAGTCTTGAGTAAACGTCTCGCCGTCAAGACCAACCAACGGATGAATGTATGACGACCGCGCGCGATGGGAAGCAACGCCCGCTGGCGGTCGGATGACGCCGTAGTGATAATTCAACACAAAGCGGTCGCCCTCATACAACGATAAGGTCGTTTCGCCGTCGTCTTCCCAGTGTAGCGTCTTAGAAAACTCCACCGGTTCGCGTTCGCGGGCAAGTCTATATTCATTGGCGCTATTGATTGGAATTAAAACCGACGCCGTATCGTGAGGCGTGTTTAGGTTTTGCTTGGCGGCGCTCATTTGTGCGGAGAGAATCGACCCGTCGCTGTCCGTAAGCGTCAGGCTTTGCGCTGAGATCGACCATCCATACGGCGTCTGAAACGCGGCGGGTACATGAAGCCGCGCTGAGTCATGCTGAGCGGTCGTGGTTGTCGTCGGCGATGTCGCACACCCGGCGATAAGAACAATAGTGGGTAAAAAAAGTGTGATCGAGGCGTTTTTCATTCTAAGGGTTCCTTACTGTTTGATATGGGTATTGCACCACAACCACAAGGCGAAGTCAATTTTAGAAGACCACTCTCATCTCACTCTATCTATTTCTATAGTGATCTTGTAAAACAGGGTGAACAGAGCGAAGAAACAATACGACTGTTTCGGTATAGGCCATGTCAATCATTGGTTAGGCAAAACGATCAATGTGTTGTAACTTTGACTCGTCAACTAAGGGCTGGGCGCCTCTGGCAGCGCCTGGGCAATTGGGCCTGAAAGCCCGCACTGAAGCGAGCGGAGAGGCGCCCAGGCCGACCTCTTCGTAATAGCATTTACTTCAAGATGGCTTGTATAGTGGTTGCCAGAATTATGTGCGGATTGAGTTTACGTAACTGTATCTATCGCTGTCCGCCGCGGCGGATACAGGCGCGCTTTACGCACATTTTTTTGACAAACGCTCTAATACACACTTGCTTGTATAGGCTAAATGCACACATAAGATAAGAGGAAAAAATGGTTCATTATATGTTTGTCACTTTAAGCGTTTTACTGGCGATGACTGCGACGACTGACCTCCCAAGCCCGGAACGCTTGCTGCAGGGGCGCATGAACACGCCCTTGTTAAAAACCGAAGGGACGCTTACCGGCGAGGGCGTGTGTTGGCACGCCGCCTATGACGCGGGCAAATTTATCGACGGGTATCGCCAAACCAACGACGCCGCCTACCTCGACGCGGCAGCCGCCTATTTTGACGCACTTCTCGCCAAACTTCATACCTCGCCCGACGGCTATCAAGGCTGGGTCGGCCCCTATATCTATGACAAAAACTTTATCGGCGACGTTCACATCGGCGATGCGATTCTCTTTAACCGGATGTTAGAATTCAGCGAAACCGTACTCGCCAGCGAAGATTCAACCATGAAAGATAATTACTCACCCAAAGCAGAAAGATACATCCAACTCGCCAAGAAACACTTGATCGAGAAATGGGACGCGCGCGGCTCCTGGCGCGAAGACGGCCAATATGGCGTCTATGTCTCGTGGGACCACTACCTCACACCAGACAATCTAACCGAGTGGCGAAAACTCGAGGCCAAAAACTCGTCGCTGACCCTGCCGTTTAATAAACAAAATTCCATGGCGATCGCCTGCTTGCGCATCTACCGCATGACGGGCGACGACTGGTATCGCGACAAAGCGCTCAAGATTTTCAATTATATGAAAAGCCGCATGTGCCTTTTTGAAGACCACTATGTGTGGAACTATTGGGAGCCCTTCGGCGCCTGGGACATCGAAGACCTAAAGAAGAGCAAACTGCGCCATTGGGTGAATGTGCATCCCTACCGCAATTATCAGGCGGGCGAAATTCACGAAATCGCCGAGGCCTATCATTCTGGGCTGACCTTCACCAAAGAAGACATCAAGCGAATCATCAACACCAACATCAACGTCATGTGGAACGGCGACAAAGAAAACCCCAAATGGCGAAACTCAAACTACGCCGTACAAATGGCGGCGCTGGGCGATATCCCCATCAAAAAAGCGCCGGGCGGCCATTTTAAGAGTTTAGCAGGGACGCTGTGGACGGGGCTGCTTGACTTTGACGCGACCGTTCGCGAGTTGGCCGGCGCGACGATTGACGCCCCGCCCAGCTTTGAGCGCAAACATTCCGGCTTGCCTGTGACCGTTCTCAAGCGGCCCTTCAATCGCAACAAATCGTTTGTCATGGCGGCGGTGATGCCCAGCGTTATTTCGAGCGGCGAGACCGCTGCCATCACCTGTCAGATTCGCGTAGCGGGAAAAATCAAAATCGAATTGCGCTCGAGTGACGGCGAGACGCTCGTGAAGATCATTCGCGACGCGCCCAACAAAAACAATGGAGCGGGCGTGTTCATTCAGCCGTGGAACCCAACAGACCTTAAACCCGGCGCCTATCGGGTACGATGGTCGCTACACGGCGACTATCGAGAGTTTCCCATCACAATTCAATAAAAAAAGCGTCTCGAGCGCGTTCGAAAAACGCTGAAAGCCATGTAGAATGAAGCGGAACCAAACAATATTCAACGCAGTCTTTTTTGTTTATACTGACGGTAGTGGGGAAAACGATATCGGCGGGCGGGTATGGATTGTTTCGGCTTCAATGTCTACGACAAACCGGTCGAACAGTGGTTTGACTATGCGCTCAAACACAAAATACGCTGTTTAGAAATTGACCTAAACACCCCTCACTCAAACCTGGCAAGGTTTACGCCAACACGAATCAAAACCCTGCGTGATTTTTCTGACCAGACAAATGTACGCTATAGTTTTCACACTGATGTTGATTTAAACTTGGCGGGCAACTTCTTCTCGCGCAGAAAACATGTAAAACACCTCTACCAAAGCCTTTCTGTAGCGAATGAAATCAACGCAACCTATGTCACTAGCCACCTGGGCCACTTTCATTCGCCCAGGCCCTGGTCTTGGAAGCGCAAACGCGTGCTTGACCAGGTAGTCAAAAGCATCGAAGCGATACTCGCCCGCACCCCTGACAATCAGGTCAAGATTGCGCTTGAAAACGCCGCCTCGCTGCCCATCGAGTCTGACCTTCACCAACTGGGCGACTGTGTTGACGATTTCGCCTATCTGTTTAGCAAACTTCAATCTGACCAGGTTGGGATGTGTCTCGACGTCGGCCACGCCAACACCAACCACGGCGCCTTGGCCTATTATCGAGAATTTCGTTCAACCGTGATCTCGGTCCATTTTCACGACAACCACGGCGAAAAAGACGACCACCTCGGCATTGGCGAGGGCTGTATCGACTGGTACGCGCTGGCGGCCGAGTTGTCCAATGAGTCGCTTGACACGCCGATGATCTCTGAGTGTTTTCAGTTAGAGCCTCACGTCGCCATTCAGCGCTTTAAAGATATTTTGGCTGAACGCTCTAGGCCGAGCCGGTAAAATCATAACTGATTTTTGACTGCATATCAGTGATATACGAAAACCCTTTCTTCAAAATCACGCCGTCGAGCTCGCTCAATTGTTTTGGATTAATAAAGTTGTCTGTGGTTTCGTGTTGATTGAGCCTGCTTGATTGATGCGTTAGCCTGAGTTGCATCAGAAACTCGTATGTCTGCGCCGCGTTTTCATAGGCGCTCTCGCTTAAGACGCCCCGCTCGCGCATCGCCTCCAGGCGCTTCACGGTATGGGTTTCGTTGATGGTGTGATGAAGCGCATACAACCGCGCAAAGTCAACGATGGGGATCATCGCCTCTTTGATGTCAAATGTTTCAGGATGCCCCTCTTTGGTTTGCACGACGATCTTGCCAAACAGTCCAAGCGGCGGCTTCATTAACAGCGTATTTTGGGCGAGGCACTGATAAAACGCCGCCTTGCCTTCAGAGACCGCGTGAATATGCTGTTTCAATTCATCGGCCAGGTTCGCGTCGCCAACGAGATGGCGAAAATCAAAGAAGATCTTCAGGTCTAAAAACGCCTGCGGGTCAGGGTTGCTGGTCCAATCCGAAAAATACTCCTTCCACACGCTGACCGGTTGAAGCCACTTCGGGTTCATCGCCATGACCCCGCCCTTACAAAGGCTATAGCCGCTATGGTCAAGGTTGGCGCAAACCGTGCGCGCCAGCGCGCTGAAGTAGTCTGTAACAGTTTCTTGCTGGCCGTCACCCACATCTTCATAGATGATGGCGTTGTCTTGGTCGGTCGACAGGGTTTGTTCGCCGCGCCCCTGGCTGCCCAGCGCGATAAACGAGAACCTCACCGGCGGGGGGCCGAGTTTTTCGACGGCGAATTGGATGGTGCGTTTGGTGATTTCATCAGCGGTTTCGCTAATGATGCGGGTGATGGACTGGGCGCGGGCGCCGCTTTTCAACAGCGAATGGACGCTGGTCGCGGCCCGTTCGCGACATTCATTCAATTCAACCGGCGAGCTGGCCGCGCGTATTTTTTGTGCGAGCAGGTTCGGCGGCAAACTCTGCACATCCATCAGTTGCTTGTCAGTAATAACGCCCACGATGGCGCCATCCTTCGCGCGTACGGGGAGATGGCGAATGCCGTGGTCGCTCATCATCAACGCCGCTTCGGCCAACAGCGCCTGGTCGCTGATGGCGAGTAATGGCGAACTCATGAGTTCATACACAGGCCGGTCAAAGTCGCAGTCGCGGCCGGCCAGCCGCATGTGGATATCGCGATCAGTGAATATGCCAACCGCGGCGCCGTCGTCTGACAGGGCCAACACCGCGCTGGCGCGTTTGGCCTGCATCAACGAAATCGCGATATGGGCCGGCTGGCCGAGTTTGACTGTAACCGGATCTGTTGCGTAATTCACGGCGGGCTGCATAAAACGAAACAGCGCAGTTTGAAGCTCAGTATTGAGCGCGTCTTTGCGGCTCTCCGCCGCTTTTTGGTCAGAGATGTCTTTAACAATCGCCATAAACCAGACGGGGTAAGCGCCGCGGTCTGTCTGGGCCGCCGCTGTGATTGAAGCGTGAAAGAGCGACCCGTCTTCACGCCTGAGACGCGTCTCAGAAATCTGGGCGCGCTTCTCATGACCCAGCGAATGAAAAAACTGTTGGCAGGTTGCGCCGTCAGTGAAGAACGATTCAACCGGTTTAGACATCAGCGCATCGGCCTGTTCACAGCCCAATAGCGCGGCCATCGCCGGGTTGGCGTGTAGAATGGCCGGGCGCTTGTCGAGTGACGAGACAAACACCGCCGCGCCGATGCCTTTTATCAGGCTGTGATAGTGAACGTCGAGTTGTTCACTGTCGGCGCCTTCATCGCCGGACCGATGAACGTCTTTGATAATCAACAGCTGGGCGTCTTTGCCCGCCAATGTCGCTTTCGACACGGTTAATAAAATATCGAGCGAGGCGCCGTCTTTTCGCTGGATGCTGCTGGGGTGTTGCTCAGGAACATCAGCCCCCGTGAGAAAGTCGTTCCAAAACGGTTGATCAAGAAATGCTTCGCCAAACAGTTGGCCCAGCGAAATGTCAACAAACTCACTGGCGCTATACCCCAACAAGTCTTGGATTTTCTGGTTTGAATAAAACGCTCGGTTGTTGGCCAACATGATAAACCCTTCGGTCGAGGCCTCGACCAGGGTCTTATATTTTTCGCGCGACGCCCGAAGTTCGTTTTCGGCGCGCACGCGCTGGGCTTCGATGGCCGAACTCTGCCAGGTGATAAACGCCAACAACAGAGCGACCAGTATTGTGATCAAGAGAGAAATCAAGACCAATTTCCGGGTAATCGCGTTGATTTCTTCTTTCACGTCTTCGATATAGATGCCGGTGCCGATGATCCAACCCCACGGCTCAAACTGTTTGACGAACGACAGTTTGGGCACAATGCGGCTATCGTCGTCTTTCCACTGCCACATATAGTCGACAAAGCCCTCGCCGTCTCGTTTGACCACATCAACAAATTCAACAAACATGCGCTTGCCGGTCGGGTCTTCATACTCGGTCAGGCTTTGGTTGTTCAGCTCAGGCAGGTACGGGTGCACCACCATGCGCGGCCCCATGTCGGTGATCCAAAAATAATCCTTGCCTTCATCGCCATAGCGAAGAAATTGGATGCGGGCGATAGCGCGTTGTTGGGCTTCTTGGCGAGCCAGTTTGCCTTCGCGCTCTTCGGTTTCGAGTTCAGACAACACGCTCCAGGCAGAGTAGGTGAGTTCGCGAATCATCTCGCGCTTGCGTTCGAGAATCGCATCTTCAAAGAAGGGCACGATCAAAAAAAACAGAATGGCGACGAACAAGACAATCGTCAAAAGCGACGGCAGGATAATGCGAAAGAAAAAGCCCCGAGTGGTAATGGGTTTCATGGCGCTGTTGTTATTCGCTGAATAATTTTTTATGAATCATATCACGCTCCAAATTCAATCCCTCCCCGAAGCGGAGGGATTCAGGAAGAGGTAGAACCTTGTAGTTACAAACCCGTCACGCAATTTACTCATCGTCTTGACGACGGTTCTTCGCCACGACAAACCTCTTGAAAAACCGTCAACCTGCCCCCTCTCCCTCTGGGAAAGGAATGGAGTGAGGGCTTCGTTTCTTACCGGGCGCAGCACGCAGCGCCCCTACTTATAGACGGGCGCCAAGAGCAAGGACGAGGTAGCGTCCAGCCATTATTATTCCGTTGAGCCTGAACGTCGAATTGCTCAGGGGGAATACAAAGCCATACGCCTAGCCTACATGACACCAGAGAATGGGCCTATAGGCAAGACAGAAAAACGCCCCTCTCCACGATCGAAAGAGGGGCGTCGCTGTGATTCTAATAGCCGTGTACTTTTTTGGCGAGAAACTCTTTGATTTCCACCGGCGTGCTGCGTCCGGTCGCCAGTGAGACCACGATATTGGCGATCACCGCCAGCGGTGCGCCCAACCAGGCGAAATACCAGGCGTTGAGGTAATAGGTCACCATGTCATGGGCAGGCAGAAACACATCGTTCTTACCGCAGACAAAGTAAACCAACGCAATCACCGAAACCGAACTGCCGACAAGCAGCCCGGCCCAGGCCCCGGCGCGGTTGGAGCCGCTCCACCAGATGCCCAACAAGAACAGCGGGAAGATCGTACAGCCCGCCAGCGAAAACGCCAGCGCGACCAATTGGGCGATCAGACCGAGTTGCATGAGCGCAACGACCGCAACCGCAATCGCCATCAAGATGGTGCCAACGCGCGCCATGATCATCTGGGTGCGTTCAGAGGCCTCCGGGTTGATGACCTTATAGTAAAGGTCGTGTGAAAACGCCGACGCCCCCGCCACCAATAACCCCGACACTGTCGAAAAGGCCGCCGAAACCGCCCCCGCGGCGAGCAGGCCGACAATCAGCGGAAACACGTCGCCCAACTGTGCGGTATACACCACGATGGCGTCTTTGGCCAAGGCGCCAACTTCGGGGTCGGCGGAAAGGACTTTACCAAACGCGGAATAGACCGGAGCGCTCCAGTAGAGTAGCGAAATAAAGAACAGGCCCCAGACGACCGACCAGCGCGCATCTTTGGCGCGAGGCACCACATAGAAGCGTTGAATAACGTGCGGCAGGCCCGCCGTACCGATCATCAGCGAAAAACAAATCGCCATCCATTGAAACGAACTCTGCCCGGTGGCCGGGTCCCACGGCATGGCGAATTCAGGCGAGGGCAAGATAGCAAAATCATGCCCCATCGCGTTTTTGAGGCCGCTGGGTTCGACCCCTGCGACGATATCAGACACCACCGCGCCGTAGCCCACTTGAGGCAGCAACGCGAAATAGCCGTATTCATTACACAAAATGAACAATGGAATCATGAAAGAGATGATGATAATGACGTATTGAATCTGCATGTTCTTGGTGACGCCCAACATGCCCGAGATCAGGGTGTAGGCCAACACCACCGAGCTGCCGACGATAACCGCCGTAGAATAATCGATGCCGAGAATCCACTTAAACATCAGCCCGATGCCGGCGAACTGGCCAACGCAGTAGCAAAATGAAATGAAGATCGCCAGACAAGCGCCAAAGGCGCGCAAGCCCTGCGAGTAATAGCGGTCGCCAATAAAGTCGGCTGCGGTGTATTTTCCAAAACGGCGAATCTGGCCCGCCATTAAAATCAACAGCAACACATACCCGCCCGTCCAGCCGACTACGTATGACAACCCGTGATACCCTGAGCCATACATAATGGCGGCCATGCCCAGAAACGAAGCGGCGCTCATCCAGTTTGAGGCGATGGCCATGCCTGCCCCGACCGGAGAAATCTTGCGCCCCGCCGCCCAATAGGCCGAGGTGTCTTTGGCGCGGTTGAAGACGCCGACCAAAATAAAGGTCGCCAAAAGAACAATCAATATAATCGCCGGGCCGAGTTTAAACGTCCCTTCCAACTCAGTCGCCCTGGTTTGGGCGTAAGCGCTTTGATGGATGAACAAGGATACTGCGAAAAGAATTGTGAAAAGTCGCGTCATGGTTGTTCTCTCCTTACTCTTCGCCAAAGTCGTACTTCTGGTTGAGCCGGTCGGTGACGAGGGCGAAGATCAAACACAGAAGAACAAACAAAATGAGCAGAAATTGGGCGGTATACCAATAATGGAAGGGAAAGCCCAAGAAGCGAAAATCAGTCAACGCGCTTTGGTTATGGACCAGGTAGAGCTCCATAATTTCCGGCGTCTTCCCGCTGATCGCGCCTTGTTGAGTCGGCGCTAAGGCGAATGCGAGAAACCTGGCGCGCAGTTTGTCAAAGCCAGTGTTCTCAAGCCCAATCGCTTCAACAGCAGCGGCGACGGCTTGTTGTTTTGTATCTGCATTCGCCAGGCTGGATTGAAAATTCGCTTTCTGGTCAGCCGAAAGCAGGCTGAGTACAATCTTGTTGACCGAATCTTGCAACACCTCTTTATGGTCTGGTTTAAGGGTAATGTTTTTACCTAACGCCGTCAGAGTCGCCCGGGCGAATTGTTGTTTTTCGCTTACGCTGGCGCTGCCGTCTTGAACCTTGGGCCAGACGGCCTCGAAAGCGGTATAGTCGGCTTCAGGCGTGGGCTGGTTCATGGCGATCAGCAAAAATTGAAAGCCAAACACGGCGACCGCCCAAATCACGACCATGGAGATGACCATTTTCATGTTTGAGCGCGAATGGTCGGTTTTAGGGAAGAAAAAATTGACGTCATGTTCGCTTGCCGGGTCTTGTGTTGGTTGCTGAGACATTCCATCTCCTCCTAATGGTGTAAATTCAAAACCTATCAAATCAAAGGACGGAACCGCCCCAAAGATACTCATCAACCACCGCGAAGCTGGTGATTTTTTTTCGTATGTACGCCAGTCAAACCAGAAACGGTTGATGCCAAACGCAATTAAGAGATGTCCCACTCAACAAAAAGAAAAATCAATGAGTTAAAGAAAAACCCTTTACATGGCCCAGTCTTATATATACATAGAAACCTTGTTAAATCAATCAAATTTCAAGCGAATCCCCGATTGTTCTATTACTCATAAGTTGCCTATGAGCCATAAGTTGGTTATATAAATCGCGATGGTAACACATTCATGGTTTGGTGTATACCGACGATAGTTTATCGAAAAACGCTTTTTCGTTTGCGCTTGTGTTTGATTGTGATTTATAGTCCAATAAACCAAATACGTTCTAACAGAAATGTACGGCAACCATGCAACTCACCGTCATTGATATCGTGGTATTTATCGCCTTCTTTCTCGTCGTGGTCGGCGTCAGCCTCTACAAAAGCCGCCACAAAAAGAACAGCGAAGACTATTTTCTTGCAGGCCGCGGCCTCAGTTGGTGGATGATTGGCATCTCAATCGTCGCCGCCAACCTCTCCACCGAACAGTTCGTCGGCATGGCCGGCCAAGGCGCCGGCGCCGTCGGTCTGGCGGTCAGCTCGTGGCAGCTGGTGGGCGCCGTAGGCATCATCATCATCGCTTTTACCTTCTTGCCGCGCTTTCTCAGCAGCGGCATCTACACCATGCCCGAGTATCTGGAATACCGCTACAACACCACCTGCCGCGCCATCATGGCGGTGTATACCGTGGTCATTTATGTCACGGTTTTGGTGACCGCCGTGTTGTATTCAGGCGGACTGGCCCTCTCAACCATCTTTGACCTCGAGCTGACGCTATCGGTGTGGATCATCGGCGTATTGGCGGTGGTGTACTCAGCCTGGGGCGGGCTAAAAGCCGTGGCCTGGGCGGACGTCTTTCTCGGCAGCGCCCTGTTGTTGGGCGGCGTCATCACGCTATGGTTGGGCCTGAACGCGGTGGGCGGCATCAGCCTATTTATGAAAACCAACGCCGACAAACTTCACATGCTGCTGCCCGCTGACCACCCAGACCTGCCCTGGACTGGCGTTGTCGCAGGTATGTGGATCCCCACGGTCTATTACTGCGGCCTCAATCAGTTTATTGTCCAGCGCACTCTCGCCGCCAAGAGCCTCAAAGAAGGCCAACTGGGCATCGTCTTCGCCGCGTCGCTGTGGCTTCTCGTGCCGTTCGCGATTGTTGTTCCGGGCATCATCTCATACCAACTCTACGGCGCCCAACTCGACACGCCTGACCAGGCCTACCCCATGTTGATTCGAAACTTGATCCCTGATGGCATACGCGGCCTGATGTTCGCCGCCATCGCGGGCGCGGTGGTCAGTTCGCTGGCGTCGATGCTCAATTCATCATCGACGGTCTTCACTATGGATTTATACAGGCGCTATGTCAGCCCGGCTTCGTCACAACCGGCGCTAGTGGCGTTAGGCCGCGCCATGACGCTGGCGTTTGTGATTGTTGGTTGTTTTCTCGCTCCTCAGTTGGCCGACCCGCGGTTTAAGGGCGTGTTTAATTTCATTCAAGAATTTCAAGGCTATGTCTCGCCCGGCATCCTCGCCGCCTTTGTGTTTGGCTTCGCGGTAAAGAAAGCGCCGCCGTCAGCGGGCGTGACAGCCTTGTTAGTCAGTGCGCCGCTGTATGGGCTTCTTCACTGGCAATTCGAATCCGTGCATTTTCTCATTCGGATGTGCATTACGTTTTTCTCTGTTATGGCATTGATGAGCATGATTACGATGGCCGCCCCATTGGCCCAGCCGAAAGTCATACCAAAGAAAGACGACTTTGATATGCAGTCGTCGCCGCTGGCGAAAGTGTTGGGCGGCGTGGTGATCGTAGCGGTTATCATCTTCTTTGTGGTATTTCGTTAAGCCCGTTTGAAAGGGACCCCGTTATGAGAACACTACCTATTTGTTTGGCGTTCGTTGTTTCTTTTTCAATGGTTGCATCTTCAAACGAGATCGACCTCTCAGGACGCTGGCGTTTTCAACTCGACCCGGACAACGCAGGCGAGGCCAATAACTGGCAGCAACAAAAACTCGCTGACCGAATTCACCTGCCCGGCTCGCTTCAAGAGCAAGGCTACGGCGACCCGCCAAAGAAAGACTCGCCCTGGACGACCCGCATCGGCGTAAAACTATTAGACGACCCGCGTTTTAAAGAGTATGTCGAAGCCGATGAGTTTATGTCGCCATTCTGGCTAACGCCTGACCGCGTCTATGTCGGCGCAGCGTGGTATCAACGCGACATCAAGACGCCGCGCAACTGGAGCGGCCAGCGCGTCGTGCTTCATTTAGAGCGCCCCCACTGGCAGACCCGCGTTTGGATCGACGGCAAGGAGGCGGGGTCGCAAGACAGCCTGGGCGTCCCTCATGAGTATGACATCACACATCTCATAGTTGCTGGCGAACACCAACAACTCACCATCCGCGTCGATAACAGTTATGTCGTCCCGGTCGGCAAAGACGCCCACAGCATCTCTGACCAAACTCAATCCAACTGGAACGGACTGGCGGGCCAACTAAAACTCATCGCTGGCCCGCGGGTATGGTTTGACGATGTTCAAATTTACCCCGACATCAAAAACAACCAGCTCAAAGTTAATGTGTCTCTCGGTAACAACACGGGGCGAGGCGGCGAGGGCGAGATTTCGCTCTCCACCCGCGACCTCCAAACCGGGGCGCTCCACAACAAGTCATTCGTCGTCAACAAAATCAAATGGGACGCGAACGGCGGCTCGGCGTCGGTCGCCTATGACATGGGCGAAGACTGGCGCCCGTGGAGCGAATACGGCCCCGCGCTCTATTCGCTCAGGCTGGTCTTAAACCAACGCGGAGACGCCCTCGCCCGACGCAATGTCACATTTGGCATGAGAGAACTCGGCATCAAAGGCAAGCAGTTCACCATCAACGGCAATCCGGTTTTTATTCGCGGGACCTTAGAATGCGCAATCTTTCCCGAACACGGCTACCCGCCAACTGATGTAAGCGAATGGAAGCGCCTGATTCACATCGCCAAGTCGCATGGCCTGAACCATTTTCGCTTTCATTCGTGGTGTCCGCCCGAGGCGGCCTTTCAAGCGGCCGACCAAGAAGGCTTTTACATTCAGGCCGAAGGCTCATGTTGGGCCACGTTTGGCGACGGCACGGCGCTCGACGAATGGATTTATCTGGAAGTAGACCGTATGCTGAAGGCCTACGGCAACCACCCTTCGTTTGTGTTTATGTCGCCCAGCAACGAACCGCACGGCAAAAACCGCGACGCCTTTCTGGGCAAGTTAGTGAATTATCTCAAACAAAAAGACCCGCGCCGCTACTACGCCGCCGGGGCGGGCTGGCCCAACATCCCCGAAAATCAATTCAGCATCCAATACGCCACCCGCCTTCAAAAATGGGAGCCGCTCAGATTTAACAAGCCCCCTCAAACCTGGGGCGACTACCGCGACTATATCAACGATCTGCCTATCCCCACCATCGGTCATGAGATCGGCCAGTGGTGCGTCTACCCCGACCTCAGCGAAGCGGGGCAATACGACGGCGTCTTAAAAGCGAAGACCCTCGAAATCTTTCGCGACAAATTAAAGAAAGCGGGCATGCTTTCCCTGGCTGACGAATTTCTCATGGCGTCGGGCAAGTTCCACACCCTTCTCTACAAACAAGAGATTGAGACGGCGCTGCGTACGCCTGGCTACGCGGGGTTTCAATTGCTTGACCTGCATGACTTCCCCGGCCAGGGCGCCGCCCCGGTCGGCGTACTCAATGCACTCTGGAACGAAAAGGGTTATGTCACGCCGGATGAGTACAAGCAGTTTTGTAACGACGTGGTCCCGCTGGCGCGCATGAAACAGCGAGTGTTCACCACCGATGAATTTTTCACCGCGCGAATCGACGTCGCCAATTATCAGATCAATGATTTAAATAACATAAATGTAGTTTTTTCTCTTCGCGCTGAATCAGGACAGACAATTTACCAGGCTGAAGAGCGCGTCGAGCGTATCAAAGCGGGCGGACTGACCAGCGTGGTAGAGGCGTCATGCCCGCTCAGAAAAATCAAAGAGGCCCAGAAGATGGTCTTCACCGTGTCGCTCGAAGACACGCCATACATCAACTCGTGGGATGTCTGGGCTTACCCCAGCGGCGTCTCAATCACGTCGCCCGACAATGTGTTCTTCACCCAAGATTGGCGCGAAGCGCTGGCCCTGCTTCAAACCGACAAGAACGTCATCCTCGCGCCCAAACCCGACGACATCGCCAGCGATACGCTGGGGCTGTTTCGCCCCATCTTTTGGAACCGCATCACTTTCTCACAACAAGTAGACCACACCGTGGGCATGTTGATTCGCGACCGCCATCCGGCGTTAGCCCAGTTCCCGACTGAGTTTCACAACAACTGGCAGTGGCAGGACCTGCTCGATTCATCGAAGCCAGTTGTTCTCGATTCGTTATCAAGTTCGTACTTACCGATCTTACAACCGATTGACGACTGGAACGACTGTCGAAAACTGGGGGTGTTGTTTGAAGCCCGCGTCGCCAAGGGCAACCTGATTGTCTGTTCGATAGACATCGTGAATGGCCTGGATACGCGCATCGTCGCGCGCCAGCTGCGCCATAGTCTGCTCGACTACGCCGCCAGCCGAAAATTCAAACCAAAAAAGAAAATCACCGAGAAACTGTATAGAGGCTTGTTTCGGTAGGTAATATAAACGTTAGGGATATATTTCATCGCGGCTTAAACCGGGGATGGCGAACCCTGCCTGCGGCAGGCAGGCTCCGGGAGAACTGCGTGAATACTCTGTCATATCTTTAATTTGCGGCTCGGCGGGAGCCTCGCCCTCCCCTTGTTTCAGTCGACCACCTTGGTGGGCTTCGTCGCAATGACACACTTTCATCCCCTCGCCCGCTGGAGGGAGAGGAGATGGGGTGAGCGTGGTTCACTAGAACTGGATTGCATTCATACGCCTATAAACTACTAGAAGCCATCTCAAAAATTAAGATTGTTCTTGTAAGGTTTTGACTTACCAATTAATTGAACAACCAATATAGGCGTGGGTGCAACCCTGGAAGCCCCTGTGCAACAAAGCGGAGCGGCGCCGAAGCGAGCAGAGTTGTACACACGCCGCCCGCTACAAATGATCAAGCAGTTTTGAGATATCTTCTAAAAAAACAGTCTTGATCGGATCTTATGACAGGTTTATTCGACATACCCCAAACTGCGCAGGCGCTCCATCACAGCGGATGAGGCGCCGGGCACAGTCGTCTCGTCATTGGCTAACGGCCCGTAGGCGTCGACTTCGACGCGTTGGTTCGAGTCAAGATAATTGGGTTGAAATGCCGGTTCGATGACCCCGCCGTCAAACTCTCGGCTGAGTGGAAGCCCCAGCCAATACAGCGCCGTAGGGGCGATATCCAACAAACTGGCGTCTTCGACCCAAGCGCCCGGTTCCACCCCGGGGCCTTGCATGAGAAACACCCCTCTCAAATCATGGGCGCCTGAAAAATAGCGCACGAAAAAGAAATCGTCAGTCAAACACTCTTTTTCATTGATGATAATTGTCTTGTTTGTGTTGAGAGGCGAGTCAGGATGAGCGGTCATTGAGAAATTGGTTCTCACCGTGAGCGTCCCCTTGTCTTGTTCAACCGAAAACACCGGGCTGCCATCGTTGAATTGAATCGCCTCTAACGCTTTCACAAGCGTTGGTAACGCAGGTTGGCTGCTTTCGAGTATCCAACGGCGTTCTATAAAATGATGTTTCACAGTTCCTGCCGCGTCTAACTGGTTTAATACGGCGTCGCCGTCGATAAAAAACTGCCCGGGCATGGCCGGGTCGGCTTTCATGCCATGGTCAGACACCAGCATGATGCGGCAATGGTCTGGCAGCTGGCTGATGATACGTCCAAAGGCCCGGTCAGCCAGAACGTAATAATTCTCGATCACCTTCGCGTAGTCTTGGTTTGGTTCGATCTCATGTTGGGTGAATGCGCCGGGCTGGTGATACTGCCAAAAGCGATGGGCGAGTTGGTCGCTTCCATATAATACAAACGCCGACACATCAGGTTGAATCTCACTCAACATGGCGATGTACATATCAGTCTGTAAGTTCACGCTGCTGAGTTCGCGGTCTGCCAGGGCGGTTAATTCGTCACGCCTCAATGGGTCGCAAACAATCGCTTTCGCCATTCTCTCAACCGAAGACAGGCGGGCGCCGCGATTGACGCATTGCGCCAAAGCGCCGAGTTGGCTTCGCAGACCCGCTGGCGACCGCAACAACACCTGTTGAAGACATTCGTAGCGGCTCGGCCACACCTCATTGGACCGCGCCAGCCAAGACGGAACCACAAATGAAAACTCATCCATGATGGGCCACATCGCCAGCCATCGAAACAAGCCTAGCGACAGATTGTTTTGTTGTGCGATGTCCCACATTCGAGGCTGGGCCAAATCGGCGCGGGTTGACAAAAACCCGCTGACGCCATGCGCGTCAGGCGTCCGCCCAGTGGCGATGCTGGTCCACAAAGCGGGCGATCGCATTGGGTCTAGGCTAAAGAGGTTGCCCGACGCGCCTTTGGATCTCAGGCTGGCGATCGCGGGCAGTTTTCCCTCTTCAATGAGCGGGTCAAGAATATCCCAGGTGGCGCCATCCAACCCCAAAATGACTAACTTGGGTTTTTGAATTTCATTTAACGTAATTGGAGAAAAAATGTAAATCAAAATGATGAGAAGCGAAACACCAGATAAACCCGCCAATATGCGCTTCAACACAAGCGAATTTATACAATTATAAACAAACGTTAAATGGCGAAAACGGTGAAGGATTGCGCTCGCCAGACTAAGAAATGCAATAGCAGAAATAGATATAACCGTAGTAATTACTGATAGTAACAGAAATGGAAATTGGTCTGAAACAGGCGAACTGAACCAGTAATCAAGAAGAATGCAGATGAAAATAATACATATTTGTAGGCTAATAATTGCCAAAGAAATCATGATTATCGAAAACCGATACTAAATAAGTCTATTAAAATGAGCAATTTGAAACAGAATGCAGACAGAAGCGATAATTTATCAGTCTATAGATTTTCTTTATAATTTACTTTATTAGTAGAAGTTATAAAATCTGCCATGCTCAGAAATGGTAGCACGATATCATGATTTTTACTAAATATTATCTTGAATCTGTCAGCAAGCAATTACAGCGTTATATCTACTAAGACAAGTAAAACAAATACGTTAGCCAGGTTTCACATATCTTCCATACTAAACAGTGTAAAAAAAAGAAGGCAAAACCTCTAACTTGGATATTGCGTCAGCCAAGTAAAATCGAATATAATTTACCAAGCGCATGGCAAGCGCAATTGAATCGCGATGGCGCTGTGTGACATTTACACAGCCAGTTATCCACCAGGGGACAAGCAGCCTACCAGAGCGAGCGGCGCGAATCGTAAGGAACAAACATGGCGGCCGCAAAATCGACCAAATTCAAGAAAAAAACCGCCTCCCCAAAGTCGGCGGCGAGAAACCAGCGCGCCAAAACCAAAAAAGCCGCTTCAAAAAAGACGGCGAACAAACCCTTAACGAAATCTAAGCCACAATCAAGCAAGAAAAAACTAACGCCTTCAAAACCAAAACCCTCCAAGACCAAAACAAAATCAACGGCAAAGAAAAAAACGGCGCCCAAGAAAGCGGTTGTAAAAAAGGCTGCACCCAAGAATACCACCAAAAAAGCGGCAGCCAAAAAAACCGTGAAAAAAGCCAAACCAAAACAACCCGTTAAAAAGAGCGCCGCCAAAAAATCGGCGAAAAAAACAATCGCGAAAAAAACAGGCAAACAATCAGCGCCAACAAAATCGGCTGCGAAAAAGTCGCCCGCTAAAATAGGTCCAGCCAAAAAAACCGTCCACAAAAAGCCCGTCTCGCGCAAGCCGGTTGTAACAAAGAAGCCCGCTGAAAAAAAACCGGCCCCGCGAAGAAGGCCCGTTACCCATAAAACCATCGCCCCTGAGTTTCCGCCCACCTCGTGGGGAACCGGGGCGACCATTCATTTTGAAGCGACAGAACACGAACCGCCGCGTGAATTGACCTGTATCGCAGGCGGGTTTGTCTTTTATGAAGATAAACTCGTGTTGGCCAACATCCCCGGGCGCGGTTGGGAACTCATTGGCGGACGCATCGACATCGGCGAATCGCCCGAAGACACCTTCAAGCGCGAGGCCCACAGCCAGATCGGCGTCAGCTTTAGCCAGGTGAAAATGTTGGGCGTGATTCGCATCGAACACAACGGCCCCGAACCGCCCAATTGCCCATACCCTTATCCAGTCGGGTACGGCATCCAATTTATCGCGATCGCTGACGAACTCGACCCGTTTCATGGCGGCGAAGATTCGCTGGGGCGCTCATTAATTTCTGCGGAAGGGCTGAGAGAACACTACTTTGATTGGAACGATCACAACGAAGCGGTGTTTAATTATGCGTTTAGCGTCTATCACAAATGGCGTAAAAAACTCGACCGCTAACAGCCCAATCTCCCAGCGCCGCGTCTCAAAGAAAACCATAAAAAAAATAGGGTTTCGTGTTACAATGACAGTAATCTTGTGATTGATACGAAGTAACGGTTGAGGAAGCGTCTATGAGCGACCTGCTCTCTCAAGAAGAAATAGATATGTTATTAAACGCCGGCCTCGGCGAAGAATCGTCAGAGGAACCGAACGAACCGGCGCCAGCCGCTCAACCGGCGCCAGCCATGCCGGAACCTGTACCCAGTTTTGACCAGATGCAACAAGGGGCGCCAGCGATGGGAGGCCCATCGAAGGCGCGCGACTCGGCCAAGCTCGACAAAGAACGGTCCGTCAATGTCCAGAGGGCAGTCTTCATGCCGTTCGAAGAAGAAGAACCGGCGATGGAGACCACCAATCTGGATGTCATACTCAATCTGGATTTAGAAATCCGCGTCGAGTTAGGGACAACCGAAAAGTCAGTGCGAGACATTCTTGAAATGGGGTCCGGCTCGGTGCTCGAGCTCAACAAACTTAACGGAGAGCCGGTCGACCTGGTGGTCAACGCCAAGTCGTTCGCCAAAGGCGAAATGATCGTTATCGGCGAAAACTTCGGCGTCCGCGTCACTGACATCCTGACAGTGACTGAAATAATCGAAGCGCTTCAGTAGATACTCATTAAATAGTTAATTCGTAGGCAAGATTTGGCCTAGGCATAACTCTGTTCGCATCAGCGCCGCTCCGCTATTTGGCGCAGGCGCTCACTGAGTTACACCAAGGCCCAAGTAGGTTTGAGATTGTTAAATGAAAAAGACCTGATTTCATGTACCAATTATTCAGTGGTTTCCAATTATTTCTTTCTTCGGTGTTTCATCGACTTGACCGTCTTATGGCCCAACCCGACGCCGCCAAACAACCCGCCCAACCATTGTAAGGTTTCGATGGCTTTGAGTATCCAATCCGGCGAGCTGGGCCCCGCCCAGATATCCGCCGCTTGTTGTAAGACCATCGCCGCCAACATCAACGCGGCCCCGATTGAGGTTTTCTTGTTATTCAACAGGCTCCACAGTTTAAACATATTCCACATGGATCGCGCTCCTAGCGTAGAATGGTGTACAGCGTAGGGTGGTTATCTGTACACCTATCAAATTGACGGCGCAGAAAAGGCGGCGTAATCGCCGCCGCGCGATATGACGAACCGGGCCTTTTCTTCTATAATGGCTCGTTGAAATACTCCACGGGAGACACAAGTCAAATGACTGCCAAAACGATATTGATGATTGTGGGCGACTTCGTAGAAGATTATGAAGTGATGGTCCCCTTTCAGGCGTTGCAAATGGTGGGGCACGCCGTTCACGCAATTTGTCCCGACAAAAAAGCGGGCGAGACGGTGCGCACCGCGATTCATGACTTTGAAGGCGACCAGACCTACAGCGAAAAGCCCGGCCACAATTTCACATTGAACGCTGACTTTGATGCTGTTGATCCAGATGAATATGATGCGCTGTGTTTGCCGGGTGGGCGCGCGCCTGAGTACATTCGCCTTAACCCGCGCGTGATTGAGATGGTCAAACATTTTTCTGATAACAACAAACCCATCGCGGCGATCTGTCACGCCGCCCAGCTGTTGGCGGCGGCGGGTGCGCTACAGGGAAAGTCTTGTTCCGCCTACCCGGCGGTGGCGCCCGAAGTCAAACTCGGCGGCGGTGAATATGTCGAGGTCGAAATGACCGGCGCCCATGTTGACGGCAACCTGGTCACCGCCCCGGCGTGGCCGGCCCATCCACAATGGCTGAACAAATTTTTGACTGTGTTGGGGACAAAAATTGAACTGTAAGGGGAACCGAGAATGAGTGAGCCACTGATTCGCTCGCGCGCGCCGGTGCGCATCGATTTTGGCGGCGGCTGGACCGACGTCGCCGATTTTTGCCGCGAGACGCCGGGCTATGTCGTCAACGCGGCGATTAACGTGTATTCGTTTGTCACCATCTGTGACAAAATTGATTTTGACCCGAAAACCCAGTCATTTTTAAAGCCGCGCGGCGAAGCCCAGAGCGGCGTCACGCTCTACTCCAGCGACTTTGACCAATACGTCCACGCCGAGACGATCCGCGAGTTGGAATATGACGGCAATATTGACCTGGTCAAAGCGGCGGTCCGAAAACTCGGCGTCGACAAAGATTTTACCCTGATTACCCAATCCGTTGCGCCGCCGGGCAGCGGCCTGGGCACGTCCGCCTCAATGGGCGTCGCCTTGTTGTCGGCGTTGACGCGGTACGCGGAAATTCACCGGCTCGACTATGAACTCGCCGAAGAAGCCAGCCGCATCGAACGCGATGAACTGGGCATTCTCGGCGGCAAACAAGACCACTACGCCGCCGCGATGGGTTCGGTGTTGTTTATGGAATTTTGCGGCGAAGACGTGCGCGCCACCCGGTTACAGTTGTCTCGCGCCGCGGCGTTGGAATTAGAAAAAAACCTGGTGTTGTGTTATGGCGGCCAGTCGCGCCTGTCGGGCGACGTCCACGCCCGCGTCAAAGAGCGCTTCGAAAGCGGAGACCCCAACATGGTCGGCGCGATTGAAGAGATGAAAGAAATCGCGCTCGAAATGAAAGACGCGCTGCTCTCTGAACACATGGACGAATTCGCCGGGCTGTTGCTGCGCAACTGGTCTTGCCAAAAGCGGCTTCACCCCTCTGTCACCAATGACGCCATGGAGAAAATTTTTGAAGCCGCCCAAGAAAACGGCGCCTTGGGCGGCAAGGCCTGCGGCGCGGGCGGCGGCGGCTGTATCTTGTTTTATTGCCGCCCCGAACGTGAACACCAGGTGAGAAAGGCCATCCAGGCGGCTGGCGCCAAGATTATTGACTTCAACATCGACTTCTTTGGCGCCGAAAGTTGGAAAGCGGACATGGAAGCCTAAATTCTGTGGGAGGACGATTCGCATGAAACGGCGCGCGTTTATTCAAAATTGTACAGCGGCGACCGCCGCAGCCGCACTATCGGGCTGCTCTCATCTTACTCAACGCAACGCGCAAGGTCCTCACCGCCCGCCTAACATTGTGTTCGTCTTCATCGACGACATGGGCTGGAGAGACCTGGGGTGCACCGGCAGCGAATTTTATTCCACCCCCAACATCGACCGCCTGGCGCGCCAGGGCATGCGGTTCACCAACGCCTACGCCAATGCGCCCAACTGCGCGCCCACCCGCGCCTGTCTGTTGTCGGGCCAATACGGTCCGCGCCACGGCGTTTACACCGTCGGCAGCTCCGCCCGAAAGCCCGATAATAAGCGCAAACTGATCCCCACACCCAACAACATCGCGCTCGCGCCCGATACCCTGACCTTTATGGAAGCGCTCAAGCCCGCGGGCTACGCCAGCCTCAGCATCGGCAAGTGGCACCTCGGCGCAACCCCCGAAACCCTGCCGACCGGACAGGGCTTCGACCATAACATCGGCGGGACGCATTCAGGCTCGCCCAACGGCGGGTACTTCCCCCCATACAAAAACAAGAACCTGCCCGACGGCCCCGAAGGCGAATATCTGACCGACCGCCTCACCGAAGAAGCGGTGTCGTTTATCGAAACCAATCATGACCGTCCGTTTTTCTTGTATCTTTCTCACTACGCCGTCCACACGCCCATTCAGGCGAAGGATGAAGTGACAAAGAAATATGAGAATAAACCGCCCAGCCGCGGTCAGAATAACGCCAAATACGCCGCCATGGTCGAGAGCGTTGATGACAGCGTGGGGCGCGTTCTCGAAACCCTCGACCGCCTTGGTTTGTCTGACGACACCGTGGTGATATTCACCTCCGACAACGGCGGACACGGCTGCATCACGTCTAACCAACCGCTGCGCGGCGCCAAGGGGATGCTGTACGAAGGCGGCATTCGCGTCCCGGCGATTGTACGCTGGCCGGGCAAGGTAAACCCTGACAGCGTTTGTCATACGCCCATTATCTCCATTGATTTCTACCCAACGTTTTTAGAACTGGCGGGCCAGCGAATACCAGAAAACAAACGTCTCGATGGCGAGAGCCTGCTGCCGCTGTTGACCCAAAGCGGCGGATTAACGCGCGATACTCTGTTTTGGCATTTCCCCGCCTATCTACAGAAATACAGCTGCATCGACGATGTCTGGCGCACCACGCCAGTGAGCGTAGTCCGTAAAGGCGACTGGAAGTTGTTGGAATTTTTTGAACCCGAAGGCACGCCAAACCGGCTGGAATTGTATACCCTGAAATTCGACCTCAGTGAAACCACGAACCTCGCAACCCGGCGGCCAGCCAAAACGCGTGAACTCTTGAACGAATTACGCGGCTGGCGCGACTCGGTCGACGCGCCGGTTCCAACCCGACCTGACCCAAACTACGACCCTGACGCTAAACCCGACGGCTATGACTGGGTATCGTGAGAGACGGTAGACGCGATTCGGAATGTAAAACAACGGTAGGGTGGGCTCGTCCGCCGCGGCGGACAGCCCACCGTGAAATAAGATTACATGGCGTGGTGGGCTAAATTGCGCTGCAATTTGAGCCCACCCTACCTCTGAATGAGAGGCCAATTCAGTTATCAGTCTTCCAATCGATTAGTATTCTACTGCGGTTTACATAGTAGGGGCGCAGCGTGCTGCGCCCGAATGTTGGGTGGGAGCCTGCCTGCGGCAGGCGGACAGCCCACCAGAAATTTCTAAAACTCGTCGCCGATGATGGGGCGGCGGCCGGCGTAGCCCGCGTCGAGCTCGTGATAAAACTGGATGGATTCGCCGTCAGAAAGTTCGTAACAAAGAAACACTTCGGCGCCGTCGATAAACGCCGGAAAATCAATCAACCCGCGCCCCACGTCTTGAATCACCACCCCCGCGTCAGTGATTTCGCTAATGAGTTCGTTGATCTGTTTCATGACGGCGTCGCGCGAAGTGTGGGCGCCGTTGGTCTTGCCGTTGGTCCCACCCCCGCCGTGCAGCTGAATCACATTTGACGACTGACCGCGCGCCGCATCAATGAGCGATTGAATCTGGGCGAAGATTTCGCGGTAACGCGGCAACAGCGCGTTAGCTTCTTCGAAAGTAAAGTGTTTGTCAAAGTGAGGCATTCTCGCCTGAAGTTCCTTGTTGGGATTGATAGAGATCTAACAGATAAAACGCATTCAACACAATGGAATGTTGTATGGCGCCCTCTTGAACCATGCGTGGGATGGCGCCCAGCGGCAAGAGTTCGATGAGAATGTCTTCGCCTTCATCTAACACTTGTTCGCATTTGAGTTCGACGTCTTTCGCCCAAAAAATGTGGCAGGACGTATTTTGAATCGCCGGGTTGGGACGCACCACCCCAAGTGGAACAATCTCTTTGGCTTCATACCCGGTTTCTTCGCTCAGCTCGCGCGCGGCGGCGTGAAGCGGCGACTGGTCGGTCGCGTCCATCAACCCGCCGGGCGCTTCAAGCGTGGTTTCTTCGATGCCAAAGCGAAACTGCCTGACCATCACCACCTCGCCGCTTGGCGTGGTGGGCACCACCGTGATCCAGGGGCGGGTTTCTAACACAAAGGCGTCTAACTCATGGCCGTTGCGCGGCGACACCAACTGGTCGCACCGCAACCGGAAGACAGGGTAGTCTCCCAGCGTCCGGCTGCCGCGTTTGTTCCAGGGTTTTGCCATCTAGCGCAACGCTCCGACTCGCTCGCGAATGTCTGTGACCACGTCATAGGCCTGTTTTTTCAGGCGCAGCTTGGTCTCAGCGAGGGTTTCTTTGGTTACGGTAGGCTCATGCAGCTGCAAATGGAAGCGCAGCGCGTTTGACGTGCCCGAGGGGCGAAAGGTGAAGTAGCTCCATCGGTCGTCGTCGAAGAAGAACCGCACGCCTTCATCAGGAAAGCCGGGAAAATTGGCCGCGTCATACTTGCCCGTCCAATAGAGCGCGGTCGATTTGACTTCAAGCCCGGCGAGCTTTACGCCTCCCGCTTTGCATTCTTTCTCTACCTTCAACATCGTCTCGATCACATCGCGTTTTTTGATGTAGCCTTGAATACCGTCATATTCACCGTCGAGCGGATCGGGTTCGTAATAATTGAGGAAGTAGCCCACATCCGGGTCGAGAAAGATATGTTCGTCTAACAGGCGATAAAGGTCGCTGCCCTGTTGTTTGGCGTACGCCGCGACTTCGGCCATTAACATGGCGGCGAAAATGCCGTCTTTGTCGCGAACGTGTCCGCCCTCGCCCATCGAGACCGCGTCTTTGGGCGGCCCGCCCAGAATCGAGAAGCCGCAGCTTTGTTCCATGTTAGCGAGGTTAAAGCGCCGCTTGCCGTTTTTCATCTCGCGGGTTTCGAGCATGAACGGGTGGCAATGAGGGTCGTTGGGGTCGGGGCGCCCGTCAACCTGGTCAGGCAGCGGGTTGCCCTGCCACACTTCGTTGACGCACATCGCCAACATGGCGAAGCCCACCCAGCTTTTCATCACGCCTAGCCCGTGTTTGAGCGCGAGTTTGGTCAACACGTCGCTGGTGGTATGCGACAACGTAATAAACAACTCTTCGGGATTCTGCACCGCGCCGTGTTCTTCGATTTGTTTTTGCAGGCGATACCAGATCAACAACGCCCAGGCGTCATCCGGCGGCAGCAGGGTGTAGGGCTTACCGCCATAGACGGCCTGTTGGTCTTCGGGGACCTTCACCACCGCCGCCACGCGGTCGGCGTCAGGGTCGGCGCCCAACATCATATCGAGCGACTCGAACCCGTTGGGGTATTCTTCGTTGTAGGCCTTCATGGCGATTTCAGCGGCGCGCAGGTCGCCGGGGTCGGGCTGTTGTTCTTCGCCCGGCTCGCTGTTAAAGCAGGGGAACATGCCGTCGAGCTGGTTGAGCTTTGACAACGGCTGAACCTCCTTAAACCCGACCTCGCTCAACACGCGCGGCGCCGCCTTTCGTCCCGCGCCGTGAAACGCGCAAAACGCTATGTTGAGCGCATTAGGATCGTCTTTCTGGGCTTTCACCATCGCCTCATCAACCAAAAAGCCCTTCATGTGTTCGATGTGGCGGGTGTGCATGTCAATCAACTTGTCTTCGCGGCCCAAATAATCGACGCCCTCGACAGGCTCTGAGCCGCCCAACCAAGAAAATTGGTCGGGGCCGCTGTCTTGAATGTCCATTAACTTGATGTCCGCCGTGGTGACGTTGTTGATGTAGTCTTCCACAATGGTCTTACGGTCTTGAAGGCTGAACTGAGAGCCGTTGCTGCAGGACAATTTATAGCCGTTGTAGCGGTAGTCGTTGTGGCTGGCTGAGATGAGGATGCCCACATCGGCGAGCAAGTTCGGCACCGAGAATGTCACTTCAGGGTAGGGGCAGGCTTCGTCAAACAAATACACCGTCAGATCATGAGCGAGAAACAAACGGGTGATGAGTTTTGAAAACCCCGGGCCGTTCACGCGGCTATCGTAGCCAATAACGATTTTTTTCATGCCGCGGTCTTGCATGAATTTCGCTACGCCGACGGATTTCAACAACAATACTTTATCATTGAGTGTGGCGGGGCCTTTGAGAATACGCGCGGCGGGGCCTTCATCTTTCATCTTCAAGATCGAAGGTTTGTCAAACGCCATACGGCCGCGGATGCCCGCCGTGCCGAAGCTGATTTCCTGAAGAAAGGCGTCAATCAAATCGACCCAGCGCTCCTCGCGGATGGCGTCGAGAATGCCGTCAGCGATATGGGGCGAAAACGACGCGCAGTGTGGATCATTCACCCATTCATTCAACAATGGGATAACGTTTTTGCGTGCTTTGTCGAGGTTGCCTTGGGCCGATGGCGGCAGCTCGCCCGGGCAGGCGGCGCGAAGTTCGGCCTCGTATTGGTCCAGGTATGTTTTGATTCCCTCTTCAGCCTTCTTGAGCAATTCAGCAGACATGGAGCATCCTTCTTTCGCTTTTTACTTTTTGCTAGGATTTATAATATCGTCAAGAGAACAGTTCTCAGAGTGGGGCAAAATTCATTAAGAGCCTTAAGTTTACTCAACGCCATGAAACATCTATCCGTGATACGCTTAGAATTTTTCATTGTAACGGCCGCTGCGGCTGGGTGGCACGCTTTCATGCGGTTGCCAGAGCGCCTCTTTTTGTAGAGGTGGTGTTGAAGCCTTGATGAGATGTGGTAAATAACCCGAATCCGGTTTCATTATCACCTGGGGGGGGGGGGTCAAAAAACGATATTCGTCTTAGCAATAATAGACTATCCAACTCAGGCATGGGTGCAACTCAGGGAGCGCCTGTGAAAAAAGGCGGAGCCGCACTGAAGCGAGCAGAGTTGCACCCATGCCAAATACAACCATAAAAAAATGATCCTTGAGATCGTGTCTGGAAATTTTAATTCAACTTGAGAGAACGTATTCAAATCCCGGATGAGCCTAAAATCAACGTTCGTTTTTCGCGCCGCCCAGCCAATAGGGGCCGGGCCAGACCCCGGTGTGAGGGCTGCGGGTGGTGGTCGACCCATTCGACGCGGTGAAGAAGTGAGTGTTATCACGGTTGGCCATCTTGGCAAAGCCCGTAAACAAAACGCCTTTCTTATAATCCGCCTGGCTTGCGTCCGCTGGCGCCAGCTCGATGGTGGTCTCATCGATGACTACGCGTACATACTCCGGCGCACGGCCCTGCATATCGCGATAAACGCATTGAAACGCAAACGAATTACGGTCTCTGCGTGAACCTGGCGCGGCTAGGGCGGAGAGCAACATCGGCGGCGGGTCGCTGTCTTGGATGCCGAGCAGGTCGCCGAATGAGCGCACAATCAGCTCGCCTTCGGTCATCAAATCATGCGTGGTTTTAACCAGCGGCAGGCCATTGATCAAGGTTGAATCATAGAGCAGTTCAGTTTGAATCATGCCAGCGACAACGTCGGGAAACAGATCAAACACGACTTTTGAAAATCGCGTATCAGGCTGAACTCGCTCGCTGTTAGCGCGCCAGGGGGTGTATACCTGTTCGATCAGGTTCACAAACAATTGGTCTTGGGCCTCGCGGCGTTGGTCGCGGGCGTGTTCGCGCCGGGCCGCGTCGCGCCCCCAGTTGTCTGAATGAAGCCGCAAGGCGTAGTCGACGCGCTTGCCGTCGTCTTTCCATGTTTGTAGCCACTCTTTTAATTTGCGCTGCTCATAGAACGAAACCTGCGTCTCCGGCCAGGCTTCGGTCCAAAAGATTGGCGCGCCCATTTGAGAGAATGGATGCCCCGACGCCGCCTGGGCCACGCCGTCAGCGTCGAACAGAGGCAGGATAATGAAATGCGTCCTGCGTTTGATGGCGGCGGCGAAGCGGTCGCTAGAGAGCAGATAGGTCAACATGCCCCAGGCCGTCAAAGATGAGGCAGGCTCCAGGGCGTCTTCACGGGCGAGAACAAACGCGACGGTCTTGGTTTCATTCGCCTGAGCCGGGTCGGTGACATGCAATAGTTTGATTGGCTTTGATTCATTCGGCGACTCACAAAGCGTCTCGACGCGAAGATGAGGGTGTTCGAGAAATTGCTGTAGCGATTGGTCTACGAAGTCGTTGCTGAACGGGGGCGTTGCGGCGACCCAGGCGCGCGGTTGGGCGAAGTCAACTTCAAATAGATAACGCGGCGTTTGATCCTCGCCGCCAGCGTCTATCCACCGTTTATTGATAATCGACCAATGAATCTGGTCGTAACTCATATAGGGGTGGCTCAATTCGGTAAACAATTGTGGATTCGGGTTTGAGAGAACAAACTTCAGCGTTTTGTCTTTGACATTTTCGATGCGAAAGAAAAAATAGCCAGCGCCTGAATGTTCAGTCAAAGATAGAGCAATTTCGTTTTCTGATTGTGTCCAGCCGCCCAAACTGCCATTATCGAAGTCAGCGTACAACTGAACCTCTTGTGAATAGGCGCTGGAGACGCAGACCGCGGCAATCAGACAGAAACCGGCCACCCGTTGCGCGTTCATGCGTTCTCCGTCCCCGCGTCGAGGCCCAGTAAGACAGCGCCCGCCACGACCACGTCTTCGCCGAGTTGGGCTGATACGATCTCGACGCTGTCTGCGTACAAATGAAACGCATAGCGTTTCACTTTTTCAAGCAGCGGGTCCCAAAACAGCGGCCCCATCAATGAGACGCCGCCGCCAAGAATCACGCGGTGGGGGTGCAACAGCGTGATGACGTTGCCAATCGCGATCGCCATGGTGGTGGTGGTTTGGTCGAGCAGCGTCTGGGCGAGCAGGTCGTCGTGTTCGGCGGCCTGGTAGACCATGCGCGCGCTGATGTCGTTGACATTGTTGTTACACATCTTTCGTAAGATTGAATCTTCGCCGGCGGCTAAGGCTGCGCTGGCGCGTTCTTCAATCGACCAGCCTGAACAAATGTGTTCGACTTTTTCCGGCTCGCCGTCGTCTGGGTCGGGCGCCCAGGTGTGGCCAATCTCAGCGGAACCGACGCCTTGGCCTTCATCGAGTTTCCCGTCACAGATCCACCCGCCGCCGACGCCGCTGCCCGCGGTGATATAAAACACCCGGCTGACGCCGCGCCCAGCGCCGAGTTTGGCCTCGGCGTAGCCAGCCAGGCTGGCGTCGTTTTGAATGCGCGCCGGGCGGCCCCATTGGTCCTGCGCCCATTGCTGTAAGGGGAAGCCGTTCCAGCCTTCAACCTGATGTGAGAGTAACGCCAGCCCTTGGGTTGAATTGACCGGGCCGCCGAAACCGATGCCGGTTCCAGCGATATCGCTGATCTGACAATTCGCCTGGTCTAGAGTTTCGTCGACTAAGCCGGGCAGCGCAGCGCGGATGCCCTCGGCCCCATTGGACAGATCAATCGGGGCGCGGGTCAATGCAATCAGGCGGTCGTTATCAAACCCAACCCCCGCCTGTAGCTTTGTCCCGCCGATCTCGATGCCCAGCGCCAATGTCATGATGTGTGTTTAAACTGTTCTCTCAATGTGTCGAGCACATAGTGAAAGACGACCTGGTGGACCGACTCGACCGCGCCCATATTAAATGACGGCGCATGCATCACTTGTTGGGAAATTTGTTTTAACTTGCCGCCGTCATACCCGGTCAATGAAAACGTTTTCAAGCCGTTCTCATTGGCCCATTCAACCGCGCGCAACACGTTGGGGCTGTTGCCGGAACCGCTGATTGAAATCAACAACGCGCCGGGTTCGGCGAAGTTTTTGAGTTGCTCGACAAAGATGCGGTCATAATTGGTGTCGTTGGCCCAGGCGAGAATATAGGGCGTGTTGTCGGTCAGGCTTAAGACTTTCAGGCGTTTTTGGCCGTCAAAGTCGGTGAGCGTGCCTTTGCCCAGATCTTCACAGATATGCGAGGCGTTGGCGCCGCTGCCGCCGTTGCCGCAGATAAAGACAAACTGGCCGTTGTCATAGGCTTCGCGTATCGCGGCGATCAGGTTATCGACCTCTTGCGGGTCTATTTGTTGTAAGAGAGACGTAAAGTCTTCTAGATAGGCGGTGTAAGACATGGTTACCTCCAAAGAGTATTCTCTTATAATACTGGCTGCGGCGAATCGCGTGAAGCGTAAACCTCAAGGCGGAAAACGAAACCAGCGTGCGTATTGTACACATTTATAAAGATTATTATCCACCCACCTGCGGCGGCGTTGAAATCGCCATTAACCGCATCATTGAGGGCAGCCGCGACCAATGCGGCGACATTAAGGTATTGATTTGTAACCGCTCGTGGCGCTCTGAAGTCGCCGAAGTCGAGGGCACGCCGGTCTATAAGGCGGGCGAGTGGGGCCGCTTTTTGTCCGCGCCGGTTTCGCCGGGGTTCCCGCTGTGGCTCAAGAAAATGGACGCCGACATTCTTCATTACCACATCCCAAACCCGACGGCGGTGATTTCTCATCTATTGGCGCGCCCAAAGGGCAAAGTAATCGTCCATTACCATAGCGACATCGTCCGCCAAAAACGCTGGCTGGCGTTGTATGGCGTGTTTCGCAACGCCTTTCTGCGCATGGCTGACCGCATCATCGTGACCTCGCCCAACTATCTCGAAACCTCCGAAACGCTGGCGCCGTTTCGCGACAAGTGCGAGGTGGTCTCGTTTGGAGTGTCTACCGCCCAATTCACAAAAACAGCCCAAATCGAAGCCAAGGCCCAAACCTACCGCCGCCGTTATGGCGACAGATTGGTGTTATGCGCTGGGGTGTTGCGCTACTACAAAGGCATGCACGTCTTGATCCGCGCCATGAAACAGGTCGACGGGCGCCTGCTCATCGTCGGCGACGGCCCGCTATTGGAGCAACTGTTGTCGTGGGTGAAGACGCTGCCCTACTCAGACCGCATCATCTTTGTGGGCCGGGTTGAGTCGGTGGTTCCTTATTATTACGCGGGCGACCTGTTTTGTTTGCCGTCGATTTACCGTTCGGAGGCGTTTGGCCTGGTGCTGTTGGAGGCGGCGGCCTGCGGCATGCCGCTCATCTCGACCGAACTCGGCACCGGCACCTCATACATCAACCAACATGAACAGACCGGCCTGGTGGTCCCGCCCCATGACGAACAGGCGCTGGCCGGGGCGATTACAAGGATGCTTGATGACGCTGAGTTGCGGCGCCGGTATGGCGCCGCCGCTCAACAACGCGTCCAAGACCAATTCACCCATGAGATGATGTGTGACCGCATTCTTGCGATCTACCGTTCTGTGTTGACAACGTAGGGGCGCAGCGCGCTGCGCCCAACAATTGAACTAGGATGTTGTCGTGAATACAGTATTCGCCCAATTCTCGTGCTGGCGCATGGCGGCGCTCATCGCAGTGGTGTATATCGTCGCCATGACGCCGCTGTTAGGAAAAAAGCGGGGCTACACCGTCGACGCGACTCCCTCGTTTCAACTCACCCAAGCCATGGTTTCTGAAGGCGCGCTGTTCCCTGACGCGAGAGTCAAACAAGGCTGGTTTTATTCCATTGTGTACTTGCCGTTTTATGGATTGGGCTCGCTGCTTCATGCGACCCTGTTTCAAGACCAGCCGCTTGATTGGGTGCAGCGAAAATGTATGTGTTGGATGAACATCGTCTTCGCCGCGCTTACGCTCGCGTTTATCACGCGCACCATCGAACGGCTGGGGTATTCGAGAACAGCACAAGCAGGCGCAGCGCTGCTCTATGGCTTCACCACGTTGGGATTTACCTATGCGCGCTATGACTACAACAAAACCCTGGCGGGGCTGTGTTTGATTGCTGGGTTGTATTTTTGGCTTCGATATGATCAAGACGAACGCGAGGCAAACCAAACGAAACACAACGCGCTTTGGAGCGGGTTGTGTTACATCGGCTTGTTGTTGGTTCGCGCCGAGATGTTGGTGTTGGCTCCGGTATGGGTTTTCGCCTTTTATCGCCCCAAACAAGGCATGGCCAAACAAGGTTCTGTCTTCACGTTGTCGGCGTGTATATTCTCAGCCTTGGCGTTTATTTGGTTTTACAACTGGCTCTATTGGTCAGGCGAGGCCAGCGGCGGGTATGAAGGTTCGTTTGTATTGAATCCACTGCCCGCGTTTCTCGGGTTTCTTGGCTCGCCGGGCAAGAGCCTGTTTGTGTTCAACCCACCGTTTTTGCTGCTGCCGCTTTTGGTCCGACATTTCGTCAGCCGCAATAAAGACGCCGCCCGGGTTTGGTGCGCATTGGCCATGACGGTCTTTCTGCTCTATTCATTTTGGGGCAACTGGTGGGGCGGCTGGGGCTACGGCCCGCGTCACTTGGTCCCCCTGTTGCCCTTACTGGCGCTGCCGCTCGCCGAGGCGATCGATATGCGTTCAATCGGCGTATATGTCGCGCTCGGAGTAGTCGCGGCAGCGGGCGTCGGCGTACAACTCGTCGGCGCTTTGGTCGATTTTAACGATGTGATTCTCTTTCTCACCAACCAGGGAATCACCGAACAACAACTCATTTGGCAACCGCTGGTCAACCCCATCTATTACCACATTCAACTGGCCTTCGCGGTGGGCCCCTCCCGCTGGGACATCGGCTGGGCCTGGCTATACAGCCAATTGTCTTTCCCGGTTTTTCTAGTACTCTTTTCAATCTGGGCCGCCGGGCTGGGCGCGCTAAGCAATGTGATTACGAGACACTGTAAATAACGATAAACGATCTCAAAAGTGCTATCGTGTCATTACGAAAGAATAAGACATCTTAAACGCGGGGAGAGCGAGGCTCCCGCCGAGCCGCGAAATAACGAAGCGTTTTCTTTCAACCCTGGCTCACCAGGAGGTTCGCTCTCCCCAGATTATATAGAACGCCGCGCCATACATTTTGAAGAAGCGAATTAACTCACATTCAGATTAATTCCACTATGACCAACCCCCACCTACTCATCGTCGCCCACGGCAGCCGCTCCAGCGCGTGGAACAACGCGGTGACAGAATTCGCCGTTCAGGCGGACGCGTATAGCCGCGAGCAATCAAGATTCGCTGGCGCCAGCGCCTGTTTTATGGAACACGGCCAGCCTTCGATCGGTGACGCCGTTACTACCATCAGCCAAACAAACACCCAAATCATCGCCCAGCCGTTGTTTCTCTCAGTCAGCCAACATGTGAGGGTCGATATCCCCAATGAATTTTCTCGCACAGCGCAGCCGTTTGAGACACCGGGTGAATTTCTGCGGTATCAAATCAATGAATGTGGAATCATTTTGCTCCCGCCGCCGCAAGCGCCGGAACTGCTGGCGCAAAACGCGGCCAGGCGCATCCAATCAAACCTCAAAATCACGAACAACGACGGCGTCATTTTTGTGTATTATGGGACCAAATCCTACCTGCCCGCCTGGGACGCCCTGGCCCAATCGGTGATTGACGAAACACGGCGCCAGCTGGGCGACAAACACATGACCTGGGTCTATGCGGGCGATATAGTCGGTTTTTCTCCTGAACCGTTGGCGAATGAGATAGACGAGACAGCCAAAACGTGTGAACGAGTAATCATTTTGCCCGCCTTGGTCGCCAAAGGCGTCATTCAACGAGACCTCATCCCCGCGGCGATCAATCGCGCCAAACGGGGCGGCCAAGCGCTCTATTTTGATGACGCCATTTTACCCGATCCACAATTAGCAAAGCAATTCGTCGAAATCGCATCCCACCGAATGTAAATTCCGGTTCTTCCGATAGTTGAGTACTTCCCATGCTGGATGACCTGGGATTGGGGCAAAAAACGATATTCGTCCTTTCAATAATAGACAATCCAACTCAGGCATGGGTGCAACTCAGGGAGCGCCTGTGCAAAAAGGCGGAGCCGCACTGAAGCGAGCAGAGTTGTACCCATGCCAAACACAACGATAAAAAAATCATCCTTGAGATCGTGTCTGGAAATTTTAATTCAATTTGAGAAAAGTATCCAAATCCCGGATGAGCCTTAATTCATTTGTTGTTTAACCAAAATCGAACCGAATGCGTGTTCCCTAGCGCCCAAGCTTTGTTATAATGATATGAGTGTTTTTGACGCTCAACTCTAGCTGCTTACATGTTTTTAAGCTGTCGTCTTTCGCCTGAACTCGTTTGAACTGGGGGAACAACCATGGCATTAATGAAAAGCGATATATATTCAGACCAAACCGCCGTTTTGATATTGGGCGGCGGTCAAGGCACGCGGCTGTTTCCATTGACGCTGACCCGCTCCAAGCCCGCCGTCCCGGTGGCGGGAAAATACCGCCTGATCGACATCGCGATCAGCAACTGCCTTCATTCACAACTCGACCGGTTATACATCTTGACGCAGTTTAATTCTGACTCGCTTCACAGACACATCGCTCAAACCTATCGCTTTGACGTCTTTTCAAAGGGCTTTATCCAGATACTGGCGGCGCAGCAAACGCCCAAAAACCGTCATTGGTATCAAGGCACCGCCGACGCCGTGCGCCAGTCGCTCGAACGCCTCCATCAACGCCAACCCGAAAACGTATTGATTTTATCGGGCGACCACCTTTATCACATGGACTATCGAAAGTTGTTAAAGGTTCACGTCGAGACCGACGCCGACGTCACCATTTCGGTTCTCCCCGTCGAACACGACAAATGCAAAGAGTTCGGCATCATGGAAATCGACAACAAAGAAGAAATCGTCAACTTTGTCGAAAAGCCCTGCACTCCAGAAGAGACCGACCCGCTGCGGGTTCCAACTTCAACCTTTCAAAAATACGGCATCGAACCCAAAGGCCGCGAGTTTATCGCTTCAATGGGCATCTACGCCTTCAAAACCCAAACGTTATTCGAAGCCTTAAGCGAAAATGATGGTTCCGATTTTGGCAAGAACATCATCCCGGCGATGATTGAGAACAAAAAAGTGTTTTCCTATTTCTTCGACGGCTATTGGGAAGACATCGGGACAATTCGGTCATTTTATGACGCCAACTTGTCGCTGACACACCAGGTGCCTGATTTCAATTTTTATAACGAAGACTCTATCGTCCATACTCGCCCGCGCTTTTTGCCAGGCGCAAAAGTGAATGACGCCCAGGTGCGTTCGGCGATACTTTGCGACGGCACCATCATCTCGGCGGGATCAACCGTTGAGCGCTCGATCATCGGCCTGCGCGGCATCATCGGCGAAGGCGCCCATGTCTCCGATACGGTCATGATGGGGGCCGACTATTACGATGGGCCGAACACGACCTTTGAAGACGTCTCAAGCGACTCGCCGCCGCTCGGCATCGGCGCCGGGACATTCATCAAAGGCGCCATCGTCGACAAAAACGCCCGCATCGGCAAAAACGTAACAATCACCAATGAAGGCAAAGAACAAGACACCGACCAGGCCAACTATTCGGCCAGGGACGGCATCGTGGTTATCCCCCGTTCTGCGGTGATTCATGATGGAACAGTGATTTAAAAGAGGGGGTTGACTGACGGCGAAGCCGACAGCAAATTCGTTTTTTGAAACCAACCCCCATCTAGCGCCCCCCCCAAACTTTGGGGGGAGAAAACACAAAAGTAAACGACTAGAAGAGAAGGGGCTATTCTCTCAGAATTACACAAAAAGGCGGAGCCGCACTGAAGCGAGCAGAGTTGTACCCATGCCAAATACAA
>CAZKYC010000023.1:0-51913 GCA_964556895.1 uncultured bacterium | reverse complement strand
CCGCCGCGGCGGATACGGGCGCGCTTTACGCACATTTTTTTGACAAACGCTCTAGCAGGCAAGCCGTTTATCAAAGGCACTCGTTTATCTGTTGAATTTATTATTGGCCTATTGGCCCGTGGCTGGACGTCTGACCAACTATTGGCTGAATACGACCATATCACAATTCAAGATAGACAAGCCTGCCTCAGTGATTCTCGCGATTTGTTAAAAAGTGAACGCGTCTATGTAACACCTACATCATAAGAATGAAATTCATCGCTGCATTGAATAACGCTGCGGTGAATTGATTTTCGTATGGTGGGTACGCCCACACTCCAAACCCCATTACTTCTTCCCATTCGTCTTGCGCTGCAGGTCAAAGAAATATTCGCTGTGGCTGAATTGTTTACAGAGATACGTGTCAGGAATTTCCTTCAAAAAACGCGAGGGCGTACGCTTGGCGCGGCGGCCGTATTGGTTGCGTTCGTCAGCGAAACTCAGCGTCAGGTGAGACTTGGCGCGGGTCATGCCGACATAACACAGGCGGCGTTCTTCATCGACCTCGGTGTTGTCTCTCACCGCGCGCGCGTGGGGCAGCAGGTCTTCTTCCAACCCACACAAAAACACATAAGGAAACTCCAGCCCCTTGGCGCTGTGCAGCGTTGCCAACAACACCGCGTTGTCGCTGAATTGCTTTTTGTCAGTATCACCATAGGCTTCATCATCCAGCGCAATGGAATCAAGAAAGCCAATCAATGTGGGGCGCTGGTTTTGTTGTTCGTAGGCCGACGCCGCCGAAGCGAGTTCTTCGACTAACTCAATTTTCATCTGGGCGGCCAGCGCTTCTTCATAGGCTTCGAGCAAAGACTCACGATAACGGCTGCGTTCAATGACGGCGCGCACGACCTCAGATTGTTTCCCTCTTTTCGACAAATCACGCGCATCATTGATCAATGCCATAAACTCAAACAGCCCGTCCTTGGCGGCTTTGGGCAGGTCTTCATGACTGAAGTGGGCGATGGTGTGGAAGATGCTCTTTTGGGTTTGTTCGGCCTGTTCAGTCAGCCGTGCGATGGTTTGATCGCCAACGCCGCGCCGGGGGAAGTTGATAATGCGCAGCAGGTTTAGATCGTCATTCGGGTTAGCGATCACGCGCAGATACGCAATCAGGTCTTTGACTTCCTTGCGCTCGAAATACTCATACCCGCCCGCGACGTTGTAGGGGACGCCCGCTAGGCGCAAGGCGGATTCAATCGCGCGCGACTGGACGTTGCTGCGGTAAAGTACGGCGAAGGTCTTCCAGGGCGCGTCGGTGCGGTCATGGATTTCCTGGATGCGCCAGGCGACTGTCTTGGCCTCGTCGGCTTCGTCTTTCGCCATAAACGCATCGATATAGCGCCCCCGGCCGCGGTCGGTCCACAGTTTTTTTGACTGGCGCTGGTTGTTGTTTTGAATGACATGGTGGGCGGCGTCGAGAATCAACTGAGTTGAGCGGTAGTTCTGTTCGAGTTTAATCACGCGGGCGTTAGAAAAATCTTTCTCAAAGCGCAGAATGTTGCCCACCTCGGCGCCGCGCCAGCCGTAGATAGACTGGTCGTCATCGCCGACGACGCACAACGACTTGCCGTCGCCCGCCAGCAGCCGCAACAGGCGATACTGACCCGCATTGGTGTCTTGGTATTCATCGACAAGAACATGTTGAATTACATCGCGTATGTTCGCCAACACCTCCTTGTTGGTTTCAAGAAGTTGAATCGGCTTTAAAATCAGGTCGTCAAAATCGACCGCTTGACAGGCTTTCAACGAGCGGTGGTAGCGGTCATAAATGTCCTCGAAGATCAGGTCATATTTATCGCCGTATTGGCCCGATGCGTCCGCCCCGCCCGAGCGGCGGTTTTTGACGCGGCTGATGCGCGATAAGACGATGCCAGGGTCGAACTTCTCCCGCCGTTGGGGATGCTCTCGTATGAGCGTGCGCACCAACGACATCTGGTCGCCCTCGTTATAGATAACAAAGTCTCGCCGCAGCCCCGCCGCGCGGGCGTTTCGGCGAAGAATTTTAAGCCCTAGCGAGTGAAAAGTCGATAGCGTGACGTTTTTGGCTTTTGCGCCAATTAGCCCGTGCACACGCTCGCGCATTTCATTGGCGGCTTTATTGGTAAAGGTCAGCGCGAGAATCGAGCTGGGCGCAGCGCCGGTCTTAATGAGATGGGCGATGCGGTGGGTAATCACGCCGGTCTTGCCGCTGCCGGCGCCCGCGAGCACGAGAAGCGGGCCGTCAGTGTGGGTCACGGCGGCCCGTTGTGGATCGTTTAATGACGGCCTTGATTTCAACAGGTTCCCTCAAAAAAAATTGCAGACCCCATCATAGAAATCATCGTGTTGAAATCAAGGAGTAGCACATGGCATGGTGGGCTATTCGCCGCGGCGAATGAACCCACCCGACCTCTGCCAAACAACACAATTCGAATAATTACATCACAACAGCGTAGATGTCGCGCTTGGTATATTTGACCGCCTGCCAGTCGGCTTGTTTGATGTCGTCGGCGGCCTTGAGTTCACGGCCCGGGTCGAGGCTGCATTCAATTCCCCAGAAGCCAGTGAAACCCGCGTCTTTTGAAATCTTCAGCAACTTTTTGATGTCATAGCGCTGGGCGTTTCCGTCTTTGTTATAGCGCACTTTGACCGAAACTCCCTTGGCGTAGGGCATGGCCATCTCAACGGCCTTGTAGACGTCGACGCCGCCTTCTTCACGATAGTTGCCATAGTCGGGCAACAGGCCGAAGTGTGGGCTATCGATCTCGTCGCACAATTTAGGCAGCCAGCGCGGGTCAGACGACAAGCCGCCGTGGTTCTCAATAATGACATTGATCTTGGCGTCTTTGGCGTAGTCGAGCAGCGCATTGAACGACTCGGCGGCGCGTTGGATCGAGTCGGGGTCATCTTCCATCTTTTCGCCCTTGCCGCCGTGGGCGTTACAGCGAATCGCGTGGCAATTGAGATAGGCGGCGATGTCGATCCATTTGCGATGGTTGATGACCGCCTGGTTGCGCTGTTGTTTGTCGGTCGCGACCATAGAGCCTTCTTGGTCGACCATAATTAACACGTTTTCGACGCCGTGATCGTTAGCGGCTTTGTTTAATTGGTTAAGGTAATTTGATGTCGGCGCTTCAAAAAACTGGTTGACAAATTCGATGCCGTCGATGCCGAAGTCTTCGCGGCAGATTCGCGGGATATCAGTCAGTTTCCATACCCCGGCGCGAAAACTGCGCACCAGCGACCAAGTCGCGAGAGATATCGCGTTCTTTTTAGGGCGTGGATAGGCGAACGCCTGGTTTGTTGTCGCCGCGGCGGCGAAGGCCGCCATGCTGGTCTGCTGAATGAAGCGTCTACGTTGGATCATGATTTCTCCTCCTTAATGAAAAGAGATGATGCGCAAGTCGTCCCAGAAAGTGACCATCTTCGCGCCCGAGTGAATCTGGAACGCGAAGACGCCCGCTTTGAGGCGTTCGGGGTCGTCGACTTCGATGGACTGAATGCCGTTAATGTAGAGTTGAACCTTGGGGCCGATGGCGGTGATCTCGTAGGTGTTCCAGCCTGTCCAGTTGATTAACGTAGAAAAGTCTTTATCGGTTTTAACGAAGACGCCGCGCTCGCCCTGGTCATAGAGGTGGCCGCTGATCCAGTCAGAATCGGCGGCGAGGTCGGCCTGGGCCCCATGAACCATGTCGCCAACTACCCAGCTGCGAAACTGGATGCCGCTGTTGCCGCGCGGAACAAGAAAGCGGGTGGAAAAATGAAAGTCTTTGTGTTTGTCTTTCGACACTAGCCAGCCATACTTGCCGCCGCGCGATTGGCCGACCAGTTGGCCGTGCAACACGTCCCAATAGCAGTCGCCTAGCGGCTCCCAGCCTGTCAGGTCTTTGCCGTTGAACATCGGTTGCCAGTCATTGCCTTTGGTGTCAAGAACGCGGATATCAGCAAAGTCGAGAGCGGCTTTTTCGCCCGGCGCCATTTGCAGCGCGATGAAGCCGTCTTTGGGGCCGTCAGGGTCTTCCATATCGAGAACGACGTAACCATTCACCGATACCATGATGTGGTCGCCGATGGCGGAAATCTCATACTCGTTCCAGCCGTTGCGGCGAATTTCGGCGGCGGAATAGTCAGATTCCATGAGCAGGCCGCGGCCGTTTTCTTCGACCAGCGAGCCGGTCGCCATGTTGCGGCTGAAATCGAGGTTGGCCTGATAGCCGACCATTTTGCCGTCTTTCATTTGGCTGCGAAACTGGATGCCGCTATTGCCGCCGTGCCATTGAAAGCGCAGACGCAGGACAAAGTCTGAGCAGGATTTGTCAGAGATGAGCCAGCCCATCTTTTTGCCGACGCCCTTCACTGACAAGACGCCATCGTTGGCGCTCCATTGAGGGTCGCCTTCGACAGACCAGCCGTCGAGTCCGACGCCGTCGAACAATGGCTGCCAGCTGGCGAAAACGGATGGCGTGATAAAACAACTAGAAACAATTAGCGCAATGATGGTTCGTGTTTTCATGCTGCACTCCACATAGTTTTGATATGGTTAAGCCCGTCGGCGGCGAGTTGTTCTTCGCTTTCAAACATTGACCGCCAGATGCAGGTCGCCGCGGCGACTTCTGGCATCGAGCGGCCAAACGCTTCGATCGTCAGCCAGCCGTCGTAGCCGATTTCTTTAAACGCGTTAAATGAATCTTGCCAACGCACTTGGCCTTGGCCGGGGGTGCTGCGGTCGGATTCAGAGATATGGATATGGGCGATGTGTTTGCCCGCTTTTTTGATGGCGGCGATGGGGTCTTTTTCTTCGATATGACAATGGAAGGTGTCGTAAAGGATGCCCAAGTTGGGGTGGTTGACTTCTTCACACAGCCTCACCGCGTCGCTCACGCCATTGAAGGCGTAGGTCTCAAAGCGGTTGAGCGGTTCCATACCGATTTTGACGTTGGCTTGTTGGCCATACTCAGCGGCTTCGGCCATGGCCTCTTTCGCCCAATTAAATTCATCGTCGCTGCGGCCGCGTCCGATGAGTTTTCCACAGGGGGAATACAATGGCCCGACCAGCGACTCAGCGCCCAACTCAGCGCAACTGTCGATGCACTGTTTGATATGCTCGACGCCTTTTTGGCGCACGCCCTGGTCTTCGCTGATGGGGTTGGCTTCATCAGAGACGATGGTGACCGCCGTGCGCCCTAACCCCAAACGGTCGGCATGGTCGGAAATTTTCTTCCAGGGCGAACACGCCGGGTCGAACATCGGCAGCTCGAAGCCGTCATAGCCCCATTCTTTGACTTTATCGATGACGCCGAAATGGCTTTCGTCAGCCGCCGCCGTCCAGAGCAACAAATTGATTCCTATCTTCATGATGACGCCTCCCAAATCTGCGTTTTTCTTACGTTATCTCATATTTATATTGTCGTTTCAATAACAGTGCATAGAGTTGATTAAAAAAAGGCGACGTTTAGGATACGCCGCCTTTTCAGCATCAACATTGCATTCAATCAATACGCGCGTTTAACGTCTTGCCATTGGCCAGACTGGGCCGCTTTAATGACTGAATCGCAGACATATTGAGTCTGTAACGCGTTACGAAAATCGGGCTGGTTCTTTTCGCCGCCCGACATCGATTTCAAAAATTCCGCCAGCTGGTGGACAAACGATTCAGCGTAGCCAATCGCCAGGCCCGGCACCCACCAGTGGTCCATGTAGGGTTGGTCTCCACCGTGGTCGGTGACGTGAATCGAACGCCAACCGCGCAGTTTGCCTTCATCGCCATGATCGAAATACTCCAGGCGATGCAGGTCGTGCAGGTCCCACGCGATGGAGGCGTTCTCGCCGTTGATTTCAAAGGTATAGAGCGCTTTGTGGCCGCGGGCGTAACGGGTGGATTCGAAGTTGCCTAATGACCCGTTGTCAAAGTAGCAATGGAAGATACACGCGTCGTCGATGGTGACAGGCTCAACTTTGCCTGTCTCGGCGTGTTTGCGTTCTTTGATAAAGGTTTCGGTCACAGCCTGAACTTTGGTAATCACGCCGTTGTGCCACATGGCGGCGTCGATGCAGTGGGCCAACAGGTCGCCGGTCACGCCCGAGCCAGCCACTTTGGCGTCGAGGCGCCAGGTGGCGTCGCCGCCTTGTGGGACGTCGTCTGAGATGGTCCAGTCTTGTAAGAAGTTGGCGCGATAATGGAATATCTTCCCGAGGCGGCCTTCGTCGATGAGTTGCTTCGCCATTGTGACGGCGGGCACGCGGCGATAGTTAAACGAAACCTGGTTGGGAACGCCCGCCTCTTCAACCGCCTTGGTCATGGCTTCGGCTTGTTCAGTGTTATGGGCCAACGGTTTTTCGCACAAAATCGCTTTGCCCGCCTTGGCGGCGGCGATAGCGACTTCGGGGTGAAGGTTGTTGGGCAAGCAGATGTCGATGATATCAATGTCATCGCTTTCGACGACTTTGCGCCAATCGGTTTCTGCGTTTTCATACCCCCAGGTTGAGGCGAACGACTCCGCCGCCGCTTTGTCAATCGAACAGACCGTTTTCAAAACCGGCTCTAATTCGAGATCAAAAAACTTATTGACAACATGATAGGCGTTTGAGTGGGTTTTGCCCATAAAGCCGCAGCCAATGAGGCCGACGCGTAAGGGTTTTTTGGCCATGATTAGTTCCCCCCGTATTTTTTGTTGAGCTCGTCGATGCCGTCTTTACAGCGGCGGGTCACGTTCCAGGCGTCTGGCCAGAAGCACAGGTCGATCGTCCACCAGTCATGGGGAACGCCCGACTCATTCAACGCAGGCGCCAATTCATCGAAGTTCAACTCGCCGTCGCCGAATGGCGCGTGCGTTGAAGTTTCGTCGTCGTGTAAGGTTCCGTCAGAGTCGATCAGGTGGATGTGGTTGATCTTGCCTTTGAGGCGATTGATCAACTCAAGCGCGCCGCCTGGCAAGGTCTCTTTTTCGCCCGGTTGGCGCGAGCCATACACCGCCACCATTTGTGCGTGGCAGGTATCAAGCTGGACGCCGAAGTTATCGTGGCCGACTTCATCTAAAATACGCTGAATGTCAGACGGTTTGTTAAACGCGAAGCCCGGTTCAAATTCCCAGGTCATATACACGCCATGGTCTTGAGCGATGTTGGCGCATTTCTTCCAGGTTTCGACGACCCGGTTTTTGGCAACGTCATAGTCGACCTCATTGAGAATTTCCGGCGGCTGCACGCAATCAACGCGGATGCCCGGAATGCCGATGTCGACGCAAAACTTCACGTTCTTGGTAAATTCATCGACATACTTTGAGGTATCTTCTGTATTGATTAGCTGTTCGCCCCACAGGTTGGCGGCCAGGCCCGAAAACGCCAGCCCCATGTCTTTCATCTGGCTAACGATCTGTTGGCGCTGCTCGGCGGATGCACAGTCGTCAGGATTGGGGTGAGGCGGGAACCCGCCCAGCTCAACGCCGTCAAAGTCCATTTCTTTGAGATTGGTCAACACTTCGCCCCAAGGCACAGGGTTGTCTTGATAGGGGCCGATGGAGTAGGCCCATGAGCCAATAGATATTCGTTTCATTTTGTCCTCCCAGTTTCAGTTCATACAAAGGTTGCACGGGGTGTAGTTGGTTCCACACCCCGCGTTGTTCGTTCTTAGTTGTTCTTATATGCGCCCATTTCTGGTGCGTCCGGGTTTACTTCAGGCCCGAAGTAACGCAAGGTCACCAACGGGTCTTTGTCAGAATGGTTTTCAAACACGACGCCTTCTTTGGCGGCGGCGGCGCTGACAAAGACTTCGTCTTCGGTCAACTGACCATAGCGAATCAACGATGGACAGTCGAGCGGCAGGGTGCCGATCTTTCCGAAGCCCTGGGTCACGATAAGGCCATAGGCGCCATTGTCTTTGATAGTCGCCTTACAGCCTGGGTCAATGGTCAATTCTTTGGCTGAGAAGCGCTGTTCGCCGTCAACGCGGCCATAGACAATCCAGCGGTCAACATAGCCTTCACTCGCAGTGTCGGCGACGGGGATCGGCTCAAGATAATGGTTGTCGCGGAAATTCGGATCGGTATTTTTGTCCCAATCGAGTTGGTCAACAATAAAATCGAGGTCTTGGTGTTTGTCTTCGGGCATGTCTTTGACCAATAGGTCCCAGGGAACGATTCGGCCTTCGACCAATGATTGATACATACCGAAGACGTCGGAGCCCCATTGCGGCTCGTAGGTGCAGAGCGAACCCGGCGCGTGAAGAATGCACGGATCAATCAACCAGCCTGTGCCCGGCGCCAGGCGGTAGGCTTTGGAATGATCGAGGATGCCGTTGTCGCCTTTGTTCCAGTTTTCGAGGCATTTTCTGACATCGGCTTTGGTGGTTCCCGGCTCTAAGCCCATGAAGGTGTATGGAAAGTTATTGCCGACGTAGTTGTGTTGGGGCGGGAAGTAATAGGCTTCGGGCTTGCCCTGAAGGCCGAGTTCTTTGACCTGTTCGTCTTTTTGGTGCATGTGATGGGGAATCGGGCCCATATTGTCAAAGTACTTGCTATACACCGGCCAGCGTTCGTACTTGTTCCAGATTTCTTCGCCGATGAGGTCTGCGCCGAGTTCGCCGACCGCGTCTTTTAACAAAAACTTGTCGCCGTTTGAAACGACGTAACTCAAGCCTTCGTCCCATTCGCGGTTATCGTTAGCGGCTTCGGTAGTTGAGGCGAACCAGCGTTCATCGATCCCGCCGCGATGGCCGCCGAGAGCGTAAATGTCATCGGGGTGAAGTTTGATGCGGCGGCCTGGATGTAAAAAGGAACGCGGCACCCAGTTGGGCGCGAGACGCAAAATGCCTTTGCCTTTGTCTAACGCTTCACGCGCTAGTTGTCCTACGTTTTGAGACATGATAATCCTCTCCTCATTCAATAGTTTGGCGCATGGCGCACCGCAACAGTTTACGGATGCTCCGCTCAGTTGAGACGGGCTTCCCCCACCATGCTTTCGCTCCCCGTTCGCCGAACCCGCCAGTGGTAATTCTGTTAGGGGAGAGGGTATTTTACAAAACCAAAGCGCATAGGTAAAGCGAAATCAGGGCAATCAGAGTAAACTATCTAAATAAATTTGTGTTAGATTGGATGATTAGTTTTGAACTGACGGCCGGTTTGCCCGGCGAATATACCCGCCCTGGCCCTTGTAGGCGTCGCCAGGCTGGGGGGTTGGAAGGGCTTGTACTTCACGCTGATACTCGTCGATGTCTTCAATTCGCTGAACGTCAATCACGCGATAATCTTCCAGCAAATTACCGTCCGAGTCGAAGTGATGGCGGATGCGGGGAACCCAAACGCTGTCTGTTTGGAGAAAGTCAGAGTGAATTACATCAAGGTCTTTTCTCCTGACATTTGAGCCGAGGCTAAAGTCTCTCTGATAGCGGCGGCAAAGAAAACCAAGTGAGGCGTCAAGCCAAACCAAAACACGATCATACTGTTCGAATCGAACCATTTGAGAGTTGCGAATCGATTCAACAGTCTTTCTTCGTATTTCGAATTCGGCTTGATAAATCGATGGATACTCAACCGTCTGAGAAACAGACAAAACCTTCATCCCTGCTTCAGGAAGGCCGCGGCCAAACGACTGAATGGTCAAATAGTCTTTTCCTTCTGATTGGGACTGATATGGCGGGGCGATAAAACGCGAAAATTGCGGCCCGCCGTCGGTCGATTGTTCAAGTCGAGGGGATATATGCGTAATCCCTTTGTCAGCATCAATGATTACGATCTGCCAAACCGGGAAGTTAACGTCTGTGTATAACACCATCCGTTTATGTAGATTGATCGCCCCGGCCCCAGACAATATGTAGGTGAAATACGCCCAGGGGTAGCGATAACTTTCTTGGCTGGGGACATTGATTCGCGTGCGCGCCTTGACGGTAAACTGAAACCCGTCGACCGCCTGGTTGGCCTCAATCAACTTCTCAATCAATTGCTCAGGAGTAATGTCGCTCTCCTGATACGTCAGTTCGTCATAATCGATTTGGTCTTCTATATGTTTGAAGTAGTGAATGTACTCAGGCTCGAGTTGGCGCATCGCCTCTGAACCGTTTTTGACAACGTAATACACCGGGTTGCGGTTTTTGTCCGGATCCAGCGAACCGCCGTGAAACACAAACGACGCCAGCGCACACACAATCATCACCACCATCATCCCGCCTAACATCAAAAACATCTTCAACGGCGTGAGATTGTGTCTACGCATGGCGGTTTCCTAGACGGGGCGCCGATCTTGGCGCCCCGTTGGTGTTCCGTTCGTTTACGCCCAGCCAGCGGCTTTCATCTGTTTGCGGAAAAAGGCGAGGTCTTTCTTGAGGTCTGAAATGATCTGCTTGCGCTTGGCGTTTTCGTCGACGCCCGCAACGTGATATTCATGGTGAATCGAAAACGGCCCGGTGAAGCCGCTCTCGCGCATCTTTGACAGGATGCTCTTCCATTCGACGATGCCCTCGCCCAACGCGGGGAAATAGCGCCGCCAGCCGCGGTCGTTGTCTTTGATCCAACAAAAATCTTTGACCGCCGACATTTTGATGCGTGGAGCGATCAGTTCAAAATTGGTTTCCCAGGCGCCGCTGCTTCCCTCGGCGAAGGTATGACCGATGTCGAAGTTTGAACCGAGCCATTCGCCGTCGACGCCTTCGAGCAGTTTGTCGAGATCCCAAATCGCCGAACCGATATACCCATAGCCGGAATGGTTATGGTAGCCGCCGCGCATATTGAAATGGGCCGCCATGCCCGCCAGGTCTTTGAGCTGCGGCTGGTAATCCAACAGTTGCTGCATGCGCGGTTTGTCGCCTTTATACTTAAACGTGCCCCATCGAAAAAACGGGATGCCCAGTTGTGAGGCTGTGCCTAGAATGTCGCTGGCGTGGGGCGTCTCGCGGCTGCCGATTCGGGTGGTGATCATTGAAACTTCGAGTCCGGCGCCGCGAACCGCCTCGACCGCTTTCGGCAGGTCGTCTTTGACTCGCTCCGGCAAGACATGGCCGCCGGGGCGCACGGTCAGGTCAACACCGTCAAACCCAATGTCGTTGAGCGTGTCGGCCAGTTCGGTGTAGTTCGTCCAGCCCAGGTGTTTACTAAATAACACTACTTTGGGCTTGGCTGCGGCGTGGGCGGAATTTGGCGCTGTGGCGACCGCCGCCGCGGTGAGGCCAGCCGCCGCAGATGAGAGCAAGGCGCGTCGTGAAATCAATTGGTTTGACATAGTCAGTTCTCCATCAGGATTGAGTCGTCTTGTAATCTATGCTCCAATGAATCAGTAATAAATTCAACCGACTTGATCGACGGGGAGCGAATCTACACAAATGATTGTACGAAGAATTCTACTCAACGTCACTCTAATTCTCACTTTAATTGCGTTTAGTTCAATCGAATTCACTTTTGCCGCGCCTTCGACGCAAGAAATCAAAGGCGTCCAAGCCAAACTCAAACAACTGCTGGATAACATCGACGCCTTCTGGCTCGACCGCATAGTTGACACTCAAAACGGCGGCTACCACCTCAACCATGACAAAAGCGGCGCCGACCGCGGCCCCGAAGTAAAAGGCATCGTCTCTCAAGCGCGCTGTTTGTGGTATTTCTCTCACCTGTTGAACCACGGTTATGGCGACGACCGCCATCGCGCCGCCGCCGACCATGGCTTTGCGTTCATTCGAGACCACATGCATGATCAGGCGCACGGCGGCTTTTATGAACAAATCGGCGCGAACGGCAAGACTGTCGCCGTCGACCGCAAACACCTATACGGCCAGGCGTTCGTGCTCTACGCACTGTCTGAGTATTGGAAGGCGACCGCCAAGTCTGAAGCGAAAGCACTCGCCAACGAGTTGTTTCTCACGTTTGAAGAGAAGGCGTATGACAGAACCTATGGCGGCTACCGCGAATCGTTTAACCGCGACTGGAGCATCCCCGACGACGATGAGACGATTTTGATGAGTGTTCCGTCGAGTTACAAATTGATGAACACTCACCTGCATATCATGGAGGCCTTCACCAATTATTATCCCCTCGACAAGAGCCGCCTGATGCGTGACCGCCTTCACGAAATGGTCGCCATCCAAAGCAACACTGTTGTGAGAAAACCCATCGGCGCCTGTACGGACAAATATTTTCAAAACTGGCTGCCGATTGACCGCCCAGAGTTCAACCGGGTCTCGTATGGACACGACATCGAAAACGTATGGTTGTTGATCGACGCCAATAATGCGCTGGCGATGCCCAACGGCCCCTATCTTGACCTCTACAAAACGTTGTTTGACTATTCGCTCCAATATGGCTATGACCACGCCAATGGTGGTTTCTACGACTCAGGGCGGTTCAATCAACCCGCAACCTCAAAGCGAAAAGTCTGGTGGGTGGAGGCCGAGGGCATTGTCTCCGCCCTGGAAATGTACGCCATGACAGGTGAAGAACGATATTGGAAAGTCTTCATCGACACAGTCAATTGGATTGACAAACACATGGTCGATTGGGAAAACGGCGGTTGGTTTAGCGCTGTGAGTGAAGACGGCGACATCACTGGCGGCAAAGCCCATCTTTGGAAGACGCCCTACCACAATGGCCGCGCACTGGTTCGGTGTCTAAAGACGCTTCAAGCCCTCTCAAAAAGATAAAACGACAAAACGATTGGTCTTGGTGCAACTCTGGGAGCGCCTGTGCAACAAAGCGGAGCGGCGCCGAAGCGAGCAGAGTTGTACTCATGCCAAAAACAACGATAAAAAAATCATCCTTGAGATCATGTCTGGAAATTTTAATTCAATTTGAGAGAACGTATCCAAATCCCGGATGAGCCTAATTTTGAGATAAAACAAATTTACTCTTCAACCTTTGTGTAGTTTTCCCCATCCCATAGGTATCCATCTTCGTTAAAGCCAGAGAATTTCGTTGGGTCAGCCACCCTGTTCTGACACAGCCACCTAACAAACCGTCCCTTAATTAATTTACCGAAATGCCCGGCGGGTTTGCGCTTTCCATTTTTTTCGACGATGAAGTCTACCCGAACGCCGTCATCATACTCAACCGCTTTCTGATGAACTTTGGGCAACAGGTCAATCACAAAACAATCTGTTAGCTGTTTGGCGATAATTGGTTTCCAGAACGCTGCCGCGTCTAACTTGTCGATCTTCAACTTGTAGTCTGGAATCAGGTCTTCAGGCTTCACTAGACCAAACAACGCCGACACGATACACACCCTCTCATCAAACATTTTCTTAGCGGCGGCGGACAAAGAGGTGTAGTCGATGCCGTCATACACCACGCCGCTGTAGCGTTTGATGGCGGGCATCGTCTTTGATCTCAATACAGACAAATTGGCTTCGACTGCCGCTTCGAGCGCTTTGTCTTTCACGCCCAACAACTTGTCCCAGTCGCCTTCGTAGGCTTGCAAGCGGCTGACCATCTCTTTGACGTCTTTCTTCGGCTTGATGGGCTTGCTTACACCACCGGGCGTCTTGCCCTCAGAGGGCGGGATCAATATCACAACGGGCTTTTTCATCATTGTATCCTTCACGTTTTTGACGCTCTACATGGTGTTGCTATAGCCAAAACAACGGAACATTGTAAAATAACACAACGACTAATCACAATGGCGTTTATCCACCTGCGCAGCGCACCATTTTGAAACCAAATTCCACCAGAATCGAGGGGACAGCCATGAAGCATTGGCTTACACAGTTTTCTACAATATACATTGTCGGCGCACTTCTTGTTCAATCGTCTTTCGCCAGCCATTGGCCACAATGGCGCGGACCAGAGTTTAACGGCTCCTCGAGCGCAAAAAACCTGCCCCACACGTGGAGCCAAAAAAACAATATTCGCTGGACGGCTGAGATGCCCGGCGAAAGCGCCGCCACCCCGATCATCTGGGATAACAAAATTTTTGTCTCTTCGCGCGACGAGCGCTCAGGCGACTTGTTGGGCATCTGCATCGACGCCAAGACAGGAAAACAAGTCTGGCGCAAGACGCTTGGCATCGACCCCGGTTCAAACCGCCGCCAAAACATGGCGTCGCCTTCGCCCGTCACTGACGGTAAGCGCGTCTTCTTCATGTTTGGCTCCGGCGATTTGGCGGGTTTGACAGTCGACGGCGAAATTCTCTGGCAGCGAAACCTTGTCAAAGAGTTGGGCCGCTTTAGCGTCGGCTTTGGCTACGCCTCCAGCCCGCTTCTCTATAAAGACAAACTCTACACCACCATTCTACAACGTCAGCCTGCGTCATATCTGATCGCAATTGATCCCAAGACGGGCGACGATATCTTTACGCATGAACGCGAGTCTGACGCCAAGGCCGAAACGCTTGAGGCGTATACCACACCCATCCCACTCAGCATGAATGGCCGCGATGAAGTCGTCGTCTTTGGCGCGGATTATGTGACCGGGCACCACCCCGAAACGGGCAAAGAAATCTGGCGCTGGGGCGAGTATAACCCGCGCAAGATTGGCCACTGGCGTATCGTCCCCTCTCCGGTCGCGGGCGGCGGCAACGTCTACGTCGCGGCGCCCAAGCGCGAGCCGCTGTTCGCTATCAAAGCAGGAGCAAAGGGCAAAGTCGGCGATGGCCAAGTGGCGTGGTCATTTGATGAGTTCCCGCCTGATGTCTGTACATCGGCCTACCATGACGGCCACCTGTACGTCCTCGACGGCGACCGCCACGTCATGACCAAACTCAACGCCAAGACGGGCGAAAACGTGTGGCAAGGCAAACTCGATAGCGACGTAGTAATGCGCGCCTCGCCCACTATCGCGGACGGCAAAATTTTCGCCCATAACGAGAGCGGAAAGTTCTATGTCATGCAAGACGGCGATGAGTTTAACCTCTTAAGTGAAGTTGACCTGGGCGAGACGCCAGTACGTTCGTCGTTCGCGTTTGGCGAAGATTATTTTCTCGTGCGCACCGCGCAATATCTCTACTGCGTCGCGAAAGACTGACAGGAGACGTTGATGACCGATTATCCATTACGCGGAAAGCGCTTTCTCTTTTTTGTCGGCGATATTTATGAAGACTTGGAATTGTGGTACCCCAAATACCGCCTCGAAGAAGTGGGCGCCGAGGTCGTGCTTGCCGGGCCTGAAGCGGGAGCGACCTACGCAGGCAAGAACGGCTACCCCTGTACGTCAGACGCCGCCATTGCTGACATGAATTCCGCCGACTTTGACGGCGTGGTCTGCCCAGGCGGGTTCATGCCCGATAAATTACGCCGCGACGCTAAAGTGTTGTCGCTGATTAAAGAATTTGCCGACGCGGGAAAACTGGTCGCTGCGATTTGTCACGGCGGGTGGATGCCCATCTCAGCGAAAGCGTATAAGGGCGTACGCGTAACCGGATCGCCGGGCATCAAAGACGACCTGGAAAATGCAGGCGCGATATTTGAAGACGCGCCCGTCGTCGTTGACCGCCATTTCGTTTCCAGCCGAAAGCCTGACGATCTGCCAGAGTTTATGATCGGAATCTTTCAGGCCCTGGGCGTGGGCTAGGCGAAGCAGGATGTTCAAACTACGCGGCGATTTTCACCCCGCCCGGTTAGAATCAGCGCCGCTCCAAAGACTTGGGGGCGCCTCTATGAGCCCCTGTGAAACAGGGCCATAAGCCCGCACTGAAGTGAGCAGAGACGCCCCCACGCCTTTGGAATGTAATTACCCATGCAAGAAGAATACACCTACACATGCCCCTACTGTTGGCAGCGCGTCACCGCGCTGATTGACCTGTCGGTCGAAGAGCAATCTTACGTCGAAGATTGTGAAGTGTGTTGCCGCCCCATTCAAATCGACTACCAAACCGACTTCGAACAAGTCACTTACTTTGAAGCCAACACGTTGGACGGATAGAGCGTTTGTCATAAATATGTGCGTAAAGCGCGCCCGTAGGGCTCAGCGATAGATACATCTACGTAAACTCAATCCGCACATAATTCTGGCAACCACTATAATATCGTTTATGGTTCAGTTCGCAGCAAATCAGCCAGCGATGAACTGCCTTTTGCTAATCGGTATATTTCAATTTTATCAACAAACACCGTTACGTTCGGGTCTCCCGCAACGCCCGAATTCGCGATCTGTAAGATTGGATTGATAATGGTTCCCTGGTCGGGTTGGTATACGATACTCATCCAGGTGGAACCATCAACCAGCTGCTGCGCCGTGGTTGGAAAGTTGAGCGCGATTGAACCATCGAATGAACCTGCCACCGTTAACCCGCCGCGCAATGCGCCTAACGCAACCGAGGCATTTGAAAAATCAGCCCGCATCAAAGCACGGATTAACAACGGGTCTCCCCCTCCGTCAACCGCCTGCGAAGAAAACATGAAGCCAACATCGCCGGGCGCAACACGAATCGCCAGCCCTAAGCCGTCTGAGGATTGCGGAAGAATTTGCGGTGAAAGCGCCGTCATCGCGAACTGACCGGCGACAGAGCCAGTAAATCCACCCGGCAATTCAGACCAGCCGTTCGCCGCCAGCGTTGATTGGTCGAAGTTATATTCAACCAAGGGTTGCAGTCCACCAGAAGCCGGAATCGTCGGCGTTGATGTCGGTAAGACCAACGGCGTATTCGTTGGCGGAATTGGCGTGCTGGTCGGTGGAATTGGCGTGTTCGTTGCAGGAACTGGGGTTGGCGTATCGGTCGGCAACTGGGCGTTTCCGACCGCAAAGGTATAGGTCAACGAATCGTTGGCGGCGTTATCATCAGCGCCGGGAATCACTCGCCACTCAACCGTATGGATTCCATCGGTCAAGTTGTTCCTGCTTTGAGAGGTCCAGGTTTGAGAGAAATTTGGCGGCAGCGGGCTAGTCATTTCACCCGTCGTGAAACGGCTGCCGTTTACCCAACACTCAATGGTGTAATTTGGAATGTCTTTCTGGCCTATGTTTCTTACCTTCCCGGCAAATTTAATGTTCTGGCGAGACTGAATGTTGTCAATCGGCGGGCTGTCAAAACTGCCGTTTCCATCAATGACATACACCTCTTCCACCGCCAGGTCAAATTCATATTGTATGGGCACGGGCGTGCCATTCACAACAACGACTGTCGGCGACGGCGTCGGCGTCAAGGTCGGGCCGCTTGACGGCAGGCCGTCCTCAAACGCGACTGTCAACACATAATCTTTGTAGGTCGGACGGCTTTCGTTTGATGAATTTTTCACGCCGATGGAATAGGTCCCTGGTTCAGAAACGATGAATGTTTCTTGTGGAAACTCATCATCAATGCTGACGGTCTCATTGCCCGACGGGTCGATGATTCTGATTTCCGCGTCGCCGACATAGGTAACGCCGTCGAAGGTGGAAGTGAAATTCTCGCGCAACACAGACGCGAGAGACACATCAACGGCCAGCGTTCGACCGACATCAAGAGGGTTTACAGTAAAGGCATACCAGTCTTGTTGGTCCTGCAAGTTTTCTTTTCGGTTGTCAGCAAACGGGTCAATCCATGAGAGCGCTCCGAGAATTGGCTTGCCGATATCATAAAGACGGGCAAAGTCTGGAGAGTCATTATTCTCAACTTCGATTGACATCTCACCGCGGGCCAAAGGCGAGTGTTGAAGATGGTCGCTAATGGCCTCGTCTAATAACACCTGGGCGGATTCTTGATCAAAAATACCGTAATAATGGGCGACAAACGCCTTGATGTGAGGCGGCATGTCAAGATAGACCGTGTACGAATCTCCATCGTCATAGGTCATGAAGGTGTTGATCAGGCCGCGGCTCCACCCTGTCTGAAGGAAGTCTTCGCTGGCGATGATGTGTGACGGCGCTGCAGGCGGCGGGTTTCCAACTGTTGGCCAATCGAGCCAGTTGATCTGATAACTCGATGGTTCGCCGTCTTCGAGATTGTTGAGCGCGTCAAAGGGGTGGCGCAACCCCATCAGGTGGCCCACTTCGTGAAGCATGGTGGTCAACAACGCGCTGCGGGAGAATGTGGTGTTGCCGTCTACGCCGCGAAATTCACGCAATGAATACACCGCGACGAACGGGTTGCCCGGTGGGCGCACCGCAATGGCGTTGGTCAAATCGTCTTGATACGAGTGGGCGGCGAGAAAGCGCGTGTAGGTGCTTCGAAACCAACAAATCGCGCTGTCTGAATCCCACGCGCCAAACAACGTCGCTTGGCCAATAGATGACCCCAAATCAGCATCGTCGGTCGCTTCAACAACGATGTGGTGAGTGCCGTCGTTGACCTCTTTGAGTTCCAGGCCGACGTGGACTAAAACACCGTTCCACATGTCGGCGCAACGCTGAAACTCAATGATAAACTCGTTGATCTCGTCTTGCGAATACCCGCCGTGCGGCGCGAAACTTGAGAAGTTTATGGTATAGCGGCATTCCAACAGGCCGTCACCGTCTGAATCGGTGCGATTGTCGTTGATGTAAGTGTAGTCTTCGGGCCATTGCCAGACATCGGCGGGTTTTGCGCTACGGTCAATAGACCAATAGTCGGGCGGGACAAAGCGCTCGTCAACGATCGGCTTCTTGCCTTGGCGCATACGGGCTTCTTGTTCATGGATGTAATCACAAGTCGCGCAGGTCGGCGCCTGATAGTCATCGTGAATGGTCCCATCCGGCATGAACTGCCAGTCAGCGAACGAGTTTGGGTGCAATAGAAAGAATGTCAAAAATCCACACACAAAAAACGGTTTAACCCAATTCATCAGAAGCCCTTTCCTAAATGTTTATCAACAAATCTCTCGGCTGGAACTATAGCATAGCCGTTAGCAAACATGCCTAATTATTTACAAAAAAACGCAACATTTTTTTTCACTTATCGCACTCCAATACGAATAAGTGCTATATTTTCTTGCAATCAATGTGTATATAATGGTCATGTTTAATTTTAGAAGGGAAAGGAACAATTCCATGTCGCGCTTTGTGTTAGTATGCGCTTTAAGCCTAGGATTTTTTGGATGTTCAACATCGCCCGAGGTTATTTCTTATCCGGTTAGACCAATCGAGACCAACCAGGCTGAATATGTTGAAGTTAATCAGGTCGTTATCGCTCTCGACGCCTCTTCATCAATGGGGCAGGCCAATAAGTTTCCACTCACAAAAACGCTGGCGGACATGCTGGTCAATGCGCTGCCGCAAGGCGACTATCAAGTCGGACTGATCGTATTTGGCGGAAAGCAAACTCAAGTCTATCCATTCGAAGCCTTTGACCGAATCGAAATTGAAACCAAAATCCAAAACGCCTTCTTTCTTGGCGGCGTCTCTTCATTTGAATCTCAGATCAGCCACATTCAATCGTTAATCAAAACCGCGTCGGGAAAAACTGCCGTGTTTTATTTCAGCGACGGACGTCCCATCAACATCGGTGACGCGCTCGACGCATTCAATGAGTTAGCAGACAACGCGGCAACAAATGTATGCATGCATTGCATCCAGATCGGCTTCGCCTCCGGCGCCCAGCCCTTGCTTCAAGAACTTGCCAATACGACCCAGTGCGGAAGTTACCGACAAGGCGAGGCGATTCATAACACCGAAGGGATGCAGTCATTTGTCAAAGCGGCGCTGATTGAAAGGTTTTGACTTATTTGAGCATCGCGAGAAGGCCGTAGGCCGACGAAGCGATCTAAATAAGTTGGGCAGGGCGAACCTGCTGGTGAGCCGCTAAAAAGAGTTAGCGTTTTTTTACCACGCGGCTCGTCGGGAGACTCGCCCTGCCCCTGCTTCGGTCGTTCCGCTCTCTCGCATTGAATCAAAAGATTGAGGTAGACCACCAAGTTACTTCGCCAGCGATTTGATGGTCTCTATGTTGACATAGACCGTCGGCGGGTCGCCCAGCTCATCATAGATGGCGTCGGCTTCAGAAAATTCTTCTTCACCCGTGTAATGGCTCTTGGTCACCAGACAATTCATGTTGGCCGCCTTAGCGGCGAGCATTCCATTTCGGCTGTCTTCGATCACGACGCATCGGGCGGGATCAAGATTGAGTTCGCTCTTGGCGAGATGATAGATTTCTGGGTCGGGCTTTTTCTTCTTGGCCATATCGCCGGCGAAGACGCCCGCGAACTTGGCTTTGCGGTCGTCTCCCAATAATACCTCGACCACTTTGTTGACCGCCTTTTCATTTGAGGTCGAACACACTGCCAGGGTGACGCCCGCCTCAATGGCTTCGTCAACGATGCGCTTGATTCCGGAGCGCAGGGGCAACTGGCCGCTTTCGATGATTTGCATAAACAATGCAGTCTTGGTTTTGTGCATCTCAAGAATAAAGGCGTCGCGGTCTTCAACGCCGCCCGGCCAACCCTGCATGTCAAAGAAGTGGCGCATACGTTCCTTGCCGCCGCCGATGCGCAGTAACTCTCCATAAAGCGGGACGTCCCACTCAATGGGCAAGCCTTTCTCTTTGAACGCCTGATTAAATGCAACGCGGTGTCCGTCTCGCTCGGTGTCGACTAACACGCCGTCGCAGTCAAATATCAACGCTTGTACCATGATAGCCTCCCGGTAATCTCATTTACTCTTTCATTCTGTGTCATTGCGAGAGAGCGATAGCAACCGACCCAACCTCGGCGAATTTCCCTCCGCCATATTCTCCCTCACCCTCTGGGAGAGTTCGCCGCGGCGGATGGGCCAACCCTTCCCATAATTATAGTAGGGTTCTTACCCAACAGAATTCACATCCTCACCCATACTTCTTCGCGTCTTTGGAGGCGCGGCCTTCGCCGCCAAAGCGGACAATATGGGCTGACATAGCCTCTCGAATCACATCCAACTGAGCGCCCAAGGGTTTCAACGGCTCAAAGACGTTGTTCTTTTGGTGATCGTTCACAAAACTGTCGATGAAGACATGCTTGAGTTCGGTCGAGATATTTACTTTCGCGCAGCCCAGTTCGATACAGCGTTTGAACACGTCGTCGGTCAACCCCGTACCGCCATGCAGCGCCAGCGGGGTGGGCGTCGCGCTCGAAATCTTTTCCAGGCGGTCGAACGCGATTTTGGGCTTGCCTTTGTAGACGCCATGCGCCGTGCCAATCGCCGGGGCGAACACCGCCAGCGAGACCTTTTCACAAAACGCGATGGCCTTATCAGGGTCGGCCAGATGGGCGTCTTCTTCGGCGACGATGATGTCTTCTTCGACGCCGCCGATCTCACCCAACTCGGCTTCGACGCCGATTCCCTTCTCTGAGGCGCGGCGCACGACCTCGGCGCTCAGCGCCAAGTTGTCTTCATAGGGCAGCGACGAGGCGTCGATCATCACCGACGTCCACCCGGCGTCGATGCACTCCTGAATAAAGTCGATGTCCTTACAATGGTCGAGGTGAAGCGCGATGGGGACGGGCGAATCTTCGGCCAGGTTTTTCATCCATGACACAATGGCCGAATGCCCCCAAAACTTGACCGTCTTCACCGAAGTTTGAATGATCACTGGCGCGTCGAGTGTTTCAGCGGCTTCGATCACCGCTTTGCAGGACAGATAGTCAACTGCGTTGAATGCTCCCACCGCGTAGCCTGCTTGGCGCGCAACAGCGAGCATGGGTTTCATACTGATCAACGGCATGATGTGCTCCTGGAGTTGTTATTCGTCCCAGACGGCTTCGCCTGAGACCGCGTAATGGGCCAATTGGGCGGCGCCCATCATCGACGAGTTTTCGCGTAGGCGGTATTCATACTCGCCCATCCACTCTCTTTTACATCGGATAAACGCCTGCGACAATCCCCCGCCCGTCAGGTGAATGTCGCGCGACAGGCTAACGTGTTGTTTCATCTCGTTGAGATGCAGCGCCATATATTGGTTGTTGCCGCGAATGACCGCCATCAACATCATCTCACGGTCGGTTTGAAGGTGTAGCTTCGAGAATGCGGCGTAGCGGGCCTCGGTGCTATAGCGGTCGCCTGCGAGATAGACGTCATAGTCGGGCAGGTTCCAGGTTCGGCCCACGGCGAAATAGCTCTCAATCGTCTCGGGCACATAATCGTGGTAAAACGCATCGGCTGACAACTCGCGGCAAAACGTCTGATGAAACCACTCCAAGGCCTTCCCACCCGTATTGAGTACATACAACGTCGACCACAAATTGGGGATCACATGGCAGCGCACATTGTACTGCCGCCCGGATACCGACTTCGACAGCCCGACGCAGATAATTTCGCAGGTCCCGCAAATATCGAGCACAGCGCCCTCGCGAGTGACGCCGCCCGTCAACGCCGCGCACATGGCGTCATTGCCGCCCATCAAGACGGCAACTCCAGCGGGCAGCCCTAACTGCGCAGCCCATACCGGCAAGAGCTTACCGACAGGCTGCCAACTTTCAATAATTGGAGGCAGTTTTTCAAGTGGGATTTCAAGTTGATTGGCGATTGACGTGTTCCAGGTTTTGTCATTTGTTGTGGTGTTATAGAGCGCGGTCAATGACGCGGTTGATGGGTCCATGCCCCATTCGCCCGTCAGGCGTTTGCATAGAAACGTATTCGTATGGCCAAACATGGCGGCGCGGTTAAACACATCGGGCTGTTTATCTTTCCACCATAAAATTGTAGACGCCGAGCAGCCGCCGGAGACAGGCAAATTGCTGGTGCGCTCAAGCAGTTCGTCTTCGCCAATAGCGTCTCGGACCGCTTGGGCTTGAGCGCCGCTGCGGCCGTCCATAAACAAGACGGCGGGCGTTAATGGATCGCCGTGTTTGTCAAACGCCATCGCGCCGGGGGTGGATACTGAAAAGCCGATGGCTTGAACCTCGCTGCGTTCAGGCCCTAAGTTGTTACAGCATTCGATCAATCCGTCCCTCCAATGTTGGGGGTCTAGATCGATTTCCATCCCGCGAATGTTGAGTGGGTATGAGAGTTCATGTTGGGCGATGATGTCTCGCCCATCGCGAACTAGGGCGGCTTTCATGCCGGTCGTTCCTGCGTCAACCGCCAACACGACGGTCATGACCAAAGCCCCGAGTTGAGCAGCGCTTGTTTAATGACCGCGCGGTCTTCGTCGCCCAGACGTTGAAGCGGTTTGCGCGGCCATTCGCCCGCCCTACCACAGATGTCCATCGCCGCCTTCACACCGGGAACGCCATACGTCCCGCTGATTTTCTTATTGGCGGCTTTCATACGCTGGTGCAGGTCGCGGCCTTCGGGCGTGTCGCCTTTCTTCGAAAGTTCATAGAGTTTGAGCCCCGCTTCAGGAAGAATATTGCCCAGACTGATCACCCCGCCGGGCGAGCCGAGTTGAATCGCTTCGTAATAAAAATTCGCCGACCCAGCCATCACGCTAAACTCAGGGCTGTTTAATTCACAGAATTTCTCGATGCCGCTGGGGGCGCTGTCTTTCATACCGACGATATTGGGGTGTTTCGAGAGTTCTTTCACGGTTTCAAATTCAAGCGTGACGCCTGTGAAACCGGGCGCATTGTATAACAACACCGGGATATCCACCGCTTCGGCGCATTCGGTGAAATAATTGACCAGAATCTCATGGGTCATCTGCTTGCGAAAATACGACGGCGTCAGCAGTGTCGCAAAATGGCTGCCAACACATTGAGCAAATTCCATAAAGTCGATGGTCTGCGGCGTGCTGTCATAGATACACCCGGTCATCACATATTGATTGGGGTGTTTATATTCAAGGATGGTCTCAAGAACCTGGCGCTTTTCATCTTCGGTCAAACATCGGCTTTCGCCGTTGCTGCCCAACGCGAGATAGCCGTGTACGCCCGACTTGGCGTAAAGATGAACGTTGACCTTAAGCGCGCCGTAGTTGACGCTCATGTCTTTGTTGAACGGCGTTGTAATGGGGAGAAAGACCCCTTGCAGCATTTCAGCATAGTTGCTCATGGTTTGGCCTGCCCGAGGATGGTTTATTCGTCGCGATGGACAGTATCAATTGAAAACGCCGGCAAACACACCGCGATATATTCAGCGCCCTCTTCGCCCGGCGTACTGTAACGAACCCACTGCCCCGCTTCGGCGTGGACCGCCTGCCCCGCCTTCACATCTAAGGCGCCGCCGTTGTATTCGACGTGCAGCGTCCCACGAATTACTACGGTGTATTCATCAAACTCAGGCGTCTGGCCTGGCTCCACCCAGCCGCCCGGCGAACGCATGTGGGCGACGCTGACGCCTTCGGTCTTGGTATTGACGCGCCCGACAAATTCATCAATGAGTTTGGGTTTATTGCCCGCCGCCTCAACGCGCGAGGGCGACTCGATTAACTTCGGCATGGCTTAGTCCTTTCCTTCTTTTAAATCATCCAGCGTCACGGTCGCCGTACCGACCTTCCCGACTACGACGCCCGCCGCGTGGTTGGCCAGATGGGCGCCGTTGAGCAGGTCAGCCCCCGAGGCCAACGCCATCGCCAAGGCGCTGACCACGGTGTCGCCCGCTCCGGTCACGTCGTACACCGTACGCGCCATAGTCGGGATATGTTGTTCGATATGGCCATGTTGAAACAGCGTCATCCCGCCGGCGCCGCGCGTGACCAATAAGGCGCTTTGGCCGACCACGTCTAAAATCTTTTGCCCGGCGAGCAGCAAGTCTTCTTCATTTTCGACCGGGCGCCCGATGGCTTCTTCGACTTCACTGGTGTTAGGTTTGATGACAGTGGCGTTACGGTATTTTTTATAGTCGACCCCCTTGGGGTCAACAACAACTGGTTTATTGGCGTTTCGGGCTGCGCGAATGGCGAACTGTGACAAGCGCTCTGACAACACGCCCTTGTTATAGTCTGACAAGATGCAAGCGTCGTGTTGCTCTATCGCTGATTCGACGAAATCAACCAGCGGGCCTTCAGATTCACGCGTTAGCGGTTTTCGCGACTCTGAGTCGACGCGCACCATCTGTTGGCCGCGTGCGATTATCCGCGTCTTGGTCGAAGTCGGCCTGCCTTGAATTGAAACCAACCCATCAAAACCGACCTGACAATCCTGCAGCAGTTCGCGCAACTTATCGCCCTGATAGTCAGCGCCGGTCACACCACACAACATCGCCTTGCCGCCCAGGCTTTGGATGTTGGCCGCGGCGTTGGCGGCGCCGCCCGGCGCCCAAGTGCGGTGATGAATGTCGACGACTGGCACAGGAGCTTCGGGCGAGATGCGGTCAACATCGCCCCAGATATATTCATCAAGCATCACATCGCCGATGATGAGGACCTTCAGTCCAACAAATCGTTCAAGAATTGATTCAAGAGGTTTCACGAATTTCGTCTCTTGCCTTCAATAGGATCGGTAACGCTTCATTCCAGCCGTCGACCACGGCGTCGGGCAAGGCGCCCGGATCGTCAACATATTGGCTTCTAAACAGGATAGCGCGGCAGCCCGCATTTTTCCCCGTTTGCACGTCGCCCAGGCGGTCGCCGACCATCCATGAACGCGAAAAATCGACGCCGTGGTCCGCGTCAGCCTGGTTTAACATATACGGAGACGGCTTTCGGCACTCACAGCCTTCGTCGGGCGCGTGTGGGCAATAATACACATCGGCGAATGTCACGCCCGTCTCTTCAAACACTTCGATAAAACGGTCATGAACGCTCTTGGCCTCTTCGGGCGAAATCATGCCCCGCCCTACCCCCGACTGGTTGCTGATTACGACAAGTTGATAGCCTTTGTCAATCAGCGCCTTCATCGACTCGATAGCCCCGTCAAGCGGCTCCACCAGATTTGGGTCTTTGGGATATCCGACATCGACGATAAGGGTCCCATCCCGGTCAAGAAACACGGTGGGGTTTTTCATGGTGAAACTCTCTTTCAACTGCTAACAAGAAAAAAACGCCCTCGCTCAAAACGAGGGCGTTGGTATTTTGCTTCTGAATCAATTTAAACCTCAATCAGGCCAAAGACGCAATCCAGCGACTCTTGGGTTTTCTTGAGCGCGGCGCGGTCGTCCATGTCCCACAATGGCTGATTAAACGGCTCGACCGTAACTGGCCCATCATAGCCAATCCCTTGAAGCGCATTGATAAAACCCTTCATATCAATCACACCAGTGGCGCACGGCAACTCGCGCTTTTGGTCAATCAAATCTTCGAGCGCAACCCCCTTGGGCGCGTCATTGACATGAACGTTGATGACTAGGTCATTGGTCAATTGCTTGGCTTCTTCGACGGTGCCGCCGGACGAATGCCAGTGCCAGGCGTCAAAGAGCAGCCCCATGTTGCCCGTACCGATCGCATCGCAGAGTTCCAACATTTCTTTTTGGGTATGGATAAACGGATAGCGCCCGCCGACCAGTAGGGTCTGCGGCCCGACAAACTCCAACCCAAAACGCATGCCGTAGTCTTTGAGAATCACCGCCGCCTCGCCCAAACGGTCACGATGTTGTTTAAAGTTCTGCATGTAGGTCAATTCGTTGTGGCGCGGCATGATCCAGGTTGAGACGCGGGTAACGCCTGCTGATTGCAGCACTTTGGCTTGATTGGGCAAGGCGCTGATACCTTTTTTGTGAGTGTCTTGGTCGACGCGAAAATTAAACGGCAGGCCGCTGGCGCCCCATTGAATGTGATGGGTTTTCATCATCATCACAAACTCGTCCCGCTCGGCGTCGCTCATCTTGGCCAAATCGCCAACGCTGGGGTTTACGCCGCCAAAACCAAATTCGATTGCGTACTCGACCGACTTTCTCAAATCGCCTGTAACGCGCAGGTGCCCCATGCCTAGATTCGGGAACATCTTGACTCCCGCCTTGGCGTGTACTGGTTTTGGTGAACGTAAAACGGCCCCTGCGGCGGTCGCCGCCAAAGCCGAAAAGTGTCTGCGTGTCATTGAATTTTCCATCCCGATATCCTCCATCAAACAAATTCTGATAGCACAATGTAAACAGCTGATCGCGCCGGGTCTAGGCGCAACGGCTTGACGGCGCGAAGGGTGTGGCTACATTTAACAATATCATATAGGAAAGTATCTCTAGTCATTCATGCCTAAAACGCCTGCGATCACCATACAAAACATACCAGCACGCTATACCGAAGATATAATTAAAGCGTTGCTTGACGGAAACCGCATTCACTCCAAGCGGGTTTTTCTAGAGAAAAATTCGAATGGCGATCAAACGGCCTACGTCTGGCTTAAAAACGATCGCTTTCAACCAAAAGCCATTCAGCTACTCAACGAATGTGAAGTTGAAGACAGAGTCTTGACGGCGTCTGATACAGACCCACAAACCCTGGAGCGCATCAGCGAACTCGTTAAAAAGCCTGTTAAGGTTGAGCCAGAAACCATTATCGCTCCCGGCCCCTCACACGACGGCGAACACGAAGCCCTGGTCGACCTGAGCGAGTGGCGCGTCCCATTCGATACGCTGGGGTTGTCTGACGATGTATTGGCAAACATTAAAAAGCAGGGGTTCGAAGAAACCACCCCCATCCAAGGCTGCGCGATTCCACACATTTTAAAAGGGCATGATGTGGTAGGCCGCGCCCAAACCGGAAGTGGAAAAACACTGGCATTTGTGCTGCCGATGATTGAACTTCTTAAAGACAAACCGGGGAAAGGATTACGCGGCCTGATCGTGGCCCCCACACGAGAACTGGCCGTTCAAATCACCGAAGTCGTTGATCGACTTATTGCTGATACTGATTTGAAATCCATCGCGATTTATGGCGGCGACCATATTCTCGACCAGATCGTCCAATTGAAAGAATCCCCCGATATTTTGATCGCAACGCCCGGGCGCCTGCTCGATATTCAATCACGCGGGCGCTTCCGCATTGATTGCGCTGAGATCATTGTTCTTGACGAAGCCGACCGCATGTTAGACATGGGCTTCATGCCGCAAATCAAAGACATCTTTGCGTGTTTCTATGAGAAGCCGCAGGTGTTGCTTTTCTCAGCGACATTGGTCGAAGAGATTCAAAAGATGCGCGTCGTCCAGTTAAAAGACCCGGTCTTCGTTGACGTCGGCGCGCCTGACCTGACCCCGCTCAAATCCGTCCAACAGGAAATTGTCCGCGTCAGAAATTTAGAAGAAAAAGACAAGCGCCTGCGCCAAGAACTCGACAAAGAGAGCGGCCCCATCATCGTCTTTGTCGCGACCAAACGCGAAACCGAAAAACTCTGCCAGCGGCTGAAGCGCGACAACTATCACGCCACCCGCATTCATGGCGACATTGACCAGGCTGACCGCATGCGCGCCGTCGAAATGTTTAAACAAGGACGCTATAACATATTAGTTGGAACGGACGTCGCTTCGCGCGGCCTAGACATCGAAGGTGTTGCGTTGGTGATAAACTACGACCTCGCCATGTCGCCCGAAGACCACATTCACCGCATTGGCCGCACCGCGCGCGCCGGAGCCACCGGAAAAGCCGTCACCCTGCTCAACCCTCAAGACAACCGCCACTTCCACGAATTCAAAACCGCATTCGGGCTATAAGTTAGAAGTAAGTCACTGAAGTATACTAAAGAAATAACCGATAATCGAAATTCAATACACACGCATTTTTTTTTGCGTGTGCTTTCCCAATCGTTCTTTTCCCGTTCTCCATTTCAGATATATGTCGGCGCGGCACGCCAGACAGGTCTGCTAATTTCAATTGAGTCATTTCTCTAACGCTACTCGCGGTTCTCAACTGTTCTCCTGGCGTGGCTTCACCGATTGCGTCTCTCCAGGGCAGCGACTCGTCAACCACGGTCCCGCCCAATGAATGGATGACTGATTCAAATTCTTTTTGTTTTTCTATCTCAAGTATAATTTGAAATGATTCAAACCTATCAGTTGCATCGTTGAAATGATTAAATGATTGCTAAGTTATATTGTGGGAGAAATGGTCATGTCTAATTCAACCCAACACACTCGCCGTTCGTTTCTTCGCCAAAGTTCCATCGCTGCGATGGGCGCCGCTGCGCCGATGGTCTTATCTTCATCCGTCTTAGGCCGCGACGGAAAGGTCGCGCCCAGCGACCAAATCACCCTCGGCGTCATTGGCACAGGCGACCACGGCATCAACCGCAACATCAAGCGCTTTCTTCCCGAGCCTGACTGCCGCATCCTGGCGGTGTGCGACGTTGACCGCTCCCGCAGGCTCGAAGCCAAGAACCTGATCGAGACGCGCTACGCTGACATGCAAGAACGCGGCGCCTACAAGGGCTGCGACGACTACAACGACTTTCGCTCCGTCATCGCCCGCACCGATATCGACGCTATCATGAACGCTGCCCCCGACCATTGGCACGTCATCCCTTCGGTAATGGCGGTCCAGGCGGGCAAAGACGTGATGTGCGAAAAACCGCTTTCGCTGACTGTTGTCGAAGGCCGCGTCTTGGCTAACGCCATCAAGAAACACAACCGCGTGTTTCAAACCGCGACTGAAAACCGCTCCGACAAAAACTACCACCGCATGTGTTCGCTGGTGCGTAACGGGCGTATTGGAAAACTCAAAGAAATCCACGTCGGGCTGCCGGGCAAGCCAAGTATTCGCAAAGCCGACATGCAGGTCAAAGAACCGCCCGAAGGGTTTGATTATGACATGTGGCTGGGCCAGGCGCCGGTTCGCCCGTATAGCCAAGCGCGCTGCCATTGGAACTTCCGTTGGATACTCGACTACTCAGGCGGGCAGTTGACCGACTGGGGCGCCCACATGATTGATCTCGCCCAATGGGGGCATGACACCGAACACACTGGCCCCGTCGAAATCGAAGGCGAAGGCAAGTTCCCCAAAGACGGCCTCTATAACGTCGCCCATGATTTCATTGTTCGCTACACCTTCGCCGACGGCGTCGTCATGACAGTCGAATCACACAACCCCTATTTGAAATTCATCGGCGAAGATGGCTGGATCGGCAACAACGGCTGGCGCGCTGACTTAGAAGCGAGCTCTCAATCAATTCTGAAAGAAAAGATCGGTGACGACGAGGTGCAACTCTATACCTGTCCTGAAGGCGAACAACGCAATTTTCTTGATTGCGTCAAATCGCGCGAAGAGTGTTACGCCCCCGCTGAAATCGGCCACCGCACCATCACCATCGCCCACATTGGCCATATCGCCATGTTGCTTAAACGAAAATTACGATGGAACCCTGACAAGGAAGAATTTATCGGCGATCCACCAGCCAACTGGCTGCTGTCACGCCCCATGCGTGAGCCATGGACATTAGACGGGTTAACCTAACTGCAAAGATATAAATGGCTTAAATTAAATTTCCATTAAAAAGTTGGCGGTGTATTGCGGTGTATTTATGTTACACTTGCTAATCAAGACAAAACGATGATCATACACCATACGTTAATTAAGATACCTGCGCTTTGGCGCGTTTATGATATGAGGGAAACTGATGAAACTGCAAAAACGCTACTCGTTTCATCCTGTATTACTCCGCGAGTTAAATATCCTGCCTGTCCACTGGTGGTTCAGACGAAAACTCGAAGATTTAAATACTCGGCCGTATTATCGAATTCGCCAAGTTGGCCAGATTTGGCCCGCCCCGGTGTATACCGATAACGGGTGGGTCGCGCTGGCGCAGAAAACAAGCGAGCCAACGCCGGTGTCAGATTGATTAATCTGGTTCTTCCGATATTTCAGTACTTCCCTTGCTGGATGACCTGGAATTGGGGCAAAAAACGATATTCGTCCTTTCAATAATAGACAATCCAACTCAGGCATGGGAGCAACTCTGTGAGCGTCTGTGCAACAAAGCGGAGCGGCGCCGAAGCGAGCAGAGTTGTACCCATGCCACATACAGCGATAAAAAAAATCATCTTTGAGATCGTGTCTGGAAATTGTAATTCAATTTGAGAGAACGTATCCAAACCCCAGATAAGCCATTAATCTTGAATTTTCTTAACGGAGATGTCTTCCATCATTTCACGAAGGCAATTTTCACATACGCCATGAATCAGATCGACGTCTAATTCTTTCTTAAGAAACTTCTCAAACGCGCTCCAGGTTTCGTCGTCAGTGCGAAGTTGGTTACAGACCCCGCACATCGGCAAAATTTCACTTAAGCGACGCACTTTGTCGAGCGTTTTTTCCAGCTGTTTGGTGATTTGTTCATTTTCTTCTTTTAATCGTCGTTGCACCCGCGCGTTTCGGTAAATGATCTCTTGCGCCAGCAACACGCCGACCAGTACGATCGCAGCCGTTCTAATACCGCCAGCCGCGTCATTCATAAACGCCAAGTCTGTCGCTGAGATTGTGATGAGGACCAGGCCCGTGCTGACCAAAAAAATTTTTCGTGAATAGTGGAATGATGGATAGAGAAGCATGGGGACAAACAATGCTTGCAGTTCGTCGTAATACGCCAAATCGATGATCTGATCAAACATGTAGCTAATCAAGAAATACACGAGACAAATCACCGTAAATACGGCGATGAAATACGTCTCTTTTTTTGTCAATTCCATAATGCAAAAACTTTCAGCGAATGGCTCTAACCGACATAATTCCGATAGTAGGTACTGTACTTCTCTTGATAGAATTTACACTCACTAGTTATACATCCACATGCTCGCCGCGTTCAGGAACCTTGATATTCGAGAACCCATTCTGGCTTAAACGCTCCGCCATCGCCTTGCTTTGCTCAGACTCGCCATGGACTAAGAAAAGATGCTTCAGCGTGTCTTTCGACGCGTGGGCGAAGGCGTCCAAGCCATGTTGATCGGCATGGCCGCTATAGGCGTTGATAACGCGTACTTCAGCCTCAAGGTCGTGTTCAAGGCCAAAGATGCGCACCGTCGAATGGCGTTCCAATATCTTTCGTCCCAAGGTGTTCTTTGCCTGAAAGCCCACGATTAAGATCATATTGTTCTGGTCGCCAATATTGTTACGCAAGTGATGAAGAATGCGGCCCGCCTCACACATCCCTGACGCCGACAAAATAATCATCGGGCCTGACATATCATTGAGAGCCTGTGACGACTCCTTGCTGCGCGACATTTCCAACCCTGGAAACTCAAACGGGTCCTCGCGCATGGTAAATAACGAAATAATTTCTTCGTCATAACATTCAGGGTGCAGCCTGAAAATTTCCGTCACTTTGATCGCCAACGGGCTGTCAATAAATATCGGGATGGGTTGAATGCGGTTTTCTTTGAGCAGTTTTCTCAGGCAGTAGACAATCTCCTGAGTGCGCTCTAAGGCGAAGCTGGGAATGATCAGTTTGCCCTTTCGGGCGTAAATGTCATTCACGGCTTGGGCGAGTTGGTCGTCAGCCAGTTCGATGGGTTCGTGTTCACGGTTACCATAGGTGCTTTCTAATAACATGATCTCAGCGTCGTTAATATAGACCGGGTCTTTGAGAATGGGCTTCATACGGCGCCCGATGTCGCCGCTATAGACCAGCCGGCGCTTCTTGCCGTCTTCGACAATGTCTAACACTACGACGGCTGAACCAAGCACGTGCCCTGCGTCATAAAACGTCAAGCTTACCCCGTCACAAATATGGAACGGGCGCTCATAGTTGATCCCTACAAATTGCTTTAAACATTTATCGACATCCGCGTAGCTGTAGATGGGCGAAATAAACTCATCGGGGCTATGGGCGATTTTTTTGTTATAAAACTCAGCGTCTTTTTCTTGAATATGGGCGCTGTCCATCAACATCACCGCGCAAAGGTCGCGCGTCGCCAGCGTACAAAAAATATTGCCGTCATATCCGCGCCCGAGTTGAGGGATGTTGCCGCTGTGGTCGATATGGGCGTGCGACAACACCATGCAATCGATATTTTGCTGCGAAAAGGGGAGATTGCGATTCAGGCGGTTGCTTTCATCACGCCGTCCCTGAAAAAACCCGCAGTCTAACAATATGCGCTTGCCGTTAACTTCGATGAGGTGCATGGAGCCGGTCACGCCGCCAGCCGCTCCCATGAAATGAATCCGCATTGATCGTCTCCCCTTTTTTTATTTTAGATACACTCGGATACTAAAACGAAACTCCTTATTGAATCAAGCGATAGGGTTGATTGCTTGACATTGTGTGGATAAATGCTTTATAACAGTTTTAACTATACTTCTTCTGGGGGATATCATGAAATCATCATTCAATCGACGCCAGTTTCTTCTTGCCTCCGCCGCAGCAACATCAGCCGGTTGCGCAACCCAGCGAACCCACAATACAACGCTCGCCCAAAGCGGCTATCAATCAGCCAATGAAAAACTCAACATCGCCAGCGTTGGCATCGGCGGCAAAGGCTCAAGCGACGTCGATACCTGCAACAGCCAAAACATCGTAGCGCTCTGTGACGTTGATTGGCGCCACGGCGGCGGGACCTTCAACCGTTACCCCAACGCCAAACAGTTTAAAGATTACCGCAAGATGTTAGACGACTGCCCTGAGATCGACGCTGTCACCATCTCAACCCCAGACCACATGCACGCCTGTATCGCGATGGATTGCATGCAGCGCGGCAAGCACGTCTATGTGCAAAAACCATTGACCCACACCGTGTTTGAAGCGCGCTTGTTGCGCGAGACCGCCAACCAGTTCGGCGTCGCGACCCAAATGGGCAACCAAGGCGCCGCCACGGCAAAACACCGCGAGGTCGCAGAAATGATCTGGAGCGGAATGATCGGCCAGGTGCATGAAGTCCACTCGTGGACCAACCGCCCCATCGGCTGGTGGCCGCAAGGCATCCCGAATATGCTTGAAGAACAAGACGTGCCTGACTATCTCGACTGGGACCTATGGCTGGGAACCGCGCCATACCGCCCCTATAACAAAGGCTATTGTCCATTCAAATGGCGCGGCTGGTGGGACTATGGCTGCGGCGCGTTAGGCGACATCGCCTGCCATAACCTCAGCCCGGTTGTCAAAGCGCTTCAGTTAGAATACCCGACCAGCGTGATGTGCATCCATCAAAAAGACGCCAACAGTCAGACCTATCCAACAGAAGCCATCATTGAATATCAGTTCCCCAAACGCGGCAACTTTGATGCGCTAACTCTAACCTGGTATGACGGCAAACTAAAACCCAAATTGCCCGAGGGCTATTCAGAGCAGCTCAACCTGCTCAGCGAATCAACCAGCACAATGTTTGTCGGCGAAAAGGGCCTAATCGTTATGAAAGGCGAAGAAGGCAACGTATTAGCGGCCAATGGCGAAATCATCAAAAATTTCAAAAAGCCCCAAGAGATCATCCCCCGTATTCCCGTCATTGGCGGCGGCGACCGCGACCGCATGCACAAAGAAGATTGGATCCGCTCTTGTAAGACTGGCTCAAAGGCGAGCTCAAATTTTGATCACGCCGGCCCATTGACCGAATGGGTAGTGATGGGCAACATCTCAATTCGCTACCCCTATGAAACCCTGCTATGGGACGGCCCCACCATGCGTTTCACAAATAAGAATGAAGCAAATCAGTATGTGAGCAAAGAATACCGCCGCGGCTGGGAAATCGCATAACCTAGAATACATAACTCACCGAAAGGCCAGTGGAACGACCACTGGCCTTTTTTCGCGTTTTCTAATGTCGATACCATTCTTGGCGCGGGTGCATCTCTGTGAGCGCCTGTGCAACAAAGCGGAGCCGCACTGAAGCGACGAGAAATGTATCCACGCCAGATTAAACCACCTCCAGTTATTGAATGGCTTTCATTGGTGGGATTCGCTACTCTCATCGCCACCTTACTTGCTACTAAGGCGATTTTCAATTTGATCTTGCGGTGCAGGCCGCAGGCCTGCACCATAGGGAGGTAAGTGGGCGGGGAGAAAATCGCCGCCACGAGAAACGCTTATGGATATTGCTACGTTGAATCAAAAAAAACCATCAGTATAATCGGATACCTCCTTCAATCCCGCCTAAACGCGAATGGGGATAGCTGCAATGAAAACGGTTGTACTGCCGATTGAAAGTTCTCGTATTTCTGGCCGGGCGCTCCTGCGCGGCATTGTGAAATATTCGCGCTTGCATGGCCCGTGGACATTCTATTGGGAGCCAGGCGGTTTAGGCGAAGTCTTGCCCAGGCTAAAAAACCTCAACACAGACGGTATTATCATGCGCGACTCTGAGTTGGTTGACGAAGTAAAACAACTCAGCATCCCGGTGATCGTTTTCTGTCACCACTGCCCGCGAGTCGAAGGCGTTCCCAACATTATTACTGATTCAAGAGCGATAGGCCGCATGGCGGCTGATCACTTACTCAAAAGTGCGTTAAAACAGTTCGCCTATTGCGGCTTTGATGATAAGCCCTGGTCAGTTGAGCGCCGTGAAAGCTTTACTAAGCAAATTGCTGCGGCGGGGTTCGCAACAAAAACCTATTCTCCACCGTCTGATCCGCTAAGGTTGGCCTGGGAGAATGAACTCTACTATATGGTCGAATGGGTCAAATCGCTGCCAACCCCGATTGGGATCATGTGCTGTAACGACGACCGCAGCCAACAAGTTTTGCAGGCGGCCAAACTCGCAGAACGTAAAGTGCCCGAAGAGATCGCCATCATTGGCGTTGACGATGACGAATTGATTTGTGAACTGTCTGACCCGCCGCTCTCAAGCGTCTCGGTGAATTTCGAACGGGCAGGCTATGAAGGCGCGGCGCTTCTTGATCAAATGATGAACGGCGAAAACCTCAATGACCAAGAAATCACCATTTACGCGTCACATGTCGCCCCACGCTTTTCGACCGATATGACGGCGATAGAAGACCAAGACGTCGCCAAAGCGGTGCGCTTTATACGAACCCACTCAAATAAAAACATCTGCGTCGATGATGTTGTCGACGCTGCCCCGTTGTCACGGCGGGTGTTAGAAAAACGCTTTCGCGACCAACTGGACACAACCATACTTCAAGAAATTCGCAGAGTCAAAACCGACAAAATCGCACAACTCTTGATTGAAACCAATCTTTCCGTATCACAAATCGCTCTATCGATGGGGTTCAACGGCAATGAACATATCTCACGCTATTTTCAACGCGAAAAAAACATGAGCCTGCTGCAGTTCAGAAAAACGTATGGAGTGAAGTGAACCATCTATACGAGAAAGCAATTCCACCAGCCCCCTCCCTTCAAAATGACAATAGTCGCTTGAATATCTACTACACTCATGATAAAATTTAGAGCAAATTCTCATAACAGGAGTAACACATGAAATTGAAATGGTATTTATCGCTGTTCATCGTCGCAATCGTTCCATCGTCAGCAATGGCCCAGGTTTCAATTGGCCCCGAATTTGGCTCGTTGGCGGCGTCGCCCAACGCGATTGTATTCACCAACAACGCCACTGCGGGCGACTTCATCTTTTTAGATGTTGAGTCAAATTTTGGAGCAACCTTCACCGAGGTCGCGCTTGAAGGTACCGGAGCCATCGGATATATCGACGGCGCCAATTGGTTGTTGGGCATCTCTGGCAGTGCTCCAACAGGCGCGGGCGATGTGGTTGTATTGAATTTAGAAACCGCGTCATACGGCGAAGCGCTAGCCAATTTAACCGATGTGAGAGACCTGGCGATCATCCAACAAAACGGATTATTTGACGCTCTTGTCGCCGACCGCGCCAACGATACAGTTCACTTAATATCAGACATTCTTGGTTCCCCGAACACAATTGATATCACCCCCAGTTCGATTGCAGGCAATGTGGGTATTCAGGGTTTGATCGCGTTAGATAACACGCTGTACTTTCTTTATGACGAATCGCCCGAAGGCGGCTTTGGCGAAGACGAACTCATCATTGTCGAAGGCCTCACATCTGAGTCACAAACCACACGCGTATCATGGAACGACATCGGTTCCGCTGGCGCAGGATTGAATACGGATGAACTTTCGGTCGATTTCCATAATGGACTCGCCATCCGTCAACCTGACGAAAACACGATCATTGTTTACTTGTCAAACTTTGGCGCGTTCAGCGAAAACCAGATCATCGAAGTCACATGGACAAACTCAGGCAGCGGCTTTGATTTCTCATCCCCGACCTCGGCTATTCTCTTCAAAGAAGGGAACCTGTTTGACGCCATTGATGAAAACAACGGCGACGCCGATGTCCCTACGGGCCTGTTAAACGCGCGCGGCGTTACTGTCATGCCAGGCGCGACAGCGGCGGATGACCGTCTGGTTATTTGGGTAGATGACTCAGAAACCAATGATACCTACATGGTTATCTATGATTTCGCGAGCGAGTCATTTTCATTGTTTGGCAACAACACGCTCGAAATCGTGCTTGAGAATTCCCATGTCGAAAATTGGTCGATTCAGGATTACTTAACACCTATAAAATAATAAGTTACTACCATATTCTCTTTTCGAAAATTGGCGATTCTTTTTCGCAAAATGGTGATTCAACTCACTCTTAACACATAGTATATGTATGTGTTTTGAGTGAGTTGTTTTGATGATATGGGGAGTTGTCGGCTATACGCGAACGTTATGTTTTTAACCCCTTCCCCATTTGAAAATCAAACTGAAACACGACTGAAAACGAAAATCTCCAACCAATTCAGATGATGGCGACTTGGGGCGGGAATTTATTTCTCGTCCATTTTTTTGGGCATTCAAGTTTAGTTAATGTCCACAAATAACTTTCAACATCTTCCCGACGATATGGGCCATAGGGTATAACTAACTTTTTGAGTTGAGATGTTTTATTCTATGCGAAGTTAATAGTGGGATTACAGGAGATCAATATGGCCAAGAGAGTGTCAATATTTATATTGGGGGCAATCATCGTGACTGCGTTACCATCAATGGCGAACGCTGGAATCACAAAAGAACAGTTTGGCAAGACAAGCGACGGCAAAAACGTTGAGCTCTATACGCTGACCAACGCCAATGGTGTAGTGGTGACAATCATGAACTACGGCGCCACTATCGTTTCGCTTGAAGTCCCTGACAAAAATGGCGCTCTCGGCGACGTGGTTCTTGGGTTTAACTCCATTAAAGAGTATGAAGAAAAAAGCCCTTACTTTGGCTGCGTCGTGGGCCGCGTCGGAAACCGCATCGCCAACGGAAAATTCCAACTCAACGGTAAGACCCACTCCCTCGCGGTCAACAATGGCCCCAACCACCTCCACGGTGGATTAAAAGGCTTTGATAAGCAAGTATGGAAAGCCGACATCGAAAGTAAATCTGACGAGCCATCCATTGAGTTTTCTTATCGAAGCGCAGATGGGGAAGAAGGCTACCCGGGCAGGCTTGATTGTGAAGTAACCTACACGCTGACCAATGACAACGCCATTCGCATTGACTATGAAGTCGAAGCCAACCAGGCGACGCCGAAGAACCTCACCAACCATTCGTACTTTAATCTCGCAGGCGAAGGAAACGGCGAGATTCTCAATCATGTCCTGACGCTAAACGCTCCCTGGACGACGCCCGTGGATGAGACGTTAATCCCAACGGGAGAAATCGTGAGCGTCAACGGGACGCCATTTGACTTTACATCTCCTCATAAGATCGGCGAGCGCATCAACGCCGATGATGAGCAAATTCAATTCGGCGGCGGCTATGACCACAACTTTGTGTTTGATCATCCATACGGCGTCTTGTCGCTTGTGGGTTCGGTCTATGAAACGACATCAGGCCGCGAGATGAAGATCTACACTACCGAGCCAGGCGTTCAGTTTTATTCCGGCAACTTTTTGGATGGAACATTCGCAGGCAAGAGCGGTAAAGTATACAAACACCGCTATGGGTTTTGTTTAGAAACTCAACATTTCCCTGACTCGCCGAATCAGGCCCATTTTCCTTCAACCATTCTCAAACCGGGTGAAACCTATACATCTACTACGGTCTATCAGTTTTCAGTTCGGTAATGAATACACCCCCGAGGACTATTTGAATGACCACTTCGGACTCAATCATAGTCATTGGCGGCGCAGGCTATATCGGCAGCGTCGCCGCATCCATGTTAATCGAACACGGCTATAACGTACTCGTCTTTGACAACCTCGAAAAAGGCCACCGCCAAACGGTGCATGCGTCAGCCAAATTTATTGAAGCCGACTTGCGCGACAAAGAAACGGTGCGGTCGGTCTTTGATCAAAACAAAATTGATGCGGTCATGCACTTCGGCGCCTACAGCCTGGTCAATGAATCAATGTCTCAGCCGGATAAGTACTTTCACAACAACGTCGAAGGCGGGCGCGTCTTATTAGACGCGATGAGAGATCATGATGTGAAGCGCATCGTGTTCTCATCGACCGCAGCGGTGTATGGCAACCCCGAAGACGGGCCGATTCAAGAAGACAGCCGCACCCAGCCGATCAATCCGTATGGGCGCTCTAAACTCGCGTTCGAGTATATTCTAAAGAGTTATCAAGAAGCCTATGGAATCAATCACGCCGTCTTGCGGTATTTTAACGCAGCGGGCGCAACAAAAACGCTGGGCGAAGACCATGACCCTGAAACCCATATCATTCCATTGACGCTTCAAGTCGCACTCGGCCAACGAGAGAAAATTTTTATTTTCGGAACCGACTACGACACGCCGGATGGGACCTGCGTTCGCGACTATATTCATGTCAGCGACCTCGCCGAAGCCCACCGACTGGCGATCGAATCCATCAGAAACGAAAGCATCACCTGCAACCTCGGCAACGGGCAGGGGTTCTCCGTTCGCGAAGTGATCGAAGCCTGCCGCACGGTATCAGGCCGTCCTATTCCAGCCGAAGAAGCCAGCCGCCGCGCGGGCGACCCCGCCCGGCTGACCGCCTCAGCGCAACGCGCCCAGGATGTTCTCGGTTGGAGGCCGCAAATCAGCCACTTAAACGATATCGTCGCCAGCGCATGGAACTGGCATCAGGCCCATCCCAATGGATATGACTCCTAGCAAGGAACTACCCGTGACCGAATTTAACCCCAATGACCACCCACACCGCCGCTGGAACCCGCTGCTTCAAGAATGGGTGTTGGCCTCCCCCCACCGCGCCAAGCGCCCTTGGGTGGGCCAGGTAGAAGAGACCGCGCCTGACACCCGGCCTCAATACGACCCCAAGTGTTATCTCTGCCCAGGCAATAAACGCGCCGATGGAAAACAAAACCCAAACTACGATTCAACCTTTGTCTTTGACAATGACTTTTCGGCGTTGCTTCCTGACACGCCTCTTCAACCCGAACAAAAACATTGCAACGGCCTGGTAAGAGAACAACCCGAAACCGGCCTCTGTCGCGTCATCTGTTTTTCGCCGCGCCACGATTTGACCCTGGCCGAGATGGATGTCGACTCAATCATCACCGTCATTGATTTATGGCGAAAACAGTTCGCCGAAATTGGCGCGCGCCCTGACATCTCGTCTGTCACCATCTTTGAAAACAAAGGCGCCATCATGGGATGCAGCAACCCTCATCCCCACGGCCAAATCTGGGCCAACCATAACGTCCCCACCTTGCAGGCCAAGGAAGCCCAATCACAAAAGTCATACTTCAAAAAACATGGAACCCCCATGTTGACTGATTATCTTGAATGGGAACTCGATCAAGCCAAGCGAATCATCTGTCAGAATGATTCATTCGCCGGGCTGGTTCCCCATTGGGCGGTGTGGCCGTTTGAGACCATAATTCTGCCCAAACGCGCGGTGAGAAACATGCTTGAACTTCACGACGAAGAAATCGCCGACTGGGCGGCGGTCATGCAGGCGCTACTAATTCGCTACGACAATTTGTTTGAGGTTTCGTTCCCCTATTCGATGGGCATTCATCAGGCGCCGACCGACGGCGAGGCCCATCGCGGCGTGGTGATGCATCAACACTTCTTCCCGCCTCTGTTGCGGTCTGCGACGGTGAAAAAATTTCAAGTAGGGTACGAACTATCCAGCGAACCACAACGCGACATCACCGCCGAACAGGCGGCGCAACGACTGGCGGAATTATCAAATCAACACTATAAGCAGGCATAATTTCCTATACAAGGAGACGACCATGGACCAAAAACCAAGCGTAAAACGAAGAGGCATACTGAAAAGCCTACTCGCAGGATCCGCGTTTGCATTCATCACCAAACCGGGTGAATCCAGCGAGGCAAAACCCGCTAAATTGAAGGGCCGTATCAAACAATGCGTCACTCGCGGCTTTTGGCGGAAATACGACTGGGACGTGTTTCTTCCCACCATCAAACAGATGGGCATCATTGGCGTTGACCTGGTCGGCCAGGGCGACTGGGCCACGTTAAAAAAACATGGCATGATTTCTTCGATGTCGCCCGGCGCCGGCTCAATCAAGAATGGACTCAACAACCCGGAGATGCACAAAAAATATCTGGAAACATTGAAGAAAAATGTAAAAGATTCCGCCGATAACGGTTGGCCCAATGTCATCGTCATGGCGGGCGACCGCAAAGGTATCAGCGACGAAGAAGGTATGGACAACTGCTACAAGTTTCTCATGGAAGGCAAGAAGATCGCCGAAGACCACGGAGTCACCATGTGTATGGAACTATTAAATAGTAAGGTCGACCATCCCGGCTATATGTGCGACCACACCTCGTGGGGCGTCGAATTGTGTAAGCGGGTCGACTCGCCGCGCTTTAAATTGCTCTACGACATCTATCACATGCAGATTATGGAAGGCGACATCATACGCACCATTCGCGACAATATCGAATACATCGCCCACTTCCATACCGCAGGCAACCCGGGCCGGAAAGACATGGACGACGTCCAAGAACTCAACTACACCGGAATCATGAACGCCATCGCCAAACTGACCGAAGAAGGAAAATTCCAGGGCTTTGTCGCCCACGAGTTTGGCGCCAAGAACAAGTTTGATTCCCTGCGACAAGCCGTCGAAATCTGCGACGTGTAAGTAAACCCTATCTCGATAACCTGATTGGAAGGCGGTGGTTAACCACCGCCTTTTTTCTCGCCTCCACCACCATTACTCGCCTCCAGAGTGAACGTTTTAACACCCTTTATTTTATAAAAAGACAAAAGAGGCTATTTGTTCTCTTATTTTTTCTATGAATTTTTTGCAAAACACATAACCCAATCGGTACAATGGATGTTATAACGTTCATTCAAGATTCTTAATGAAAGGAGTTTCTTTGCTTTAGAAGTTGCAGGAAAGATTGAATAAAGAAAACCAAATATCAATTCAGGAGATTAGAATGATTCGCAAACTCGTACCCGTATTATCTATCGCAGCCTTACTGGTATTTTTGCCGTTCGCCGCCGTGGCGTCACAACACGCCAAGGCTGACATCGTTGACACCGCCGTGTCGGCTGGTTCGTTCAACACCTTGGTCGCCGCGGTCAAAGCCGCTGGCTTGGTCGAAACATTGAAGGGCGAAGGTCCCTTCACCGTATTCGCGCCGACCGATGACGCATTCGCTAAGTTACCTGAAGGTACAGTCGAGAAGTTGCTCAAGCCCGAGAACAAAGAAAAACTCGTCGCAATTTTGACTTACCATGTTGTGGCGGGCAAAGTGAAAGCCAAAGATGTTGTCAAACTACGCGGCGCTGAAACCGTCAATGGCCAGCGCGCCAGTATCAGCGTTGACGGCGAAACCGTCATGGTCGATAACGCCAAAGTCGTCAAAACCGATATCAATACCAGTAATGGAATTATCCATGTTATCGATTCAGTCATCCTGCCGTCAGACAAAACCATTGTCGAAACCGCCGCAGGCGCGGGCGCTTTTAACACATTGATCGCCGCCGCTAAGGCAGCGGGTCTGGCTGAAGTTCTCTCTGGCGAAGGCCCATTCACCGTATTCGCGCCGACTGATGACGCATTCGCGAAGTTGCCCGAAGGCACAGTTGAGTCTCTGCTGAAGCCAGAAAACAAAGCCCATCTACAAAAGATTCTCAAACTGCATGTGGTCGAAGGCCGCGCATATTCAGAAACTGTATTGAAGACCGAGAAGTTTGATTCACTAGCGGGACTGGCGCTTAAACCCGCGTTGAAAGACGGCAAGGCGTTTGTGAATGGTTCGCAGATCGCCAAGACTGACATCAACGCTAGCAATGGCGTGATTCATGTCATCGATTCGGTCATCTTGCCGAGCAAAGAAGTTTCAAGCGCTGACGATGCGCGCAAGATGATTCGTATGGCAATCAATCACGGCGTCCCGATGTATAATCACGGCAACGCGGCGGGATGCGCAGCGATGTACACCATGGCCGCCAAAGCCATCACCGGCAGCGACGCCGTGTGCAGCACAGTCAAGGCGCCGCTGATGACAGCGCTCGCCAAGATGGAAAAAGCCCATGACGCCAGCGACCAAGCCTGGATCATGCGCCGCGGATTAGATGAAGCCTTCGAAAAGCTATCAATCTAAATTCCAGAGAACATAGTCACAAAAAAGGCGGTGGGAAATCCCACCGCCTTTAATTTTTTATGGTTTATAGTGGTTGCCAGAATTATGTGCGGATTGAGTTTATGTAACTGTATCTATCGCTGTCCGCCGCGGCGGATTCGGGCGCGCTTTACGCACATTTTTTTGACAAACGCTCTAGAATCTACGAACAGCCGCCTTCGTATTTTTGAATGGTTCCTGGTAATAAACCAACTGAGAAACAACCGCGCTGAAATTCACCACCAACCCGCCAACTGTCACCGTTTGAAAGCAATCCATTGGTAACATCAAAAGGACGAATATGTACGCCAAATGGAAACGGGTCGTGCGTACCGATATCATCGTCTGAGTCAGGGCCCAAGCCCATCAGGCTCCAGGCGTGTATTCGCGCTTTGCCTGAATTGTCAGAACCGCTGCCCATTTCATAGTCAGGCCGGCCACCTTGTCCATATGCGTTACTATCGCCAAACCCTAAAGACGCGTTTAGTTTGACGTTGACGAACACTTGTTGTGGAACCGTGGCAATATATGACACAGGAGACGTCAAACTAAATAACCCGTGTTCACGGCCATTATTGTACGCGTCAAGGTCATGGTCATTGGGATACGCGTTGTTATCCATGCGATACATTTCAAGCGCGTCAGACAGCGTTTTCATCTGCGCGGTTTCTTTGGCCAGTTTGGCCCGCAGCTGAGCGTTCAAAAAGTTGGGCACGGCAATCGCTGCCAATATCCCAATAATGGCGACAACTATCAATAGTTCAATCAGCGTAAAAGCGTTTGTTGTGCTACGCATTCATTTCACCTCAATTTGATTTCAAAAGCTACTTAGATGAAGTCAATCAGCAATCCATTAAAAAGTCAAATGGGGATGCCGTTCCCGGCATCCCCATAACGAATCAGTTCCGTATCGCTTAATACAGCGTCCAATCCATGATCGGCGTGCTTTCAGTGATGTTGATGTTGTCAATCGCCCACCACCAGTCGTTGCCCGCATCGAACATGATGAATGAAATCATCATTTTGTTCGCGCCAGCCGGGTTGCCGACATTCAGAGTGATTGATTCACTGACCGCGTCAGGATGGAAGGTCGCGTCGGCGGAGTTTGACGTCCAACGCAGCAACTCAACCGGAGCACCGTCGTCGAATGACACTTCGATGCGAACCTTTTGGTCATCTTCCGGACGCCAACTTGAATCAAATGAAAGCGTCACGGCATTGGCAGATACACCGTCTAATGAAATGTATGGCGTACGCAAGAAGGTGTTGAACGTACCAGCGCCTGGGCCGCCGTCATCCCATTCATCTGGGTCAGCGACCGCAACATTGCCACTCGCGGCTGTAAAGCTGGATCGCTGTTGGTCGTCAACTTGCGCCCACGCGTCTTTATCAGCGAATGACCAACCAGCCCATTCGATGTAACCACCGCTAGGCAGGTCGTTTATTACTGTCCAATTAGACGGCGGCGTGCTGGTCCAATCGGAGCCGTCGCCGCCGCTCTCGTTGACGAACGGTCCCAACTCAACGCTTTCAAAGTCTTCCATCACAGGAAGCGAAACCGTCGGAATTTGGACAGCGCCTGTGTCAGCAGCGACTGCGACATTGTCGATAGCCCACCACCAGTCATTTGTCGCGTCAAACATGCCCCATGTAAACTGAACGGTTTGAGCGTCAACTGGAGGCGTCAAGACAAAGAACAACGCTTCGTTGGTTGAATCGTCGTTTTTGTATTGTGGTGATGATGAGTCTGACAACCAGACAAAGATATCTTCACGGTCACCGCCATCCCAAGAGACTTGAGCACGTGCACTTTGAGTATCTTCTGGACGCCAAGACGAATCAAAGGTCAAGATGATTTCATTTGACTGGCGTGCTGAGATGTCAATCGGTGGCGTTGTGATGTCGGTGTTGTATGTACCAGGATCGTGGCCAGTGTCGTCCCATTCATCTGGGTCGGCGACAGCGATAGTGCCTTGACCGAAGGTGAACTCAGCACGGCGTTGGCCGTCTGCGTTCTGCCAGAAGCCGATGTCAGAGAATGACCAGCCCTTCCACTCTTCACGGCCTTGTTCTGGATCATCGAACCCAGGCACGTCATCAAAGCGCGTCCAGCCTTCGGGCGTTTCACGGGTCCAGTCGGTTCCATCGCCATTGGCCGGGTTTTCGTCAACCGCCGGTCCTAAGGGCAGGTCTTCAAAGTCTTCGAACAATAATGTCTGGAAGCCTTCAGGCGCGGAAGCGAACACTTTGCGCGGGCCAGGTGTAGAGAGGTTCAAATCGCCGCCGACTGTGTTGCCTGTCCATTCAGCAGATGTTTCATCGCCAGTCGAGTCAGCGTCATAGGTCAATGTCGCTTCGGCGTCGAGTGAAGGAATCGTCCAGGTGATGGTGTTGCCTGAGACAGAGGTTGTACCAATTGTTTTTACAACATTACTCAAAACCCAACCTTCAGGAGCGGTTTCCGTCACGGTGATGCTGGGCGATTCGCCTGGTTGAGGAGTGGCTTTGACTTGGATGCCGTCGAGGCCGCCTTTCCAGGGGAACTTGGCCGCTGGCAAGACGCGCTCAGTGGTGAATGTGTAAGGATTGATTTGAACGTTGATGAATTCAGCCGCGCTGAGCGTACCGTCTTCGTGTGAGGTAACGGCCAAACCAACAAAGACAGGATCAGAAATGCCGGTCAGTGTGGTCGAACCGTGGAAGATGCGTTCACCGTTTCCGTTGGTGTAGTAGAAATTGAAGGTATTACCCAAGCGTTCCAACTCAAATTTACCGTTGTGAACGTTGAACGGAATTTGTGGATCAACGCCGCCCGATCCCGCATCTTGAATAGAACGGAACTGGGGACGGTAATTGTTGTCTGCACGGGCAGCAGCGAAGGCGTTGGCTGAACCTGGAGTCAAATTGTCGCGAACCATGAAGCCCGCTTTGACCCAATCCGACTGGCTGCTGAGGGGATCAACAAACACTTCGTCGGCGGTGATAACAAACGGGCCGCTCATTTCCACGTAAGCGAAGTGCATCTGGTCAGCGCTGCCCCAGATGTCGGCGCCGCTGCCTTCGATGATGTAGGTGTCGCCTTCAAATGTAGCGCTGCCTGCGGCTCCTGGGCCGCCAACATCGAGGTGGTTTTCGAAGATGCCCACTGGGGAAATTTGTGACAGAACAGATTCACCAGAGACCGCCAACAAACCGCCCACTTCACCGCTGATTGACACGTTGCTAGCGGTGCTGTCAGAAGCGACCGCGTCATAGGTCAATACGGTTTCGCCGCTGATGCCTGCGAGGTTCCAGGTGATTACGTTGCCGTTCGCCGCGCCGCCATTGCTGATATTTGAAGCCGACCAGCCGACCGGCAACGTTTCAACAACTTGTGTGTCGGTGGTGAAGCCTTCAATCAATGACAACGTCAATGTGACGTTAACCGGCTCGCCAACGATGAATGAGGGAGCGCTGAGTGAACGTGACGCCAATGGAGTCGGGCTTTCGACCGCGACGCGAACGTTATCAATCGCCCACCACCAGTTGTTGCCTCCACCATACTCAAAGCGAAGGGTCATCGCGCCAGCGCCCGTGGGAATATTGAACGGAACCGCGAGGATTTCGCTGATTGAGTTATCATCTTGATAGAAGGGGCTAGCAGAGTTCGAACTCATTTCGAAAATTTGGACATCCGCGCCGCCGTCAAACGAGGCGTAGATAAAACCAAATTGGCTGCCTTCAGGGCGCCAGCTGGATACGAAAGTTAATTGTCCAGTGGCGCCTGTAACGCCTGAGAGATCAATCGAAGGCGTGATCAGGCTGCCGAGAAACGGGCCGTTGTTTGTCGCGTCGTCCCACTCATCTGAGTCAGCAATCGCGACAACGCCTTGGGCGAGACCGTCAACAAATTCTTGACGGCGTTGGCCAGCGGCGTTCGCCCAACTTTGAGGGTCGGCGAATGACCAGCCATACCAGTCAACAACGCCGTCGTCTTCACTGCTGGTCGCGGCAGGCATCTGGCTGTTATCAACCACCCAGCCAGCCGGAGCGTCAGGGCTGACGTCTGTACCGTCGCCGCCAGTTTCTTCCGCGAACGGAACCAAGGTCAAACTGTCAAAGTTTTCTTCGAGTAACACCTGGCTGGAAGCGGGCAGCGCCATCGCTACACACGCAGCCATAACAAACAGTTTTACATTCTTGAATCGAATCATCATTTCTCCTCTTTAGTATATACGTCGTGGTTCCTACATGCTTCATACGTTAAATGGTTGGGATGATTGAGTTAAATTGGTCGTCGCCTTACCTCCTTTCCATCCAAAATCAGTTTTCAGACAGAACATTCATAAATCCGATAAAATAAGAATCCAGAGCCTTACGGACTGAGATTTAGGATAAAAATCCAACCGTATAACCTCTGTTATTCACAGCTATAGTTGACTAGACAAGCTGAGATGATTGTGTTCAAGACGCCGAATTCAATTGAAGATTTAACAGATGATTTGTTTAGATAGCGTTAAGCAGGTGCTAATTTTTCGCTAGTATGAGGGAGGAATATCAATCTACAAATATAATTTATTAATATTCTTAATTAAACCCTTCTTTTTTGTAGATTTTACCCGGTCAGTTTGTCTACAACATCACCAAACACATCAGTAAGTCGAAAATCGCGGCCTTGGAAGCGGTAGGTGAGTTGGGTATGGTTAATCCCCATTAAATGAAGAATGGTGGCGTGTAAATCATGGACGTGCACCTTATCTTCGACAACATGATAACCCAGGTCGTCGGTCTTACCGATAGTTGTTCCCGCATTTACGCCGCCTCCCGCCATCCACATAGTGAATGCGTGGGGGTGGTGGTCGCGGCCTAAGAAGGTCGAGCCATTGCGCGCCTCATTCATGGGGGTGCGGCCAAATTCCCCGCCCCACACGACCAGGGTTTCATCCAAAAGCCCCCGTTGTTTAAGGTCTTTAATCAACGCGGCGATGGGCTTATCGGTCTCGCGGCAGCGTTGCGGCAGTGAGTGCATGATATCGTCGCCTGTACCTGTCCCGTGAGAATCCCACCCCCAATGATGAAGTTGCACCATTCTCACGCCGCGCTCGACCAAGCGCCGCGCCAGCAGGCAGTTGTTGGCAAACGACGCTTTGCCTGGCTGCGTTCCGTAGGCTTCATGGACAGACTCTGGCTCTTTCGACACATCCATCAGTTCAGGTACGCTGCTCTGCATGCGAAACGCCAATTCATATTGCCCCATACGGGTGAGAATTTCAGGATCGCCGACTTTCTCAAACGACATTTGGTTGATGTCATTGATAGCGTCAATAGATTCTTCGCGAATGTTGTGAGGTACGCCGTCAGGGTTTGATACAAACAAGACGGGGTCGCCCTTAGAGCGAAACTCAACGCCCTGGTAAATGGTCGGCAAAAAACCGCTGCTCCAACACGATTTGCCGCCGTCAGGCTGTTTCACTGAGGTCAATACGACGTATCCCGGTAGGTCACTGTTTTCGGTCCCCAGGCCGTATGTCAGCCATGAGCCCATGCTGGGGCGGCCCGGTTGAAACCACCCATTCAACATGAACAATTGCGCCGGGGCGTGGTTAAACTGGTCGGTGTGCATCGACTTGATGACCGCGATGTCGTCGGCGATCTCAGCCAAATGAGGCATGAGCTCTGAAATTACCACGCCTGACTGGCCGTGTTGTTTGAACTCGTATGGTGAGCCAAGTAGTTTCGGCGTGCCGCGAATAAATGCAAACTGGTCGCCTTCTAGAAATTCATCCGGGCAAGGTTCGCCATTGTATTGATTGAGCGTGGGTTTTGGGTCAAACAAATCTAATTGAGATGGAGCGCCCGCCATGTGAAGAAAGATGACACGCTTGGCTTTAGCGGCGAAATGAGGAGGGCGCACCGCCAACGGGTTCGCTGGCGCCTTTAGCGCGGAATAGCCGGATTGTTGAAGCAAGGATGTGAGAGCAATCGCGCCCAATCCCAGCCCCGATTCACGCAAGAAATAACGGCGGGTGGTCGCTTCGACTTCTTTGACCGTTTGAATCTGAGCTTCGTTGTTATTATTTTTCATTCCGGCCAAATCCTTCATCAGGTTTTGTTCAAGGTTTCATCTAAGTTCAAAATCACGTTTGCGGTCATGGTCCAGGCGGCCATTTGGGCCGTCATATCGCCAAAATCGTCGCCTGCAACCTTCTTGGCTTTCTCATTGTCGCCTTGGTAAAACGCCAACATCGACTGGTAATAGTCAACTAACCGGTCTGTCTCCGCCTCGGTCGGCAACCTTACAATTGAACGGCGGTAACCGAATTCAATCCCTGACTCAATCTTGTCTTCAGCAGTGTCTTTCATCAGCCGCGCCAGTGCCTGGGCCGATTCAAAGAATGCGGGGTCGTTCAACGTAACCAGCGCTTGAAGCGGCGTGTTGGTGCGAATTCGGCGCGTACAGGATATTTCACGGCTGGTAGCGTCAAATGAGGTGAACGCGGGGTATGGCGCCGTGCGTTGTAAGTGGGTATACACCCCACGACGGTATTGGTCGCCGTTTTGGCTCATAGTCCATTTTTCGCTGCTATAGGGCATGTTCCAAATACCTTCGGGTTGAAACGGAAACACGCTGGGTCCGCCAATTTTTGGGTTCAACAAACCGCTGGCGGCCAACGCCTGGTCGCGGATATGTTCGGCAGGCAAGCGAAATCGCGGCCCTCTGGCGAGAAGACGGTTGTCGGGGTCTTTTTCCCACACCTCTTCAGTCATGGTTGAATCTTGGCGATAGGCGGCGGAGGTCACAATGGTGAAGAGCAATGACTTCACGCTCCACCCATCCTGCATGAACCGAACCGCAAGATAATCCAGCAAATCTTGGTTTACCGGCGCCTCGCCTCGCGCGCCAAAGTCTTCAGTCGTTTTGACCAGGCCGTGACCGAAGAGTTGTTCCCAGACGCGGTTGACAAATACGCGGGCGGTAAGTGGATTTCGCTCACTCACCAGCCAGCGCGCTAACCCGAGACGGTTGCGCGGAGCGTCGGGCGGCAGCGGCGGCAACACGCGAGGAACGTCAGGCGTAACTTGTTCGCCAGGGGATAGATAACTGCCGCCTTCAAAGATAAACGTCTCTCGCGGCTTCTCCATCTCAGCCATGACCATTGTGGTTGGGACGCTCCTTGGCAGTTGCTTGGCAAGATTCGAGCGCAGGCGCCGCTCGTCGCTGAGTGACGGCGCGATAGAAAGCCAATAGTTGGCCAATCGTTTGGTTTGTTTCTCGCTTCGTTTGCTGTGCGGCGTGTACAAAATCGCCATCACGTCTTTGGGGATGTTGACCTCTTTCTTGGGCAAGAACGCCATCCATGACAAGGCGTCAAAGCGTGATTGCTCTTCCCAATTCGCCTTTTCTTTTTTTAATGCTGACGTCATGGTTGAAAGCGTCTGGTCGAGTGTATCAATCTGGGGTTGAATTTCATCAATCAATCGGTGTTCTTCGGGTGTATACAACGTGACGGTTGGGCCATCGGCTCGCGCTTCAAAACTTTGGATTTGCCGAATCTCCGGCGCGTGGTTATTAAAGAACGCCATAAATCGGTAATAGTCTTTTTGAGTGAATGGATCGTACTTATGGGTGTGACATTGGGCGCAGGCCATGGTCGCGCCCAGCCAGATTGACGCTGTGGTGTTAGTGCGGTCGATGACGGCCTCAATGCGGTATTGTTCCTGGTTAACGCCGCCTTCTTCGTTAATCATTGAGTTTCGGTGAAAGCCAGTCGCAACGATTTGATCTTGATTGGCGCCAGGCAGCATGTCGCCGGCGATTTGTTCGATGGTGAATTGGTCAAACGGCTTATCGTCGTTTAATGCTTCAATGACCCAATCGCGAAAGGGCCAAATCTCGCGGGCGCGGTCTTTTTCAAACCCATGCGAATCGGCGAAGCGGGCGAGGTCAAGCCAATGCGACGCCCAGCGTTCACCATAATGAGGAGAAGCCAGAAGATTATTCACAACGTTTTCGTAGGCGCTATCAGAAGCGTCTTCGAGATAGGCGTCGACTTCGTCCGGCTCAGGCGGCAGGCCAATCAGGTCGAGATAGACGCGGCGAATGAGCGTCTCTTTTGACGCTTCGGGCGATGGTGAAAGGCCTTCTTCATCCAGTTTGTTTAACACATACCGGTCGATTGGGTTGCGCGCCCATTTTGGGTTCGACGGAATCGGCGGCAAGGGAAAAACCGGGCGTTGATACGCCCAGTGTTTTTTCACGATGGTTTTTTGGGCACCCACCTGCTCAGGCCAGTCAGCGCCTTGTTTGACCCACGCTTTGATTGCAGCAATTTCATGATCGCTGAGCGGCTCCGCCCCCATCGGCATCTGAGGCCCCATCGAGTCGCCAGCGATTCGTGTAACCAAAAGGCTATCATCAGGTTCGCCCGGCTTGATGATTTCACCGCTCCAGCCGCCTTTCATGGCGGCGTCTTTTCCATCTAAACGTAGGTTCGCGAGTTGTTGGCTTTCACCATGACACTCGATACATGATCGCGCAAAAATGGGGTAGATTGTTTTTGTGAAATCAACTGTATGTGTCGACGCGTCAAGCTGGGCGCAATGAACATGAAATGGAATTGAAGCGATTAACAAAGCCGGTAAGGGTAAATAAAAAAGGCGCAATGACTTACATCCTTAAGTTCATAATGATGAATAAAAAACAGAGTGTCGTACATCGTTTAACATTATTAAAAAAGTCAAATAAAAAGTCAACTCAATTCATGATCAATGTTTGTTGTAAATCAATTGAAATTCTGTCTGCAGAGAAAAGCATAGTATTACAAATCCATAACTACTTA